>NZ_CP010978.1:4385000-5037500 GCF_000271665.2 Pelosinus fermentans JBW45 | reverse complement strand
ATGCCCACAGCGACAACAACGCAGATGATAGGTTATTGTAAACCGACTATTAGAGTGACGAAGTCAAGCTAATAAGGGCATACGGTGGATGCCTTGGCGCCAAGAGCCGAAGAAGGACGGGGTAAGCTCCGATAAGCTAGGGGGAATCGCAAGCAGGTATTGATCCCTAGATTTCCGAATGGGGAAACCCAACAATGGTAATGCATTGTTACCCATGCCTGAGAGCATGAGGAGGGCACCTGGGGAACTGAAACATCTAAGTACCCAGAGGAAAAGTAATCAAGTGAGATTCCCTAAGTAGCGGCGAGCGAACGGGGAAGAGCCCAAACCGAGTCAGTTTACTGATTCGGGGTTGAGGACCAGCATAATTCGAGTCAGGCTTAGTCGAACTACCTGGAAAGGTAGACCATAGGGGGTAACAGTCCCGTAGACGAAAAGCAGAGCGAGATGGCTGAGATCCAGAGTACCACGAGACACGTGAAACCTTGTGGGAAGCAGGGGGGACCACCCTCCAAGGCAAAATACTCCTTGGCGACCGATAGCGTATAGTACCGTGAGGGAAAGGTGAAAAGCACCCCGGGAGGGGAGTGAAAAAGAACCTGAAACCGTATGTCTACAAGCAGTCGAAGACCCTTATGTGGTCGACGGCGTGCCTATTGAAGAATGAACCGGCGAGTTACAGTAACTAGCGAGGTTAAGCAGAAGATGTGGAGCCGTAGCGAAAGCGAGTCTTAATAGGGCGATTAGTTAGTTGTTGTAGACCCGAAACCGCAGTGATCTATCCATGGCCAGGTTGAAGCGCAGGTAAAATTGCGTGGAGGACCGAACCCGTGAACGTTGAAAAGTTTTGGGATGAGTTGTGGATAGGGGTGAAATGCCAATCGAACGCGGAGATAGCTGGTTCTCCCCGAAATAGCTTTAGGGCTAGCCTCAAGAAATAAGTACAGACGGTAGAGCTCTGATTGGGCTAGGGGCCTTATAGGTTACCGAACTCTGTCAAACTGCGAATGGCTGTACTCGGACCTTGGGAGTCAGACTGCGAATGATAAGATCCGTAGTCAAGAGGGAAACAGCCCAGACCATCAGCTAAGGTCCCAAATGCCGTACTAAGTGGCAAAGGATGTGGAACTTCAGAAACAACCAGGATGTTGGCTTAGAAGCAGCCACCATTTAAAGAGTGCGTAATAGCTCACTGGTCGAGAGGTTTTGCGCCGAAGATGTCCGGGGCTAAAGTACGGAACCGAAGCTATGGATTTATGCCTTTGGGCATGAGTGGTAGGGGAGCGTTCTATACGCATCGAAGCAGTACCGTAAGGAGCTGTGGAGTATATAGAAGTGAGAATGCCGGTATGAGTAGCGAAAAGACAAGTGAGAATCTTGTCCACCGAAAGCCTAAGGTTTCCTGAGCAACGCTCGTCGTCTCAGGGTAAGTCGGGCCTAAGCCGAGGCGTAAATGCGTAGGCGATGGACAACTGGCAAACATTCCAGTACCACCCTCATCCGTTTGAGTGATGGAGTGACACAGAAGGGTAAGTAATCGCATGAATGGAAGAAATGCGTCTAAGCTTGTAGGGTGTTTAGTAGGCAAATCCGCTAAACGAGAAGCCTGAGGAGTGACGGGGAGTTGACCGCAAGGTTGATGAACTTACTGATCCCATGCTGTCAAGAAAAGCTTCTAGCGAGGCTGTGGGTGCCCGTACCGCAAACCGACACAGGTAGGCGGGGAGAGAATCCTAAGGTGCGCGGGAAAACCCTCGTTAAGGAACTCGGCAAAATGTCCCCGTAACTTCGGGAGAAGGGGAGCCTCTTTAGGTGATTACCCTTGCGGTATGAGCTAAAGGAGGTCGCAGAAAAGAGGCCCAAGCGACTGTTTACCACAAACACAGGTGCCTGCTAAAGCGAAAGCTGACGTATAGGTGCTGACACCTGCCCGGTGCTGGAAGGTTAAGGGGAGTGCTTAGAAGCAATTCGAAGGTGTGAACTGAAGCCCCAGTAAACGGCGGCCGTAACTATAACGGTCCTAAGGTAGCGAAATTCCTTGTCGGGTAAGTTCCGACCCGCACGAAAGGTGTAACGACTTGGGCACTGTCTCAACGAGGGACCCGGTGAAATTGAAATACCTGTGAAGATGCAGGTTACCCGCGACTGGACAGAAAGACCCCATGGAGCTTTACTGTAGCCTGACATTGAATTTTGGTAAATGATGTACAGGATAGGTGGGAGACTGCGAGACATGTACGCTAGTATGTGTGGAGTCGTTGTTGGGATACCACCCTTTATTTACTGGAATTCTAACTTTAGTAGTAACGATACTGAGGACAGTGTCAGGTGGGCAGTTTGACTGGGGCGGTCGCCTCCGAAAATGTAACGGAGGCGCTCAAAGGTTCCCTCAGCGCGGTTGGAAATCGCGCGAAGAGTGCAAAGGCAGAAGGGAGCTTGACTGCGAGACGTACAGGTCGAGCAGGGACGAAAGTCGGACTTAGTGATCCGGTGGTACCGCGTGGAAGGGCCATCGCTCAACGGATAAAAGCTACCCTGGGGATAACAGGCTAATCTCTCCCAAGAGTCCATATCGACGGGGAGGTTTGGCACCTCGATGTCGGCTCATCACATCCTGGGGCTGTAGTAGGTCCCAAGGGTTGGGCTGTTCGCCCATTAAAGTGGTACGTGAGCTGGGTTCAGAACGTCGTGAGACAGTTCGGTCCCTATCCATCGCGGGCGTAAGAGATTTGAAGGGAACTGCTCCTAGTACGAGAGGACCGGAGTGGACGAACCAATGGTGTACCAGTTATTCCGCCAGGAGTACAGCTGGGTAGCTACGTTCGGAAAGGATAAACGCTGAAAGCATCTAAGCGTGAAACCAGCCTTAAGATGAGATCTCTCATAGCATAAGCTAGTAAGTCCCCTTGTAGATGACAAGGTTGATAGGCCAGGTGTGTAAGTCCAGCAATGGATTCAGCTGACTGGTACTAATAGGACGAGGGCTTGACTTAAATTTAGTTAGCAGCAAGCTGCTAACGACTAACATGCAGTCTTTCTTCTGTGAAGTTTTGAAGGAACATATTTCATATGTACTTCTATCCAGTGGCGATAGCTAAGGGGTTCCACCTGTTCCCATACCGAACACAGTAGTTAAGCCCTTATACGTCGAAAGTACTTGGTTGGAAACGGCCTGGGAGGATAGGTAGTTGCTGGTTAATTAGAAAGCACTCATTTATGTGAGTGCTTTTTATCATATTGATCTTGAGTGAGTATTTTTTGTTTTTTCGTTCCTGAGATTGGTGAGAATGCTTCAGATGCTAGGCACGACGAGCACGCGAACTGAGCAGTACATCAGTACGTGAAGTGAGCGCGCGCAGGAGTAACGACGCAGATGGGGTATTATCGCCAGTCGAAGTACCGAACACAGTAGTTAAGCCCATACGCCGAAAGTACTTGGATGGAAACGTCCTGGGAGGATAGGTAGTTGCTGGTTAATTAAAAAGCACTCATTTATGTGAGTGCTTTTTAATTTATGAACCACAAAGCACAATGCCACTGCTGCGGCACACCTCTGTGTCCTTTTGAAGAGTATTGAAGGTTTTTCATAAGAACATAAAGAATTGTATTATAATATAGATTACGGGTTAATCATACTTGTAGATACATAGTAATAGATCATTAAGACACAGATATAGCTTAACTATTTGATCATTGAATATTAGGATAAATGTGAATGACAGGAAGGTGAATTAATGAATAAAAAATTATCATTAATTATGGTTATCGTTGTTATTGCAGCGTTATTTATTTCAGGATGCTTTAGCAAGACAAATTCCTCTAATGTTTATAAAGAAACTCAATTTCTTATGGACACAATTGTTGAAATTACTGCTTATGGTCCAGGAGCAGAAGAGGCAGTGAAGGCTGCTTTCGCTGAGTTTCAGCATTTGCATGCTTTAACGAATAATTTTGATGATAATAGTCAAGTTTCGAGAATTAATCAAATGGCAGGTAAGGAAAAAGTTGTTGTTGATCCTGAATTGGTAAAAATTATTAAGTTCTCCCAGGATGTATCGGATAAGCTTGGCGGTTCTTTTGATATCACCGTTGGTCCTCTCACGAAATTATGGGGAATTGGTCATAAGGGTGAATATGTACCAAGTCAAGCTGAAATTGATAAGGTTTTGCCATTGGTAAATTATCATTTGGTTGAGGTAGATACGACTGCTAATACGATATATTTGCCCAAGGCAGGCATGATGCTTGATTTAGGCGCCATTGCTAAGGGATATGCTACCGATCAGGCTGTTGAACTACTGAAAGCAAAAGGAATAACATCTGCTCTAGTAAATGCTGGCGGGGATGTACGGGTTATTGGTAATAAGCCTGATGGTAAACCATGGAGGATTGGTATACAGCATCCTCGCGATCCAGATGGTATTAGTGCTAAGCTGGCTTTGACGGAATGGGATACTATGGAGACATCAGGAGATTATCAGCGGTTTATGATGAAGGACGGCATACGATATTCACATATTCTAGATCCGCGAACAGGATGGCAGCCAAGGGAAGTGTCAAGCGTAACGATGGTTAATTCTAGTTCTACCTATGGAGATGTTTTGAGTAAACCTATTTTTGTTCTAGGAGTAGAAAAAGGGTTAGAACTGCTAAAACAATTTCCCGGCAATGAAGCCGTGATCGTTACTTTGGATGGTAAGATTATTATTACTCCCGGTCTTGAGGGAAAGATAGAGCTATCTTCTGATGCAGATAAGAAATAACGAATGATTGCTTTTTTTGTCGGTATAAAGAGATAGGTTGTTGAGCAAAGTGAAAAAAATGCTGATTGGATGGGAGAGGACTAGTAATGGATGATTTATGTAGAGAATTGTCTGAAGCGTTAGCTGCTAATGTAGAAGGTAAAGCTGGTTATAATGATTTCTTTTCTGCAGCGGTGCTGGTGCCTCTTATCGTCCAGGATGGTGAATTAGCTATATTGTTTGAGGTACGTTCTACACAATTATCTTGGCAGCCTGGAGAGATTTGCTTTCCAGGAGGGCGTATTGAAAAGGAAGATGGATCAGCTTTAGCTGCTGCTGTACGGGAAACGCAAGAAGAACTTTCCTTAGCAGCAGCGGAAATAAAAATTCTAGGAGCATTAGGCGAAATCATAAGCCCTATAGGAGTAAAGTTGCATCCTTATGTAGGTTATCTTTCGCCTCTTCAACCGATTGAACCTAGCCAGGAGGAAGTTGCAGAAGTATTTACCATACCTTTACGTTTTTTGCGTGCCCATAAACCGATTGTCGCCCACATGGAAATGGGAACAAGACCTTTAGCGGATTTCCCTTTTTCTCTGGTTACAGGATACTCCGAAGAATGGCGGGCACGTAAAACGTACCAGGTTTCATTTTATAAGTATGGAAAGCATGTTGTTTGGGGCTTGACTGCACAAGTTTTGCAGGAATTTCTAGAGATTTATAAGACTATCGATGATAAATAATAAAAATCCCTCTGTAAAGAGGGATTATTTTTAAATTAAGTAAATATTAGCTTATTCTGCCTACAACAAGTTGTACTCCTATGTTCTAATAATTGGTAGCAATACGCCAATTCTGACCATGGATAATTAGATTATAGATTTCAGTCAGGGTTTGGAAAATAGTTGATCGCTTCACTGTAAGTTTTTTGGTAAGCAGTGAAATTTTAAACCAATGACCTTCCCGGGAAAGCTGATAAATCGTGTTATTAATCTCTAAACGAATGATTTTGCTAGGGGATTTACTAAGAGCATCTTCCAACGTTTTTACAGCATGACCGTCAAGTGGAGGCATGGCTTGAATAAGATCTTTTTTCAATTATCAACACACTCCCTTTACTACTTGAATAAAATGTAGTTGCAAGCATTATATCATTTTAGTATAGAAAATGTATAATGGATTTTCGCCTAGAAAACAGGGTTCTTTGGCTTTATAGTGCAATGATCTCGTTGTGTCTACCTTATTTGCAAAATTCTGAGTTTTTATTAGGACAACCATCAAGTAAAGAAATTATATAGTGTATAAAATTGACAGAATTTGTTTGGGATATATTGTGCAGAAAAGACTGAATATAAAGCAATTAGGGTATCTTTTTATAAGCGCAGCTGATATACTGTAATAGTTTTAAAGGGTGTATATCTGGAAGAGACCTTTAGACAATTTTACTTTAGAGGAGGATGAATTCGTGGAGAAAAACAAAAAAGGGATAGGACTTACAACTCAAATTTTTATTGCTCTTATACTAGGTGTTGTTTTCGGTTATATTTTCCCTACCTATGGACAAGCATTAAAGCCCGTTGGTGACACTTTTATTCGTATGATTAAAATGATTGTAGTACCTTTGATTTTCAGTTCATTAATTATGGGTATTGCAGGAACTGGAGACTTCAAAAAGCTGGGTCGTTTGGGTGCAAAAGCAATTATCTGGTTTGAAGTTGCTACGACGCTAGCACTATTTGTCGGTCTGGCTGTGGCGAATATTTTCCAGCCAGGTGCAGGCGTTGCGATCGCAACAGGTGCAGACGTGACTTCTGCCGCGGCAGCAGCAACGAAGACCATTGATATGACTCAAATGCTGGTTAATATTGTACCTACCAATGTGGTAGATGCTATGGGTCGCGGTGATATGCTGCAAATTATCTTGTTCTCTACTTTCTTCGGCGTAGCAGCTGCTGGCATGGGAGAAAAGGGTAAACCAGTGGTTACATTAGCTATCAGCGTCGCTGAAATTATGTTCAAGTTTACTTGGTATGTAATGAAATTAGCTCCTATCGGTGTTTTTGCTTTGATTGCTTTTACTGTAGGAAAATTTGGTCTGGGAATGTTGATTCCATTGGCTAAGCTAATTGGGTCGTTGTATTTTGCTTTAGTGTTATTCATTACGCTATTGTTAGCTTGTGCTTCTGTAATTATTCGAATGAATTTCTTTCAATTATTACGAGCCATTAAAGAACCGATTCTTATTGCGTTTTCCACTGCATCCAGTGAGGCAGCCCTTCCAATTGCAATGGAAAAATTAGAAAAATTTGGTGTTCCAAAGCATATTGTTACCTTTGTATTGCCAACAGGCTATACATTTAATCTGGATGGTTCCACATTATATAGTGCATTAGCAGTTATCTTTATTGCACAAGTGTACCATATTGATTTCCCTCTTTCTACGCAAATGTTAATGTTAGTTACATTAATGATGTCAACCAAAGGAATTGCAGCAGTTCCAGGTGCATCTCTCATTGTTATTGCAGGTACTGCGGCGGCTTTTGGCTTACCGGTAGAAGGCATTGGTATTATTCTGGGCGTTGACCGTATCTTGGATATGGCTCGTACAGCCTGTAATTTGATTGGTAACTGTGTAGCTGCTGTAGTAGTAGCACGCTGGGAAAATGAATTACCAGATGAAGTACTGCAAGTCGCTTATACTAAAAATTATGATGATTAATTCATTCTAAAAAGCAGAAATGAGATGGTGCCCACTTGGCACTGTCTCTTTTTGTTTTTTATGATTATGAGCTGGTGTTAATATTTTTTGAATAAGAAAATTGCTCTTGCCAATACTATGAGTAAGGCAGGAAAAATGCAGAATGGAATTTATAAAATCTGCTTTTTAGACTGTACTTAGTATAGCATTAGGAAAGGGTGACAATATTGCGTTATTCAAAGATTTTAACTAGTATTGTACTGCTATGTTTTGTGATAATGGTAGTCGGACTTGCAGGTGGGTGTAGTAATAGTCCAGCACCTAAACCACTGCCAGGTATGCCGGATTCTACAGACAATCCTGGGGTTAATGGAGCAGGGAAGCTCATGATGCCACCGAGAATGATCATTGGCTATTATGAAAATCCTTGGCCAGGAACACCGGATAAAACAGGTTCTTTCCCAAGTATGAAAAGCTTTGCTAAAAGTATGACAGGTGTTGGTCCATTTTGGTATAAGGCAACAAAGGATGGCACTGTTGAAGCAAAAGACAGCCAACTGGTATATGATAGTGCTAGAGATCTTAAACTTAAAATGTATCCTTTGATTACCAATAAAACTGGTTCTACAGAGGAATTACTAGGTAATCCAGAAGTTCGCAGTAAGGCCATCGATAATATTGTAAAACTAGTCCAAGAAAAGCAGTATGATGGTATTAATATTGACTTTGAATTATTGCCGCCAGCACAGCGGGATAATTTAACTAGTTTTATGGCGGAGCTATATCCAAAAATGCAGGGCATAAATAAAGCAGTAATCATATCTGTATTTCCGCAAGTTGATGTAGCGGAGGATGTATCAGGAGCTTATAATTATCCCGAACTGGCTAAGAATGCTGATTTTCTGCAGATTATGACCTATGACAATCATTGGTCTACCTCCAAGCCAGGCCCTATTGCGCCAATTGATTGGTATGAAAAGAATATTAAATATGCTATTGATAATTGTGGTGGACCACACAAAGTAATCATTGGTGTTGGTTTATATGGTTATGACTGGGTTGGTAAAGAAGGGGAAACCATAACCTATGTAGATGCGATTGTACGGGCCGAACAACATGACGCTAAAATTATGTATGATGAGACAGTGCAGGCACCTCACTTTTCTTACAAAGATCATGAAGTTTGGTTTGAAAATGATAAAAGCATAGCCGCTAAGTTAGATGTTATAGCAAAATACAATCCTGCTGGCATTGCACTATGGCGTCTAGGCCAAGAGCAGCCAGAGGTTTGGCCATTGATTGATAGTAAATTTCCTAAGAAATAAAAAAAATATCTGTCGAGCATGATTCGACAGATATTTTTTTTTGCGTATTAAACCAAGTGGTTGCAAGGATATCGTAAAAAGAATACTATAGTAAATAAGAATCTTATTTGGTTATTTTTAATTAGACAATAAGGTTATTTATCAAGTGGATTATGGAGAGAATATAATGAGTATAAAAGTCAAAATGGAGTTGGTTGCCAACTCAGGTATATTTATTACAGCTGGTGATAGTACCATACTGCTTGATGGTATATTTGGGGAAAATCCATTTTTTAGCCAACCTGTGAGTGAGATGCAAAAAGCTGTTTTTGGTATGGCAAGTAAATTTAAAGATATTAATTATTTGATATTTACCCATAGACATATGGATCATTTTTCTTCCATGTATTTGGATGAGTATATTTCCAATAATGAAGTAAAAAAGGTATATATACCAAGGCTGAAGCAAGAAACAAATTCCTTAGAAGATAAGAACTCGTTATTAAGCCTAACTTCAATAGTGAAAGTTGAAGAATATTATATTCCTTTTGGAAAATATCATAAAGAAGAACTCACCCAAAACTGTACTCTTACTTACTTCAGAAGCGTACACATGGGTGGTGGAGAATATCAGGACACTAGACATTATACAATCATGCTTACAATTGAAGAAAAAAACTATATATTTGCAGCTGATGCCGATTATATGGTGAAGAACTTTGAAGCTATTAAAGATATTCCTAATTTAGCAGCTGTTTTTATTAATCCACTATTCTTTACCAATACAAAAGGGCAGAATATATTAGATAATTTGAAACCAGAAAGAGTTGTGATTTATCACATTCCTTTTGAGGATGAAGATAAAATGGGTCTTAGAAAACTGGTTAAAAGGGACATTTTGAAATATAAAGATAAGCCATATAAAATTATAGCATTAACCGAAAAAGATCAGGAAATCTAACAAATGATTTCGGATGAATCTTTTTCCAGTGAACTTTGGATTACTGGTTGTATTTACTCGAGAAAATCCCGCTGAATGGGCTCCCAAACCACATTTGAACTGATGAGATTGCCTAAGCTTCCTTCTTTATATTGGGATTTCTATGTTATATGCATGAGGTGTGAAACATAAAAATCTTGACCTTTTATGTTACATTTTGTTATACTTAAAAGCAAGCCTCCCATGCGGAGGCTTGTTTATTGATTTTTTATCTGCAGTTTTTGAATTTAATACTTGGTATATGAGAATATTTCCAGGTAATAGAAGGGAGTTGCGCACTATGGCAGGACTGGAAAAAAGATTGGCTGAACAAAGGCGTGGTAAGGGAAGATCCGTTATTGCTGTCCTAGGTATTTTATTAGCAGTATTAGCAGTAGCTGGCGCGTCCTATGTTTGGTTTAGCGGAGGAATTGAACAAAGTAAAGAAAAGGGGAGCATTGTAACTCCTCAAAATAAAATTAACATTATGGTTATGGGCGTTGACGAACGTAGTGATGATACTGGGCGTTCTGATACGTTATTTGTTGTTACCATTGACACAAATACGAAAGATGTTGCAATGCTCTCTATTCCCCGAGATACGAGGGTAAAAATTCCAGGACATGGTTGGGATAAAATTAACCATGCTTATGCCTATGGCGGCCATAAATTAACGCAGCAGGCTGTCGAAGGTTTGTTAGGAATAAAAATGG
Source organism: Pelosinus fermentans JBW45 (assembly GCF_000271665.2). Taxonomy (GTDB): domain Bacteria; phylum Bacillota; class Negativicutes; order DSM-13327; family DSM-13327; genus Pelosinus; species Pelosinus baikalensis. The sequence continues at coordinate 5,027,064 of NZ_CP010978.1, read as the reverse complement.
ATCATTATATTACAATTAATATTGCAGGGTTTAAAAAGATTATTGATGCCGTTGGCGGTGTAACCATTGATGTGGAAAAAAGGATGTACTATTCCGATCCTTATGATGATAATGGGGAGGATCATGGTCCCTTCGTAATTGATTTACGACCAGGTGTCCAACGTATGGATGGTCGTATGGCGATTCAATATGTACGTTATCGTGATGAAGAGGGCGATATTGGCCGAGTTGAGCGTCAGCAAAAGTTCTTAAAAGCATTAATGAAGGAAGTCGCTAGCCCATCCGTTATTACTAAGATACCTGCTATTGTTCGAGAAGTAAATAGTGTAGTAAATAGTGATATGTCTACCACGGAAATGCTTAATCTTGCTAAAACCTTGAATGATGCATCGAAAAATGGGCTGAGAACAGACATGGTACCAGGAAAACCAGCATTTATTAATGAGATAAGTTATTGGCTGCCTGATGTAATGGCTCTTCGCAAGCACGTAGCTCAAACCCTTGGTGTGGCTATGGAAGAGAAATATGTTGCTACGACCCAAAAAGATGCAAGTGAATATGAGACTTCCATTCCAAAAGAAATGAAAGTAGTTGAAACGCCGAAGGTAGCTAAAAATGCAGTTCCAGAGAAAAAAACTCCGGATAAATCGAAAAAAGATGATAAAAATGACAAAACTGATGCTTCAGCAGATGCAGGCAAGTCCGTTAGTAAGAAAGCCAATTCTGATAAAGTAAGCGTGGAAGTGGTGAATGCCAGTGGCATGGCGGACGCAGGCGATAAAATTGCCGCGATCCTTCGTAACCGCGGATTTGAAGTTGAGGGTGTGACGAATACTGCAAATGCATATAAAAATACAGTGGTTATTTCTAACACTACAGATAGTAGAGTTGTTAACAAATTAAGCTCGCTGCCTTTTAAATACTCATTGCAAATTACAAAAGACGAAGGTAAGGCAATTGATGCAGTGGTTGTGGTTGGTAAAGATTATACAGGTAAGTGATGATTCATAAAGTAGCCCATTAGGGCTATTTTTTTTGTTTTGCGGGATACTATGTTATACGAAAATCAATTGTTAAAAGGAGTTAACCTATGTGGATTACAGAAAAGTCTCGCAGAATGAATATTATGGTATGGATCATTGTGGCAGTGGTTGGTCTTTTAATATTGCGTTTGGCCTGGATGCAGTTAGTACGTGGTCCACAATATAAGAAAGTAGCAGAAGAAAATCGCATAAACCAAATTACTGAGCAAGCTCCACGAGGGAATATGTATGATCGTAATGGGGCTTTACTTGTTACCAATCGTCCTAGTTTTGCTGTTGCTATTATTCCAGCAGAATATAGCTATGATTCTGCAAAGACAGCTGCATTAGCCAATATGATTGGTATTTTACCTGAGACTATTGAAAAAATGCTAAAGGAGGGGGAAGAGTCACCTTATATTCCGATCATCGTGAAGCGAGATATTGATCCTGTATTGCAAGCCAAGATTTTGGAGAGAAAGGATACTTTAGCTGGGGTTGTCATTAGCGCCGGTCCTGTGAGGCAGTACATATACAAAGATTTAGCAGCTCATGTGCTGGGATTTCTGGGCAGCATAAATGAGGAAGAATATGCTAAGCGTAAGGCACAAGGATATAAACCTACGGATTTTATAGGAAAGGATGGTTTGGAGCTGGAATGGGAGGATGTATTACGCGGAATCGATGGTGGATTACAAGTAGAAGTCAATGCCTTTGGAGAAGAAGTGCAAAGGATTGGTGAGAAGAAGGCTATATCAGGGAAGGGATTAATTTTGACACTTGATGGAAATTTACAGAAAGCTGCACAAGAAGCTCTAATGCAGCAGATTGAAATAAGCCGTAATACGGGGCAGCCAGCTAAAGGAGGGAGCGCTATTGTTCTAGATGTTCATACAGGAGGTGTTTTGGCAATGGTTAGCTCTCCGGCCTTTGATCCTAATCTATTTGCCAGTGGTATTAGCAGTAAAAACTGGGGCGACTTGATCAATCATCCGGATCATCCTCTTACGAATAAAGGAATACAGAGTACCTATCCACCAGGTTCTGTTTTTAAGATTATTACAACAGCTGCAGCCTTGGATATGGGGTATGTTACGAAAGAGGAAGTGTTTGAGGATAAAGGATTCTATATCTTAGGGGGATGGAAATTTTATGGCTGGAAGACGGAAGGGTTAGGAAAGCTTACGATTGTAGATGCTATAGCATGGTCAAGTGATCCTGTCTTTTATGAATTAGGCCGCCGTATGGGCATTGATAATTTAGCCAGTTATGCATTAACCTTTGGTTTAGGAAAGAAAAGTGGTATTTTGCTGCAAGGGGAAGAAGAAGGATTAGTGCCCACAGAAGGATGGAAACAAAAGAACTATGAGCAGCCATGGTATCCTGGAGAGACGATCATTGCTGCGATTGGGCAGGGTTATTATCTAACAACGCCCCTGCAGCAGGCACTATTACTAATGGCAGTTGCCAATGATGGAGTAATCTATCGACCGATGTTAGTGGATAAAATCGTAGATGACAATGGAGCAGTGGTTAAAAGCTATCAGTCGGAAGTGGCTCATACTATTTATTTGAAGACGGAAACATGGGATGTAATTAAGAGTGGCTTAGTCGCTGTTACAACGAAGGGGACAGGAGTAGGAGTCTTTCAGGGCGTTACTCCAACGGTGGCTGGAAAAAGTGGCTCAGCGGAAACAGGTACTGGTACGGTTCATTCTTGGTTTGCATGCTATGCACCGGCCCAAAATCCTGAAATTGCAATTGCTGTACTAGTAGAGGAGGGTGGTGAAGGCTCTACTGCTGCAGCACCTGTTGTGCGAAAGATAGTAGAGGCATATTTTGGTACGAAAGAAAAACTGGATTCAGGTGGCGCTTAAGAGGAGAGTGTTCTTTGTGCCTCTGCGGTTCGGTTATTTTCTATTGATTTTAAAAGACAGCATAGAGTTAAAAATTAAAAGTGAATCTTTGTACATTCTAATAGAGGAATATTACATTTTTAGTGCGAAATATGCTAAAATATGAAGGATGTGAAAAATGTGCCCTGTTACCCAATAAACTTACAAATTGACGGTCGGTCTTGCATGGTTGTTGGCGGTGGGAGTGTGGCCCAGCGTAAGGTTGGAGCGCTTTTGGCTGCTGGCGGAATGGTTACGGTAGTAAGTCCTGCCCTTACGAAGCAGTTGGCTTCCTTAGTAGAGGACAAGAGTATTATTCATATTGCTCGGTCTTACCAGCAGGGTGATGTTAATGGTTTTTTTATTGTAATTTGCGCTACCGATAGTAACGCAGTAAATAAATGGGTTGCTGAGGAAGGTATGGGTGCAGGTGCTCTTGTAAATGTGACGGATGCACCTGAGCTTGGCAATTTTAGTGTGCCATCCCAAATTTCTCATGGAGATTTGCTGCTTACGATCTCTACTGGTGGTAAAAGCCCAGCGTTGGCAAAAAAATTACGTGAGGAATTAGAAGAGCGTTATGGACCGGAATATGGAATCTATCTTGAGTTGGTGGCTAAAGCACGAGAGCAGATAAAAGAGCGGCTTTCGACAGCAAAAGAAAGAGAATCCTTTTGGCGAAGGACCTTGGACCAAGAAGTAATTATCTTGCTTAAGGAAGGTAAGATAAAAGAGGCGGAGGCTAAGATTAAAAATGCAATTGGTTGTACTAGGACTCAATCATAAGACAGCATCGGTAGATGTGCGGGAATGTTTTACTTTTTCTGAGGATAAGATTAAAACGGCATTGAATCATCTTCATGAATATGAAGAAATTAGCGAATGTGTATTACTGTCTACCTGTAATCGCACAGAGATGTATGCTGTAGTAGATGATGCGGAAGATGGATTTCCGGTAATGCAGCAATTTTTGCAACGAATATCCGAAAGCACTCTTGATATGGAAGACTTCTTTTTTTATGTGGAAGAAGATTGTATTGAACATTTATTCCGGGTATCGGCAAGTCTTGATTCTCTTATTATAGGGGAAGGCCAAATTTTAAGTCAGGTAAAAAAGGCTTATTCAGTAGCTAGGGACGTTGGCACTACAAGTACAGTACTCAATACGTTATTTAACAGAGCCATTGCTGTGGGGAAGAAGGTTCGCACTGAAACCCGAATCGCCCATAGTGCAGTGTCTGTCAGCTATGCTGCTGTAGAGTTAGCTAAGAACGTATTTGGTAATTTATCTGCTTCCAATGTGCTATTGCTGGGGGCGGGACAAATGGGTGAACTTACAGCAAAGCATTTAGTAGGAAATGGTGTTAAAACGGTAATTGTTTCCAATCGTAAATACGAAAGAGCGGTAGAGTTGGCTGAACAATTTCGCGGAGTAGCCGTACCCTTTGAAAGTTTTATGAAAAGTGCTGTGGATGCTGATATTATTATTACTTCTACTGGTGCTCCTCATTACGTGATACGTGCCTGGGATGTGGCTCATTTAATGCCCAAGCGTCAAGGACGTCCTATTATTATTATTGACATTGCTGTGCCCCGGGATGTGGAGCCTGAGGTATCTGCTATTGCGGGAGTACGTTTATATAACATTGATGATTTGGAAGCGGTTGTGGAATCCAATGTTCGTTTAAGGGAACAGGAAGCTGAATTGGCTGAAGAAATTATTAAAAAAGAGTTAGAGGAATTGATGATTAAATTCCGTTATTTATCACTTCGTCCTGTTATGGCACGTTTGACTGATAAGGCAGAAAAAATTCGTCAGCGGGAGTTGAAGAGAGCGCTGACAAAATTGCCTGATATTACAGCAGATGAACGTAAGGCCGTGGAAAACATGTCGAAGATGATTATACGTAAAATGTTAAGAGATCCTATGGTTTGCATTAATGAGGGAGCCTGTACACATAAAGAACAGTTCTATTTAGATGCAATACTGGATTTGTTTAAACTTGATACAATAGGAGAGGGCAGACATCGTGAAAAGAAAAAAAATTACTATCGGTACGCGGGGCAGTAAGCTGGCTCTATGGCAGGCAAATCATATTGCTGACTGTATAAGAGCTCAGTATCCTGATGTGGATGTAGAGCTGCTTCATATTGTAACTACTGGTGATAAAATTTTAGATGTACCTTTGGCTAGAATTGGCGGTAAGGGTTTATTCACCAAAGAATTAGAAACGGCAATGCTAAATGGGCAAATCGATTTGGCCGTGCACAGCTTAAAGGATATGCCAACCGAGCTGCCAGAGGGATTGCTGCTGGCTGCTATTACTGAGCGTGTGGATCCTGGGGATGCTTTTATCAGCCCTAACTATGGCACCGTTGACAATTTACCAAAAGGGGCCAGGGTCGGGACTTCAAGTTTAAGGCGAAAGGCACAGCTGCTTAAATATCGGTCAGATCTTAAGATTGGTGATCTGCGGGGAAACCTGGATACCAGGCTAAAAAAATTAGAGAATGGCGAGTTCGATGGGATTATCTTAGCCGTTGCTGGTTTAAAGCGTTTGGGCTGGCAAGAGAAAATTACTCAGGTATTGCCCCAGGATATTTGTTTGCCAGCAGTGGGACAAGGGGCTTTGGCTATTGAGGCGCGCAGTAATGATGCAGAAGTTTTACAGATGCTTGCTTTTTTAAATCATCAGGAGACTCGCTGGTCTGTAGAAGCAGAACGGGCGTATTTGGCTGAAGTAGAAGGCGGTTGCCAGATTCCCATTGGTGTGTTCGGGAGAATAGAACAAGAGATATTAACGTTAGAAGCGGCTATCTTGTCAGTGGATGGAGCGCGTCAGATTCGACAAACCATTAGTGGGAGTCCTCAGGATGGCAAGAAGCTTGGTCGCGATTTAGCACAACGGATGCTCGACGAGGGTGGACGAGAGATTCTGCAAGAACTAGAAGTAAATCATTAATGGTTCAAAAAGAACGCAATATGTTCTTTGCTATCATCTAGAATATAAATTACGTTCTAACAGGAGGAGAAAATAATGAGGCAAGGAATTGTTTATTTAGTAGGAGCAGGTCCGGGGGACTATAAGCTCATTAGTGTGAAAGCCCTCGAATATATACAGCAAGCAGATACGATTGTATATGATCGATTAGCAGATGATCGATTGTTGTCGACAGCTAGAGAAGATGCAGAGCTTATTTATGTAGGCAAGGCTTCTAGTGATCATACGATGCGTCAGGAAGATATTAACCAGCTGCTAGTGGATAAAGCAAAAGAGGGTAAAAATGTAGTGCGACTGAAAGGCGGAGATCCTTTCGTCTTTGGGCGGGGCGGTGAAGAAGCACTAACCTTAGTAGAAAATCATATTTCTTTTGAAATTGTACCTGGGATAACCTCAGCCATTTCAGTACCTGCTTATGCTGGCATTCCTGTCACCCATCGAGGGATTGCGACTTCATTTGCGGTAATCACTGGACATGAAGATCCTACTAAGCCGGAATCAACGATTAAGTGGTCACATATATCTACAGGGGTAGATACCTTAGTATTTTTAATGGGAGTAGAAAATCTGCCTCATATTACATCCAAACTGATTGAGCATGGCCGCTCGGCAAATACACCTGCTGCAGTGATTCGCTGGGGAACGAAACCTGAGCAGCGGGTTTTAGTCACGACGGTAGGGAACGCTGCTGAGGATGTGGCAAAAGCAGGAATCAAGCCGCCAGCTATTTTTATTGTCGGCGAAGTTGTAAAATTGCGTGAACAGTTGGGCTGGTTTGATCAGCGTTTGCTGTTTGGGAAAACTGCATTGGTCACTCGTGCAAGAGAACAGGCCAGTGTCTTAACAGGTCAATTAGAAGCTTTGGGAGCACAATGTATAGAAGCACCAGCCATAAAACTGGTTCCGCCAGAGAGCTATGCTGAACTGGATGAATCAATTAAAAAATTAACGACGTATGATTGGCTGATTTTTACCAGCGTTAATGGTGTTGAATATTTCTTTAAGCGTTTACATAGCATGAGGAAAGATAGTCGGGCTTTAGGCAGCATTCAGGTTGCTGCCATTGGTGCACAAACAGCAGCAAGGCTAAAAGATTATGGAATTTTAGCAGACATTGTTCCTTTGGAATTTAGAGCTGAAGGTATTGTTGCTGCAATGACTGGCAGGATTCAGCCAGGTATGTCAGTGCTTATTCCGAGAGCGTTGGTAGCAAGAGATCTTTTACCGGAAAAATTAGGACAAATGGGAGCAAAGGTAAATGTCGTTCCAGTCTATCGCACTCTTACTGGGGATACGGATGGTAAGATTCTATCAGAAAAGCTAAAAGCAGGAGATATCGATCTTGTAACATTCACCAGCTCCTCTACAGTAACCAATTTACTGAATTTATTAGGAGACCAGGGAGCCGAACTCTTAAAAAATGCCAAGATTGCGTGCATTGGTCCGATCACTGCCGGCACGTGCTTGGAACATGGCATTACTCCGGATGTGATTGGTGAGGAGTACACGATTCACGGTATGGTAGAAGTCATTAAAACGCTATATGAGGAGGCTCAAAAATGAGTTCTTTGCTTCGTCCGCGACGTCTTAGAGCTTCTGCCGGAATACGACAGTTAGTTCGGGAAACAACTCTTGAGGTTGGTAATCTAGTATATCCTTTGTTTGTGGTGCCAGGAAATCAAATACGCAGGGAAATTTCTTCTATGCCAGGTGTTTTTCATTTGTCTCCCGATATGGCAGTCAAGGAAGCTGCTGAGGCATTTTCCTTAGGTATACCGGCAGTTATCATTTTCGGTCTTCCTGAATATAAAGATGCAGAAGGATCAAGTGCCTGGGATATGAATAGTCCTGTGCAAAAAGCAATGAGTCTGATTAAGGCGGCGTTACCTGAAATCGTAGTGATTGGTGATGTATGTCTGTGTGAGTATACCAGCCATGGTCATTGCGGATTGCTGAAAGGTCGAGAGGTTGATAATGACAGTACCTTGGAATTACTGGCAAAAACCGCTGTGAGTCAGGCTCAGGCAGGCGCTGATATCATAGCGCCTTCGGATATGATGGATGGACGTATATTAGCTATTCGCAATGCGTTAAATGAAAGTGGCTATAGCAATGTATCAATTATGTCTTATGCCGTAAAATATGCATCTGCTTATTATGGACCATTCCGTGACGCTGCTGATTCAGCACCGCAATTTGGTGATCGCAAAAGCTACCAAATGGACCCGGCTAATAGTCGGGAAGCCATGCGCGAGGTCGAGTTAGATATTGCAGAAGGTGCAGATATTATTATGGTGAAACCAGCCTTGGTTTATTTGGACATTGTTCGTCAAGTTAGGGATCGTTTTGATTATCCTTTGGCAGTTTATAACGTAAGTGGTGAATATTCCATGGTTAAAGCTGCAGCAGCCCAAGGATGGATTGATGAAAAGCGTATAGTGATGGAAACACTGGTTAGCATGAAACGGGCCGGGGCGGATATTATTATTACCTATCATGCGATGGATGTTGCCCGCTGGTTAAAAGAGGAATAAGAATAGAGACAATAAACCACCTTATTATTTTCAGGAGGTCTACTCATGGCATTTCATTTAAATAAATCGACTGAAGCATTTAATGAAGCAAAGCAGTATATACCAGGGGGCGTTAATAGTCCTGTACGTTCCTTTCGAGGTGTTGGCGGAACGCCGCCTTTTATTGCGAGGGCTGCAGGCAGCCGCTTATATGATATTGATTCGAATCAATATATTGATTATGTTGGATCATGGGGTCCGATGATTTTAGGTCATGCTCATCCTGCGGTAGTAGAAGCCTTAGTTCAAGCTGTGTCTAATGGAACAAGTTATGGAGCACCTACTCTTTTAGAGACTACCTTGGCTAAATTAGTGCAGCAGGCCGTCCCTTCTATGGAATTGATACGCATGGTGAATTCAGGAACAGAGGCTACCATGAGTGTATTGCGTTTAGCAAGAGCGTATACCAAACGCAGCAAAATTGTTAAATTTATTGGCTGCTATCATGGACATCATGATAGTCTGCTGGTAAAGGCAGGGTCAGGGGCGGCTACCTTAGGTGTACCTGACAGCCCTGGCGTATCCGATGCTGTTGCCGGTGGAACGATTTCCGTAAATTATAATGATATGCCAGCTTTGACAGAAGTTTTTTCCCAATACGGCGAAGAAATTGCTGCTGTCATCATTGAACCTGTGGCAGGAAACATGGGTATGGTGCTTCCGCAAGAGGGATACTTGGCAGGCGTACGCGAGATCACTGAACGATATGGTGCCTTACTTATATTTGACGAAGTTATGACTGGTTTTCGTGTGGCTTACAGCGGAGCACAATCCGTGTTCGGTATAAAACCTGACTTGACTTGTTTAGGTAAGATTATTGGTGGAGGTTTGCCTGTTGGTGCTTATGGCGGCAGGCAGGATATTATGGAGCTCATTTCTCCTGCTGGCCCTGTATATCAGGCAGGTACACTAAGCGGCAATCCGTTGGCAATGACAGCAGGGATTACCACTCTTACCCTCTTATCGCAAACACCTGGACTGTATGAGAAGTTAGCTGAGAAAACCAAAACTTTATGTGCCGGAATTCGCGCTCAAGGCGAGAAGTATGGTTTTACATTGCAGTACCATCAGCTTGGTGCCATGTTTGGCATGTTCTTCACAGACCAACCTGTATATGATTATGAGAGTGCGAAACAATCGGATATTGGTGCATTCAATACCTTCTTTCATGAGATGTTAAAGCAAGGCGTATATATGGCACCGTCTCAATTTGAAGCAGGATTTATGTCTGCTGCTCATTCGGAAGAAGATATTGCTGCTACGATTGCAGCAAGCGGTTATGCTTTTGCTAAAGTGGCAGAGTACCATAAAAACAATAAATAACATACTGAGATAATGGAATAACCCTTCGTAAAAGGGCAGTGCTGAAACGATTGTTTTGGCACTGCCCTTTTTCTTCCCGTCTTCGCGGTTCAAAAGTTCATATTGTTTTAATAAGCTTTTTTGATTTCAATTTTATAAGCTTTCAATTTTCGATAAAGTGTGCTTCTATCCATTCCCAGTAATTTAGCCGCGCGGGTTATGTTGGAATGACATTGTGCTAATGCATCAGCAATCCGTTTGTCTTCTGACGGCAGAGGGGCATTGTCTACTGGAAGGTCATCGCTCACTATGGCAGGTAGTTCTATTTCATCTTCTCTGTCATGCCAATATTTTTTTATAACATCTTCAGTAATCCATTTTTCACTGGCGATGACCACCAATCTTTCTATGAAATATTTTAATTCCCGAACATTCCCTGGCCAGGAATATCCGGATAGATAGTTATATCCAGAATCAGAAATATCCAACTGTTTAAAATGTCGTCTTTTATAATATTCCAAGAAATGATGTGCAAGATATTGTATATCATTTTTTCTGTTGCGTAATGCAGGCAGCGTCATGGTTAGTACTTTAAGTCGATAAAAAAGATCTTGCCGAAATTGTCCTTCTTTAATAAGTCCCGCTAAATTTTTATTAGTAGCTGCAATAATCCTCATATCAACGGGTATGTATTTGTCATCCCCGAGACGCATGACCTGCTTTTCCTGCAGCACACGAAGCAAGCGACTTTGGGCGTATTTATCCATTTCTGAGATTTCGTCAAGAAAAATGGTGCCCGTATGAGCCATTTCAAATAAACCAGGTTTTCCTTTTTTGGTTGCGCCCGTAAATGCTCCTTCTACATAACCGAATAATTCGCTTTCAAGTAAGTTTTGCGGCAAGGCCGCACAGTTGACAGCAACAAATGGTCCATGCTTTCGTTGGCTTTCGTTGTGTATGCTTTGGGCAAACAACTCTTTTCCTGTGCCGGATTCTCCTGAAATTAATACGGTGGCATCGATTAAAGACATTTCTTGTGCAATTCGCTTACTTTCAATCATCTGAGGTGACACTCCTAATAGATCGGTGAAGTGATATTTAGCAATGAATTTCCTGGTGATTAACTCGTTGCGGATTCTCACTTCCATTTCCTGAATGCGGGTGACATCCTGGAAAGCGATGATTGCACCAATGATCAATTGATCGACGATGATAGGTGCAATGTTAAAGCTAATCCATATGGTACCAAGCTGAACCACTTGGCCGATGGATTGCTGTCCTTCTAGTAAACAAGCATCAAAGTTGATAAAGGTAAGCATAGAGTCTATTTTTTGTCCCAGTATATCTTTGGCAGAGAGATTTAACAATCGTTCTGCCGTCGGGTTAAAAACTTTGATGACTCTGTCCTTATTAATACTGATAATGCCTTCTAATGAATAGTCTACTAAGGCTTTAAATTCTTGGGCTTTTTCTTTTTCGATTTTTCGACCCAGCATAATTTTTTGGGCTTCAAGGAGTGCCGTTCGGATGGAAAAATCTCCGGAGCGTATGAGGTGGGTCATTAATCCTTTCTTTGCAGCCAGAAGAATGGTTTTTATACCGCCTACCACGATGTCTGCATCTGTTACTGCTACTTCTGCTATTTTGGAAGGGAGATCCTCAACTGTTTTAAGAGGATATATGGTCAACTCAATGTCGAGAATGGTTGATAGTATTTCGATATCGTGGATCATATTGCTGAATGCCAATATCGCAACCTTGGGGTGAGGCAGCCCTGTTAGCTTTTTGGACTCATGAAAAACTTGGGCCAGGTCTTGACCTGTAATGGGAATTTCAACAACGGGTATATTCACTCGAGACTCAATGATTAATCGAGCGGTGCCGCCTCGGCAGACAATCACATCAACGTCTTCATTTTGCAGTTTTTTGGCAAGTCTAATTCCTCTATTTAGCCTTGCTAAATAGATATCAAATTTGTGATGTAAGCCCAGCTCATGAATGATTTTCTTGCCTTGTAAAAATAATTGTTTGTCCGGAGCAATAAAGGCGATTTTTGACAATGCTCTCAGTCCTTTATATTAAATGTTTTATCTATTATACACGCCTAAAAAAGAAAAATGCAACAACAATTGTAGTAGTTGACGCAACAATCGTTGCGTGAAATATTGCAATTGTGGCAGATGGATTATTATAAAAGTCAGACAATTCAACGTTTTATAGTTGGCATGGTTATTGCAATAGCAAGAGGTAATAGCGGAAATATTGCTAAAATAAGAAATAATCAGAATGATGGCAATATCGCACAATAAAGGAGGAAATTTGTTAATGAGTGATAAACAAGTGATTCAAAAAAAGACTACTATTCGATATTTTATACTTGCCATGTTATTTATTGTTACCACATTCAATTATGTTGATCGTGCGACCCTTTCGATTGCTGCATCTGCCATGCGGAAAGAACTTGGTTTTGATGCAGTAACAATGGGGATGGCTTTTTCGGCTTTTGGCTGGTCTTATACTGCTATGCAAATTCCAGGTGGTTGGGTTCTGGATAAGTATGGTGCTCGTGTTGTTTATGGCTCAGGATTATTTCTCTGGTCTTTATTTACGGTTTTACAAGGGACTGTTGGTTTCTTTGCAGGTAGTGCTTTTGCTATGCTTTTTGGACTGCGATTCTTAATGGGGATTGCGGAAGCACCGGCTTTTCCGGCAAATGCCAGAATTACCGCTATGTGGTTCCCGACTCATGAGCGTGGATTTGCATCTGCAATTTTTAATTCTGCGCAATATTTTGCCTTAGCCGTTTTCACTCCCTTGATGGCTTGGACGTTGCATGCATTCGGGTGGCACTATATTTTCTACTGGACTGGCGCCGCGGGGATTGTTATTTCGATCTTCTGGTTTAAGGTGATTCGTGATCCTAAAAGCCATTCAGGTGTAAATCAGGCTGAAATGGATTACATTGAAGCTGGAGGTGGATTGGCAAGTCTTGGTGATAAAAAGACTCCCATCAAATGGAACTATGTTCGGGCGTTGGTACAAAATAGACAAATGATCGGTGTATATCTTGGACAATTTTGTTTGAATACCATCACTTGGTTTTTTCTTACCTGGTTTCCAACGTACCTTGTTGAAGCAAAAGGCATGTCGATGCTAAAGGTAGGCCTTGTTGCCTCGATTCCTGCTATCGCAGGATTTGCTGGGGGTGTGCTTGGTGGCTACTGGTCTGATTGGCTGTTACGCCGAGGTAAAAGTTTAACCGTTGCCCGCAAGACACCAATTATTATTGGGCTAGTTTTTTCTAGTAGTATTATATTGGCTAATTATGTAGACTCAACAGTACTGGTTGTTGCAGTAATGTCTCTGGCCTTTTTCTCTAAAGGTATTGGTGCTTTAGGATGGTGTGTTGTCGGTGATACATCACCAAAAGAAATGATGGGAGTCAGCGGTGGGATTTTTAATATGGTAGGAAACCTGGCAAGTATTGTGACTCCTCTTGCGATTGGTTATATTTTAAAAGTAACACAGTCCTTTAATGGGGCCTTAGTGTTTGTTGGTATTATGGGTTTATTAGGAGCCATGTCTTATCTATTTATTGTTGGTGATATTCATAGAGTGGAATTAAAAATTGATAAAGATGAACCGTAAAAAATAACTCTGAAATATAGAAATAAAATAGAAAGCAAAGGAGAGATGATGCATGTCTTTGACTGAAGGTCGAAAAGAAGTACCTCTTTATATAAAAATGAATCCCATAGATAATGTTGCAATTGTGGTCAATTCAGGGGGATTGCCTGAAGGGACAATATTTGCCTGCGGTCTTGAACTCAAGGAACATGTTCCCCAAGGGCATAAAGTAGCTTTGGTTGATTTAGAACAAGATGGGGAAATTCTTCGTTATGGTGAAGTTATTGGGTACGCAGCTCGTCTGATAACAAAAGGCAGTTGGATAGATGAATCCTTAGTACGCATGCCGACGCCTCCCGATTTAGATGAATTATCAATTGGGAATAAGGTTCCAGAACCATTGCCACCTCTTGAAGGGTACACCTTCGAAGGCTTCCGCAATACAGATGGCAGTGCCGCAACAAAAAACATTCTTGGTATTAGTACAAGCGTTCAATGCGTTGCAGGTGTCTTAGATTATGCGGTAAAACGGATTAAAGAAGAAATTCTTCCTCAATATCCTAATGTAGAGGATGTAGTAGCATTGAATCATAATTACGGCTGTGGTGTGGCAATTAATGCTCCGGAAGCGATTATTCCCATTCGCACGCTGCAGAATCTTGCAACCCATCCCAACTTTGGTGGAGAAATAATGGTAGTTGGCTTAGGTTGTGAAAAGCTCCTTCCTGAAAAAATGATACCAGATAATAATGCTGCCACAATTGTTGTATTGCAAGAGCAGCGTGGGTTTCATCAAATGATTGAGCAGATTATGAGAGAGGCAGAGGAACAACTAAAAAGATTAAATTCCCGAAAGCGAGTTACCTGTCCCATTTCTGATTTGGTAGTTGGGATGCAGTGTGGCGGAAGTGATGCTTTCTCTGGTGTGACGGCGAATCCAGCGGTGGGATATGCCGCAGATTTGCTGGTGCGGGCTGGAGCGACGGTTCTATTCTCGGAAGTTACAGAAGTGAGAGATGGGATTCACTTATTAACACCCCGCGCCGCGAATGAAGAGGTTGGGCGTAAACTCATTCAGGAAATGAAATGGTATGATCATTACTTGGATCTTGGCGAAGTAGATCGAAGTGCTAACACAACGCCGGGTAATAAAAGAGGCGGCCTAGCTAATATTGTGGAAAAAGCTCTCGGTTCGATTGCTAAATCAGGCAGCAGTGCTATTGTAGGGGTACTGTCTCCCGGTGAGAAAGCAAAGGAAAAAGGGCTGATTTACGCGGCAACGCCAGCCAGTGATTTTGTATGTGGTACTCTGCAGTTGGCTTCTGGAATTCATGTACAAGTGTTCACCACTGGACGGGGAACGCCTTATGGATTAGCCATGGCACCGGTCATTAAAGTGGGGACTCGAAATGCGCTGGCAGAACAGTGGCATGATCTCATTGATGTGAATGCGGGGCAAATTGCAACGGGTGAAGCAACCATTGATGAAGTTGGCTGGGAAATATTTCGCATGATTATCGAAGTTGCTAGCGGTCGTAAAGAGACATGGGCTGAGCACTGGGGATTACACAATGCATTATGTCTGTTTAACCCTGCGCCGGTCACCTGATTCTATTTAAAATATTAAATGGAATGCTATAAAATAATGAATATTTAATCAAACAAAGGTGGGAAAACAATGAAAGTAACTGAAAATAAAGCAGGATTTACGCCAAGAGGAATCATTCCCGCAGTGATAACTCCTCTTACGGCAGAAGAGAAATTTAACGAAAAAGCCATGCGCAAGCTGATCAATTATCTGATCAGTGGTGGTATACATGGACTATTTATAACTGGGACAACTGGGGAATTCTATGGTCTGTCTCCTGAAGAAAAACGGGAAATCATTCAAGTTACCATGGATGAAGTAAAGGGCAGAGTGCCTGTTTATGCAGGCACTAATGGAATCACCACCCGAGAGAGTGTGATGCTGACTCAGTTGGCAGAAGAGTGCAAAGTGGATGCTGTATCAGTTCTGACTCCTCTATTTGTTACTCCTAATCAGGACCAGTTATATAAACATTATAAAGATATTGCGGCAAATACATCTCTTCCTGTCATACTTTACAACAATCCGCCTAAAACAGGCGTTAATCTTGCACCTGCAACGGTAGCGAAGCTGGCTGAAATACCAAATATCGTGAGCATCAAGGATTCCAGCGGTGATTTGACCTTGACCGCTGAATATATCCGTTTGACCCAAGGCAGGGACGATTTCTCCGTACTTATGGGACGAGATACTCTGATCTATGGAGCCCTTTTATATGGTGCCACAGGTTCCATTGCATCTTGTGCCAATGTGGCACCAAGACTGTGTGCTGACATTTATGAAAAATATATTGCAGGTGATTTAGAGGGAGCTTTAAAAGCACAGTTTGCTCTGGCACCTCTTCGGATTGCTTTTTCCATTGGGACATTCCCTGCAGTAATTAAAGAATCACTCATCTTATTGGGTATCGAAGCAGGACCGTGTATGGATCCGGCAGGTCCCATGACCCATGAAGAACGAGCACAGCTTAGTAAGGTATTAATTGAGATGGGATTGTTGAAGTAATTTGTAATTCCTTAAAAGACAAATGAGTCTAAAGATGAATTACGTTAATTTAAAAATAAAGGAGCAAAAGAAAATGAAAATTGGATTTATTGGACTTGGAATTATGGGGAAACCTATGAGTAAAAATTTACTGAAGGCTGGTTATGAACTTATTGTTGTGGATAGAAATCAAGCTGCAGTAGATGAAGTGGTCGCAGCAGGAGCCAAGAGTGCTGCCACTGCAAAAGCAGTAGCCCAGCAGGCGGATATTATCATCACTATGCTGCCAAACTCGCCTCATGTAAAAGAAGTGGTTTTAGGTGAAAATGGTATATTAGAGGGAGCAAAAAAGGGCACTACCTTCATTGATATGAGTTCCATAGCTCCTTTGGTGAGCCGGGAATTGGCAGCGAAACTTGCTGAAAAAGGCGTAGAAATGTTAGATGCTCCTGTGAGCGGCGGTGAACCTAAAGCGATTGATGGTACCATGTCTGTAATGGTTGGTGGCAAGCAAGAAGTATTTGATACCTGCTATCCTATAATGAAAGCCATGGCTGGTTCTGTTGTACGGACTGGTGAAGTGGGTGCAGGAAACGTGACGAAACTTGCCAATCAGGTCATTGTTGCTCTTAATATTGCAGCGGTTTCAGAAGCATTGGTGTTAGCCAGCAAAGCAGGGGTAGAACCGGATTTAGTGTACCAGGCAATCCGCGGTGGTTTAGCTGGAAGTACGGTTCTAGATGCCAAGGCACCTCTTATGATGGACCGTAAATTTGATCCAGGCTTCCGTATCAACCTTCATATTAAAGATTTAGCGAATGTATTGGAGACATCCCATGATATGGGTGTTCCGCTGCCTCTGACTGCAGCAGTTATGGAAATGATGCAGGCTCTTAAAGTAGATGGCATGGGTGATGGGGATCATGGAAGTTTAGTACGCTATTACGAAAAGATGGCTAAAGTTGAAGTAAAACGCTAATCAATGAAGTGTGGCAGCCTCAATACAGGATTTAGGCTGCCCTTTTTTGGATAGTAGCGGAACTTAGATTTTCTTGTTTCAACATAAAAAGGTGAATGAGAGGATAAACAATGCAAATTAAAAGAGGTGGAGTTGTATCAAAACTATTAGTAGATGTATCGATTCCTAAAATGTTTCGTGCAAAACAAATATTCCCAAGGTCGATTATCACACCAGAAGAAATACCGGGTGTTATTTTCGCAGAATTATCTAAAGAAAAAATTAAAAGTTTAATCAAACCGGGAATGAATATAGCAATTACTGCAGGCAGCAGGGGTATTGCAAATGTAGATGTAATTACGAAGGGAATTGTAGATTTTGTAAAATCACAAAATGCAAATCCTTTCATTGTTCCAGCTATGGGAAGTCACGGTGGAGCAACAGCAGAGGGGCAGATAGAAATTTTAACAGGATATAATATTACAGAAGAAACAATGAGATGCCCCATAAAATCCTGCATGGACACGGTCATAATAGGATATTCAGAATTAGGAAAGCCTGTGTATTTAGATAGAATAGCTTATGAATCAGACGGGATTATTGTCTCTTGCCGATTAAAGCTTCATAATGCATTTCGAGGTAAATACGAGAGCGGCCCTTGTAAAATGATGGTAGTTGGCTTGGGGAAACAAGAAGGTGCAGAGAGTGTTCATAGTGATGGTATGGGAAAAATTGCAGAGAATTTACCTGCCAACGCGAAAGTAATTCTTGACAAAGCCCCTATTTTGTTAGCAATTCCTTGCATGGAAAATGCATATGATGAAACCTGTAAAATAGAAGCGATTCACAAAGATGATATTATGGACAGAGAACCAGAATTATTAGAATGGGCTCATAAGAATATGCCGCGGCTCATTGTGGGAGAGACAGATGTGCTCATTGTAGATGAAATTGGTAAAAATTATAGTGGCACTGGGGTAGACCCGAATATTACAGGCACATTTTCTACGGATTATGCAACAGGCGGCGTACAGGTTCAAAGAACATGTATGTTAGATATCACAGACTGTTCTCATGGAAATGGATTAGGCACTGGTTTAGCCAGTGTAATTACAAAGCGATTATTTGATAAGTTAGATCCTGAAAAAATGTATCCTAATTGTTTGACAAGTACCGTATTAAAGTCAGCAGGGATTCCGATAGTTGTAGCGACGGATAAAGAAGCCATTCAATTATGTATACGGACTTTGAATAATGTAGACAAGAAAACAGCGAAGATCATTCGTATTCCTAACAGCCTTCATATTGGAAACATTATGTTGTCAGAAGGCTATTATGAAGATATTATTAGTGGAAAATACAAAGGTCTAGAGGCTGAGGATGAGCCACAATACATGGAGTTTGATGAAGACGGAAATCTGGTGACGCCTATTCATAGTGACGAGACGAAACATTGACCAGGGTGGGAGCAAACAATAGATTATTCATTACATATCGAGGATTCGGCTAAGGCTACAGCGATGTCTTATATGTCTTTTCTAGTCACGGCACAAATGGTGATTGATGCTATGACGCGAGTGGTTCGCTTAGCGTTTCAATCTTAGGTAGGGGGTGCTTTCCAATAACCGCTCAAGGCTATTGTGCCCGCATCTTTTCATAAGAAGGGAGTATTTTTTCTACGCCTCTTTTGCGAAATAAAGAATACGCTACTTGCTATCTCATGAAAAGCAGGATTATTTCATATAATAATGAATTATAGTCAAGTATTGAATGAATTTATTATTATACGAAATATGGAGTGAGGGTACAATGACTGTCAATAAAGGATTGTTAAATAATAGTATTACGAAGGCTATCACCATATTAAACTGCTTTTCTTATGAAAAACCTAGATTGCGTTTAAAAGATATTAGCGATATAACGGGGATCAATCAACCGACTGCCTATCGTTTGCTAAATACACTAAAAGAGTTTAGCCTCATAGAACAGCATGAAGGAAATTACTTATTAGGTCGGGGATTTTTAAAGTATGAGGGTATCGTTCTTAATTCTATGGAAATAAGACGTATTTGTCTTCCTTATCTTGAGGAGTTATCAAATAATCTAAAGCTAAATGTAAACCTTGCAGTACTTGATGGGAATGAAGTGATCTATGTCGCCAGAGCGGAAACTCCTTACTGTATGTACGGTTACTTTCATATTGGAATGCGGCGGCCCATTTATTGTACTGCATTAGGAAAAGTTCTAGTTTGTAAATCTCCTGAAATCGTCAGAGAGGTTTTTAAACGGGAAGTGAATCGATATACGTTACATACCATCACTGATGAGGAGATTTTTGTTAAAGAAATTGAAAAAGTACGTTTGCAGGGATATGCAGTAGATTTAGAGGAGTGGAACAATGGAATCAACTGTATTGCGGCTCCCTTATATGATGCTGCAGGGCAAGTCATTGCAGGTATTAGTATTTCAGGGCCGACAAGTGTGCAGCCGTTAGAGAAACTAATGGAGTATGTACCTATTTTGATTGAATATTCGAATCGACTCTCGGCTAGGATGGGATCAAGGGGCGGCTGGTAAAGAGGGAAAATATTACATCCTTAGTTTGGATATTAAATATTGAATATGACAAAATAATACAAGCGCTTGTTGAAAGTTCAACAAGCGCTTGTATTATTTTGTCTTGTGCAGTGTATTGAATTAGATTTGTCGACAATATTATTTATATTTAGAAAAATTAATTTATTTTTAAAAATAGAAGGAATATTTACATATTGAATAGAATATCTTTAAAAAAGAAATTGTATTTCAATATATGAAATTAAATATGTAAAAATGAAATACAATGAAATAAAAATAAGGCGGCTATTATCCAATATCAATCAATAAAAAGAATATTGAAAATGGGGGGAATGATTATCGCAATAACAAATAGCAGAGTGAAACTTAGTTTTTAAATGAATAAACCATATTAGAGGAGGATATTATGAACAATTCTACTAAAAAGACCAATGTTCGCTGGTTAGTCGTAGCCGTCTTGTTTTTTATTACCGTAATCAATTATGCGGATCGTGCCACTATTTCACTTGCTGGTCCAGCCATAGCAAAAGAATTAAAAATGGATTCTATAGCAATGGGTTATATCTTTTCTGCTTTTGGTTGGGCATATGTTATTTTTCAATTGCCTGGAGGGTATTTTTTAGATCGATTTGGCTCAAAAAAGGTATATGCCTATAGTATTTTCTTCTGGTCTTTATTTACATTATTTCAAGGATTCGTTGGTTTTCTTGCTGGAGCCACTGCAATTATGACGCTTTTTGCTTTACGGTTCATGGTTGGAGTTGCTGAGGCACCCTCTTTTCCAGCAAACAGCCGGATTGTTGCGGCCTGGTTTCCAGCGTCTGAGCGTGGTACTGCATCAGCTATTTTTAATTCGGCCCAGTATGCTGCTACTGTATTTTTCGCGCCTCTGATGGGATGGCTTATTCATAATTTTGGCTGGCACTATGTTTTTACGGTTATGGGGGTAATTGGAATCCTCTTCACATTGGTATGGAAAAAGCTGATTCATAATCCTAAGGATCATCCGATGATTAATAAAGCTGAAATTGATTATATTGCACAAGGTGGCGGCTTGGTGGATATCGATCAATCAAAAAAAGATATTTGTACGCAGCAAGGATCTGATATGCAGTGTGAACCAGGTCAAGCTAAAAAGGATAGCAGTCAAGGTGAAGGACCTAAACTTCAATATATAAAAGAACTGCTAAAGAATCGTATGATGGTAGGCATCTACGTTGCCCAATATTGCATTAACGCCATTACCTACTTCTTTATTACTTGGTTCCCGGTTTACCTGGTACAGGCCCGGGGCATGACGATCCTCAAAGCCGGTTTTGCCGCATCTGTACCAGCGATATTTGGTTTTCTTGGTGGTATTTTAGGTGGACTTTTATCTGACTTGTTATTGAAGAAGGGGTATTCTCTTACAGTTGCTAGAAAAGTGCCGATTGTACTGGGGATGCTATTATCCATGAGTATGCTTGCCTGCAACTATGTGGACGTTCATTGGATGATTATTGCGATCATGGGCTTAGCCTTTTTTGGTAAAGGGCTTGGTGCGCTTGGATGGGCGGTTAACTCCGATACAGCGCCAAAACAAATTGCTGGTTTGAGTGGCGGGCTGTTAAACACTTGCGGTAATCTTTCTAGTATCACCACTCCAATTGCAATTGGCTATATTATTCAATCAACAGGATCCTTTAATGGTGCCCTTATCTATGTTGTACTTCATGCATTCATCGCCATTGTGAGCTATTTGTTTGTTGTCGGAGAAATTAAGCGGGTTGAACTTAAATAAAAGGAGGCTTCATACGTATGAATAATAAAGTAAACGGCGGTACTTATTCAGGTACACCGATTATTACAGAAATGAAAGTCATACCCGTAGCCGGCTATGACAGTATGCTGCTGAATCTTTGCGGTGCACACGGTCCTTTTTTTACCCGAACAATCGTGATACTAAAAGACAATTTAGGACATACGGGTGTAGGTGAGGTTCCAGGGGGAGAAAGTATTCTTAGAACCTTAGAAAAAGCAGAGCAGCTTGTAGTAGGACAGTCAATTGGTTTATATAACAATATCCTCAACAATATACGTCAGCAGTTATTAGGAAGAAATACAGCAGGACCACAATCTACAGTACATAAGGTAACCTCTGCTGCTGAAGAGGCTGTGTTAAAGCAACCCCATGAAATCAATTTGCGTGCCGATAATGTTCTTACGGGGATCGAAGCTCCATTGCTTGATTTGCTGGGGCAGTTTCTGAATGTGCCAGTAGCATCACTGCTGGGGAGTGGGCAACAGCGGGAGGCTGTGAGAACTCTGGCTTACTTGTTTTACGTTGGTGACCGTACAAAAACAGATTTACCTTATCTTAGTAATCTTAATGAGAAAGATGATTGGCTGCGCTTGCGTCATGAAGCAGCGTTAACACCTGAGGCCATTGTCAGGCTCGCCGAAGCGACAACTGCACGCTATGGAGTTAAAGATTTTAAACTAAAAGGTGGCGTGATGAGCGGTGACGAGGAAATGGAAGCTGTGGCTGCCCTTGCCAAACGTTTCCCTGAGGCACGCATCACTCTTGATCCTAATGGTGCCTGGTCATTAGATGAATCCATCCGTTTATGTAGGAATAAACGCAATATAATGGCATATGCAGAGGATCCTTGTGGCCCTGAGAATGGTTATTCAGGTCGGGAAATTATGGCTGAATTTAGACGTGCTACCGGTATGCCCACTGCGACAAATATGATTGCTACTGATTGGCGGCAATTGGGACATTCATCAAATCTTCATGCTGTGGATATCATCCTGGCCGACCCTCATTTCTGGACGATGCAGGGGTCAGTACGTGTTGCACAGCTGTGCAATGAGTGGGGATTGACATGGGGATCTCACTCTAATAATCATTTTGATATTTCTTTGGCTATGTTTACCCATGTAGCAGCTGCTGCTCCTGGTAATATTACCGCTATTGATACGCATTGGATCTGGCAGGAAGGTCAGGAACATCTAACGAAAGAACCGTTTCAAATTGCAAATGGATTGATCCAAGTACCGAAAAAACCAGGTCTTGGCGTAGAAGTGGATATGGGGCAAATCGAGAAAGCAAATCAACTGTACAATAAAATTGGTCAGGGTGCTCGTGATGATGCCATGGCGATGCAATATTTAATCCCTGCCTGGAAGTATGATCCTAAGTGTCCGAGTATGGTACGTTAAATATAATAAGGGGTGGGAGATTAATGAAAGTAACTGAAAATAAATCAGGATTTACACCAAGAGGAATCATTCCAGCGGTGATAACCCCTCTTACTGCAGAAGAAAAATTTAACGAGAAAGCCATGCGTAAGCTGGTCAATTATCTAATTAATGGTGGCGTTCATGGATTATTTATAACTGGGACAACCGGGGAATTTTACGGTCTAACTCCTGAAGAAAAGCGGGAAATCATTCAGGTTACCATGGATGAAGTAAAAGGCAGAGTGCCTGTTTATGCAGGCACTAATGGGATCACCACCCGCGAGAGTGTGATGCTGACTCAACTGGCGGAAGAATGCAAAGTGGATGCCGTGTCGGTTTTAACACCGATGTTTGTTACTCCTAATCAGGATCAGCTCTATAAACACTTTAAAGACATTGCGGCAAGTACATCTCTTCCTGTGATACTCTACAACAATCCACCTAAAACAGGCGTTAATCTTGCGCCTGCGACAGTAGCGAAGCTGGCCGAAATACCAAATATAGTGAGCATCAAGGATTCCAGCGGTGATTTGACTTTGACTGCTGAATATATCCGTTTGACCCAAGGCAGAGAGGATTTCTCTGTTCTAATGGGAAGGGATACTCTGATCTATGGAGCACTTTTATATGGTGCCACTGGTTCCATTGCATCTTGTGCCAATGTGGCACCAAGACTGTGTGCGGACATCTATGAAAAATATATAGCAGGCGATCTAGAAGGATCACTCAAAGCTCAGTTTGCCTTAGCGCCTTTGCGGATTGCCTTTTCGATTGGTACTTTTCCTGCTGTGATTAAAGAGTCACTTATCTTATTGGGGATTGAAGCGGGACCATGCATGGATCCAGCTGGGGCGATGACCCATAGTGAAAGAGAGCAGCTTTCTAAGGTGTTAATAGAGATGGGATTGTTGAAATAATGGATAGATTTTAGGGATGGGATAGCCCAAAGATAAGTAATGAATTAGGAGTGATGTTATATGGATCAGAAGAAAAAGGAAAGTAGTTCGTCTGCGCCGATTATTATTGAAATGCAGGTTATTCCTGTTGCAGGCCAAGATAGTATGCTCTTAAATCTCAGTGGTGCCCATAGTCCTTTTTTTACCCGTAATATCGTGATTCTAAAAGACAATGCAGGTAATACAGGCGTTGGAGAGGTTCCTGGAGGGGAACGCATTCGCCAGACGTTGGAAGATGCGCGAGAGTTGGTCATTGGCAAATCAATTGGTGTTTACAACAATATTCTTAATACCGTAAGGCAGAGTTTTGCAGATCGAGATTCGGCTGGGCGAGGGTTGCAAACTTTCGATTTGCGCATTGCCATTCATGTTGTCACGGCCTTGGAAGCTGCACTACTGGATTTGGTAGGCAAATTTCTAGGCGTGCCCGTTGCTGCATTGCTTGGTCAAGGGCAGCAGCGCAAGGAAGTGGAAATGCTGGGGTATCTGTTCTACGTTGGCGACCGCACCAAGACCGATCTATCGTATTTGAGTAATCAGGATGCAAAAAATGATTGGTACCGACTGCGCCATGAGGAGGCGTTAACTCCGGAGGCTGTTGTCCGGCTGGCTGAAGCTACTCATGAGCTTTACGGTTTTAATGACTTTAAGCTAAAAGGCGGTGTGCTAAGCGGCGATCAAGAGATTGAAGCGGTTACGGCGTTGGCTGAGCGTTTCCCAAAGGCACGAATTACCATTGATCCGAATGGTGCATGGTCTTTGGACGAAGCAATTCGGTTATGCAGCAATAAGCATCATGTATTAGCTTACGCTGAAGATCCTTGTGGAGCTGAGAATGGGTATTCTGGGCGTGAAGTAATGGCTGAGTTTCGGAGGGCGACAGGACTGCCAACTGCTACCAATATGATTGCCACTGATTGGCGTCAGATGGGGCATACCATCCAGTTACATTCAGTGGATATTCCTTTAGCGGATCCTCACTTCTGGACCATGCAAGGTTCAGTGCGAGTTGCCCAGATGTGTCATGAATGGGGATTAACGTGGGGATCCCATTCTAATAATCACTTTGACATTTCCCTGGCAATGTTTACCCATGTGGGAGCCGCTGCGCCTGGTAAAATCGCAGCTCTAGATACTCACTGGATTTGGCAGGAAGGTCAAGAACGTTTGACCAAAGAGCCATTTAAAATAGTTGGTGGAATGGTAGCTGTTCCTGATAAGCCAGGTCTTGGAGTTGAAGTAGATATGGTGCAGATTGAGAAAGCACACAAACTTTATGTGGAAAATTGCTTAGGTGCACGGGATGATGCTATGGCGATGCAGTATTTGATTCCAAACTGGAAGTTTGATAATAAACGTCCTTGTCTGGTTCGCTAGAGGCAGAGACAAGGATAGGTTATTGGTAACCGTAAATTGAAAAATGAAGGAGTCAAGAAAATGAAAATTGGATTTATTGGACTAGGAATTATGGGTAAGCCTATGAGTAAAAACTTACTTAAGGCTGGCTATGAACTGATTGTTGTGGATAGAAATCAAGCTGCAGTAGATGAAGTGGTCGCAGCAGGAGCCAAGAGTGCTGCCACTGCAAAAGCAGTAGCCCAGCAGGCGGATATTATCATCACTATGCTGCCAAACTCGCCTCATGTAAAAGAAGTGGTTTTAGGTGAAAATGGTATATTAGAGGGAGTAAAAAAGGGCACTACCTTCATTGATATGAGTTCCATCGCTCCTTTGGTGAGCCGGGAATTGGCAGCGAAACTTGCTGAAAAAGGCGTAGAAATGTTAGATGCTCCTGTGAGCGGCGGTGAACCTAAAGCGATTGATGGTACCATGTCTGTAATGGTTGGTGGCAAGCAAGAAGTATTTGATACCTGCTATCCTATAATGAAAGCCATGGCTGGTTCTGTTGTACGGACTGGTGAAGTGGGTGCAGGAAACGTGACGAAACTTGCCAATCAGGTCATTGTTGCCCTTAATATTGCAGCAGTTTCAGAGGCATTAGTGTTAGCCAGTAAAGCAGGAGTAGAACCGGATTTAGTGTACCAGGCAATTCGCGGTGGTTTAGCTGGAAGTACGGTTCTTGATGCCAAAGCACCTCTTATGATGGATCGTAAATTTGATCCAGGATTTCGTATAAACCTTCATATTAAAGATTTAGCGAATGTATTGGAAACATCCCATGATATGGGCGCTCCATTGCCTCTTACTGCAGCTGTTATGGAAATGATGCAGGCTCTTAAAGTGGATGGCATGGGCGATGGGGATCATGGCAGTTTAGTAAAATATTACGAAAAGATGGCTAAAGTTGAAGTAAAACGCTAGCCAATGAAAAGAGGCCGCCTCAATATAGGATAATATACCGAATATATAATTTTCAGCAGATGTAGAAAGTAACATCAATCTGTTATGGCAAGGCATGTCCTCTGTGCCTCTGCGGTTCGGCATCTTTACTTCGTGTTCTTCTTTTTCTTCGCATTTCAAAAATGTTTTATTTCTCCCATCTATCTCTGTGTTCTCTGCTCCTGGTGTGGTTCGATTCTGTTTTATATGTTCAGCCAGAATAGAAAAAAAGGCAAAGATGCTGAAAAAACTTACTTATTTACTATTGAATTATTTGATGTGTTGTTTTATAATAATACTTACAGCAAATGTACTTGCTACAACTACATATGTTTTCCGAATGAAGTTTGCGGGAGAGTGGCTTAATAGCCCGCCGAAGGAGTAAAACTCTCAGGCACTCGGACCACCGAGTAGAACCGTAAATGGACGGGACTCTGGAGAGACTCTTATACAGGGCGCCGAAGGTGAAACACAGCAATCATATTGCTGACAAATCTCTCAGGCAAAAGGACAGAGACAAATTCGTAATATACAGGGATGATTTAGATCTCTTTATATTGTGATGCTGAAAACGCTTTTAGCGTATTCATTTGTTTATCCAGAGTCAAATCACTAAGTGATTTGACTCTTTGTTTTTTGATGCTTATTTTTCACTGAAAAAAGCATCAAAAGAATCACTCTCACCTAGTCTGACTTGTCTTTGCCTTAAGAAGAATCCAGAGTACATTAAAGATGTATTTTGTGCAGTTACATGATTAAAAAGGGAGACGATGATATGAGAAATTCGGGTTTGAAACTTGTGGTGGTATCTTTAGTGGTTTTAGTATTAGCAGGAATGTTGACAGGTTGTGGTGATTCTGCTTCCAAGGATATTAAAATTGGTGTTTTGAATGAAATGACTGGTGGTAATGCAACCATGGGTACCTCATCTGCCAATGGTGCCAAAATGGCAATTAAAGAGGCCAATGCGAAAGGCGGTATTCTTGGAAAGCAAATTCAGGCTGTGATTGCTGATAATAAAAGCGAACCTTCTGAGTCAGCCAATGCGATGACCAAGCTTGCATCTCAGGATAAAGTTGTGGCAGTAACGGGTATTTTTGCGAGCTCTAACGCAATTGCCACCTCTAGTGTGGCAGAGGCGACTAAAGTTCCCTTTGTTGCTGTAGGTGCGACAAATCCTAAGGTAACAGTGGACGAAGCAAGTGGTAAAGTTAAAAATTATACTTTCCGCGTGTGTTTTATCGATCCTTTTCAAGGCACAGTGGGTGCAAATTTTGCGTTGAACACGCTGCATTTGAATAAGGCTGTCATGTTAGTAGATAACAGCAGTGATTATAGTAAAGGATTATCTACCTTCTTCAAAGAGGCCTATATAAAAGGTGGCGGGAGTATTTTAGCGGAAGAAGCATATTTGCAAAAAGATCAGGATTTTAAGACCATCTTAACCAAAATAAAAGCGTTAAATGCTGAAATTATTTATATACCCGGCTATTATGAAGAAGTAGGAAAAATTGTAAAACAAGCTCGGGAAATTGGTATTACGGTGCCAATTCTAGGGGGAGACGGCTGGGACTCACCAAAACTAGTGGAGGTTGGAACTAGCGCAGCACTAAATAATACCTATTTTACCAACCATTATTCTGTGGATGATACCAGTGCTACTTCTCAAGCTTTTGTAGAAGCGTATAAAAAAGAATATGGTCAAGTGCCGGATGCGATGGCTGTACTGGGCTATGATGCGGCAAATATCATTATTGATGCCATTAAACGCGCCAATAGCCTTGATCCTGAAAAAATTCGTGAAGCTTTGGCTGAGGCAAAAGACTATCCGGCAATAACAGGGAGCACAACATTAAATGCTACTCATGATGCAGTAAAAAGTGTTGTAATTATTGAAATGAAAGATGGCAAACAAGTGTTTAAAGCAACTGTTAAACCATAGTAAATCGATCATTGTATTTCACCATCGGTAATTAAGATTGTCTAAGAAATGGGAAAAGATCATGCATTGATAGCATGGTCTTTTTTCAATATAAGGACGTATGAAAATAATTCTGTTTTTTTTCACATTTCTTCTATTAGAGGCATACCATATATAAAAGATATAAAGCAAAAAGTTTGATCTGTTAAACTTTATATAGTATTTTCATTAAGGAGGGATAGTGTGGAAGAGGATAGAAAATCAAAATATTGCGATGGTTGCTGTGATCTTATATTTGAAACATTGTCAGCCAATCGGCCGCCTGCTATTGCTTTATCATTTTGGCTGCAGGCCACCGCTACAGGTGAAATTTGTGGTAGAGGAAATGAAGGGCATATTCAAATATCGGCCCAAGGTTTAATCCCCCTTGGCGTATATACGGTGTTCTTTGTAACGGATCGAGGTGTCTGGCCTGCGGCTCCTTTAGGAGTGGTGTATACTTCCGATGGTTTTGATCCCAATCGCTTAATTGTAAATAGTAATGGAACTCTGAGCTATTATGTTGCTCCGCTGGATTATAATCCTCTGCGAGGGATTCCAACACCTAGCGGCTTGGCAAAAATTACAAGTGTCATCATTTCGTTTCATTCCAATCGCCTAACGAATGGAATCAGCTTAGGGCAGCCCAATCTGAATGTATTTACCCAGCTAACTGCTCCCATGTGCTCTACTCGTACTGAGTAAGAGAATGCGTGGGAAAGTTATTCATAATAGAGTGCCAAGATGCTATAAGTATCTTGGCACAATCTATTTTGATTATTGCTTGCTTTTTCTAAATAGAAAGGCATAAAATAGAAAGATAATGAATGAGTTTATAGTGCTGGTGGCACTGTATTGTCTTTTGGGACAAGCTTGCCGGCCAAGGTGAGATTTTTTGCTAATAAAAATGTAAGGATGGTTAAAGAGAGGATATGTCAGATAAACAAAAGAAGGTATATGCTGTTAGGAAAGGACGCACAGTTGGTTTATTCTATACCTGGCCTCAGTGTCAGGAGCAAATCAAGGGGTATTCCGGAGCTGAATATAAGAGCTTTAAAACAGAGGAAGAGGCAAGAGCATACTTAGCAGGAGGAGTAAAGGCAGTATCGCCTTTGGTGATAGAGCAGCCTCCTGATGATATGATGCTTGCCTATGTTGACGGCAGTTACAATACTGCAACCAAAGAATATTCTGCTGGGGTTGTAATATTGTGGAAAGGAGCAGAGATTACGTTTAGTCAGAAAGGAAATGATCCGGAACTTGCTGGTATGCGCAATGTAGCGGGAGAAACCATGGGTGCCAAAATTGCTATGACCTATGCGTTAGAGCAAGGGGTGCGCACCGTTGTTATTTATCATGACTACGAGGGAATCGAAAAATGGTGTACTAATGCATGGGAAGCCAAGCAGGAAGGAACTAAGAAATATAAACAATATTATGATCAGGTCGCGAAGCAATTGGAGGTTGTATTCGTAAAGGTAAAAGCTCATTCCGGTGACAAATATAATGAACAAGCGGATCAACTAGCGAAGGCAGCACTTCAATTAATATAATGGAGGAATAGTACAATGAAAGAAAATGGTATTGGTATGAATCCAGGAAGGGATTTGGATATTGAAGTAGCAGTAAAGGTGATGGGTTTTATCTGGTTAAAACACCTGCTGCAATTTAGTGCAGAGCTTGCGGTGAAATGGTTAGGAACAACAGCTGATGTGGAACTATCTGGTGGCGTATATGTCCCATTGGTAAAAGAAAGCGAAATGGTGAGTTTGAAAATGCGAGAGAATTTCGATGAGACTGTCCCGAACTATTCTACTCAAATAGACGCTGCCCAGCAAGTAGTAGAGCATATGAAGAGTTTAGGATATACATATCTTTCTGAGAAGAAACTCGAGCAGGAACAGAATCGATATTACGGCAATTTTGTAAAAGACGGTATAGATGTTGCTGTCCCAATCGGTCATTCCTCAGAAGCAGAGGCCATAGTAAAATCGGCTTTAGCAGCTTTAGCATAAGGCGCTTAATTCTAGAAAGTAAAGAGAACGTTAAACGCAGAGGGCACAGAGATCCGCAGAGAACACAGAGAAATGCGGATTCTCCCCTTTGCGTCATCGCGGTTAAAAGGTTTAATTATTAAAGAACGCGCAGCGCTTTTCTTATGGTGTATTTCAAGGGTGGTTAGGAGTTTATAGTTTATGATTATTTTTCACACAATTGAAAGTATCTTTAGCATTGTTTTAATGATTATTACAGGATATGTTCTTACGGGTAAAGGATGGTTTAATGAAGAGGCTTCTCAATTATTTTCCCGTATCATTACCAATGTAGCATTGCCTACTTATATGATATGGAATTTGATGAATACTTTTAATAAAGACGGGCTGCTGCATTTGGCGACGGGGCTAATTGTACCCTATTCTTCCATGTTGGTCTGTTATGCAGTTGGATATGCATTTTCTAAGCTTTTGAGAGTAAAATCTAATCGGCAGGGAACATTTAGATCCATGTTCTTTGTTTCAAATACTATTTTTATTGGTTTGCCAGTCAATTTGGCATTGTTTGGCGAACAAAGTGTTCCTTATGTTTTGCTATATTATATTGCCAATACTTCTTTATTTTGGACCATTGGAGCAAGCGGCATTCGCAACGATGGCACATCAGGTAAAGATAAGGTCTCTGCCGTTGAGGTAATAAAAAAAGTGTTTTCTCCCCCTCTGTTAGGGTTCTTGCTGGCTATGGTCCTTATCTTATGTGATATCAGTTTGCCTCAATTTATTCTCGATACCTGCAAATATCTTGGGAGCATGACAACACCTTTATCCATGCTTTTTATTGGTATTGCTATCTACGGTGTAAAACTGAGTAATATAAAGATCAGCAGGGATATGATTGCCATCCTTTTGGGGCGGTTTGTTATTTCACCATTGATTGTCATGGCAATCACTTATGTTATGCCTTTGCCTCTCTTAATGAAAAAAGTGTTTATTATCCAAGCCATGCTGCCTGTTATGACCCAGACTGCTATTGTGGCTAAATCCTATCAAGGAGATGCAGAGTATGCTGCAATCATGACTACGGTAACAACAATATTAGCCATAGTGGTTATTCCGGTATATATGTTGATTTTTCAGTATTATTTTTAGTTGAGTATAGTGGGTGCGGAAGGTTTAATTTTAATATTTCGACTATTTTAAAAGGGTATTGCGTCACTAAATAATATGTGCTATACTCAGCTCAAGTTAATAGGCAGGAAGCAATGAAGCTTACGAGTGGTTTAAAAAACCCTTGTGAGCTTTTTGCCTTTTACCAGAAAAAAATAAGTACATGAGCAATGGGGCTTATAAACGCACTTTCGTTTATAAGCCCATCTGTGTTTTTAAGGAGGTGGTTCTATAGTATATGTGTGCAATTGTCCAAAAAGAAAAATGCTTTATGGATATTTGCGGTATCCATAAAGCGCGGCAATCTTTACATTCCCCAACAGACACCAGGGCTTATTCGATATACCTAATCTTTATTATAAGTGAATAAAATATACTTTTCAACTACAAAGATTAGGGAATGAAGATTAGGGGTTAAATCCTTAGTAAATGTGTAATGGAGAAAAAATTGTTTGCAAATATAGGGAGGTTTTTATTATGAGACAGATTGCGATATATGGTAAAGGTGGTATTGGTAAATCCACCACAACTCAAAATACAGTAGGTGCCTTAGCAGAGGCTGGTAAGCACATTATGGTAGTAGGCTGTGATCCTAAAGCTGACTCCACTCGCTTATTACTTCATGGATTATGTCAAAAAACAGTATTGGATACCTTACGTGATGAAGGCGATGATATTGATTTAGATGATATTTTAAAGCCTGGTTATCTCGGTACCATGTGCGTTGAATCAGGCGGTCCGGAACCTGGTGTAGGCTGCGCCGGCCGTGGTATCATCACCTCTATTAATATGCTTGAATCCCTGGGTGCTTATACACCAGATCTTGATTATGTATTTTATGATGTACTGGGTGACGTTGTATGCGGTGGTTTTGCAATGCCGATTCGCGAAGGTAAAGCAGAAGAAATTTACATCGTTGCTTCTGGTGAATTGATGGCCCTTTATGCAGCGAATAACATTGCCAAAGGTATTCAAAAATACGCAGTAAACGGTAAAGTAAGACTTGGCGGCATTATTTGCAACAGCCGTAAAGTTGATAAAGAGTATGAGCTATTAAAAGCTTTTGCTGAAGAAATTGGCTCCCAATTGATCTATTTCGTCCCTCGTGACAATTTGGTCCAACGTGCCGAAATTAATAAAAAGACAGTTGTTGACTTTGATCCGGAATCAGGACAGGCTGACGAGTACCGTGCATTAGCGAAAGCCATTGACAGTAATAAGATGTTTGTTATTCCTAAACCAATGACACAAGACAGATTGGAAGAAATCATGATGGAACATGGGTTTATGGATATGTAGTTAGTCTCAAAGACAAAAAAATATATTGGAGGAAACAATATGTTATTAGTTAGAGCCATTATCAGACCAGAAAAAAAAGATGAAGTATTGGCAGAATTATCAAGAGCTGGTTTCCATGCAGCAACAGTTGTGGATGTAGTCGGTCGCGGCAAGCAAAAAGGTATTAAAATATCGGGAATCATCTATGATGAAATTCCTAAAGCGTTGTTAATGATGGCGATCCGTGATGAGGATAAAGAAGAGATGGTTCGGTTGATCTTAAAATATGCCAAAACCAGCGAGCAAGGTGCTTATGGTGACGGTAAAATTTTCATAAGTTCCATTGAAGAAGCGTATACCATCTCTAGTGGAATCCCAAGTCTATAAGAAGGAGGGATCAGGATGAAAGAAATTCTCGCCGTAGTGCGTATGAACAAAACAGGCGCTACTAAAAAAGCCTTAGTGGAAGCTGGCGTAGCTGGTTTTACAGCTTTTAAAGTAGAAGGCCGCGGTAAGATAGTAAGCAATCCAACATTAATTTTGGAAAGAAAAAAAGAACTCCTTCTTATGGCTGGAGAGGACCAAACAGGGGAAGCAGAAAAACTAATAACTGATTTTTTAGTTGGTACCAGTTTGTTTCCTCGGAGGTTGTTTACCATCCTTGCTCATGATGAGGATGTGGCAAAGATTGTAGAGGCAATCATTCAGGCGAATAAGACTTGTAATAACGTTGGTGACGGCAAGATTTTTGTTTTACCAGTAATGGATGCCATTCGGGTTCGTACTGGGGAAACAGGAGAAAGTGCAGTATAAGGGAGGTAAGGGAATATGGGAATGAATGAAGCAAAACTTCAGGAGATATTAGACCAATATCCAGCTAAAGTGCAAAAAAATCGCAAAAAACATATATTCATTAAAAGATCGGATGTAGAAAGTCAGCAAATTGAAGCCAATACCCGGACCATTCCTGGTATTATCACCAACAGAGGCTGTGCGTATGCTGGTTGTAAGGGCGTTGTTTTAGGTCCGATAAAGGATATGGTGCATATTGTCCATGGGCCAATTGGTTGTGGCTATTATGCGTGGAATACACGGAGGAATAAAGCGAAATCCGACGATCCAAAACAGAATTTTATTAATTACTGCATATCTACGGATATGCAAGAAAGTGATATTGTTTTTGGTGGGGAAAAGAAACTGGCTAAGGTAATTGATGAAGTTATGGAAATCTTTCATCCTAAGGCCATTACTCTTTCTGCTACCTGCCCTGTAGGATTGATTGGTGATGATATGGGCGCTGTTGCTAAAGCGGCAGAAGCAAAGCATGGAGTGCAAGTACTGTCTTTTAGTTGTGAAGGCTATAAAGGGGTTAGTCAATCCGCAGGTCATCATATTGCCAATAACATTTTAATGGAAAAGGTAATTGGTACTGGGGACCAAGAACAAGCTCCTGCTAAGTTCCCGATTAATCTTCTCGGGGAATACAACATCGGTGGCGATGGCTGGGAAGTAGAGCGTATCCTCAAAGAAATCGGCTATCATGTAGTATCGGTTATGACAGGGGATGGGTCTTATGAAGCAATTAAAAATGCTCATACTGCAGAACTTAACTTGGTGCAATGTCACCGCTCCATTAACTATATTGCTGAGATGCTAGAAACCAAATATGGTACACCTTGGCTTAAGGTTAACTTTATCGGAATCCAAGGGACAATTGAATCCTTGCGCAACATGGCTCTTTATTTTGATGACAAAGAACTGACCTTGAAGACAGAGGCGGTAATTGCTAGCGAATTGGCAAGAATTGAGCCGATATTTGACCAATATAAAAAGATTTGTGAAGGGAAAACAGCCTTTTGTTTTGTTGGCGGATCCCGGGGTCATCATTTCCAAAATCTATTTAGTGAACTAGGCATTGAGACCTTATTAGCCGGATATGAGTTTGCTCATCGGGATGATTATGAAGGTCGTGAAGTGATTCCTACCATTAAAACAGATGCAGATAGTAAAAACATTCCTCACTATACAGCAGAAGCTGATGAAAAACGCTTCCGTTTGAAAGTATCACCAGAAAAACTGGAAGAATTAAAAGCCAAAATACCTTTAGGTCAGTATAAAGGCATGCGCTTTGACATGAAAGATGGCAGCATCATTGTTGATGACTTAAATCATTTTGAAACAGAAGAATTTATAAAAGCATTGAAACCAGACATTTTCACTTCCGGGATCAAGGATAAATATGTCATTCAAAAAATGGGTATTAACTCGAAACAATTACATTCCTATGATTACAGCGGACCTTATGCTGGTTTTAATGGTGCTGTCAAATTCGCTGAAGATATCAGTATGGGATTTGCCTCACCAACTTGGAATTTTATAACCCCACCATGGAAAAATCAACCTTTACTAGAAGGATCAGTAACTGAGGAAGGAGTGGCATAGTATGTTAGATTGTACACCAAAAGATATAACCGAACGTAAAAGTGGCGGTATTATTAACCCTGCTAAGACTTGTCAGCCAATTGGCGCTATGTATGCTGCTCTGGGGATTCACAAATGTTTGCCTCATAGCCATGGATCACAAGGGTGCTGCTCTTACCATCGTATGCATTTAACTCGTCATTTCCGTGATCCCGTTATGGCTTCCACTAGCTGTTTTACAGAAGGATCATCCGTATTTGGCGGTGGTGCTAACTTAAAAGCATCGATACAAAATGTTTTTCACATCTATAAACCGGATGTTATGGCCATACACACTACTTGTTTAACAGAAACCATTGGCGATGATGTTTCCAGTATTATAAAAACAGCGGAAGTGGCTGAGGGGAAACTGGTAATTCATGCGAACACTCCTAGTTATGTTGGGTCCCATATCACAGGGTTCTCCAATATGACAAAAGCGATGGTTAGCTATTTAGCAGAAAGTACGTCGCCAGAGAAAAAAGAACAAGCCAATATTATTCCTGGCTTCGTCAATCCTGGAGATATGCGGGAAATAAAACGCTTGGTAGAAAGCATGGGCATTGAATATATTATGTTCCCTGATACATCAGGAGTCGTGGATTCACCGATGACGGGAGAATTTGAGATGTATCCTGAGGGTGGTACAACTGTGGAACAGTTAAAGGATACAGGAAACTCTCAGATCACTCTGGCCCTTGGTCGCTTTGCCTCTAGTGATCCCGCTGATCTTTTAAACAAAGAATACAAAGTTCCTGTAGCTACCCTTAAAACACCCATTGGAATCAAAGCTACGGATGCGTTATTAATGACCTTGCGTAATAGCTTTGCCCGCGAAATTCCAAAAGAAATAGAAATAGAACGAGGTCAGCTGGTTGATATTATGACCGACACTCATTTCCATTTTCATGGGAAAACCGTAGCGATCTTTGGCGATCCTGATATTGTAACGGGTTTAACAGAGTTTGTATTAAGCTTAGGAATGGTTCCTCTTCATGTGCTGACGGGGACGCCAGGTGGTTCTTCCAATTCTGCAGCAGGAAGCTTTGAAGATGACATTAATAGTATGCTGAAAGGTGCTGGGATTGAGGCTAATGTGAAAAGTGCAGGAGATTTATTTACCTTGCACCAATGGATTAAAAATCAGCCTGTAGATCTATTGATTGGCAATACCTATGGAAAATATATTGCCCGGGCGGAAGATGTTCCTTTTATGCGAGTCGGGTTCCCAATTTTAGATAGAAGTGTTCATTCTTACTTGCCGATTGTTGGTTATCATGGTGCCATGAGACTGATTGAGATGATTAGTAACGCCCTGTTAGACAGAGCAGACAGAGATGCCAAAGATGAAGACTTTGAATTGGTAATGTAGATAGACTTTTTGTAATATCTTTAATGATTGAACCACAAAGGCACAATGCCGCTGGTGCGGCACACAAAGACGAACATAAATATATAAATAGTCCCCTTTGTGTCCTTTGCGCCTTTGTGGTTCAATTTTTTAGCTGTTTTAGTAAACCATTTTTTTGGCACAGTTTTTAGGAGAGGAGTGAGATGTACTATGGCTGAAGATCTTGCAGGAAGCATTACAGAACGAGATGATTTTATTGTTACGAAAGGTAAGAATAAGAAACAGCTTAAATGTGATACGGACAGTTCTGCCGGCTGTGTAAGCCAAAGGGCTTGTGTGTATTGTGGAGCCAGAGTCGTGCTCAATCCAATTACAGATGCCATACATTTGGTACATGGACCAATTGGCTGTGCCACTTATACCTGGGATATTCGCGGCAGCCTGAGTAGTGGTGCTGAATTATATCGCAATAGCTTTTCTACCGATTTGAAAGAGCAGGACATTATTTTTGGCGGCGCAAAAAAATTAGCAGCAGCAATTGATGGACTGGTGAATAAATATCAGGCAAAACTAGTATTTGTATATTCAACCTGTATTGTCGGCGTAATTGGTGATGACTTGGAAGCCATTTGCAACGCCGCCTCTCGAAGACATAATATTGAAGTGATACCAGTAGAGTCTAGCGGATTTATTGGTAATAAATCTGCAGGCTACAGGGCAGCAGGAGATGCGTTGCTTCGTTTGATAAAACCCTCTGCGCCTGCAGTAATCGAAAAGAACAATAGTATTAACTATTTAGGTGACTTTAATCTGGCTGGGGAAGCTTGGATCATTCAAAATTATTTACGGCAGATGGGGGTAGAATTAAACGTTACATTTACGGGTGATTCGCATTATACAGCCTTGAAATCAGCCCCTAAGGCCAAGCTAAACATCATACAGTGTGCTGGATCGATGATCTATCTTGCGGGAAAAATGGAAGAACTCTACCAGATTCCTTATATTCAAATATCCTTTTTAGGTATTGAGGATACGGCCACCTCATTGCGCAATATTGCGGCTGCTTTAGGAGAAGAGTCTATGATTGTTAAGGCAGAGGAGTTGATTGCTAAAGAAACTGCTAGAGTAGAAGACATTATCAAAGGCTATCGGACTAAGCTGGAAGGCAAGAAGGCTGCCATTTTTGTTGGTGGAGGATTTAAGGCTATTTCTCTGATTAAGCAATTTAGGGAAATTGGTATTGATGTAGTGATGATTGGTACGCAAACCGGCAGAAAAGAGGAATATGAAATCATGAATGAGTTAGTGGATGACGGTACGGTGATTCTAGATGATGCGAATCCTGCTGAACTGGAAAAATTCATGATGGAAAAGGGTGCTAATCTACTAGTAGGCGGAGTAAAAGAACGGCCTTTGGCCTATAAATTAGGGATTGCCTTTATTGATCATAATCATGATCGCAAACATCCTTTAAGCGGTTTTGAGGGTGCCATTAATTTTGCTGAAGAAGTATATTCTACCGTCTGTTCTCCTGTATGGAAGAGTCTTAATGCATTGGGAATGAAAAGCGGGGTGGCGAACCATGGCTGAAAAAAACAAAGAGAATGTGCCTTTTCGGAATGTGAATGAGAATCCCTGCAATATGTGCATGCCAATGGGCGGCATATTAGCATTAAAGGGAATCGAACAGTCCATGGTTATTGTTCATGGGTCCCAAGGCTGTAGTACCTACATGCGCAGGCATATTGCCGAACATTTTAACGAGCCTGTTGATGTAGGATCTTCTTCTTTAAATGAAAAAGGCACCATATACGGCGGGGAAAAGAATCTTAGACAAGCTTTGGACAATATTAGGAAGGTATATCATCCCGCTTTGATTGGTATTGTAACGACTTGCTTAGCAGAAACCATTGGTGAAGATATTGAGAGAATTACGGGTCAATATCTCATTGATAAAGAGATGGAAGAGTTTCCTATTGTTACGGCTTCCACGCCTGGCTATGGCGGAAGTCACTTTGAAGGTTATTTTTTTACTCTAAAAAGAATATTGATGCAGCTAACGGAAGCTGTAGAAAAAAATAACAAAATAAATATTATTATTCCCAACATCAGTCCTGCTGATATTCGTGAAATAAAGCGTATGTTAGCTCTCATGCAAATTGAATATGTATTATATCCTGATTTTTCCGATACCCTGGATCGCCCTTTTGCAAAACCTTATACCAAGATGAGCAATGGCGGGACTAAAATAACGGATATACGATCTATGGGCGGGGCTGTAGCGACCATCCAAATGGGAATAACCATAGAGGATGGGATTTCTCCAGGAAAATATTTGGAAGAAGAATTTGGTATTCCTTTATACAATATAGCCATACCCATGGGTGTGGAAAGTACAGATGCATTTATCAATACCTTAGTAGAAATTACTGGAAAGAATGTTCCGGAAAGTATTAAACAAGAGCGTGGACGTTTGTTAGATGGGATGATTGACTCTCATAAATATAATTTTCAAGGAAGAAGTGTTATTTTTGGTGAGCCGGAAATGGTCTATGCGGTAACCAAAATTTGTGTAGAAAATGGCGTTTTCCCAGCAGTTGTGGCTACAGGCAGTCAAATCGGGAAGTTCAATCAATTAGTAACAGCAGCAGTAGCTGAGTGCGTAGAACAAAGTAAGATATTAATTGAAACAGATTTCTCTCATATCTTAGCTGCCAGTAAGGAAGGAAAAGTCAATATTGGAATTGGTCCTTCCGATGGTCGATATCTTACAGAAAAAGGTGATATTCCTCTCGTGAGACTGGGGTTTCCCATTCATGATCGGGTAGGAGGACAGCGACTTTTATCTGTAGGTTATACGGGTACAATGATGTTGTTGGATCGCATCACCAATACTCTGCTGGAAAACAAATATAAATCATATCGAAGCTCTATGTATGAAAAATTCTATCAGCAAGGGTAGCTGGCTCGTAGTAAGTAAAAATACCCTGCAATGCTAGGGGAAATTGAGGTGAAGGATATGGAAGAGAGCAAACATCCCTGTTATAATGCGGATGCCCATCATAAATATGCGCGGATGCATTTGCCAGTGGCACCCCAGTGCAATATCAGCTGTAATTATTGCAATCGTAAATTTGACTGTGTAAATGAAAGCCGACCAGGAGTAACGAGTGAAGTGCTGACACCAGAGCTTGCCAGCCAAAAATTTTCCTGGGTCAAAGAAAATATTGAAAATTTAAGTGTAGTAGGGATTGCCGGTCCTGGAGACGCTTTGGCAAATTGGGATGTTACAAGAAAATCCATTGAATTAATTAAGGCAAAAGGTGAGGATATTATATTTTGCTTGTCAACCAATGGTTTAATGCTGCCTTACTATGCAGCAGAGCTTGTAGAACTGGGCATAAAGCATATTACCGTTACGGTGAATTGTCTTGATCCTAACATTGGGGCGCGGCTTTATAAAGTTGTGAATTATGAGGGCAAAAGCTATACAGGAGTAGCTGGCGCTGAATTGATGATTCAAAATCAATTGAAAGGCATTGCCTATCTGGTAGAGCATGGTGTACTGGTTAAAATCAATATTGTCA
Source organism: Pelosinus fermentans JBW45 (assembly GCF_000271665.2). Taxonomy (GTDB): domain Bacteria; phylum Bacillota; class Negativicutes; order DSM-13327; family DSM-13327; genus Pelosinus; species Pelosinus baikalensis. The sequence goes on along the minus strand of NZ_CP010978.1, from coordinate 4,987,218 downwards.
TGGTAAAAGGAATCAATGATCATCATATTCCGGAAGTCGTAAAGAAAATGAAAGAATTAGGGGTTTTTATCACGAACATCATGCCGCTGATTCCTGCTCCCGGAAGTGCGTTTGAAAAATTTCCGCAAACCAGCATGAAAGAAATTAATGAAATGAGAGATCTCTGTCAGCTTGAAATGCAGCAGATGAGACACTGTAAGCAGTGTCGGGCTGATGCAGTTGGACTCTTAGGCAATGACAGGTCTAATGAGTTTCGTATGACCAAGCCAGAACCAGAAAAATCTGTTTTTCTGGCTAAGCAGATTGGTAAAGAATATAAGATTGCAGTTACCTCTAAGCATGGAAAATTAGTAGATCAACATTTTGGGCATGCGACAGAATTTTTAATTTACCAGGTAAATGATAAATCCTTTACCCTTGTGGAGAGACGCAAAGTTGAGCAATATTGCTCTGGTGCTTCAGAGTGTGATGATTCAGATTCTAAAGAGGGACGAAAGAACGCAGCAATTCAAGCGATTGAAGATTGTAACGCCGTTTTGACCATGCGCATTGGTTATCATGGACAACAAAGACTATTAGAACATGGTATTGTGAGTGTGGAGTATTGTTATACCGTTGAAGAGGGATTGTCTTATGCAGTAGAACAGTTAACGATGAAAAAAGCAATTTGAAAGGAAGGGTCTAATCATGATGAATAAACCAAAGTTTCATATTTTCGTTTGTACCAGCTCAAGAGCAAATGGTCAACAGAAAGGTTACTGCCATACGAAAGGCGGCGTGGAATTGGTGGCAAAATTCATGGAGGAAATTGAGGACCGGGATTTGGGTGGTGAGGTATTTGTGAATAATACAGGCTGTTTCGGTATCTGTGAGCAAGGACCTGTGGTTGTTATATATCCTGGTGGTACCTGGTATAAGGGGGTTACTCCTGATGATGTAGAAACCATTATGGAAGAGCATATTGAAGGCGGTAATATAGTGGAACGTTTAGCACTTTAATAGAATGTAGATCTTAGGTGTATAGGAAAGGGGGAGGGATTGCTGTGTATTCAGAAGTCGCAGTCTGTATAAATGATAATGGCGTAACCAGCTCTTTAGATGAGGCGAATGCCATTGTCATTTATCAAAAAGTACAAGGGTCTTGGAAGGTTATCAGAGAACAAAAATTTTCATTAGATAAGGAAGCTGGATTGGTTGGCTTGCGTCGGCAGATGGCTGAGATCATTTTGTTTTTAGACCAATGTAAGATTTTTGTAGGCTGCGCTGTCGTTGGTGTACCTTACTTTGAATTGGAAAAAAATCAGTGCAGTATTTGGGAATTTGAAGGAAAGCAAAAGCCGTTATCTTTTCTAGATTATGTGTTAAAGCAAGAAGAAGACAAGGAAGAGGAGGAGCAATCCCAGGGCAACAATGTAATTCCTTTACCCATAGAAAGAGAAAAGGGCGATTATTATATATCCATTAAAGAGGTTCAGGAAAATACTGGTGGAATTACTTCCAAACAAGTGCTGTTGCCGTTCTTGCGGCAAGGGAAATTCTATCGTCTAGAGGTCCTTTGCAATCATATTCCTCCTTGGCTGGAAGCAGAGTTGACAGGTGGTAATTTAGTTGGTGAAGTAGAAAAGACAGCACCTGCTGAAACTCACGTTTATATTAGTAAAAGAGTTTGTGAAAAATGATTTGGGTAGATCAAACGTTACAAGAAGGTCTGCGAGTAGGAATGGACAATGGACAGATAAATCCCTTGCTAGAGCTTTTGCAAAAGCTTCCAGTGGATGTGATTGATTGTAAAGTAGTTGATTGGGAGAAACATGGTCTGCCAAAGTTGAATCTATATCAGCAAAAACATATACGCGGGAAAATTAATGGCACTTTAGCGGAAGTCGCATTGGCCGATAAGTTAGGGTTTAAAAATGTTATCATTGCTTGCACTCCACATTTGGGGCAAGGCCTGACGAGTACAGTTTGTACAGCCTTTTTTACTGCCCAGCGACTAGGTATGAATATTGGATTTTGTATAGAAAATGCTTCCCGATTTTCAATAGAAGAACTTTGTTTTCTCTGGCGAGATATTCCCATTGATGGAATCGATTCGTTTATATATGGGGATAAAGAGAGCCTTTTGGATCCGGTAGCAGCTTCGAGAATTTTGGCTTCTTTATTGATTAAAATACCTGTTTGTTTAGAATTTCATGGACATAATGCCTATGGCTTGGCTACCGGTAATGCATTAGCTGCCTTACAAGTTGGTGTGAAACGAATTGCAGCAGCAGTAGCTGGTATCGGTTTGCAGGGGCATGCTGCTGTGGAAGAACTTATCATGGCGCAAAAACGGTTACTAGGAAAAGCAAGTAAACAAACGGGGCATTTAGCGTTGATTTGTTCCCAAATATTGTTTGCTATGGGGCTAACCCTGACGAAAACAAAAGCGATTATTGGCCAGGATATTTTTGCTCATGAGTCAGGGATTCATGTAGATGGAGTGATCAAAAATCCTCAGATGTATGAAGCTTTTTCTCCCGAAGAAGTCGGGTTAACCAGACAACTAGTAATTGGCAAGCATTCAGGAAATGCATCTATCCAAGCTAAGTTTCGGCAGTGGAATATTAGCATATCTGACGCTCACGCGCAAACTTTATTAAAACAAGTTCGTAGGTTAGCAGTGAGGCAAAAAAAGCAAGTAGATGATCATGCATTATGGGAGTTATATCAAGCTATACAGGTAAAGCAGGAAGGATAGATCATTATGCAGGATGCAAGAACAATTGAGATTGTGGATACTACCCTAAGAGATGGAGAACAGTCCCCAAACATTGTTTTTTCTGCTCAGGATAAATTAAATATTGCCATGGCACTAGATAAGGCGGGAGTTACCTGGATTGAGGCAGGGGTTCCTGTTATGGGAGAAGAAGAGCAAGAAGCGATGAAGATGATTTTGTCTGCTGGGCTGCAAGCTAAGGTGATTGCTTGGAATCGTGCCCTTAAAAATGATATTCTGTCTTCAGTATCTTGTGGTTTTTCCCATCTGCATATCTCTGTTCCTGTTTCTGATTTGCATATTGAACAAAAATTAAAAAAAAGCAGAGAATGGGTACTGGAGAATTTAAAACAATCCATATTGTTGGCACAAAGCTTTGGCTGTACGGTTTCTGTAGGAGCAGAAGATGCTTCACGAGGGGATCGGGAGTATTTCCTGCAAGTTGCAAATATAGCGGCAGAATTGGGAGCAGTTCGCATTCGTTATGCGGATACGGTAGGTTGCCTAAATCCATTAGGGGTGCATTCTATCTTTCAGGAATTGATTCCTCGCTGCCCATTGCCGGTAGAAGTTCATATGCACAATGATTTTGGTTTAGCCAATGCCAATACCTTGGTAGCGCTTGCCGCCGGGGCTGAACTGGCAAGTACAACGATCGGGGGGATTGGCGAACGGGCTGGAAATGCAGCATTAGAGGAAGTGGTGACTGCATGGCAAGTCGTATATGGTATGAAATGCCATGTTAACAGAAGTGATTTTCCCCACTTAAGCCATTTGGTGATGCAGGCTGGCAACAAGGATGTGTTTGACTATAAACCAATTATCGGCAATGCTTTTACTGTCGATAATGCTAATAAAATAGCTTAGATAATCTAGGGTTTAGAAAAACTCCAAGACGACTTGCGATAGGCAAGGAGTCTTGGTGTTTTTTCTAATATAAGAGTTATGAACCACAAAGGCGCAATGCCGCTGCCCGCGGCACACTAAGGAGAGCACAAAGAATTTAAACCCTTTGTGTCCTTTGCGTCTTTGTGGTTCATAAACGGCTATGTTTTAAAGGACGTGTAGCTTTTTTCTATGCAGGAATTTGTGAATTTGGTATGGAAGTAGGGAAAGGTGATTTTGTAGAAAATAGGATAAAAAAGAAGTAATGGGAGTAGTTATATGAAAAAAAATGATGTGTTATGTACTTCTCATGAAATACAGCGGTGTGGCTGGGTAACAGCTGATGTTCTATATCAGAAATATCATGACACCGAATGGGGAGTGCCTCAATATAATGATGATAAGTTGTTTGAATTTCTGCTCTTAGAAGGCTTGCAGGCAGGGTTAAGCTGGATTACTATATTAAAAAGGCGTGAAGCTTATCGTGAAGTGCTGGATGGATTTTCTGCAGCTAAAATTGCTGTTTATGATGAGGAAAAAATGTTAAAATTGATGTCTGACCCTAGATTGATTCGTAATTCTTTAAAGATGTCAGCTATTGTTAAAAATGCCAGAGCCTTTTTGCAAGTACAACAGGAAACGGGTAGTTTTTCAACGTATATGTGGCAGTTTATTGGCGGTTCGCCTAGACAAAACAGCTGGTCTTCTCTGGATGAGGTTCCCACAGAGACGTTAGAATCAAAGGAAATGAGCAGGGTCTTGAAGAAAAAGGGGTTTTCTTTTGTAGGGCCGACGATTTGTTATGCCTATATGCAGGCAGTTGGTATGGTTAATGACCATATAACCCATTGTTATCGTCACAAAGAGCTGAGGAAAGAGTAACAGAACAAGGAGTAATAAATGGAAGTATTGAATATTATTGAAGTGATTGGAACCATTGCTTTTGCAGCAGCAGGAGCTTTGACGGGGATACACAAACACTTAGATTTGTTTGGCGTGTTTATGTTAGCGCTAACTACGGCAGTTGGCGGAGGTATTGTACGGGATGTTTTAATTGGGATTAATCCTCCTACAGCCTTTGTCTATCCCTTTTTTACTATTATCAGTTTGGTTACGGCTATTATTGTAAGTATAAATTATCAGTGGATTAATAAATTCAATAATGTTATTGTGATCTGTGATGCCGTAGGACTGGGGGCTTTTACGGCGGCGGGTGCAAATATGTCATTTTTATATGAGTATCATCGGTTATTTATCACCGTTATGATGGCTGTACTCAGCGGTGTAGGTGGCGGCTTGATTCGAGATGTATTTGTGAGGGATATCCCCCTTATTTTTCGAAAAGAAGTATATGCAGTAGCTTCTATTGCAGGAGCGATATGTTTTTTCTATTCGAAACCGTTTTTGTTAGGAAATGGTCCGATGTATTTATGTTTTTTTGTCACTGTGATCATTCGGATGATTTGTATGAAATATGATATTAACTTTCCGGTGCCTGCTGCAAAAGGGCATGAAAAGGATGAGAGTAAGGGAGAGTAAGGATGGAAACTAAAAAAATTAGAGATTTTCAGTCTGGTGACCTAATTCAGAGCTTTTTTCTTGTGAAGGCTGCTGAATACAAAACAACCAGTAATAATAAAAGTTATCTTGATTTAACATTAGTGGATCCCACTGGTGAAATTAATGCAAAACTTTGGGATTATAATACAGAAACGGAACCGAAATACACTGTGAATATGTTAGTCAGAATACGGGGAAGCGTTTCAGAATGGCAGAGCAGGCTGCAGCTTAAAATTGATAAAATCAGAGCTGCGACACAAGAAGATGCGTTAGATATTGGTGATTTCGTGCCCGTTGCCCCCTACAGCCCAGAAGCGATGTATGAGGAAATTGAAAAATATATAGGTATGATTGAAAATGCTGATATTGCACAAATTGTCAGTACTTTAGTTGTTGGTAATAAAGAGAAGCTGCTATTATATCCGGCAGCAAAGCAAAATCATCATGCCGTTCGTTCCGGTCTTTTATATCATATTACCACTATGTTGAAAATGGGTGAAAAGGTAAGTGAGGTATATGTAAGTCTTAATCGGGACTTGCTATTTGCAGGCATCATTCTCCATGACATTGCAAAAATAGCGGAGATGAATGCCAGTGAATTGGGGATTGTCTCTGAATATACGGTAGAGGGAGAACTCTTAGGACATATCATCCAAGGAATAAAAATGATTGATCAGACTGCTGTAGAGGTGGGAGCCGACCCGGAAGCCTCCCTGCTTTTGCAGCATATGGTCTTGTCCCATCATTATGAACCAGAGTTTGGCAGTCCTAAAAGACCAATGATACCCGAGGCTGAAATACTGCATTATCTGGATATCATGGATGCGAGAATGTATGATATGGGACGAGCATTAGAAAAGGTAGAAGATGGAGCGTTTTCCGATAAAGTTTGGTTGTTAAATAATCGAAAATTGTATAAATCGGCGATAGCGAAGATTTGAATTGGGGTTAAAAAAGGATAAGATATTATGAACCACAAAGACACAATGCCGCTGATGCGGCACACGAAGGAGTGCACCAAAAATATAAATAAAACCCTTTGTGTCCTTTGCGCCTTTGTGGTTCCTTTTTAGTTTTATAGGTAGACTATCAGTACTTTTGTTATCGCATCAAAGTGAGGAAAGTAATCATATGAATGCAGAATTATGTTTTAGTCAGGGACTTGCACTGGCACATGAAGGAGATGCATTGCAAGCATTAGAGCTTTTCCATCAAGCAATCTCTTTAAAACCAGATTATGCTGAAGCTTATAATGGTATAGGTGCACTATTAATTAATATAAATAATCTAAATGAAGCAGAATTCTATCTTCAGCGTGCTTTAGAGTTAAAGGCGGATTATGCTGAAGCTTTATTTAATTTAGGAACGCTATTTTCTAGGACAAGTTTTCTGGAGGAAGCAGAAATTTGTCTTCGCGAAACGATAAGTCACGAACCTGGTTTTCCAGAAGCACATTTTCGCCTTGGGATGGTGCTCAAGCAGATGGAGCGATTAGATGAGGCTGAAAATCATCTTGAATTGGCTATCAGACTGCGATCTGACTTTAAAGAAGCTGAGTTTGCATTAGGCGTCTTATATTTACTTCAGGGACAGTATGAGAAAGGCTGGAGAGGGTATGAACTGCGCCGCAAAATCTTTAATGCCTGTGATTCTGAATGCACTCATAGGAAGGTAGAAGAGCTAATAGGAGAAAAAATAGTATTGTTTCATGAACAAGGGTTCGGTGATACGATTCATTTTGTAAGATATGCTCAAGAAATTGAAAAAGTGGCTTCCGAAGTAGTTTTGTTCCTTCCCAAACAGCTAGAACGATTAATGTCTGCTTCTTTTGAGAATATTATAATCCAAACTGACGAAAAGATGGTGGGAGAGTATAAGTTTTCCTGTCCATTACCAAGTTTGCCATATATGTTTCATACTACATTAGATACGATTCCTAGCCCCATTCCATATATAAAAGCAGATTCTAACCTGATAAACAATTGGAGTGAGATTCTGAAAAAAGAAATAAAGGATCAGTCTTTTACCATTGGTGTTGTTTGGGCCGGTAATCCAAATCATAAAAATGATAAAAATCGATCCATTCCTTTTCATGTGTTCAAGCAGCTTTTTTCTCTCCAGGAGGTAACTTGGGTAAGCTTGCAAATGGATGAAAAAGCTGCCGATCTACAAACGGTTTCGCATCAAGTAATTGATTTTCATGAGAATATCAGTGACTTTGCCGAAACAGCAGGGCTGATTGAGAATCTGGATCTGATAATAACGGTAGACACGGCAGTTGCGCATTTAGCAGGAGCTATGGGGAAAGAAACATGGCTGCTTTTGTCCGTTGACCCTGATTGGCGCTGGCAGGAAAAAGGACAAGAGAGTCTTTGGTATCCAACGATACGAATTTTTCGTCAAAATCATAGAGGTGATTGGCAAGACGTTTTAGCGCGGGTAAAAACGAATCTGGAAGTTAGACTCAAAAATAATAACAATTTTAACAAAATCAAAGACAATTAAAAGAATTCAAAGGAATTTCAAAGAAAGATCTCCGATATATAAAGCAGATCGATGTATATTGTTGGTCCTGCATACAACCTGAGCCTTACACAGGAAAATAAGGAAGCAAATCTTAGTTCCTCAAATGTAACAGCGGAACAAGATAATACTGAGAATACGATTGAATCATAAGTTCATTTTAACATTTCGATTTATAAAAAAATCAGGAAGCGGCGTAAATAGCCGTTTCCTGATTTTCGATTGTGTCTTCGCGGTTCAAAAGGTTTTATTTTTAAAATGACGCATTAGCGCTTTACTTATAAACTTAATTTGTTTTTAATTCTTTCAATTGCTTCAATGGTAGCTTCTTTGTTGCCAAAGGCTGTCAATCTGAAATAACCTTCGCCAGATGGACCAAAGCCAGTACCAGGAGTACCTACAATATGTACTTCATGGAGCAGTTTATCGAAGAAAGACCAAGAATCAAGTCCTTTTGGTACTTTCAGCCAAATGTAAGGTGCATTTACGCCACCGAAGGTTTGTATGCCAATACTTTCTAGGCCTTCCTTAATGATTCTTGCATTATCCATATAATATTTTACTACACTCTTGATTTGGGCTTGACCTTCAGGAGTATAAGTCGCTTCCGCACCTTTTTGGATAATATAAGGAGTACCGTTGAATTTGGTCGTTTGTCTGCGGTTCCATAATTTATTTAAGGGGTGTTTCTCGCCATTGGCAGTAAGAGCCAGAACGGTTTTAGGTACAACGGTATAGGCGCATCTAGTACCAGTAAATCCGGCTGTTTTGGAGAAAGAACGAAACTCAATAGCGACTTCTTTGGCACCTTCGATTTCATAGATGCTGTGAGGAAGCTCTGGATCTTGGATATATGCTTCATAAGCAGAATCAAATAAGATAATTGAGTTGTTTGTTCTTGCATATTCAACCCATTTTTTTAATTCTTTTTTAGAAAGTGTGGTACCTGTAGGATTATTAGGAACACATAAGTAAATAAGGTCTACTTTTTCCGTAGGTAACTCTGGAACAAAACTATTTTCTGCATTGCAGATTAAATAGGTGACATTTTCAAAGATGCCATTAGAAAAACCACCTGTTCTACCCGCCATTACGTTGGTATCCAGATATACAGGATATACAGGATCAGTAATCGCAACTTTGTTATGTACACCAAAAATTTCTTGTATATTACCTACATCGCTTTTTGAACCGTCACTGACGAAGACTTCATCTTCTTCAAGTTCGACACCTCTAGAACGATAATCAGTTTCAATGATCTTTTTGATGAGGAAGTTATAACCTTGTTCTGGCCCGTAGCCTCTAAATGTTTCGGCGTGTGCCATTTCATCCACGGCTTTGTGTAAGCCTTCAATGACAGCAGGGGTTAAAGGCTGTGTAACATCACCAATTCCCAATCGAATGATATTTGCTTCTGGAAATTCTGCTTTAAAAGTTGTAACTCTCTTTGCGATTTCTGCAAATAAATAACTGCCAGGGAGTTTCAAATAGTTTTCGTTAATTAAAGCCATTAATATATGCTCCTTCCTTAATATGATACATTTTAACTAAAGAATTTGTTAGTTTGATATCGTATTTACATACTTATTATTTCTATTGATTCAGTAGTTACATATCGTATAGCTTTATTATACTATATATGACTATTTTCCTGCATATATTATGGGAGGATATTTGAAAAAACCCTTAAAATTATTATTTGCAGCATCAATTACACCACTATATACATTCTATTTTATCCAAAACATCAGTTTTCATTACGTGAATCTTGCTGACTTTGCCTTTATATTATGATGGGGATTAGTACCTCATCTGCGTTAAAACTATAGATCATTTAGTGAGGAATTTTTCGAACTGCAGAGGTTTAATGCAGATGAGGTACGAGTATAGGTGCTACCATAATTGTAATAATACCAGCAACAATCATTGTTAAGCTTGCGATTGCCCCTTCGATAGAACCTATTTCATATGCCTGTGCTGTTCCTGCTCCATGTGCCCCCATTCCTAGAAGCATACCTTTACTAACTTGATGATGAATGGGAAGCCATTTTAGAATAAAAGGACCTGCAACGATCCCTGCAATACCTGTTACGATTACAAAACTAGCTGTCATGGCAGGCAAGCCACCAATGGTTTGAGAAATATTCATCGCAATGGGAGTGGTAATGGAGCGTGGCGCCAAACTATCGAGAAGTTGCGGCGTCAAATGAAACAATTTACCATACATAACAGAAGATACGATTGCAATGATCGAACCTCCGAAAACACCAAGGGCAATTTCTAATGCATATTTCTTTAATAATGCTCGATATTTATACAAGGGAACTGCAAAAGCGACGATTGCCGGCTGCAGCATATCCGTAATCCATTGTGTACCTGCAGAATAGGTTTCTAAAGAAACATGGAATGATAATAGCAAACTGATTAATACAAAAGGGCAGATGACTAATGGTGATAAAAAAACGGATTGCTTTTTTCTATATAGAAGTTTGGCTCCTACATAACTAAGAATTGTAATAATAAAACTAAATCCTGCTAACATATTATCGTCCCTTTCCTATCTTATTTAAGAATTCGGCAAGTAATCCCGTAGAAATCATCACCGTTACGGTGCTAAGAAAAATGACGAATCCAAAACTTGCTCCATTGGTTATGATTAACTGTTTATATTGAACCACTCCGACAGCTGATGGAATAAAAAATAGAATTAACTCTGCAATGAGAAGGTTGGCACCTGTCTCGACCCATTCTAAAGAAATGATTTTTGCTTCTAATAAAAGAAAAATAAATAAGATTCCTAATATACTACCAGGGAAATGTAAATCAAATACCTGCGTTAGTTTATTACCCATTAGGGCAATTCCTAGTAATCCACCAATTTGAGCAATACATTTTAAAATGTACATTTTCTTCGCCTCCATGTTATATAAGTAGTATATATCATTACTAGCCATGCGTAAAATTCATAATAACAATCAAAATTATTGGTTTTGACTATGATTGTTAATCTACTTAAACATAAAAAGCTGTCAATGCACAGAGTAAATATAAAAAAGGAGGCTGCCCCCACCATAAGTCTTTTAGACCTATGGTGAAGGCAGTCTCCTTTTTTATATTACCTGTTGCGGGCTTGTTCTCTGAGACGTGCTACACGCTCGGCGGTAGCTGGATGAGTGCTAAATAAGTTCGTCATCCATTGTCCCGTCCCGCTTAATGGGTTAATGATGAATAAATGGGAGGTAGATGGTGTGGAAGCAGGCAGCACTTTATGTTTGGCATAATAATCAATTTTCTCTAAAGCACTTGCTAATGCTAATGGATTGTTTGAAATGGCACCACCAATTTCATCGGCCATATATTCTCTTGAACGAGAAATTCCTAATTGGATAAGAGTTGCAGCAATTGGGGCTAATACGATGGTAAATAGTGTACCTAGAAGACCGCCGCCATTATCGTCTTCATTGCTGCGACCCATACCGAAGATAGCTGACCATTGAGCCATGTGGGCAATCCAGGTAATAACGCCTGCGATTGAAGCAACAACGGTACTAATGAGTGTATCACGATTTTTAATATGAGCTAATTCATGGGCGATAACACCTGACAATTCGTCATAAGATAGAGTTTTCATAATCCCGGTAGTAACTGCGACAACACCATATTGAGGACTGCGTCCTGTAGCAAAGGCGTTAGGGACATCGGAATCAATTACGTAAACTCTAGGCATCGGCAAGTTTGCCCTATGAGCAAGATTGGCTACCAGTTTGAAGAGGTCAGGTCCTTGCTCAGCTGTAATTTCTCGGGCACTGTACATACGCAGAACCAGTTTATCACTAAACCAATAACTCCCTAAATTCATAGCCAAGGAGACTATCAGCATGATACCTACTCCGGATCTGCCGCCAAATAGACCACCAATTGCCATTAATAGACCTGTTAGGGCTGCTAACAATAAGGTTGTTTTTAGATTGTTCATTATAAAAAAGCCTCCTTTTTGATTTTGTTTTTTGAGTAAAAATCAAGATATAGTAAACAGACCTTGCCCACATACTGTTAGATATGAGGCAAGGTCTTGCTTGCAATTATGATTGCCAGTATAGCCGGGATGAATCCGTGTTGACGGCAGATACTGTACAGCTACTCCCCTTGCAGGGTATTTATATCTTTGTTTGCCTATATAATAGCATGAGGTTATATAATTGTCAATAATTATTCTTTTTTAAGAAAAGAAAGCTTGTATTTCCAGAATCAATTTGCAAAGTGAATGGTTAGGTTAATTATTTCTGGCGAATTGCCAATACGGACAGGGGGACCCCATGTACCGAAGCCGCAAGAAACGATCACCTGTAAACTTTCTTTCTGTAGATATCCCCAGTCTAATTCGTAGAGTCTTTTCGTGATTAGACTATTCGGAAATAATTGCCCCAAGTGAGTATGTCCTGATAGTTGCAAATCAACTCCTTGATCGACTGCATCTTGTAAATTTTTTGGTTGATGGTCAAGAAGGATGATCGGCAGCTTATGATCAATGCCTTCCATGATAGTTTTCAGGTCTTGTCGAGAGGCTCCTATATAACGCATTTTGGCAAGATCATCCCGGCCTACCACATAAAAACTATTATCAACTAGGGTCCATTGATCCCGGAGTATATGTATATTGCCTTGCTCTAGATATTGAATAGCAAGATCTGTTTGCTGATCGAAATATTCGTGATTTCCTAATACCGCATAGGTACCTAGTTTAGGTCGAAGTTTACGAAATGTCTCGATCATATGCTGATTTGGCAGAACATTGATATCATTATCAATAATATCCCCAGGAATCAGTACAATATCAGGCTCTAGTTGATTAATTCGATTGACTAATCGTTTTAAACGACGATTATCAACAATCTGTCCCAAATGAATGTCAGAGACCATGACGACTTGTAAGGTTTCTAAAGAACTTGTTCCTGCTGTTTTGGGTATAGTGATCTCATAGTTGATGGTCACTGGGTGACGAGCGTTCCACGTACCATAAGCAATCAGACAGGTTGTGGCCAGAAAAACGGTGGCAGCCACCCGCAAAGAATGTTGTTTTAATTTTAGCGGTAAAAAGGGTTTGTATGTATCGATGAAACGCAGAATATCAATAAAGAGAGTAAATAAAAATAAATAATAGATCATGCCGAGCCAAAAGGAACCAGTCAAAAGAAGGGTATCACCAAGGGGTGAAGGAGAGAGTTTTTGAATTAAACTGCCCAAAGGGTAACTCAATGCAAAAAGACTGAAAATAAAGAGATAACTTATGGAGAAAATAAGAGATGATTTCCTTCGTAAGGATTGCCAGCCTCGTATCCCAATGTAAAAATTAATGGCACTATAGAGTAGTAGTACAATGATGATCATGGTAATGTATGCGCTCCTTCATATAGTCAACGTTGCTATATATGCTCCAAATCAGTGTGATACATGGCAGTCGTCACCGAATAATAGATAAGTCCATTTATTTCTTTTCGTGACCGATTGAGGATTTCCTGCCATAGATAGGACGAAATATGAACCACAAAGGCACGATGCCGCTGCCGCAATCCTTTGTATCCTTTGTGTTTTTGTGGTTCGATTATTTATATGTTGGTAAAGGATGTGCAGCGTTTCTCTTATTATACTTCTTAATTATGCAGGATTTAGTGAGAATGGAATCGAAATTGATAATTTTATATAATTGTAATGCTCTAATGCGGCTATTGAAAGTTAGCCTAGAAAAAGGGAGAAGTAGAATGGATAATCAACAGATTTGTGGACCCCTTGGGCCAGTTGATGAAGAATTGATCATAAAGACATGTCAAGAGTTAGTGCAAATTCCTAGCTATACAGGGCAAGAACAAGAAATTGCAGATTTGTTAGTAGAGAAGATGCTTGCTTTGGGGTATGATTCGGCTTGGATTGATGGCGTGGGCAATGTAATTGGTGAGATTCGCGGAAACCATCCGGGTCCTAAAGTGTTGTTTGATAGTCATATCGATACGATACCTGTGAGTGGTACTGAAATATGGATTCATGATCCTTTTGAGGGATTGGTTGAGAATGGACGTATGTATGGCCGTGGGGTTGTAAGCATGAAGGGAGCTTTGTCTGCAATGATATGTGGCTTGGCACCTTTGATCCAATATAAAGATAAACTATCTGGATCTGTATTTGTATCCGGTACAGTTGGTAAGGAGCAGTTTGAAGGATTGGCCTTTCGCCAAGTGATCCAAGTAATGAAGCCAGATTATGTGATTGTTGGAGAAGCTTCTGATTTGGCGATTTGCTATGGGCAGCGGGGGCGCGCTCAAGTGATCGTGATGACGAAAGGAAAAGCCGCTCATTCTGCTGTTCCCTTAGCTGGGAAGAACGCCAGTGATATGATGTTAAATTTAGTAGCAGAGATTAAGAAGCAAACAACCTTTTCAGTTAGCTCATTAGGGCAGGGGAGTCTAGAACTAGTAAGTATCGCCTCAGCTCCCTCTCCGGGGAGTTCTACAGTGCCCCATACATGTTGGGCTACATTTGATCGGTATATGGTCCAGGATGAATTAGAAGCAGATATCTTGCAGCCAATTCATAGAGCCATTGCTGTATTGCAGCACCAGGATGCTGACTTTAGCGCAGAGGTAGGGATTGCTGAGTCTGGTCTTGAGTGCTATACAGGACAATATTTATCGGGAAAGCGGTTTTTCCCTGGGTGGATACTATCTCCTGAACATGAATTGGTAAGTGGTGCCCAACAAGCCTTAGGTAAAGCTGGTTTTACCCCTGCACTTTCCACCTATACTATTTCCACGAATGCTAGTTACTCCGCTGCGATAGCCAACGTTCCTACCATCGGTTTTGGTCCTGGCTGTGAGAAGGATATGCATATTGCTGATGAGAATCTAAAAGTAAATCAATTAACGGCTGCGGCGGCAGGCTATCAGGCGATTGCCTGTCAGTTTTTGCTTACAAAGGAACAAGAAAGTAGTGAGAGGTGGCGATGAGTATTTTGGAAAGCAATAAAGAGGGATGGGAATATCTAAGAGAGATACCTGTTTTTTCAAGGCTGCCGGAAAAGCAATTGGAGATTATTCATAATCATACAATTGAGCGGCGCTTTCGCAAAGGCATGATTATTTTTCTTGAAGGTGATACGGGTGAAGGCTTTCATTATGTAAAAAGCGGCAAAGTAAAGGTTCTTAGAACTTCTGATGATGGGCGGGAACATATTATTAAGATCTTAGGGGCAGGAGAGATTTTTGCTGAGGTGCTGATGTTTAATAACCGGCCTTATCCGGCGACTGCTGTGGCAGTAGAGCCTTCCTGTATTGGTATGATACGTAATATAGACTTAGAGCAGCTGGTACTTACGAATAATGAGCTGGCTCTACAGTTAATAAAAGCGCTAAGTCAGCGATTAATCTATGCACAGCAGAAAATTAAAAACTTGGCTTTGAATGATGTAATGTCACGTACCGTAGAAGTATTATTGCGCTTAAGCCAGGAACAAGGTGATATCAAAGACAATGGTGTAATTGAACTTGCTCTTGATTTATCGAGACAAGACTTAGCAAATCTGGTGGGGACAACAAGGGAAACAGTAACAAGGACGTTAAGTTCTCTGAAAAAAGATAAATTCATCGATTTTGACGGTCAGAAAATAAGAATTCTGGATGTGGAATATTTAAGACGCTTAATTTCCTAAGTGTACGAAAGAGTCAAAATAAAAGACACTCAAAGAGATCGTTAAAAATAAAATTCTATACTTTCTGATTCATAAAAAAATCCTGGATGAATTTCATCCAGGATTTATTATTTAGCCAAGAATGGCTTTTAGATCTTCATCAGGAGTGGTAATTAGCTGTAAACCGAAAGACTCATTTAATACTTTAAATACATTTGGTGAGATGAAAGCAGGTGGTGTAGGGCCAATTCGAATGTTTTTGACTCCTAAGTGAAGCAGAGTTAAGAGAATCGCTACTGCTTTTTGCTCATACCAGGATAGAACAAAGGAAAGTGGCAGGTCATTTACGCCGCAGTTGAATGCTTTAGCTAAGGCTACTGCTACTTGAATGCCTGAGAAAGCATTGTTGCATTGTCCTAAATCCAAGAGGCGAGGAATGCCATCAATATCACCAAATTCCAAATTGTTAAAGCGATATTTACCACAAGCTACGGTTAATATTACGCAATCTTTAGGTACCTTTTGTGCCAATTCAGTGTAGTAGTTACGACCAGGTTTGGCGCCGTCGCAACCGCCAATTAAGAAGAAACGTTTGATCTTACCGGCTTTAACCGCTTCGACCACTTTGTCAGCCAAGCTAAGGATAACACTATGATGGAAACCTGTAGCAATTGTATAGTCGCCAGCTGTTTCAGGCAGAGCTGGTAAGGATTTTGCATGGGCAATAATTTCGGAGAAATCACGGTCAAGGATTTGTTTGCCACCTTGTAGACCTGTAATATTACGCATATAAATGCGATCTCCATAGGAACATTTGTCAGTAAGCGGCATTACACAGTTTGTTGTTACTAAAATAGCGCCAGAAAAATTTTCGAATTCTGTGCGCTGATTTTGCCATGCAGTGCCGAAATTTCCAATTAAGTGTTTGTATTTTCTAAGTTCAGGATAGGAATGAGCAGGTAACATTTCTCCATGAGTATAAACGTTAACGCCAGTACCTTCTGTTTGTTTTAATAATTCTTCAAGATCTAAGAGATCATGACCTGTGATCACAATGCCAGGGCCAGCTTTAGTGCCTGTAAATACCTGTGCAGGAGCTGGTGAGCCATAGCGTGCAACATGGGCATTATCTAACACTTCCATGATTCTAAGGTTCATTTCACCGCATTTTAATACCATTTCAATATGACGTTCTAAGCTAAAGTTAACATTTGTGAGAGTAAAGAATAACGCATCATGCATAAAAGCATCGACTTGTTCATCTCTAGCGCCAAGTTCTCTAGCATGGTGGGCATATGCAGAAATTCCTTTTAGACCAAAAACAAGTGTATCTTGCAGACTGGCAATATCCTCATTTTTACCGCAAACCCCTACCTTAGTACAGCCTGTACCTCCAGCGGTTTGCTCGCATTGACGACAAAACATGCTCATGAATCATATCCCCCTTACCATTTTTTATTACATTATTCATTATAATGGTATTGGGAAAGAATAAATGTGATGTATGTCACAATTTGCAAACACTTGCAAAAAAGAATAAGTATAGTTTTAGAAGAATCAAGTTACCACAAGAGTAATCTCGTCACCGTTTTTTACAAGGGATGTATATTCTGTCGGTTGATTATTTAAAAGAATCTTGACAATACTGCCAGGAGGAATGGTTTTCGGATTGAAATTGGCAGCCAGTAGTACATCGCTAATCATAGGATGTTCTTGTTCGGTAGAAGAAAAATGAATGAAACTTTCATTGGGGGCAATATCTGTGATTTGAGAGACTTTATCATTCGTGATGATCGTATAGCGACGAAGGGGGATACTGCACTTAACTTTATTGAATAATACGGTGATGGAATGCTCCTCGTCGTTATTGAGCCCTAATAGTTCACCCAGAGTTGGTTCGCAAAGAGGCGAAATAATGATCTGGTCGTTGGCGCTTACGGGACTGGCAGCTGTGGAGGTGTTTCCGTTTATGGTATATTTGCGCCAAATACTATATTCTCGTTCACTGCCATTGATAATATAGTGGTAAGGTGGGACATCCATAGGGTTTCCAGTTGCGGTCAGAACTTCTTCTAGGGTACTCGGCACACGGTAAAGTACTTGGTCTCTATCGGCTAGTACTGCATCTGGTTGGGCTAATTCATCATTAATAGTAATAATCGGAGATATTTCGTAAGGCTTTTGATTGATATAAATAAGATAGGAAGGAAGAATATCAAAAATATCGGAAAGACAAAGAGAGGGCATGGTGCCACTTGTGCCTTTGGTTACTTTGATCACATCATCTTCCTGCAGTAGTTCAGAAAGGGTAGCTTTATGACCATTTAGTTCAATGAGACTAGGAGTGCCATGGGTGCCGGGAAAGAAGTTGGTTTGGGAGTTAATATCAATGGTGATGCCAAGCCCTGGTTTGCCATGGAGACTCCGCGTGTCAATACCCGCAGCTAACAGAGCATCTGCAACGGTTAAGTGACCCAGATTAAACAGATGTAAGGGTTGTTCATTTAAGGTAACATTCATAAAATTAAGTGTACGGCTGGCAGAAAGTTTTAAAATCCCAAGAGGGGTGACTGCATCAGGGGTACAAAGATCAGTCGGAATTTGGCTAATGCCTTCGATTATATCAGGGCGGCGAACCGCTACTCGCGGCGCTGGCATGTCAAGGCATTGGGCTAATGCTTCGGAAATCATCGGGGTGAGGGAACCACCACCAACTAAGAGAACCGCCTGAGGGGCCGTAACATTGAGGGATATGATCTGGGTTGCAATTAATTGTGCCAATTCAGCTACATGGGGTTCAATGTTCTTAATAATTTCACTTATGGCTATTTCCTGGGGAAGACCTAATACATCGGTGAGGGTAATGGTAGAGGATTCATTATCCGTAAGTTTGCGTTTGACCGTCTCTGCCACATTGAAGTCCAAAAGATATTGCTGGGAAATAGCTTCCGTAATTTTATCACCGGCACAGGGAACCATGCCATAAGCAATAATCGAACCATCTTTCGTAATGGCCACATCCGATGTACCTGCTCCGATGTCAACCAGGACTAGATTCAAATGACGCATGGTTTGAGGAATTAATACATTAATTGCTGCGATAGGCTCTAAGGTGAGAGTGGCTATTTCTAAATTAACAGAGGTGATAGCTGACTGCAAAGAATCGATAACTTGTCTAGGCAGAAAGGTTGCAATTAGTTCAACCGTAGCTTTTTTGCCTCGTTGCCCCACTAAGGTTTTTAACGGCGTCTTATCCAGGATGAAGCTAACGACACTATACCCTACACAATAATAAGAGGTGGGGTCGGATAGCGTATTGGATGTAGCTAATTTATGTTGAGCCGATTGGATAGCTGCCAGTTCTAGAGCGTGCTCATCACTGGATGTGAGCACACCCCTATCTGACATTTCAATTTCAGCCCTAGATTGAATGGTGCATAAAGCTCGACCTGCTGCGGCTACTGAGACTTTCTTCAAGGGACCGCAAGAGGTCTCTAATGCATTTTTTACTTCGGCAATAATTGCTGCTACTTCTGGAACATCATGAATTTGTCCATCCATCATCGCGCGAGTACGATGCTCTTGGCGATGAGAGGCAATGATCTGAATGCTATTATCTACTTTTTCCCCCACGAGGCCGACTACACTGCGTGTTCCAATATCTAATGCAAAGAGTAGATTTTTTTCCATTAATGTGCTCCTTTTATATATGGTTTTATTTGTACCAGAATATGAATTCCTGGTTTGTATAAAAATAGGAAGGATCAAGAGTTTCATCTTTCCCAAATCAGGGACGAAACAGATACAGTATCTCTATAAATAGTATTACTTTCGCGTTTTTCTGCTAATTTCCTTTTTGCAAGAAATAATTACTCTGGCAAAGTAACGAGCGTAAGTATAAACACGGCTGGGGCCGATGCTGTACTTGGGACATAGCAGGAAAAAAAATATGTATTTATAACGCATTTTTTGATAAAATGTAACATAAGTATAAATATTTATATGGTGGGGCAATAGCCTGCTTAGATTGAGAGGAGTTTATCTGTGTCTCAAATACACATTGTAGTCGATAGCATTGGGCAAGTGCCTGATGAAATGCTTGCTGGGCATCCTAATTTACATGTCGTAGCCCTCAAGGTACGGGTTGGTGACCAGGAGTGGCGGGAAAATGAGATTTCTACAAAAGAGTTGTTTCACATTTCTCAAGAGACAAAACAACATCCTAAAACATCACAGCCGGCGCCAGGTGATTTCATAGAAGTATGTCAGCCTCTTATTAAAGCAGGTAAAGAAATAATTGTTATCAGTGTATCAGGGGGATTAAGCGGTACTGCAGAAGGTGCCAGGTCGGTTGCTAACATGATTGGCGGGAAAAAAATTCACGTAATTGATTCAGGTACTGCGTCGGTTGGTATGGTGCAGATGGCTAAGACCGCTCTAGAAATGGCTTTGGTCAATTGTTCCGCTAAAGATATTGTTGACAGATTAGAAACCATGGTAAAAGCGACGCATACGTTCTTAATTCCAGATACCTTAGAGTATTTATATAAAGGGGGACGGATTGGCGGTGCCTCTGCCTTGTTTGGCAGTATACTGCAAATAAGACCCTTACTGTATTTAGTTGATGGCAAAGTTGCTGTTATGGATAAGGTTCGTACCAAGCAGCGAGTCGTGAATCGCATGTTAGATGAGCTGCAAAAGTATCAAAATTTAGAATATATTGGTATAGGCCACATTGATGTCCCGGAAGAAGGGGAAGCTTTGAGGGTACGAATACAAGAGATGTATCCAAAAACTCTTATATTACCTGCAAAAATTGGCTCCGTATTAGGTGCCCATTTAGGTCCAGGCTTGTTAGGCTTAGTTTTCCAGGAAAAAATCTAAATCGCAATATTTCTATGTAGGAGGATTTTATAATGCAGGGGAAGACTGAATGGCTTACAGGTAATGATTTTCGTCGTATGATACTTGGGGCATACCAAACGTTTATGCGAGAGCATGAACATATTAACAGTTTAAATGTTTTTCCAGTGCCTGATGGTGACACTGGTACGAATATGTTATTAACATTAAGAGCAGTAGCCCAGGCTGTACAAGAGGCTCCGGAGGTTGGCATCGGTCCTTTGAGTAAGCGGGCGGCAGATAGTGCGATTATGGGGGCACGAGGAAATTCCGGGGTAATTTTATCCCAGATTTTTCGTGGTATTGCTAGAGGATTAGCTGGTAAGGACCAAGCCACATCATCTGAAGTCGGTAAAGCTTTTCAATATGGTGTATTATATGCGTATCGTGCCGTATCAAAACCCGTGGAGGGGACCATTCTCACTGTGGCTAAAGGAATTGCCAAGGGGGCTCACCGAGCGGTGAGGGATGGTTTAGATTTTATGGATGTTTTATCGGAAGCTATTAAAGCTGGTGAAGTAGAATTAAAGAAAACTCCAGATCTATTGCCAATATTAAAATCTGCCGGAGTTGTAGATGCGGGCGGCAAAGGGCTTATCGTATTTTTATCCGGTTGCTTAGAAGGTCTGAGTGGAGAATCTTCAGGTCCTGAAGCTAATTTTGACAGTAATTTGCGCGTTGCTTCTCTTGAATATACAGGAGTCGATATTACACATCCCTACTGTACTGAATTTTTGGTGAAACACTGTAGCCTCAATACCGCTGATGTAAGAAAACATTTGCTCCCTATGGGAGATTCTTTGGTCGTAGCGGCGGGCAGCGATGTCATGAAGGTGCATATTCACACAGCTCGTCCAGGAGTGGTACTGGAGTCAGCGATGTCCTGGGGGACGTTGCATGATATAAAAATTGATAACATGGCTGATCAGCATCAGCAGCGCCATGAATTTCTAGATGTAGTGCCAGGGCATAGCCAAGTAGCTATCATCAGTGTAGCTGCGGGCCAAGGCTTGGCTGATATTATGAAGCAAATGGGAGCTGCAACTATTATTATGGGCGGACAGACTATGAATCCGCCTGTGGAAGATTTTATTGATGCAGTGCATCGGGGTAATAGCGAAAAATATATTATTCTGCCTAACAATAAAAATATTCTCTTGGCAGTAGGTCAAGCACAAAAACTATTAGGTAATCGAGTGGAAATTGTACCAACTACAAATGTGCCCCAAGGTTTGGCGGCATTAATGGCTTTTGATGCCAATCTTTCCATACAAGATAACATGGTTCGTATGACGGCTCGGAGTAAAGAAGTAAAAGCTGCAGCGGTTACAATGGCTGTGCGTGATAGTGTCGTAAACGGCCATACGGTAGCGGCTGGTAAACACATTGGCGTGCAGGATAGCAAAGTAATTGTTGATGCGGATGATGTAGGTACTGCACTACGCAGTATGGTGGAATTTTTATTAGATGATGAGGATGAAGTAGTTAGCTTGTATTATGGTGCTAGCCTGACAAAAGGGGAGGCACAGGTATTGGCAGATGATCTGGCAGTCCACTTGCCTGCTGTCCAGATTGAATTATATTTAGGTGGCCAGCCGCATTATGATTTCATTATTAGTATTGAATAAGGAATTTAAGTTGGCAAACCTTCTTAGATATACTCTAGGAAGGTTTGTTTTAAAAGGTATATGCGGCAGAGGAGGCTATACGAAGTGGATGTTTTTGTAGCGAGGCAGCCTATTTTTACAAAAAGTCAAAAGCTTTTTGCCTATGAACTGTTATTTCGAGACAGCTATGAAAACACATGTACTTGCACTGATGGTGATCAAGCGACATCTGAGGTAATCTGTAACAGTTTTTTTGCAATTGGTATGGATGTTCTTACTGGTGGTAAACGCGCATTTGTTAACTTTACAGAGAATCTGATAAAAAAGGAAATACCTCTGCTATTACCTAAAGAGTTAGTCGTAATTGAAATATTAGAGACAGTGGAACCTACTGCCGAATTGATCAAGGCTTGTGAAAAAATAAAACAAGCAGGATATATATTAGCATTAGATGATTTTGTCTTTCATCCTAAATTTATGCCTCTGCTGAATATTGCTGATATTATAAAAGTTGATTTTTTAACCACCACTGGGCATGATAGGAAAAGGATTATGAGTAGTGTTGGTGAACGAAACATCAAATTTTTAGCTGAAAAAGTAGAATCGCGGGCTGATTTTGAGCAAGCTGTAAAAATGGGTTACTCGTACTTTCAGGGATATTTTTTTAGTAAGCCTCTGGTTCTGAGAGGAAAAGCGACTCCGAGTAGTAAAATTAATCAGTTACGGGTTCTTAGAGTACTACAGGAGCTAGATAAAGAAAATTTTAACTTTAATGCAATTGAAAAATTCATTATGTATGATTTAGCCTTGTCTTATCAGTTGTTGCGATTTATTAACTCTGCAGCTTTTTGTTTAACAAATGAAATTTCCTCTGTGAAACATGCTTTAGTGTTAATGGGGAAAAATGAGATTGTTAAATGGGTATCCTTAATTGTTATGCGGACAGTTGGTGATAATAAAACAGATGGTATTCTTGTTACCTCGTTAGTACGGGCAAAATTTTCTGAATTACTTGCTGAACGAGTAGGATTTAAAGGGCGGGAGTCAGAATTGTTTATGATGGGGATGTTTTCCTTAATTGATGTCTTCATTGGCAGACCTCTCAAAGATATTATGGCTGAGCTGCCTATTAGTGAAGAGATTAAAAGTGCATTATTAGGAGAATATAATGATTTCGGCAGGATCTATCATCTGGTGTTATTCTATGAAAGAGCGCAGTGGGAAGCTTTTATGACTTGTGCTGCTAGTTTAGGTATCGAGGAAAAACATATCCCTGATGATTATAAAAAAGCAGTAGCTTGGGCTGATGAGGTTTGCTCATTATAGTAAGGTTAAAGAAAGGGGATCATTATGTCTGAAAGAATAAGTTTACAAGATGTACTGCGGGAATATGGAGTGCCATTAGTAACACTAGATATTACTGCTTCGGAAGCGGAGTGTCACAAGTTGCGGGAACACTTAAAAACGCTGACAAAAAATAAAGAACAGGGATATTTAGAAGTGAATTGTTCCTTCTTTGTTGATATTCATGATATTGATCGTTATTTAAGCGGAGAATTGCCTAATTTGTCAGCTATTTATGCTTTTCCAGGAGATGTGAAAGTTCATAAGGAGGAGTAAAGATTTCAGTGAGAAAGATTATAGTATTTACGTTACTGTTTGTTTTTCTTAGTACTGTATGTTTTGCTGCAGTAAGCAGCTCAGGGTCTAGGTCATCTTCTGGTTCGAAATCATTTTCTGCACCGTCATCCAGCAGTTCGCCTAGTAAATCGGCAGCACCAGGAAATACGGGAGGCACTTATAAACCCTCGGCACCTGCCAACAGTTTTGGTGACAAAGCTCCTGCAAAACAGACAACACCTGATATACAACAAAGCAATCCATCCCAGTCCACTGGCGGCTTCTGGCGAAATGCCAGTATGATCGGAGGCGGCTTTTTAGCGGGAAGCTTATTTGGCAGTCTGTTTGGCGGACATATGGGAGGTATGTCTGGAATCTTCAGTATGTTACTCAATTTATTGGTCATTGGCGGAGTCGTTATGCTGGTTCGTAATGTATGGGATAAATATAAGAACAAAGATAAAGGGCGATACAAATAATAAAGTGATTTCCATCTCCTCAGTTTGAACGCTCACCACTCGTTGCCATTTCTCCGCGGAAAGCGAGACCCAAATGTTTGGCTAAGGAAGAAACACTAAAATTAAGGCAACAGAGCGAATGACAGTATTATCAGCAAAAGACAAATCCACGGACACCTATACAGGAGGTATTCGTGGATTTGTCTTTCTTATTTCGAATAAGAATTCAATCGTTTCTAACCTTTTTCTGCTGCCTGAGAATCGGTTAGCAATATAACACCAAGGATAACTAGAAATCCCCCGATCCATTGCATTGTCTCGGCGGATTCTTTTAAAATCAAAAAGGCTAACAGCATAGAAGTAAATGGCATCAAGCTAGAGAAAGCAGCAGCGGTATGGGCTGTACATCTTTTGATACCAGCATACCACAAAACGTAAGATAGCATAGTAACGATCAAGCCATACCACAAAATAGATACCCATCCCTTTAAATCAAGTAATAGCAAAGATGAAACGGGATATTCAAATGATGCAGGAATGATGCAAAAGAGAAAAGCAACAGCGGACACAAGCAGAGACTGAACGGTTGGCTCTATCTTACCCATATTGCCGGTTATTTCGCTCAAACTGTGGCTACGCGATAGGATATTGAATAGAGATTCGCTTGCTGCTGCGCACACTACCAGCATATTTCCCAATACATGTTCTGCTGTAAGGTTCGAAAGTTGTGCGCCTTGAAGCAGTAGAACTCCCAAAACAGCACAGATGATACCACCTGTGGTTTTTGCATTTGATTTCTCTTTCAGTATGGTGCGTGCTAATATACTTGTCAATACCGGTGCAGCGCCAATCAAAACGCCAGCTTCTGTTGAGCTGGTGTTTTGCAATCCGAATAAAAGGAAGGCTCTAAATAAAAAAATACCGAAAAATGCCTGCAGACAAATCATGATCCAGTCATTTTTGCTCATTTTAGGAATCGCTTGCTTGATTCGTAACAAGTAAAATGGCAGCAATATGATAAGCGCTGCAAGAAGGCTTGCTGCGGTTATCGTAAAGGTCCCCAGAGAATCAGACACAAACCGCGCAGCAATTACTGAAGTTCCTGCAAGTACAAAAGATATGGCTAAATAGATACGCCCTTTCAATTTTTCCACAATCCACGCTCCTTTACCTCTATAAATTACTGTGTTATTATACTAGCATAGAGACTGGTATAACAAAATATCCAGTTTAGCGAATATATTACATACCAGTAGGAGGGTGTATGTGGAATATTATATTGAAAAGGGAAAAGGAGATTTCATTATCACGGCAACTTTTCTATTCCATGAAAAAACTGATTCTTGAAGGTAAAATCACTGCGGGGGAAGCTTTGCCTTCCAGTCGCGGTCTTGCCAAGAATTTGTCTGTTTCACGAAGTACAGTTTGCGAAGCCTATGATATGCTTATTACAGAAGGTTTTGTTGTCAGCCGGCAGGGAGCACCCACGAAGGTGAAAGAGGGACTGCATCTGGAGAAATACCATACGAAAGCAATTACTTATGAAACCAGTCAACCATCTTTCTCTACGGATTTTAAAACAGGACAGCCTGATGTAAGTTGTTTCCCTCGTTATCTGTGGAATCAATTACTTTATAAATCCTGTGAAAAACTGCAAGACAAAGATTTAGGATACTTCACAACGGCGGGATATGAACCCTTGAGGGAAGAAATAAGCCAGTGGTTATTTCGTACGCGGGGTATATTGGCAAAACCCAAAGATATTTTTATCACTACGGGAACCACACAGGCACTGAACCTTTTCGTTCAAATGTTATCAAAAGAAGGACTGCCCTTTGCAGTGGAAGATCCATGTCATTTAGGAATTATAGAAATTCTGAAAAACAGAAAAATTCCCTTTTTAGGTATTCCTGTAGATGAAAATGGCATTAGAACGGAACAACTAGAGAATCGGGATTTCTCGACAGTGTATGTTACCCCCTCACATCAATTCCCTCTTGGAGGAATTCTTCCCGCAGAACGCAGGGCAGAACTGATTCGTCTGGCACGGAAGCAGAATTTTTATATTATCGAAGATGATTATGACAGCGAATTCCGGTATGGAGGCGCGCCGATAACGCCACTTTATTCTATGGACTGTGAATCTGTTCTCTATGCGGGCACGTTCAGCAAAACCATGTATCCGGCACTGAGAGTTGGCTTCGTGGTGCTGCCGCCTCCGCTTCATGCCCAATGGCTTCATTTGCGGAAGTATTTTGATGTGCAAAATCCAATTATTGAACAAGCTGCATTGGCAGAATTTTTAAGTCAAAGAAAGCTTGATAAATATGTACAGAAAATTTGCCAAATGTATGGCGAAAAGCGTCAACTATTTTTAAAATCTATTTTGCAGTGTTTTGGGAAAGAAGTCTGTTTGCTCGGTGATACATCGGGACTGCATCTCGTCCTGCAAATTCCAGGAGTCTGTTTTAATGAAGGATTTATTGCGAAAAGCCAAGCTTTTGGAATTCGTGTGTATCCTATAGAGCACTATTGCATTAGAAAAGGAAATCATTCCGATAAACTGATGTTAGGATATGGGCATTTACATGTTGATGAAATTCACCAAAGTGTTCTGCGTTTGTATGATTTTATAATGAAAAACAGCATTTACTAATTTACTAATTTACTATGATTAACACGCCTTAAAGTACGAAATGATGCTGCAAACAACTTAAAATAGAAAATGGCACAGGTTAATCGAAAGATTCCTGTGCCATTTTGTACAAGAGAATAAACTTATTTTCTTATTTGCAGCTTATATCTATTTCTTATCTCCAGCTGCTGCCACCTGTTTTAGACTCAGGCCAATACGATTCCGATTTTCGTCTACGTTTAAGATCATAACATCGACAATATCTCCCACCGAAATAACATCTAGTGGATGGCGAAAGGGTTTATAACTCAGTTCTGAGCGATGGATGAGACCATTGGTCTTAATGCCAATATCTACAAAGACGCCAAAATCAGTTACATTATGCACAGTGCCTTTTACAATCGTTCCAGCAGTCAGTTCTGATAATTTAACAATATTTTTACGGGTCATAGGAGCTGGCATGTCTTCTCTAGGATCACGACCGGGTTTGGCTAGTGCTGCCAAAATATCACGAACGGTAGGTTCGCCTGCTTCCAGCTCGGCTGCCAAAGCAGCAGCGTTTGCTTTTAGTGCTTCTTCTTGAATGGTTTGCAGAGTGGATTTATCTTTTAAATCTTTTGGTGAGAAACCAAGTTTGGCTAAAATAGCTGCTGCTAACTTATAGGATTCTGGATGAACAGGAGTGTTATCTAAAGGCGTTTCTCCATCTTGAATACGCAGGAAACCAGCGCATTGGATAAAGGTGGATTGTCCTAGACGGGCAACTTTAAGTAGTTGCACTCGACTTTTAAAAGTGCCGTTTTCTTCTCGATAAGCTACGATATTTTTGGCTACTGTAGCATTAATGCCCGATACATGTTTTAGTAGTTCAATGGAGGCGGTATTTAACTCGACACCAACATGATTTACAGCAGATTCGATTACGTTAGAGAGGGTTGCACCCAGTTCTTTCTGGTTTACGTCATGTTGATATTGACCAACGCCAATTGACTTAGGATCAATTTTCACTAATTCAGCTAAAGGGTCTTGTACTCGTCGCGCAATGGAAACGGCACCTCGTAAGGTGACATCCAAATCAGGCAATTCGTCTTTTGCCAGTTTAGAAGCAGAATAGATAGATGCACCCGCTTCATTGGTAATTAGATAATTTACTGGCAGTTGATGGGTGTTAATCAGCCCGGCTGTAAATTCTTCTGTTTCATAGGAAGCTGTACCGTTGCCAATTGCAATGAGTGTTACACCATATTGTTTTATAGCCTCTAGAGCAATTTGTGCTGATTTTTCTTTTTGCCCCTCTCCCATGGTCACATAAAGGACATTTGTGGTGAGGACAGAGCCTGTAGGGCTAACGACGGTCATTTTACAGCCTGTGCGATAACCTGGATCAAGTCCCATGACGGTATGTCCAGCAAAAGGCGGCTGGAGAAGTAATTGGCGCAGGTTAAGGCTAAAGACACGGATTGCCTGTTTTTCCGCATTCTCTGTTAGAAGAGAGCGAATTTCCCGATCAAGAGCAGGAAATAATAGCCGTTTATAACCATCAGTGACTGCTGATAAGATGCATTCGCTGAAAATAGAAGTGCCTTTACTGATTTGACGATTGATTAATTCTATATTGGTATCATGTGGAGCTTCCAGGGTTACTTTAAGTAGTTTTTTATCTTCTCCCCGATTGACTGCTAAAATACGGTGAGAGGGGATACGGTTAACGGGTTCTTTGTATTCTTTATAAGTAAGAACTTCTTTACCTAGTTCCTCTGCTACTGCCAGCTCTGTACGAATTTCGGCTGTTCTCCATAGCTGCTTTCTCATGTTGGCCCTAATATCGGCTGTTTCGCTGATTGTTTCAGCAATAATATCAAGAGCTCCTGCTAAGGCATCTTCAGCAGTATCCACTTTATTTTCAGGGGATACAAAGTCTGCTGCAACTGTAAGAGGTGTACCCGTTGTCAGTTGTTGGGACAAAATAATGTCGGCTAAAGGTTCTAGTCCTTTTTCCCGGGCAACTTGGGCACGAGTACGTTTCTTTTGCTTAAAGGGTAGATATAAGTCTTCTAACTCTTGCAGTTTGGTAGCGGCAATAATGGCCGCACTTAATTCGGGTGTCAACTTGCCTTGTTCTTCAATATTAGCAAGGATGTCTTCTTGTCGTTTTACCAGATTGCGCAAATATTGCAGGCGTTCTTCTGTAGTGCGAAGCTGCTCTTCATCCAGTTCTCCAGTCGCTTCTTTGCGATAGCGAGCGATAAAAGGAACAGTATTGCCTTCGTCTAATAAATTAATAGTAGCAATTACCTGAGGAACTTTGATAGTAAGCTCCCTGGCGATTACGATAGGAATATCAGTATATAACATATTGCACCAACTTTATGATTTTTAGATGGTTTTTATTATATCATAAAAAAATTTATAAATATAATATATAGAGTTATATAAAAAAGCAATGAACCGCGAAGGTCGCGAAGAAATGCAAAGAACACGAAGAATTTTTTATCACAGAGAACTCAGAGAGTGTACGATGAGGGGCTGTTTTTATTCTTTTATCCCTTCTCTATGGTTCGATTGTGGTCGATATCTTAGCCCTTCGTGTTCTTCATATTCTTCGTGTCTTCGCGGTTCAAAAGGTTTTTTAAAAAGGACGTGTAGCGTCTATTTAGTATTCAATCACTTTGCTGATAGCCAGATTGGGTTCTTGCCGTAGGTTGACAACCACTTTGCCTAGTTTTGTGTTGAGTTTAATTTCAGGGCGCAGCAGGTGGCTTTGATGATTTTTCGTCACATGGGCCACTTGCTTCGTATTTAATAGGACTAAACTGCCTACAGGATAGATTGGTATCGTATGGATAAATATTGTAAGAAGATGCACATCAAAAATTGTATTGCTTTTTGCTAACATCCCTTCAATTACCTCTAATTGAGACGTGTTTTCAATAATGGCTTTTGTGATCGCTTTATCAAAAAAATTAGCAATGGCTACAATCTTTGAAAACAAATGAATTTTATTATTAGTGAGACCTAAGGGCAGTCCCGATCCATCTAAAGCTTCGTGGTGTTCGGCCACAATTCGTGCAATTTTTGGTGATAATTTGTTGCGCAACAGTAAATTACGTCCATATAATGTGTGCAATTTGGCACTATCAAATAACAAACCATTGATACGAGGAAGAGTCGCTTTTCCAATGTCATGCAATAAGGCCCCTAAGGCTAGTTCATAAAGGTCATCCTTGGACATATTCAACTGAAAGCCTGTTATTAATGAAAGTAAACAGACATTGATGGAATGAACGAGTTCTTGCTGATTGGGATAATAAATTTGTGTATTAATCATTGTGGTTGCTTGTTGTGATGCTTGATCGATAATGTTATTGATAAGGTTACCAATTTGTTCCAAATATAAAAAAGTAAGCTTTTCATTTGCCAGAAAGCTGGTTTGCAGTGAAGACAAAGCCTGAAAACAAAGGGACAGCTCGGTGCGCAATTCAGAGGGGATTACTTGCTGCTGCTGTTTTAGCAGCGTTGCTTCTTGGTCAAAGATGCGAATGGTATTAATACCAAATTTTTTTAAGCGATTAATATAACTTTCTGTTAGGGTAATTCCTTGTTCAAGTAAAAGTTTTCCATACTCGTCTATAACGTCCTGCCCTAATATCATTCCAGGTTCAGCATAGTCAATGATCATGACAACAACTCCCAGTATAAAAACGTTTCTGTAATATTTTGTAGTATTGTATATATTATTGTAATGGATTTTTTAGGAAGGAATAAGGTACTATAGTCCTATTAATCTGGGGAATTAGACCCTGTTACCATGAAGAGCTAGATAATAACATAGACTAAAGCAGCAATGTTATGGTGGATAATCGAACCATGTTGTAGTTGCTTGCTATATTTAAACATGTTATTCTTTAATCAAGAGTATTTAAAGGATCATACCTTATGTACGTTGGAGAGATATAAAAATCGGCACTATATGAGGTGAGGGTTTTGACTGATTTTTTATTATGGGAAATGATTGAACGAATGAGTGTGGCTGCTACGCTGGCTTTTTTATTGTCTCAATTTTCAGTATTTCGGCGAATGATTTATCGACAAGGTAATTTTAGTGAAAAAGCTGCGATCACTATTATTTTCGGCTTTATTGGCATTTTAGGGACCTATGCTGGTATTCCCGTCGGCGATGCATTAGCAAATTCCAGAGTTATTGGTGTAATGGCCGCTGGGCTCATTGGCGGTCCTATTATGGGGACAGCAGCTGGAATTATAGCTGGCGGGCATCGCTATTTATTAGGTGGTTTCACAGCATTTTCTTGTGGAATCTCTAGTATTTGTGAAGGATTACTGGCAGGTCTAATCCACCGTTATTATCACGAGAAGCTCATTCCTTGGTGGATCGCTTTTTTTGCCGGTGTTGTAGGGGAAGTCATGCAGATGATTATTATTTTGCTTACGGCTCATCCCTATGATATGGCTAGGAATTTGGTAGATGCGATTGGAATGCCGATGATTTTGGTCAATTCCTTAGGCGTTGCTATTTTTATGCTAATTATTAAGACGGCGATGTATACCCAAGAACAGGTTGGGGCCGAACAGTCTCATAAAGCTCTTGATATTGCAACCAAGACCTTACCCTATCTGCGACATGGCTTAGATCGCAGCTCTGCTCAGGCAACAGTTCAAATTATTTTTAATGCAGGAAGCTATGAGGCAGTTGCCATTACGGATACGGAGCAGGTTTTGGCTTTTGTAGGCGTGGAGTCAACCCATCATTCTGCGGATACTTTAGGATTAACCCTTGCTACCAGTCAAGTACTTTCTAAAGGAGAGCTATATATTGCACAAAATGCTTTAGAGATTGGCTGTTCTTGCAAAAATTGCAAATTAGCCAGTGCCATTATCGTGCCTTTAAAACGTGCGAACCGCATTATAGGCACTTTGAAGCTATATTATACAAGGGCAAATGCCGTAGGGCATGGAGACAGAGTTTTTGCTTCTGGTATCGCCCATTTATTTTCCACCCAATTGGAATTAACAGAAATTGATCGTCAGGCTAAATTAGTTTCTAGGGCAGAGCTTAAAGCGCTTTATGCACAAATCAATCCTCATTTCTTATTCAACACCCTTAACACGATTACTTCTTTGGTACGTACAAAACCTGATTTAGCAAGAGAGCTTTTGTTAAAGTTGGGAGCTATGTTTCGGCATACCTTACATAAAACAGGGCGTAATATCACCCTCAAAGAGGAACTATCCCAAGTACGTGCTTATTTAACCATTGAGCAAGCCAGACATGGCGAGAAGCTAGTAATTCAAGAGATGATATCTGAAGAAGTAGAAAAATATTTGATTCCTACCTTAACCATTCAGCCTTTAGTAGAAAATGCGATAAAGCATGGGCTGCAACCCAAGGAAAATGGTGGCTGCATTATAATTAGCGCTAAGGAAGATGGTCAGGATATTGTGATTACGATTCGTGATGATGGTGTCGGCATGGATGTCAAAGGGAGGTGTCCTTTGGCGGCGCCTGCTCCAGAATGCATTGGTCTATCCAATGTTCATGAACGTTTACGAGGACAATATGGCATAGGATATGGATTGTCCCTTTTGAGTGCCCCAGGCAGTGGAACTACAGTAACTTTGCGTATTCCAAAGCGTGTGTATGATGAGGGGGAAGAATGTGCTTAGCATTTTAATTGTAGATGATGAGAGTCCGGCTCGGGATGAGCTAAAGTATTTATTGTCCTTGGAAAATGAAGTGGAAATTGTGGGCGAAGCGGATAGTGGGGCCGCAGCGATTGGATTAGCAGCTCAATTAAAGGCGAATGTTATTTTTATGGATGTACAAATGCGGGGCATGAATGGTTTAGAAACTGCGGCTATACTTCGTACTATCGTTCCGGAAACCTTACTGGTATTTGCCACTGCCTATGATGAATATGCTGTCCAGGCTTTTACAGTTGGCGCAGTAGATTATCTTTTAAAGCCTTTTGAAAGAGAACGTGTACATATGACAATCCAGCGTCTGAAAAATTATCATGGTGATGAATGGCGGGCCGCGGTTGGTCGTGTGGATGCGGCGTTAAATAAATCCAAAATTGTTGTGCAAAAGCTTCCCTTGGAAAAAAATGGTAAGATTATTATGGTGCATTACAATGACTTGAATTATGTGTATACCCAAAAAGGTATTGTTACAGTCGTTACAATTTATGGTGAATTTAGTTATACAAGTACTTTAACGGAATTAGAGGAACGCTTGGCCCAGACCAATTTAGTGCGTGTGCATAAGAGTTATATCGTAAACATGGATAAGGTAAAAGAGGTAGTGCCTTGGTTTAAGGGAACCTACTGGTTAAAAGTTGAAGGCGATGTTGAAATACCAATTAGCAAAAGTCGAGTTAGAGAGATCAAAGATATATTAGGATTAAAATAATAGAATATTACTCGTCATCTGACATCAGGGGCTGTTGGCGGCCTCTTTTGTCAGATATTTTTTTGATCATGACAAGAAAATATATAGGGTTATGAAAAAAGCAACGAACCGCGAAGGCGCGAAGGAACACGAAGGACACAAAGGGGGATCATGGTCATTTAAAATTCTTCGTAATCTTCGTATCTTCGCGGTTAAAAATGTTCTGTTTTTTAGAAAATGTATAAGGCTTCCTTGTGTATAGTTGGTATTTTTATGGTGCATGCTATAGTCAGCGAGGGTGAGATGCAACTATACATTTCGCCGACAGCCAACTTATTTTTACATAGGAGAAAGGAGGGATGGTCATGTTATCATCCAAAGAAGTAATGCAATTGGAAGATTTTCTAGGAATGGAGCAGAATTCAGTGCAATGCCTGAACCACTTTGCTAGTACCATTCAGTGCAAAGAAACCAAACAACTTTTTCAACAAATGGCACAAAAAAATCAGCAACATTTTCAAACTCTTAGTAAGCATTTGAATATAAGTCAAACATTACAATAAAGGATAGGGGTGATATTGTGGCACAAGCAGGTCAACAGAACCAACAACAAAACCAACAGCAGCAGCAAGGACAAATGAATGGGCAAGGCAGCCAGTTTGCTGATCAGGACATACTGCAATTGGCGTTAAATGAAAGCAAACATCTTGCAGAATCAATTAATTCATACATTCTGGAAGCTGCCAATGATCAGCTTCGAAAGGATTACATGAATGTTCTTGGGGATGTATATAGTCAGCAAAAACAAATTTTTGATGTGATGCAGCAAAAAGGCTTTTACAATGTGGAAAATGCAACTGCTCAGCAGATCAACAAAGCCCAAAGCAAATTTAGCAATTAAAGTAAGCAGCCTTTACGTAAATGGAAGAGCCCCTGGGAAAAGTATCCCAGAGGCTCTTCCATTTAACTTTTATTAAGATAGAGATTTTCCTTGACAACAGTTTTTAGTATATATTAAAATAGAGATAAAACTACTCGATAATTGTTTTCTATAAAAAATAAATTGGAATTGGTGGTGAATATATGGAAGTCTGTATCACTTCTTTGCTGAGAGACAGAGGATTTAAGGTTACCCCTCAGCGGCTGGCTATCTATAATATGTTATCTTCTACAAAGTCTCACCCTAATGCAGAGATGATTTTTAATGAGCTGCAGGCGATGTACCCAACGATGAGTTTAGCTACCGTTTATAAAACGATGGAAATTCTTAAAGAAATTGGTTTAGTGCAAGTATTAAATGCTGGTGAAGATAGTTTTCGTTATGATGCTGTTATGACGAATCATCCTCATGTGAGATGTACGGAATGCGGTCAAGTTGAAGACGTTTATGATATTAATATTGATGCATTTGTAAATGAAGTCTCTCAAGGTACTAAGTATCAGATTATGGGACAACAGTTTTATTTTCATGGAATCTGCCCGACTTGTCAACGTAAAAATAGCAATTAAATCATAATTTGCAAAAGAAGTAAAGACTTGGCGAAAGCTAGGTCTTTTTATATTATGTTGAAATCATTTTTAGCTTAAAGGTATTTGGTGATGTAGTGCGAAATATGTATCAATTAAGAAGGGAATCATATTTCACATGTAAAGGAGAATTGAAATTGAATACCTATATTGATCATACGCTTTTAAAACCAGATGCAACGCCTCATGACATTCGTTGCTTATGTAGAGAAGCGGCAGAATATAAATTTGCTGCTGTATGTATTAATCCATGTTATGTAGATTTGGCAGTCAGTTTATTAGCGGGCACGGGTGTGAAGGTGGCTACTGTTATTGGTTTTCCCTTGGGAGCAAATTTGTCCATCGTCAAGGCTTTTGAAGCTAAGCAAGCTGTTTTGCATGGTGCTGATGAATTAGATATGGTGATTAATATTGGTGCCGCAAAATTAGGTCTCTGGGAGGCTGTACTGTATGATATTCAACAGGTCATAGCAGAAGGGCAAGGACGTATTGTTAAGGTGATTGTAGAAACCGGGCTGCTAACAGAAGAAGAAAAGGAACGGGTTTGCCATATTGTTTTAGAAAGTGGCGCACAGTTTATTAAAACATCTACAGGATTTGCAGCAGGCGGTGCCACCATTGCAGATATCAGGTTATTTAAGTCCATTATCGGAGATCGAATTGGGATTAAAGCATCAGGTGGGATTCGTACCTCCGAAGAGGCCGCAGCTATGATTGCTGCTGGAGCCACGCGGATCGGGACCAGTAAAGGGATCACAATTGTAAGCTAGTTTACATAAAATACCGATAGAAAGTATGTTGAGCCTATGCTATAATGAGCACCTGTAACTCTTAGAAGGAGAGGAGGGTGCCTTATGCGTAAAGTACTAATAGGCGAAGCGAATACCTTTATATTGGTTGCTGGACTGCTCTTTATTCTAATGCTGGTTTTTGCTATGCCTACCAAACCTCGTATGTGGCTTTATCCTCTAGTACGTCAAGCGGTACAGATAAAGGTTAATTATGAAGCAAGGGATATGGCAACTTACGAAACTGCGCATTTTAGGATCAAATACGCTCCAGTAGATGCTGACACAGTAAGTATGATAGGACAGGCTGCTGAGGCTGCATATCAGCCAGTAGTTGAAACGCTGCAGTATGCGCCTTCTGGTAAAACATTAATTCTTATTCATTCGAATAAGAACCAGCTGCGTCAGGCTTTTGGCTGGTCTGGTAATGAAAGTGCCATGGGAGTGTACTGGGGTGGAACCATTCAACTGCTATCACCTCACGTATGGTTAAATGATGGCGAGTCCGTGGAAGAATTTATTCATTCAGGTCCGATGGTGCATGAGTATACTCATTTGGTGTTTGATCATATAACCAATGGGAATTATCCTCGCTGGTTTACAGAAGGTCTGGCCCAGTATGTGGAGTATCGTGCAAATCATTATGAATGGATTACTGCTGATAATGTATTGGATGATAGGATGTACACCATGAGAGAGCTGGAGGACAGCTTTGATGAACTGTCCAATCAGTCCCTGGCATATCGTCAATCACTAGCTGCTGTACGTTATATGGCCGAGGTGTATGGAGAGGATACGCTGCAAGACGTTGTTAAGAGTTTAAAAGCTGGTGATAGCTTAGAGAAGGCTATCCGTAAAAATGTAGGCATGGATTATGCTACCTTTGAAAATTCGTGGAAGCAGTGGGCTGAAGTTCATATGAATAAAAAAACAGAAAAATAGCAAGCGATAAGAATTAAGATATCGCTTGCTATTTTTCTAGTTTTAGTATAGTTGTAAGGCGAATTTCTATTCTTCGTCTTCGTCATCTTCGCTTCTGGCAATGCGAATTTGCTCTAATAATTCGATGACCTGCTTGTTTTGAATAATGAGGATTTCCTGATTTTTTATGATGGTAGCTAACGGTATTGAAATTTGATGGATTTCCTCTAGTAGCATTTTAATCATCTTTTCAGGACTAGCCAATCTGATTCCCCCTACTGTTTTAGTCAAATCTTCTTTATATTATCCTATGTTAAAGAAGAGAAAAAGTGACTGTAGATTGTACTTACTTGTCCTTAAATGCTACAATAGCCATAATAATATTTTGAAGGGAGAATACTTGATTTTATGAAAATTTTCCATGCATGTGATATTCGGGGAATTGCAGGTATTGAATTGACAGAGGAGATCGCATACAAAATCGGCTTGGCAGTGGGCGTTAAATTAGCTGGCAAAAAAGTAATAGTAGGCGGTGATGTTCGTTTATCCACGCCAACTTTAAAAGATATTCTAATCAAAGCGCTGGTGGGATCAGGTTGCGAAGTCATTGATATTGGGACGGTAGCCACTCCTGTTTTTTATTATGCGCAAAAAGTGAT
The DNA here is from genome assembly GCF_000271665.2 of Pelosinus fermentans JBW45. Taxonomy (GTDB): domain Bacteria; phylum Bacillota; class Negativicutes; order DSM-13327; family DSM-13327; genus Pelosinus; species Pelosinus baikalensis. Next base: position 4,950,291 of record NZ_CP010978.1, on the reverse strand, counting down.
GCAGGCAATGGGAGGGGTTATGGTTACTGCTTCTCATAATCCTGCTCCTTACAATGGCTTTAAACTGGTATTTGGTGATCAGCCTGTAACAGAAGAAGATATCTTAGAAATAAAACAAATGGTGGAAGATGATGTGAGTGTCGCAGGTAAAGGCACAGTGATCGCATTGCCCATCGTGGATGAGTATATAGCATCTACTGCACTTTTAGCTCAGAAAAGTAAATTGCGAGTGGTCGTTGATGCTGGTAATGGAGCTACCTCTCAGATTGCACCACAATTATTTAAGCAATTAGGTTATGATGTAATCGAATTGTATTGTCAGCCCGATGGCAATTTCCCAAATCGTTCTCCTAATCCAGCCTTGGCTGAAAATTTGCAGGGACTTGGAGAAAAGGTTCGAGAAAGTCGTGCAAACCTAGGTGTAGCCTTTGATGGTGATGGAGATCGAGTCGCTTTTGTTGATGAAGACGGACGTGCCGTTGATAATGATGATATCATTGTCCTGATCGCTCAATATTATCTTGAGAAACAGCCAGGAACGATTATTTATGATGCAAAATGTTCTATGGTTGCACCAGAGGAAATTACCAAGGCTGGTGGCAGACCTGTCATGGCAAGAGCCGGGCATACCTTTAGTAAAGCTGCTTTTATACAAGAGAAGGCGTTATTTGCCGGGGAAATCAGTGGACACTTCTTCTTTCGTGAACTGGGCTATGATGATGGTATGTTTGCTGGATTAAAGGTATGTGAATTTGTTGCTGCTCATGGTTCCCTGGCGAAACTTGTGGATGAAATTCCTAATTATATTCTTACCCCTGATATCCGGATTACGTATAAGGGAACGGATAAAGAAGCAGTTTTAGATGCTGTAGCCGAAAAATTAGCGGCGTATAAACCGAACCGTATTGATGGTGTACGAATTGAATTTCAAGATGGTTGGGGGATGATTCGCGCCTCTGTTACAGAGCCGTTATTTACTTTGCGTTTCGAATCCAAGTCAGCAAAGCGCTTGCGGGAGATTATTGACACATTGTTATGCGCCTTGCCTGAAAATATAAAAACGGCGGTAATGAATGCATTACCACCGCAATATAAAGAAGACTTGATTCAGGTGGAGTTTTAACTCCATCTGAATCTTAGTCGCACTTATCTAGGGACTTAGTTGCTCTAGAGCTTCCACTTATATAAGTGAGCCTTGGGTCCGAAGACCCTTAGAGCGAACTTAGTTCGAGTTCTACAGACTGTTATCCTGACCAGAGGGAAGGGTATTACAGGCTGTTAACGAGATAGAAGATGGGAGTCTTAGAGCAACTTGGTCATCGGATAAGTAGTTACTGATTAAATTTTATAAAAAAGGTAGTGCCATGAGAGCAAGTATCAATTTCAATGATTGCTTTGTGTCTGGCTACAATTCGATAGCAGACGGCTAATCCTAAGCCGGTCCCTTTTTCTTTAGTGGTTAAGAAGGGGGTTCCTAACTTTTCGATCAATTCTGGCGGGATGCCGGTGCCCTCATCCTGGACGGCTAGTATGACCTGACCTTTTTCCATAAAGGATTTTATAGTGATATTTCGATGGGGCGGCATAGCATCTAATGCATTATACACTAGATTTAAGAGAAGCTGACGGATTTCCTTAGAGTCAAGAGGCAAATCCGGTATGGGGTTTAAGTCTAGATGAAGAGATTTATTGGATATGATCGCATTGGACTGTAGTAAAGGAGCAATGGTCTTAATAATCGTATTCAGATTTTGAATTTCTAATTTGACTTGCTTATTCTTGGCCAAAGATAAAAAATCACTAATAATAGAATTAGCACGATCTAATTCTTCCATCATAAGTTGAAAATAATTTTTAAAGTTATGACATTCTTCCTTATAACTAAGAAACTGTAAAAAACCTCGGACGCTCGTCATCGGGTTTCGTACTTCATGACCAATTGTGGCAGCCATCTCTCCCACTAGATTTAGCTGATCAAGGCGGGTAAGCTCTTGTCGCAGATGCTTGAGTTCCGTAATATCTCTGACAATAACCAAGACACTGTTTTTATCATAGGTCATGATACGTGCCTCCATTGAGCAGATCGTATCATTAATGGGCAGCTGGTACTCAATACTCTCCATTTTTCCACTTTTGTTGGCTCGTTTAATTTCAGACATAAATTGCTGAGCTTGTTTGGATGGGAGCACTTCTGTTAAATGTTTGCCGATACGGCTGTTGTGAGGCTTATATAATAAATCGGGATTGGTTACATGATAATCTAAATAAACTCCTTCATTTGTGAGATAAAATAAGAAATCGGGCAGAGAGGATAACAGTTTGTGATTACGAAATTCACTGGCTCGTAATTCTAATTCCGTTTTTTTTAATTCATCAATATTACGTAAGGTGCACAAAACCGATACAACAGAACCATCTGGACAAAATTCAGGAACAAGACGAGCATGATAGTAAAAGTGATATTTCTTACTAATGGTAAATTCTGCTTCAAATTTTACTTGTTGTTTAGTTGTAAAGATGGTCTCAACCTGTGTTTTCCACAATTTATAGTATTTTCTGGGCAGCTTTAATTCAGAGACAGTTTTTCCTAGACAGGATGCTAATGGTATTCCCATTACTTTAAGAGCAACTTTGTTTGCATATAAAAATCGCAAATCTTTATCAAAACGAATAATCGCATCAGGGGAATTTTCTACTAAGGATTTAAATTCCCCTTCCCATAGACAAGTATGTGGTTTTGGGGGAAGGGCAGAACTACGCTGTGGCTCATCCATACTACGATGAGGGCAGGAGGGAGTTGGTGCAGCGTTCCATTTTGCAAGCTGCTGGCGTAATGAAATCAATTCCTCAATCAGCTGTTTTTTAGCTTTACGTTGATCATTCATTATATAGAATTCCTCTTTATATAGAATTAAAGGTTAAATCATAAGAACTTTTCTGATATAATACTATATAGTTTTTAATGAAAATTTACAAGTAGTGTCATAGAAATATTCAAAGTTATACATAGAGTATAACTAAAGGAGAAGATATGCAAGTTCATGTTTTAGCGAGTGGCAGTACGGGAAATGCCATTTTTTTAGATTTTAAACATACTAAAATATTGGTGGATGCAGGGATCAGCACAAGGCGTATTAAACAAAGCTTAGCTGCATTAGGTACGGATATCGAAGAGTTGGATGGGGTATTTATTACTCATGAGCATAGAGATCATATTAGCGGCTTGCCGACTATGACTAAAAAGTACAATTTGCCTGTATATGCCAGCCCTTATACTTGGCGGGCGATGTACTGCCGTGATGTTATACCTGATCTTTGCTGCCAGAATTTATCGGAAAAAGTTACTATTGGACAAGTCCGAGTGGAGCCATTTAGTATTTCTCATGATGCAGCAGATCCAGTTGGCTTTCGTTTTTATCATGGAAGCAGTAAATGTAGTGTGGTTACTGATATTGGTTTTGTTACCGATGCAGTGAAAGATGCGATTGCATTAAGTGATGTATTAGTTTTAGAATGTAATCATGATTTAGACATGTTGGAAAATGGGGCGTATCCGTGGCATTTAAAGCGGCGCATTAAGAGCAATCGCGGGCATTTGTCCAATGTGGATGCTGCGTGGACGTTGGCTCGGTTAAAAAGGAAGCCGACAATGCAAGTTTTTTTAGCTCATATGAGTAAGGAAAATAATAATCCTGAATTGGCAAAAAGTACCGTAAGTGCTATATTAGAAGAGCAGGGCTTAAAGCTTGGCTCAGAAATTGAATTACACGTTACCTATCCTGATCGTACAGTGAGTAGTAACTTCTAAGGGGGCAGGATGATGAATAGAAAAATTGGACAGATATTTTTAATTGCAGTGGTCGGAGCACTGATTGGCGGTAGCTTAGTATTAGGTTATGGCGGCAGGTTTTTATCGAAATCCACACCGCAAAATATGACCCCGATACAAAGTTTACTACAGGAACCTGCAGCGCAAGCGCAAGTGTCTGAAGCACGCAATACGCCTTTAGTGAGAGCCGCACAGACTGTTGGTCCAGCAGTTGTGGGGATTACGAATAAAGCCTATGCTCGAAACTCTTTTAATCGTAAAGAACTTGTAGAGCAAGGTGTAGGTTCAGGAGTCATTTTTGATGGGAATGGCTATATTGCCACCAATAATCATGTTGTAGAAAATGCTCAGGAAATTACAGTATCCCTAGCAGATGGACGGGTGCTCGCTGGGCGAGTATTAGGAGCTGATCCTGCTACTGACCTGGCCGTCGTAAAAGTAGATGCCACTGGTTTACCCACAGCTGTTCTTGGGGATTCAGACGGTTTATTGGTTGGTGAACCGGCGCTTGCCATTGGTAATCCCCTTGGTTTGGAGTTTAAGGGGAGTGTGACTGCTGGGGTTATTAGTGCGCTGAATCGCTCTATTGAGATTGGAGAACGAAAATTTAAACTGATTCAAACGGATGCTGCTATTAATCCGGGAAATTCGGGTGGAGCATTGGTAAATGCTGATGGTGTAGTCGTTGGGATTAACAGTGCAAAAATAGCAGTTGCAGGTGTAGAAGGTATCGGTTTTTCGATTCCGATTAATACTGCCAGACCTATTTTACAATCTCTTATTGAAAAAGGACGTGTAGTAAGAGCTTATCTAGGCGTAGGCATACTTGATCGCAATACAGCTGCGACCTATGGATATGAGCTTACCATTGATAAAGGAGTCTATTTGCTGCAAATAGCAAAAGGAGGACCAGCAGATAAGGCTGGTCTTAGAGAAGGTGATGTTATCTTAAAGATAGGAGACACTGAAGTGAATAGTGTAGCTGACCTAAGAGGAGCGGTTGATGAGCAGGCAGTTGGCAATACTGTTAGTGTTACGATTCTTCGTAAAGGCAATCAGCAAACTGTGAACGTACTTTTAGAAGAAATGCCGACTCCGCAGTAAATGAAAATTACAATTATTGCTGTTGGTAAAATTAAAGAAAAATATCTAACCATGGGCATTGCCGAATTCGTCAAGCGTCTCACGCCTTATTGCCGCTTGTCTATCATCGAAGTTGACGAAGAACGTATGCCGGAGAACCCTTCAGATGCTGAAAAAGCAAAAGTACTGCTTAAAGAAGGGGAGCGTATGCTAAAGCATGTGAAAGACAATACTCACCTTATTGTCCTTGACGTCATTGGTAAGCAAGCATCATCAGAAGAACTTGCAGAGAAGATAAGTGATTTAGGCGTTTCTGGAAAAAGTGATGTTACCTTCATCATCGGAGGTGCCTTTGGTCTTTCTCCCGATTTATTAAAAGCTGCAAAAGAAAGATTATCTTTCTCTAAAATGACATTCACTCACCAAATGATACGGTTGCTGTTAGTAGAACAGATCTATCGGGCATTTAAGATTAATCGGGGAGAAAACTACCATCATTGAGGTGTATCGGGTCAAACAGCGAATTTAAAATAGTAAGAAATAGCAGGCTGCATGCTGAAATGGCATAGCCTGCTATTCGTTTATATTTCTGATGACTATTTAATGCGAAAGTTAGCACTATGCTATTAAGGTAAACCCTTTGTTCCTTGGTGTGATTCTTTTTATAATGGTGTTCAGTAAAGACTATCAGAGGGGACGTTCTTTTTGTTTCTACCTTAAAACAATGATAGAATAAAACAAAAACAGGAGAAATAATATGGTAAGATGTGCAAGAAAAAAGAGCATCAGCATTTTTAAGGTGTGAGTGAGCGGGAAGCAAAATGAGCGTCCCTTTGCTCCTACATTGTCGAAGGGGGTACACCGAGGGATATCTTTCAATCCCCGAAAGAAGAACGTACCCGCAGTTTTGCGCGCGTTTTACCACAGGTGGAATACAATATCTGAACCGCTGCAACATTGTGGTGCAGGGGAAAATGCCAACCAAGTAACGTTATGGTTATTTGTATTGGCATTTTTTATTTGCTAGAAAAGAAGTATTATAAGTGCGATGGGTACAACAAAAAGTCTCCGAAATGCTAGGAGACTTTTTCTATTAGAGCTGATAATAAAATTTAAAGTTGATTGGTTTTTATTTATCAGGGGTGTTGCGGTTTATCTTAGAATAAGCCTCATTTATGGCAATAGGAAGGCAAGGTAATATATAAAATATTTCATCTGTGAACAAAGGATATATCTTTTTGACAGATAGAATATTAATGATATATAATTCTAAATAAAAATGAATATGTTCTTCTAGAAATAAATACGAAATGGGAGAAAATATTACTTCTAATTTTCACACATAGTTGTAAAGAAGATATTGCAATGTCGCGTCACATTGGTTTAAATTCTGTAGGCACTTCAATTTGTTTATTTGCTATTGACGCTATAATAAGAAATATTAAAAGATATATAATGAAGGAGAAAATGCAATTATGGTCAAATATCAAGAAATTGCCAAAGATTTGCGGCATAGAATATTAAATAAACTATATTTGCCAGGGGAACAGCTTCCTCAGGAAAAGGAAATGTGCCGAACTTATAATGTTAGCCGTATTACAATAAAAAAAGCGGTAGATGAAGTCGTTAATGCAGGACTTGTAATCAAACGGCGAGGCGCAGGTACTTTTGTAAAGGCGGTAAATGATGATGCGGTGAAGGAACTTAGCATGGTACAACAGTTTACTGGTTTTACAGAATCGAATACAGGAAAAAGTATTTCTTCGGAGATTATTAGGTTTGAAATAGTTCATCCTTCGGCTGAAGTTGCGGATAAATTGCAAATTGATAAAGATGGTTTTGTATATGATATTATTCGTGCTCGTTATGCGGATAAAGAGCCGTTTGTTGTAGAATATACTCAGATGCCATTGGATATCATCCCGGGCCTAAAACGGGATGTTCTATTGGATTCTATTTATCACTATATTCAAAGTGGATTAAAATTAAAGATTCAGTCTGCGCATCGTGCAATACGAGCAATGTGGCCAAATGAGGTAGAACAAAACTATTTAAAAGTAGATACCAGTTTTCCAATGCTAGAAGTAGAGCAGGTTGCTTATTTAGATGATGGTCGTGCCTTTGAACATTCTATTTCACGACATCGTAGTGATAAGATTATTTTTAAAACTTTGAGTATCAGAGCTTAATTCATAATATACAGAGACTAGAACGACAATCTATGCGTTTGTACATGATTATCAAAAGGATCTTGGGCTATCAGTTTTTCTCAGTATGATCTTGATCTATCAAAGAAAGTCCTAATAAAAAAACAGTCATTGAGTGTCTATATTTCCTCAATGACTGTTTTTTTATGTAATTCATATAAAAAGTAGCGTATTTTACAGTAGCTAATTTAATGGTATAAATATCATCGTGTTAGTACAGTAGTGCAATTCAATAGTTTATATTTGGGAATCAAATTTGGAATTAGAAGGCGAAGATAAGATTCGAGAAGAAAGCTGTATGATCAGGATGCTTCGCGGCATAGTCAGAGTCAATTGCCTTACCGAAGAAGAAATAGTTCTGCAACTGGATGTTCTTCGTGAAGTGGTACCAGACGTTGGCCTCCATGCCCTTGCTGCCTGGTTTTTCGCTGCCGTTGACAACGTTGGACATAATCAGGGCATCAGAGCCGAGGTAACGATAGCCGATGGATGAACCCCAGCGCTTGTCGCTTCCCCATGGGCTGCCGTTGTAGACGAGCTTGAGATCATAGGCCTTGTTCTGATAGTCCTGGTTACCGTGAGAATAGAAGCCCACGAGATCAAGATTGTCGGCCAGCTTCTGACGGGCGTTGAGAGCGACAATGCCCAGTCTGCCGTCATCATAGGCATTCGGGGACTTCAGGCTGTAGTAGCCAAGGCCGGCGGAAGTCTTAGGTGTAAAAGTATGCTCAGCAGAAAAACCATAGACACTAAGCGTATTGTCATCTTTCGTGCTTCCGTCATTGTAGAAATCATAGCGATTGCCATGACGGATGAAGCCGTCCGACCAAGGAGAGGACAGATCAGCATTCTTTTCATAAACTTTACCGGTATAGGCGCGAAGCGTAGTTTTACCAACATTGTAATCAACTCCAACACCTTTAGTGCGGGCATTGCCAACAACACCTTCCTGCAGGCTAGGGGTGAAGAGACCAATCGTGGCGTTGAGGCCTTTACCGACCGGGCCCTGGGCATAGAGTTGGTAAATCATGGCATTGACATCTTTATCAGAGGTGCCATAAAGATCAGAGAAGGATTCTTCTCCATTCCAGCCCTTAGTGTTGCTTCCCCATTTCCAGTCAAGGCCGCCGTGGAATTTCCAGCCATCGCCGACATCGCCATCGACGTTCAGAAACAGTTCTTTTTCCCACCAGGTATTGCCGCCTGTAATGCCTTTCATGGCCTTGTTGGCGAAGACGCCGCTCAATTTTACGTTGTCGGTCTTCTTTTCAACGTTCTGCATGCGGACGCCGAGAGAATTCAACTCATCGGAGAATTCGTTAGACAGGCGCTGGATCAGAACCTTGTCCTCTTCGCTGGCCTTTTCAGAATGCGTGCGGGCGCTGGCAATCATCTGCGCCATTTCATAGCGGGTGATCGCGCGGTCGCCGCGGAACGTGCCATCGCCATAGCCTGTGACAATACCGTCATTGGTCAGTTTGGTGACAGCGGCTACCGCCCAGTTATCCTTCGATACATCAGAGTATAACTGATCAGCAGATGCAGCAGAGGCTGCACTTGTGCTGATGATGAGTGTGGATAAGACCGATAGAACAACTTTCTTTTTGTTTTTCATAGTTCTTCCTCTCTCCCCTTATTTTTTAAGTAAAACTTAAAAAAATAAAGCTTTACTTAAATGCAATAATACAATAAAGGAATTACATTGTCAATTGAAGGATATAACTTTTAATTACCGAAAAATATGCTGTATTAATAACAAAAGATATTATCATATTAAAATATTATTTTGAAAACTTGCATAATTATATTGTTATAAAGAGTATTCCATATTAAATGCACCTTAATAAAAGACATAACATTTTCTTGACAAAGGATATGCTTAATTTTATAATTGAAAAATGAAAGCAAAAAGCATTAGGAATTATTTAGTAAAAAAGAAAAATGAGAGGAGATGTTTATGAAAGAACAGTTTCTTAAGACAGCAATCGTATGTGCGCTCATTGGCGGTGCTATACCGATATCAGCTTTTGCGGCAGGGAGCAGTGAGGATTCGATAGTTAACAATCCAAACAATAAGGTGTACATAGAAAGAACGGCTTATGCCGACAATGTTAAGGCGAAAAAGGAGGCGGTGACGAAAGATGAGCTTGCAAAATTAGCACCTACGTTTGCCAGATTGGCAGATCCATACGCTACTCCGGAAACTTGTGACTTCGCTGCAGGTTGTGTCTGAAGCAGCAAAGACTTGTGGGAAGATTCCAGCACTTACAGAGGTAGGCGTACGTCAGGGAGGCAGTCTGGCTGTGTCTGGAAATAAGGACAAAAGGTGGTTCAGTGATGTTTCAGCACTTGTCAGAAAACATCATTTTCCATATTTTATGACATGGGCTAATTTTGAAAAGATGCCGAATAATTTCTTTGCGCCATATATGGTAAGTGATACTCGCGGGCATGAGATGATTAACGATTTTATTGATTTTTATAATGAGTCAAGCTCTATTTTTGCAGATGGCATTAAGTATAAAGACATGCCTCAACCGGAAGTTATAAATAAATAAACGATTTTCTGTTCACTTTCTTACAAGATAAGATAGTATGTTCTGCGATATCTTATTTTGCAAGAAAAAATATACTGAAAATTAAAAAAATACAAAGGAGTTTGATTACAATGAAAAAAACAGTATTGAAAAAAAATTATGCCAATGGTATTATCGACAACTTTTCTGGTAGGTAGCTTTATGGCGACGAGTGTATCAGCGGCAGAATTACCATCATGGGATTTTTCTAAAGATGCTGGTGGCTGGGCTTCTGGCGGTGTATGGAATTATGATGGTGCGCCGACTATATCGTATGATGAAAAAATTGGTGACGGTTCGATAAAGCTGGATGTTGATTTTCATAAGAAAATTAAGGAAAGCTGGAGTGAAGTGAAGCTCCACAATAGTGCCAGCGATAGTTCTCCGCTTGTGTTGGATGGCTGCGATATGTTGACTTTTGATTTCTATTTTAATCCTAACAATATGACAAATGGTCCTTTTAAAGCTAAAATTTATATGAAATCGGATGCAAATGTAGAAGTGGTTAATGTATGTCCGGATATCAATGTTCTGGCAGCTAGTCCAGTTGAAGGAACAAATCTTAAAAAAGTGAAGGTTAGTGTGCCATTTCAAGCTGTAACAGCGAATGTTGTTTACTTTGATTTTAGTGTTGTAAGTAGCTATACAAACTATAAGGGTGAAATATATGTAGATAATATTGCGTTGGGAAAAAGAGGCTAATTACATCGCATTGAAATAGAGGAGACAGATCATATGAATGAAAAGATGCTTAGAAAAATTTTGCCATTGACGTTATCAGCAGGTTTTTTCTGAGTGGGTTTCCGGGGGCGTATATACCAGCGAAACTGCAAGGTGTTTGTAGTATATGAGCAGTGCGTTGGCAGCTGGAGCACAAACATGGGATTGTAAGGCGGGTAGGATAGAGGTAAGAACTTAGTCAATTATATTTCAAATGAAAAGGAGAACTATACTATGAAAAGAAAAAGTTTTGTTTCCTTTATTATGTTGGTCTTATGTTTTTTTTCAATAATGACTTTAAAATCGGTTGCTTTAGCTAGTGATCGTAATGAGCAAAATAGTAATTTTGTGACTCGCCAAGGCGACAAACTTATGTTAAATGGTAAAGAATTTAGATTTTCCGGTTCGAACAATTATTATTTTCATTATCGTTCTAATAAAATGATTGATGATGTAATGGATAACGCTAGTAAAATGGGATTAAAAGTGATGAGATGTTGGGGCTTTATTGATGGTAATGGGGAAGGTAAAACAATAGAACCCAAAATAGAGATGCAACCTAACATGGGAGAATACGCTGAGAGTGGCTTTGAAAGATTAGACTATGCTATCAAAAAAGCTAGTGAAAAAGGTATAAAATTAGTTATAGTGTTAGTAAATAACTGGGATGACTTTGGTGGTATGAACGCCTATGTTAACTGGACAAAAGATCCAAATAGACATGATGGCTTTTATACTAATGAAACAATTAAAAGTGCTTATAAAGCATACGTAAATCACATGTTGAATAGAGTGAATACATATACTGGTGTAAAGTATATGGATGATCCTACTATTATGACATGGGAATTAACGAATGAAGCACGTTGTGAATCTGATCCGTCAGGGAAAACACTTTTTAATTGGACAAAAGAGATGAGTGAATATGTTAAATCTGTTGATAATAAGCATCTTGTAGCATTAGGTGAAGAAGGATTTATAAAAGATCCTAAAAGTACTATCTTAGAATACAATGGTTCAAAAGGTCTTGACTGGAGCCAAGTTATTGCATTGCCGACTATTGACTATGGTACTGTACATTTGTACCCCGATTATTGGGGTGATCCTTGGAAAGATGGTGTGAAATCAGGTTCTGCTTGGTTAAAAGCTCACGCTGATTTAGCGAAAGCTGCTAACAAACCTGTTGTTTTTGAAGAATATGGAGTATTAAAAACAAGTGTTACAAATCGTGACTATGCATACGAAACTTGGAATAATTTAGCATATGAACTTGGCTATAGTGGAAGTATGTTTTGGCTTTTAACAGGTATTGATGATTTAAAACCTGATGCTGAAGGACTTTATCCAGATAACGATAGTCTTAGAATTGTATATAATAAGAAAGAAAATGCATCGACTGTTAAAATTTTCGAAGAAAATGCAAAATTAATGAATGGTGAAAAGGTAACGAGAACTCCACATATTTATATTACTTCACCAAGCAAAAATGAGAGAACAAAAGATATTGCTTATGTAGAAGTTAAAGTTATACCATATGGTAAAGAAATAAGAAAAGTATTGCTCTCAACACCTAAAAAGAAAAACATTATCATGAAGGAAGACGACGGTCTCTATACTTATAATCTGGATGTGTCAAAAGAAAAGAATGGTAAAATGCCTGTTTCGGCTGTAGTCCAATTTAAAGATGGAACCTCAGCAACTACGTCAGATATAGTAGATATTAGAAATAAAGAAGGAAAATTGGTTAGTGCAAAAGTATTTGATTTCAGCAATGGACTAGATGGATGGAATCAAAATGGCATATATCAATCGGAAATTAAAGATGTAACATATAATAAAGAAGTTGGAAATGGCTCCTTACAATTAGACGTTAAATTTCCAGGAGCTTCTGATTGGGAAGAACTTAGAATAGCTCTTAAATCTTTTGATTTAACCCAATATGAAGGCTGTAAGTATGATGTTTATATTCCGAAAGCGGGTCTACCAGCTCATGCCCAATTAAAGCCTTATGCGGTTGTTGCACCAGGCTGGGTAAAATGTGGTGTAGATCAAAATAATGCTTATATAGGCCAATTACCTACTGTTACGTTCAATGGAAAAGAATACGTAAAATTACAAGTTATTAACACTTTCAATGGACAATCTAAAGATAAGAGTGAACTTGATATTAATCTTGTTGCTAATATGTTTAAATATGAAGGTCCAATCTACTTTGATAATATCGAATTGCTTAAGGAAGTAGAATAGTTAATATATTAACAGTCAATAACAAATAATTATTCTTTAATATTATTAAAAATTTCTAAAATGTAAAAAAAGCAATTTATAAACACGAAAAAGTAACCTATAATTCAGGGCAGCTCCTATTTATGGTGTGATTTCTGTAAATGGGAGTTGTTTTTATGGGGGAGAAAAAATCGAGAAATACAAAAACAGGCTCAATTCGTTTAAGATTCCTTTTAGCACAGGAATTTTCGATCGGTATACGCAGGGATTGCTACAGCATTATTTTTTAATAAAATAGTTAGTAAACAAAAATCAAATCTATCAGTAGAGGTAATGGTAGATTATAAAAATAGTATAGTATTTAGGCTATCTATGAGCTGAGTTTGGTGCCATTTTGAAAATTTTTGATTAATTGAAGACACTGAAATTGCTCAAACTTCTGGTAGTGAAGATTTGTCGAGAAAGATCAAATTGCGTTAAATATGTCGATAAAAGACGTTTCTTTATAAAATAAAAGACATGTCTTTTATTGACAAGGGGAGCATCTAGACGTATAATCTTTATAGGAAGAAAAAATAACAAAATGAACTAGTAGAAATCAGAAATCGAAAATAAGGAGGCAAGAAGGTGAATATTTATTTAGTTTGTAACGCAGGAATGTCAACATCTATCTTAGTTAAAAAAATGCGAGATGCAGCGATAATTCAAAATATCAATGTGAATATTGAAGCTTTTTCAGTGGAAATATTGGATGAGAAAGTAGAATCAGCTGATGTGGTTTTATTAGGCCCACAGATTCGGCATATGTTAGCAGATGTGAAAAAAATGGTAGGTGATCAATGTCCGGTAGATGTTATTGATATGCGCGATTATGGCATGATCAATGGGGAAAAAGTACTAAGTAAAGCACTAAAATTAGTTGGATAGGAGGAGAAAATTAAATGGGTAACGCTGTTTCAAAGCTTGAAAAAATAATGATGCCAATTGCTGGGGTGATTTCTAGTAATAAATATTTATTGGCGATGAGAGATTCATTTTCAATTATCTTACCGTTTATGATTGTTGGTTCAATTTTTGGGATTATGAGTTGGGTTGTTCTCGATCCACAAGGTACTATTATGGGGGCGAATGGTTTAAATGTAGGCCCGACTATCACGGGTTTGAACAGTGAAGCGTATTTGGCTTCTAACTTTGTTACGAAGCTGAAAAATTTGCAGACTTTATGTGGATTGGTTACGACAATTGGTTTTGATGTATTTTCGCTCTTTTTAGTGTTATCTTTTTCCTATCGTTTAGGTGGTATTTGGGGTGGCGAAAAATTTATGACCGCACTTACCAGTGTTGCGGCATTTTTAATTGTTACACCACAAAAAATCGGTGATGCGGGTGGTTTTAGTACTACTTATTTTGGCAATAAAGGTGTATTGACAGCTATTCTCGTTGCGACAGTAGCTTCATGGATTTTTGTCAAATTATCAAAAAATAAAAAGCTTAAAATAGCAATGCCAGAGAGTGTTCCCCCGGCTGTGGCGCAGTCTTTTGCAGCACTTATCCCGGTTGGTATAACTTTAGGTCTTTTTGCTACTTTTTCAGCAATTTTGATTTGGTTTGGGATACCAGCTCTTAATAATTTAATTTATTTGGCAATTCAAGCGCCTCTTTTGGGCTTTTCACAAGGTCTTGGATTTTCGCTCTTATATCAGTTTTTAGTTTGGTTTTTCTGGTGGTTTGGTATCCATGGACACAATGTTACAGCAGCAATTCAAAATTCAGTTTATATGCCAGCTCAGCTTGCCAATCAAGCAGGTGATGCTTCCTATATTTTCAGTAACGGATTTTTTGAAGCTGGTTTAATGCATATCATGGGTTTGGTCATTGCTATTTTTTTATTTTCAAAGAAAGACAGCTGGCGGGCTGTTGCCAAAATTGGTGCACCAGCCATGCTATTCAATATTCAGGAACCGCTCGCATTTGGCCTGCCAATTGTACTCAATCCAATTCTGTTGATTCCGTACATTTTGGCGCCATTGGCTAATACTGTAATCGGTTGGTTGGTTATTTCAGCTGGGCTAGTTCCGATTTTTCGTTTTGTAGTTCCGTGGACTATGCCGATGTTTTTTGGCGGTATGATCGGTACAGGTTCTCTGGCTGGGGGGCTCTTACAATTGGTATGGCTTGTAGTAGATGTCTTAATTTATGCACCATTTGTTATAGCCTCAAACAAGATTCAAGACAGTGGCGAAGAGGAATAAATGACTGCGCATACATAGAAGTAAAAAAATTAGCATTATAGCCCGTATTACGGGTGGGGAGCATTTCAACCTGAGTACGTTTATTTATGAATTTGGAGGAAAACTTGATGGATGAAAAAATAGTAGAACAGTCCATGCAATTGATTTTATACGCTGGTGCAGGACGTTCAATGGTCGTAGAAGCAGTACAGAATTTATTGGAAGACGATGATGTTGTAAAAGCGAGAGAAGCTATTGCTGTGGCTGGAAAAGAAATAGGTAAAGCACATGAGATTCAAACGGAACTTATGGCAGCCGAATGTGATGGAAAATCGGTAGAAAAATCAATTCTCTTAATTCATGCACAAGATCATTTTATGAGTGCTTTGACTGTCCGGGATATGGGGTTACTTATGACAAAAATGTATGAAAAATTGAAGAAATAAAGAGTATATTTATAATATAGATTGCTAAAGGACTGGATGTTATGCGTGAAGATATGATTTATAATCCGAATTATTATCAACTGCGTAGTTATATGATTCAAACAATGGAAAAGATTATTGTTGGAAATCAAAAATCGAAGCCGCATGGTGTTTTGTTTTTTGGTGATTCGATTATAGAATGGTATGATATTGAAAACTATTACCCAGAAATAAGAATAAAATATAATTCGGGAATTTGCGGTGCAACCTCTGAATCCTTACGCTGGATTTGTGATGAAGCTGTGATCAAGTATAAACCGCAGGTTATAGTGTTGATGGTGGGAACGAATGATTTGGGTAATACAAATATGCGAAGTCCCAGAGAGATTGTCCAGAATGTGCAAATTTTGCTTGATTTAATACAAGGAAATTTGCCCAATGCCCATATTTTGTTATTAGAGACACTACCCTGTGATGAAAAATTTCAGGGCAGCTTTGTGGGAAAAAAGATGCGATCTAACGAAATGATTGCTTTATTAAATGAAGAATATAAAAATATGACACAGATTTTTCCCAACTTAGTTCTGGTTCCGACTTTTGAATTTTTTTTTGATAAACAAAAAAATTCAATCATTCCTAAATATACAACGGATGGATTACATTTGAGTGAAACTGGATATGTCAGATTAACACAAATCATTAAGCCCAGTTTAATCACATTCATATAACCGATTGTAATTTAAACTAGATAAGCTACATCGTCCTGTATCAAATATCCATTAGGTAAAAGAAATAGAGGTGGCAGTATTGAGTATAAAATATAAATTCCCAGAAAATTTTTGGTGGGGGGCAGCGACCTCAGGTCCACAGACAGAAGGCCGTTTCAATAAAAAACATGCAAATGTTTTTGATCATTGGTTTGATATTGAAAAAGAGGCATTTTTTAATGGCATTGGACCGAATGTTGCGTCCAATTTTTACAACAGTTATAAAGAAGATATAAAATTAATGGCAGATATCGGACTGGATTCATTGCGGACATCTATTCAATGGACACGGTTGATTAAAGATTTTGAAACTGCCGAAGTTGATGAAGAAGCTGTTGTTTTTTACAATCGTGTAATTGATGAACTTATTAAAAATAAGATTATACCTGTAATCAATTTACAGCATTTTGATTTGCCAGTCGAATTATATGATAAATATGGTGGCTGGGAATCAAAACATGTGATTGCGTTATTTGTCTTATTTGCTGAAAAGTGCTTTGAACTTTTTGGCGATAGAGTAAAAAATTGGATTACGTTTAATGAGCCGATGGTCATTGTGGAAGGTCAATATTTGTATCAATTTCACTATCCAAATCTTGTGGATGGAAAAAAAGCCGTCCAAGTTTTATACAATTTGAATTTAGCTTCGGCCAAAGTCATTGCTGCATTTAAACAGTCAAAATGCGCGAAGCAAGGCGGTGAAATTGGTGTTGTATTGAATTTAACACCTGCTTATCCCCGTTCACAAGCTGATGAAGATGTCAAAGCGGCGGCGTTTGTTGAAGATTTTTTCAATAAGTCCTTTCTGGATCCGGCGGTAAAAGGTGAATTTACACCGTCGTTAGTTCAAACATTACAAGCAGATGGTGTATTGTGGGAATCTACGCCGGAAGAGTTGATGATTATCAAAAACAATACAATTGATTTTTTAGGCGTTAATTATTACCAGCCGCGTCGGGCTAAAAGTAAAGAGGTTGCTTGGGATATAGAAAAGAGCTGGATGCCTAACAAATATTTTGATGATTATGAGATGCCGGGACGCCGAATGAATCCTTATCGCGGTTGGGAAATATATCCTCAAGCGCTGTATGATATTGCAATCAATATTCGTGATTATTATAATAATATTCGTTGGTATGTGTCGGAAAATGGCATGGGCGTTGAGGGGGAAGAAAATTATCGCAACGCAGACGGTTTAATCGAAGATATATATCGCATTGATTTTTATGAAGAACACTTAACCTATTTGCATAAAGCAATTCAGGAAGGATCAAATTGCTTCGGCTTTCATGCATGGACACCAATTGACTGCTGGTCATGGTCGAATGCTTACAAAAATCGTTATGGCTATATAGCAGTTGACTTAGCAACTCAAATCAAAACAATAAAAAAATCGGGCTATTGGATTAAAAATGTAGCAAAGAATAACGGATTTTCATAAAATAATAGGAAGCAAGGGTGTCCCTAGATGTATTTTATTAGCGATGTTTGATCAATTATCGCTAGAAAATGCATGTGGGACATCCTTGTTTTTTATATTCTATAAGATATGCTTTTTATAAGATAAAGTCAGTTCTAATTTTAAGTTAGGATAAAAAGTGATATAATAAGAATATCTATGAACAAAGGAGAAAGTCCGATGATAAAATATCAAGAGATTGCTTGGGATATAAGAAAAAACATTTTAGCAGGAAAATATTTGTCGGGAGAACAATTGCCCCTTGAAAAAGAGATGTGTAAACAGTATGGTGTAAGTCGTATTACAATCAAAAAAGCAGTGGATGAACTGGTGAAGTTAGGCTTTGTTATTAAACGGCGTGGATCAGGTACCTTTGTTAAGTCGATTGATGATGAAGAGGCAAAAGATCTCAGTGTGGCTAGACAATTTACAGGATTTACTGAAACCAATAAAGGCAAAGAAATTCGAACTGAAATTGTTAAGTTTGATATTGTACATCCTGATAATGAAATTGCTGCAAAATTGCAAATTGCTACGGATGATTTTGTATATGATATTATTCGAGTTCGTTTTGCCGATGAGATACCAATTGTTATCGAATATACCAAAATGCCGATTAATTTGATTCCTGGGATCAAACATGATGTTTTGCTAAAATCCATTTATTTTTATATTCAGTGTCAATTGAAGCTCAAAATTCAATCGGCACATCGTTCGATTCGAGCAATTTTGCCTAATGAACTTGAGCAACAGCATCTAAAAGTTGCAGGGACATTTCCTTTATTAGAAGTAGAACAGATTGCTTTTTTAGATGATGGACGGGCTTTTGAATATTCAATCTCGCATCATCGCAGTGATCAAATTGTTTTTAAGACAGTGAGTATCCGACAGTAAAATTTACGACGGTGAATGCTTTAAGGAGTATAGTATTTTTATTATAATACAGTAAATATGAAAGAAAATACATAATGTAGTAAAAGGAGTAATGGAATCATGTTATATCCATTAAAACTCACGGCACCACTCAAAGATTATATTTGGGGAGGTACTGCTTTAAAAACAAAATACAATAAGAAATCAAATCTTGAAAAAGTCGCGGAAAGCTGGGAACTTTCTTGTCATAAAGATGGACAGAGTCTGATTGCAAATGGTGTAGCTTCCGGTATGACATTAGCCAGCTATATTGAGCAGCAAGGTAAAAAAATTTTAGGAAGTAATGCGGATCGGTTTACTTATTTCCCACTTCTTATTAAATTAATTGATGCGAAAGATAATTTATCAGTGCAAGTGCACCCAGAAAATGAATATGCACTTCACGTTGAAGGTGAATATGGCAAGACTGAAATGTGGTATATTGTTGATTGCGAACCAGGTGCTGAGCTTTTATATGGTTTCAAAAATGAAATATCAAAAGCAGAGTTTCAGCAACGTATTGAGGATAATACGTTATTAGAAGTGTGCAATAATGTACCTGTTAAGAAAGGTGATGTATTTTTTATTGATGCTGGTACTTTACATGCAATCGGGAAAGGTATTTTAGTTGCTGAAATACAACAAAATTCGAATACAACCTATCGCATCTATGATTATGGACGTCTGGGTAATGGGGGAAAACCACGTGATTTACATGTGCAAAAAGCACTTGATGTAACTAATTTGAGCCGTCCAACAAAACCGACAACCCCTGAAGCCGAAATGCATTTTTTTGCTGATTATGATATGAAACTATTAGCTCATTGTGAATATTTTACGGTCTATCATTTTGACCTTATCAAAAAATGCAATTTAAAAACTGATATGAATACGTTTCATTCCATCCTCGTATTGGAAGGTGGCTTGACACTTTGTTATGAAGAAGGAAAAATGGTCTTGAATAAAGGGGAAAGTGTATTTATTCCTGCTGGGCTAGGTGAATATAGTTTACAGGGTAAGGGCGAATTTATTTTAAGTATGGTGTGAAACTTAATCGTACGTACAATTAAGTTTTGAGTAATAGAGTGTTGCTACATGCATTGTAGTATTAAAGACTTGTTATATTAGTAATACTATCAGCCGTATACCGATTTGGTACACGGCTGTCTATCTTATGGTATAAAGAAACCACCACCGGTCGTTGGTGGCTATGAGTCGGTTAATAATAGAACCTTCTCATTGAAAATAAACTATATTAGCAGCTGGGTTATAGCAGTAATTACAAAGTATATTTTAGTACTCTGCTGCTAACGGGTGGCGGAGACCCCAACACCGCAGCTAATAATAAAGAACATTTATTATTAGCTTATGAAGCAGGAAAAGCAATTTAGCCGACCTGCAATAGTACGTTTCGCGAAGTAACCGACCAACTGGGCTGGGATCACACTCCAAATTTGGGCCTGTAGGTCTGCTTCCTAATAGAACTTCTTGGAACCAAGTAGAGCATTTTCTCCAGGGCTTTGTCACTGGGGAAAATGCTCTTAGTGTTGAAACATGGAACAGACAGGGACTCGATTTTCCTTAGCGAACCGAATCCTGATCTACCTTTATAGTAAATTCGCCGTTAGACCTGATACGGGGAACCATACCATTTATAACGGCGAAAATAGCCTGGACCCTTTTATAATAAGGGATCAGGCTATCTTTTTCTGCTGAAGTGGACAGGAGTTCGTCTTATACACAAGGGGGTTGTCGGATTTAGTTAGATAGTTAAATAATATGGTATAGTTCAGGAAGTAATATTATGAGTCGAAGAACCGTCACCTGACTCTGTATCTAGGGAATAAAATAGTGATAATATAATTGTTTTTAGTAGAAGTGGTAAGACAAAGAAACGTCATCTGACTCATCGGGGGTGCCGCAGGGTGTCATAGGGGTGGCGTGGCATTTTGAGGGGTGTCAAACTTTCAAATTATCCGTGTATTAGTATCATCTTTTTATCACGGTGCATGTGGAGTGTGTGGCGTTGATAGAGAAGTAATGAATAGGGAATATTTAATAGATAAAAGGGCTCCGCAAACGAAATTTGATGTTTCGTTCGCAGAGCCCTTTTTATACAAAAAAGTAAAAAACAAGAAGGGTTTTGTAGAAAGAGGAAGAAAAACAGTGTTAAGGGAATTGGGAGAGTAGATAAATGCATTATTTGGAAGGGAAACAGCGAAAATGGAAAAGTGGGTCAACCCTCCCCTGACTTATATGAGCAAACATTTATACTTCTGGATGGAAAGAAGATAGAAACTAAGAACGTATAAAATCTCACCGTTGCGTGAGAGGGAAAGAAGGGGGATCATGGCAAAAGATAGACGTGCCAATGCTGTTGTGTTTGGTTTCGATTTTCAAGTAAATGCAGCAATCGTTCTTATGCTTGAGAATATTGAAGATTTAAAATCGCTACGATTAGAAGGCAATTATGAAGACATTGAACTGGAATTAGCAAATAATCAATATATACTTGCACAGGCGAAAGCTGTGGAGCGAGCAAGTTCGGATTTTAATAATGTCAGGGCAAATCTGCAAAAATCCCTCACCTCCCTCTCTGAAGGTGAGAAGAAAGTGGATGCACAGAAGCTAATTTTAATAACTAACTCTCCAAATCCATTAAGGGAAAAAGTGTCAACCAATTTGTTCACAGGTGATGCACGCCGTGATTTTTCTTCTTTGCCAGATTCGTCACAGCAGATAATAAATAAATACCTTGATGATATTAATAAACCTCTGGATTTAAGCAAATTTATGATTCAGGTATTACCCTTTGAGACTGACAATGAATTAGAACGATATAAAATTGTTAGACGATGCATTGATGATTTCATCGGTGATTTAAATTTGAATATCGTTGGGTTGAGTAAAAGACTCATGAATCTTTGGCAAAATGAAGTATTTATTAACGGAACTAAAAAGGACGCAGATATCAAATTACAAAAAGCAGACATTGTGTGGCCTATAATGGTTATCGCAACTGATGTGGAACGCTGTGATGATGGTCTTGTTGATTTGTTCGACCCAAGTACATATGATGAAATAGTGCGACAATACAAGTCCACTATCGATTCACACTGTGAACGTTGCGAGTTTTTTACCAAAGTTCTTAGTGATTACAACAGTTTCATATGCACAAAAAAGCCTTCAGAAAAACCGCTCGCATTTGCAATGGAAAAATGGAAATCATATCTTTCAGAATTTCAAATCGACAAGATTGATACAGAGACACTACAAGGACTTATTCAAATTATACTTTATACGATTGTTAGAAACCGCATCACAATAGACCGAATTAAGAGAGGGGTGAAACTGTGATTATAAAATCCATTCGTCTTAAAGAAGGATTCTTTGAGCGTACATTTGTTTTTTCGAATTCAGTCAATTTGATTCATAGCAGAAAAAACAGTTGTGGCAAAACAACGTTGCTTCGTTTTATGCTTTATGTATTGGGATACAATGTTCCAAATACACGAAAAATTAAATTCAAAAACTGTGAAGCTGAATTAGTTGTAGAATGTGAGGCTGTCGGGGAAGTAACTCTCTTTCGACAGAGCGAAATTTTCATCGAAGTTACTATTAATAATGAAAAGCAAACTTTTGTACTCCCAGAACAGCAAAACGATTTACACAAAATCATATTTGGCACCGAAAATTCAGATATTCTCAATAATTTGTTGGGAGCGTTCTATGTAGACCAAGAAAAGGGATGGACACTCCTTAATCGAGGTATTGTAATAGGTAGCATTCACTTCAACATTGAAGAATTAATCCGTGGATTATCTGGTCTTGATTGTGCAGACTTAATACGAAAAGAGGCTCGACTTTCAAAAGAACTGGAAAAATATCGCCAGATGTTTAGTGTTGCACAGTATAGAGAATCTCTTGCTGCAGATACCGGCGACCTTATAACGGAAAGCTATGAAGAAGCAACTAATGTCGTTGAAAGCCAATTACTTATAAGGCAGAGGAGCCTTAAAGCCGAATTGAAACGTATTGACCATACACTTTCTGATAATAAGCGATTCAAAAAGTATGTTGCAGATATGAAGTTGTTTGTTCAGGCTCCTGACGGAACCACTTTTCCTGTAACAGAAAACAATATTGTAGGACTAAATGATTCCATTGATTTGTTGATTGCAAAGAGAAAATTAGTATCAGTTGATTATGCCGCAGTTTCTAGCCAACTGGAGCTGGTTCAAAAAGAAAAGGACAATGAATTCGAGCAGATTGCCTTTTTCAAAACCGCTACTCAAATGGAGATTTTTGATAGGCGAATTGCAAATATTCCAATGAATCAAGTTGCCATCAAGAAGGAAATAACTCGTTTAGAGAAGGAACGAAAAGAAGTCCGTGATGAAATTAGCAGTAAGACGAAAAGCAATAATTCTATTGTTTCTGCTATTTCAAAAACAATAGTCAACTATTTAACAAAACTTGGCCTTGGCGATAAAGACACAATTCCAGCGGGTTATCTTTTTACTTCAAACCTCAAGGAATTGTCTGGTGCTATTATGCATAAAACTGCTTTTGCTTTCCGCCTTGCATATATTCTCGCCATTGAGGATGCTCTGAAAATTAAATTGCCAATAATCCTTGATTCTCCAAGTGGCAAAGAGGTTGATCAGGCAAATATAGCATTAATGACAGAACTGTTAAAACGTGATTTTTCTGATCATCAACTTATTATTGCTTCTATTTTCACATATGATTTTGATGAAGTAAACACTATAGAAATAAAGGAACGCTTAATTGAAGTAAATTAATTACAAATAGGGAGAGTTTCGTAAAATACATGAGTACTATACAACAAGGCAGAAAAATCCGCTGAAAAAGAAATAGTCGATTATAGCGTTTGGTTGTAAGTTGATTCGCATCTTTTATGCCATTTTGACGAAAGGCATCACATTTGATAGTGAAAAGATGATGAAAGATATTCGGCGTTTTGCATAGATGAAAAACTGCGATATGATGAGAGATTTGAAGAAAATAGTAAGATTATATAGGGAGATAAAATGAGTTTGCAAACAGACATTGAAAGAATTTTTTCAGACAACACTAACTATATAAATCCAAGTCAAGCAGTAAACCAAGCAAGTTCACTTAATGCATTATCGGGTGACTTATATACAGATTCAAAGCGATTTATTTATGAGCTTTTGCAAAATGCAGATGATTCTTCTCAAAACAATGAAGTAGTTAAGGTATGGATAAAAATCTTTAATGATAAGTTAGTCGTTGCTCATTCGGGGAAACCATTTACTACTCGTGATCTTCAGGGAATTTGTAATGTAAATAATGGCACAAAGAAATCAGATTTGACAAAAACAGGCTATAAAGGTATTGGCTTCAAATCAGTTTTTGGGCAATCTGACAAAGTAACTATATTCTCAAATATGGAATATTTTAGATTTGACTCATCGTATCCATTTGAATGGAATTGGGATGAAGCTAAGATAATATGGGAAAAGAAAAACGACAGGGAATTTCAATTTCCATGGCAAATAATACCGATATATACGAAGGCTGAAGAAATTGATGAACCCATTAATCAATTTCTTGAAAATATTGAGGCAAATGTTGCCACAATTATTCAAATGAAGAATGTGAATGAGACAAGTTTGGCTGTTGGAAAACTGTCTCAGAATTTGAACATGTTTTTATTTCTTAAAAATATCTCTGAGATTAATTTCGATGTAATGGAATCGGTTTCCATTGAAATCAATCGAAGTGAAAAAGATAGAATCATCTTAAAGAATGGTAATGCTTCAAAATCTGATTGGTTGATAAATACTATTAGCCTAACAGTTCCGAATGACGTAAAGACTGCTCTACAAGATGAACGAAATATTCCTGATAAATTATTGAACACTGATTCTATTGAATTAACGTTAGCTGCCAAAGTAGGGAATGATGGTATTACTAAAATTTCTGAACAAGAAACACTGTTATATTCATATTTACCAACGGATGAAAGAAAGTATTCTTTGCCAGTACTTGTTAATACAAGCTTTTTAACCACTGCTAATCGTGAATCACTTCATGCTGATTCAAAATGAATGAAAACGTGGGGACAGGGTAATGTTTCAGCGCAAGAGAGTCAAAATGGTGCTAATATACGCCAAATAGCTCGAATACCGGGACTATCGCCAACACGGGTTTGGAGAGCTTGAAACAGATGCCCTGTCCCTGTGTTTCTAAGAACCCCTTAAGGCTAGAAAATCAGCTTTAAAGGGTTCTCTTTACGTGTGTTGATTGGTAAACTAAGCATATAAACATATAAATAGACGAGTTCTTTTAACGCACAACATAAAAACTAATTCCCTTTATAGCAAGGGAATTGGTTTTTGGATTTTAACTATTAATCCTGTCTTCTTCAAGGATAGATCATTTACCCTATATTTTGGTAGATTTGATTATTAGGATGAGTACTATTTTAGCTTGGGGTCATCGGAGCGTCCAACGAGATAGTCAATAGATACGTCAAAATGATCAGCTATAGCCGCTAGTTTTTCAATTGAAGGCAGATTGCTACCGCTCGCAAATTGGCTGATAGCTGGACGACTTACACCAATCGCATTTCCTAAAGCCTGCTTAGAGGTTTGAGTCTCTTTCATAAGTAAATTTAAACGTTCAATAAAAAGATCTTTTTTAAACATAGAAAAACCTCTTGACCGTAAGTAATACTTACGTTATACTATTAATATAGTAAGTATTACTTACTATATTGAATAATTCATTAATTGCATATTTGTGGTACAGATATAATACATATGTATTTTATTATAACTCATATCCAATTATAGTTCCTAGTTATTTATAAAATTACTTTTAAAAAAATGTAAAAATTGGTCAACCATATTAGCATAGCTACATAGAGTAGTCAAACTCGCTCGAGAAAAATAGGGGAGTACATGGATAAGGACACAATCAATTAAAGGCATGGCAAGAGTTCATTTTAAATATGAAGGAGAGGATGATCATGAAAAAACAAAGCTTTTTTGAATGTGCACTGGATTCGATGGAGGATGTTAGTCTGAATATACCACTGCAGCAAGTATCAAATGACTATTATTATTCGGATATAGCGGCTAAACAATGTGAAGATGAGCTGCGTGCAGCATTGCCGCCACATTTACATTGCACACTAAGCAGGCTAGCGGATAAAAGCATTGAAAGGGAAGCAGCCAGTATGGCTATTAGCTATCGGCAAGGGTTCTCTGACTTCATACAGTTTATCATGCAGGCATTGTGCTGGGCTCCATCAAGGCGGTAAGAAACATTCGCTTTGGGGAAAGTTTATTGGGCTTGGCTTTAATTGCTGGTCTATGTCTTCTGGAGTCTCTAGCAAACAGAACAATTAAGTTATCCATTGCTTAGTGTCATCATATAGTTTATAAAATGTTTCAGGTGGGGTTGCCCATGGAAGAATCAATTCTCTTTTCTCTTGACTCTGAGCAGCAGGTATTGCTCGCAGCTTTAGTACCATCTCTAACGGCGAAAATTGGTCTCAATCCTTGTGTTTGCAGGGATTGAGGCATTATTTTTTTGTGCGTTCCCTGGGCTTAGGTGATGTACTTGCCCAGATTGCCCTAAAAATGTCCAGAGCTTCTTGATCTTCTACTTACTGAGGTGCTGTCCTCATTCCCTCAAAAAGGTATATTGCCTTTTGTACTAATCGTTACCTATTGAAAAGTGATGGAGGGGCTTGACAGGTAATTGTGGATAAACAAGGCTACAAAGCATTCGGTAAAGT
Source organism: Pelosinus fermentans JBW45 (assembly GCF_000271665.2). Classification (GTDB taxonomy): domain Bacteria; phylum Bacillota; class Negativicutes; order DSM-13327; family DSM-13327; genus Pelosinus; species Pelosinus baikalensis. Next base: position 4,924,061 of record NZ_CP010978.1, on the reverse strand, counting down.
GTAAAGGGGGGGGGCTGGATTAAGGTACGGAGAAAGTTATTATTAGTAATAATAAAAGAAATAAGAAATTAAAAAAACTATAGATATATGAAGGGATTGCATGCATTGTAACGAACGTTGTAACGAATATTGTAATTTCGTGAAAGTATTTATATACTGTGACATGAATCAATTTAATTATTTCTTTTTTATGATACAATCGTCAAAAATAGATAAAAACATTAATTGAGAGATAAGATTGATGTACATGCTTAACTTGTATTTTGTATTTTGTATTCTTAAATAGCAAACGCACTGGAAGAGTGGGTGAGAAAAACAAGCGAATATGATTTTGGAACAAATGGAATAAAGAAATAGATGACTATAATAGTTGGAGCTTTAAGCGTTTTTTAGTATAAAAAAAGGCTGCTTAAAAGAAAATATGATGTCGGGTGTAAGTGGCAGACTACTATTGTACGTAAGTAATTCTTTATCGAAGGAGGAGAGATAATATGTTGCTAGATTTTGGAAATGTTGGAATGTTACTGCTCGTTGCTTTGGTTTTTCCGCTATTAGCGTTAGGAACTGCATTTTTTATTCGCCCTCGTCCTCGCCAGCATGGCATAGAAAAATCTTTGCCCTATGAGTGTGGTGTAGATACGGTTGGCGAGACTTGGGTGCAATTTAGAGCAAGTTATTTTTTGTATGCATTAGTATTTGTCGCTTTTGATATTGAAACTGTTTTTCTATATCTTTGGGCGATTAAGTTTCAGGAGTTAGGAAAGTTTGCCTTTATTGAAATGTTTATTTTCCTTAACATTTTATTGGTAGGGCTAGGATATGCCTGGAAGAAAGGAGCATTGGAATGGAAGTAACTAAACTAGAGTCGCAAGAAGAGCAAGACAATGATTTGTTGCAGAAAAATATAATTTTAACAAGTTTTGATACCGTATTAAAATGGGCGCGAAGTAATTCATTGTGGCCGCTGTCCTCGGGTCTTGCTTGCTGTGCGATAGAGATGATGTCGGCTGCCGCCGCGCGTTTTGATTTGTCAAGGTTTGGGTACGAGGTTTTTCGTGCTTCACCAAGACAAGCTGATTTGCTCATTGTTGCAGGTACCGTGACTTGGGCAATGGCTGGTCCGTTAAAGCGTTTGTATGAACAGATGCCTGAACCCAAATATGTCATCGCCATGGGCAGTTGTGCAAATTCTGGAGGCCCCTTTGCCGACTCGTATTCGGTTGTTCCCGGTGTGGACAAGATTTTACCAGTCGATGTGTATATTCCCGGTTGCCCGCCACGGCCGGAGGCTTTGATTCACGGAATGTTGGAATTAAAACGCAAGATTAAGAATCCTGAGGTTGCGAGGAGAAAGTCATGAGTAATCAAGACATAAATAGTTCATTGGCTGAGCTACAAGCTCGGTATTTAGAAGATGTAAAAATTATTGGCGAGGAAGCTCAGTCAGCTTTACTTGCTCTGCCACATCGTTTGCTAGATATACTCAGGTTTCTTAAAACTAACGAGTCGTATCAATTTAATATGCTGCGTAATCTGACGGCAGTCGATTATTTGGAATATATAGAAATTGTTTATCATTTATACTCTTTGCCGCTTCGACAGGCGATTACAGTGAAGACCCGTTGTGGTATGGAAGATTCTCAAGTTCCATCAGCCACCGTTATTTGGCCTTCTGCAAATTTTCAGGAGCGGGAAATATATGATTTGCTAGGCGTAAGATTTACCGGGCATCCTGATTTGCGGCGTATATTACTGCGGGATGAGTTTGATGGACATCCATTGCGCAAAACGTACAATATTGGTAATGCAGGGGAAAGGAGGTAAAGAGCATGCTAAAGACAGAAACCTTTACTTTGAATATGGGACCGCAGCATCCTAGTACGCATGGTGTATTACAAGTCGTGCTGGAATTGGATGGCGAAACGGTAGTTCAAGCTATCCCGCATATGGGTTATCTGCATCGTGGCATTGAAAAGTTGGCGGAAAGTCGAACTTATGCCCAATTTATCCCCTATACGGATCGTTTGGACTATGTTTCATCCATGGGAAATAACTTAGGATATTGTCAGACGGTAGAAAAAATGGTAGGCATTAAAGTGCCCGAACGTGCGGAATATTTGCGAATCATTATGACTGAATTGAATCGAATTGCCAGTCATCTGATTTTTATGGGGTCGCTGGCAATTGACCTTGGCGCTTCTACCGGAATGATGTTTGGTTTTCGCAGTCGTGAGCGGATTTTGGATTTGTTTGATATGGCCTGCGGTGCTAGGCAGACCTATACCTATATACGATTTGGCGGTGTCTCAGCTGATATACCGTCAGAATTTATCCCGGCACTGCAGCGCTTTTTGACAGATTTTCCTGCTATGCTTGATGAATACCACCGTTTATTGACAGGCAATGAAATTCTGTATCACCGTTTAAAAAATACTGGCGTGATTAGTGGTCAAAGAGCATTAGAAATTGGTTTGACTGGACCTGCCTTGCGGGCTTCAGGCGTTGACTATGATATTCGAAAAGTGGAGCCATATGGTATTTATGACCGTTTTGATTTTAGCGTGCCACTAGGCCAAGTTGGTGACTGTTGGGATCGTTATATCGTCCGAATGGAAGAAATGAAGCAGAGTGCTAGTATTGTTACACAGGCGCTGGAGCAAATGCCTGAAGGCACAGTTATGGCTACTGTTCCCAAAGTGTTGAAGCCACCGGCTGGTGAAGTGTATCATTCTATCGAAAACCCGCGCGGTGAGCTAGGGTATTATATCGTTAGCGATGGCGGAGTTAACCCCTATCGCCTCCATGTGCGTCGCCCTTCCTTTATTAATCTGCAGGTACTGAATGAAGCTTGCCAAGGCTTGCTTATCGGTGATGTTGTAGCTGTACTGGCGACATTAGATTCATTGATGGGGGAAGTGGATTGCTAAACTTTATTAAGAGGAGTCATAAGGCATGCAAGAGATAACAGGATTGTTTAAAATTGCAGAAATACTAAGAGGTATCTTAGGGCACTTTCTACCTGATCCACAGTTAGTAGATATCTGCATGAGTTTAATAAATATTGGGGCTATTTTTACGATTATTTCCTTGACGGCAGTTGTATTGGTTTACACGGAACGAAAGGTAAGTGCCTTCATGCAGAGACGGTCAGGTCCTAACCGCGTCGGTCCAGGGGGTACGCTGCAGTCGGTGGCTGATATGATTAAGCTAATGGCAAAAGAGGATATTATGCCAGCTGGCGCTGACAAATGGATGTGGATTTTGGCGCCGATATTGCTGTTTATCCCCGCAGCTGCAGTTTTTGTAGTGTTTCCCTTTGATAATAAGGCTATTTTTGCGGATTTAAATATTGGTATTTTTTATTTTATAGCGATGTCCTCCCAGTCGGTTTTACCTTTTCTGATGGCAGGGTGGGCCTCTAATAACAAGTATTCTTTGGTGGGCGGTATGAGGACGGTTGCCCAAATGCTTAGTTATGAGGTTCCAATGGTGCTTTCGATTCTAGGAATCGTGATGCTGGCGGGGTCGATGCGGATGAGCACGATAGTAGCCGCACAACAGCATACTTGGTTTATCGTTTTACAGCCTATTGCCTTTGTGGTTTATGTTATTACGGCAACAGCAGAAATTAATCGGGCACCTTTTGACTTAGTCGAAGGTGAGTCAGAAATAGTTGCTGGGCCATTTACTGAATATACTGGCATGCGATGGGCTCTGTTCTTTTTGGCGGAATATGCCAATTTATTAGCTGTTTCAGTGATTGCAACCACATTGTTTTTAGGTGGTTGGAATGGACCATGGCTTCCTGGCTGGGTATGGTTTTTTCTTAAAGTTGGCGGGATGATTTTCCTATTTATGTGGTTTCGCTGGACTTTTCCCAGGCTGCGCATTGATCAGCTTATGTCTTTCGGCTGGAAAGTGTTACTGCCATTGGCGCTGCTTAATATCATTGTTACCGGGATTGGCATGTATATTTACGAGTTTTTTAGTTAGGAGGGAAAGCTATGGTTGGTAAAGGATTATTAGAGGGCATGCGCGTAACCTTAAAAGCTTTTTTTAACAAAAAGGAAACGCTGCAGTATCCCGAAATAAAGCTAACCATGCCCGATCGTTTTCGTGGCGGTGAGCTGAAGTTAGACAATGAAAAATGCATCGCGTGCGGACTGTGCGCAAGGGCATGCCCTAATCATGTTATTGAGTTGACTACAGGCACTGATGAGCAGAAAAAACGGCACTTAAAGTCATATGTATATCATTCAGGATTATGTCTGTATTGTAATTATTGTATTGAAGCATGTCCGACAAACGCTATTTGTTGGGACAAAAATTATGAGAATTCACGGTACTTTAAAGATGAATTGGATGTTGATTGTTTAGCTATTTCAAAGCAAAAATCAGCGACTGTAGATGTAGCTCCAGCGGACAAGTCCAATGCTGAGCAAGAGGATACCCTTAAGAGGAGGGAGAAGGATGAATGAGCTGATCTATACTGTTGCATTTTATATATTTGCGGCGATTACAGTAGCAGCTGCCTTTGGGGTTGTGACAAAAAGCAATCTTGTGCACAGTGCATTACTGCTGGCTTTATGTTTTATCGGCGTAAGCGGCTTGTATGTGCTGTTGCAGGCGGACTTTTTGGCAGCAGTCCAAATTCTGATCTACAATGGGGCAATTGCTATTGTTTTTGTTCTTGGGACGATGCTTACCAGGCGTAGTAGTCGGCATGGGACGAATGATACGGAAGTAAATATTCCGTCCCGCGTAGTTACATTAGTAAGCGGCTTGTTTGTTGTTGTTACCTTAGGAGTCATAGCTACTACACCCTGGCATTATTCCAGTGGGGTGATTGTTGAAGATACCCCTTCGCTCCTTGCTCAGTTAATATTAACCGATTATATGGTGGTAATGGAAGCAGCGGCAGTGCTCTTGCTGGCAGCTATGATTGGTGCGATTGTTTTGGCAAAGGGAGTGGAAGAATGATTGGATTGGTTCATTTTTTAACAGTAGCGGCTATCGTATTTGCGATTGGCTTGTATGGGGTATTGAGCAAGAGAACGATCGTCGGTATTTTAATGAGCATTGAGCTGATGCTTAATGCTGTCAATATAAACTTAATTGCCTTTTCACGCTTTATAACACCGGAGGTTTTAACCGGGCAAATATTTGCCATATTTACGATTACAGTAGCGGCTGCTGAAGTAGCAGTTGGAATGGCAATGATCTTTCGAGTATATTATGATCGGAACACGGTGCATGCTGCGAGACTTGATGAGATGCGCTGGTAAAATTGCATTAGAGAGTAGGTGAAGAAATTTGTTTAACCAATATGCATTGTCTCATGCTGCGCTTATTCCGTTGTTACCGGCAATGAGTTTTATAATAGTGGGATTTTTTCTGCGTCGCCTTCCTATATTGGCGGCGACGGTGTCTGTTTGCATGAGCTTAATCAGCTTTGCCTTGTCCTTAGGGGTAGGGTATGGTGTTATAGCTAATAATATCACGGTGGATAATCCGTTGATTCAAAGAATACCTTGGCTTTCTATATCGGGACTCACTGTTGATATGGGGGTATATATTGATCCTATATCGGCTATGATGCTGGTAATCGTTACATTGGTAGCCCTGATGGTGCAAATCTATTCTATTGGATATATGCGTGGTGATGCTGGATTTGGACGTTTTTTTGCGTACTTGTCATTGTTTGCATCTGCTATGTTAGGATTAGTTATTGCGGTTAACTTTGTGCAGTTGTTTGTTTTTTGGGAATTGGTTGGATTATGTTCCTATCTTTTAATTGGCTACTATTTCCACAAGATTTCTGCGCGGGAAGCTGCTAAAAAAGCCTTTATTACTACGCGCATTGGTGATTTTGGGTTGCTGGTCGGAATATTATTTTTGCAGATTTTATTTGGTACGTTGGACTTTCAGCAGTTAGCATCTAATGTGCCTCTATATGTTGCAGAGCATGGCACAAATTTGCTGACTATAGTAGCACTCCTCTTATTCCTTGGTCCTATCGGAAAATCTGGACAATTCCCGCTGCATGTGTGGCTGCCTGATGCGATGGAGGGGCCAACACCGGTATCAGCCCTTATTCATGCCGCTACCATGGTAGTAGCTGGGGTGTACTTGGTAGCTAGAGCTTTTTTCTTATTCAGTGTTTTGCCAAATGCAATGGAGGTAATAGCCTGGATCGGGGCGTTCACAGCTTGCTTTGCTGCCAGTATCGCCTTTACCCAGCGGGATATTAAACGCATTTTAGCGTATTCTACTGTCAGCCAGTTGGGTTATATGATGTTAGCGCTTGGGGTAGGCAGTGTTACGGCCTCCATGTTTCATCTTATGACACATGCCTTTTTCAAAGCATTGATGTTCTTAGCAGCCGGCGCGGTATTGCACGGTTTGCCAAATAAAAATGACATTTTTGAGATGGGCGGCTTGCGTCATAAAATGCCAGTCACTTTTGCCGCTATGACGATTGGTGTACTTGCTATATCTGGTATTCCACCATTTGCGGGATTCTTTTCAAAGGATGAAATTCTGCTGGCGGTTTCCCAGGTTAGTATGCCGTTATACACCATTGCCGTAGTGACTTCCTTTATGACAGCGTTTTATATGGCAAGATTGCTGATTGTCGTCTTTTGTGGATCGGAAAAACCAGACAATCAGCCCCATGAGGCGCCAATGTCCATGCGAATCCCATTGGTAGTGCTTGGCGTTCTTGCTGTTATTGGCGGGTATATACCTTATGCTAACCACTTTGGTGACTGGGTTCGTTTCGGTTCGGCCTCACACGAAGGTTTACATTGGGGTATCGCGGCAACGTCGACGGTATTGTCTATATTAGCGATTTCCTTGGCTTGGTATATATACGGTTCGGGCAAGGTTTCACCTGATAAACTGTCCAGACGTTTCAGCACTTTATATAAGCTGAGTTTCCACAAATATTATATTGATGAATTTTACCTATGGCTCAATCACACCTTTGTTGATGGCTTAGGCAAGATTTTGTATTGGTTGGAGCTTCATTTTGTTGAAGGCATTGTAAATGGGATAGCTGGTTTACCGGTTGGGCTTGGCGATTTAGTGCGCAAATCCCAGACTGGTAAGCTGCAGCGATACGGCTTAATCATGTTTGGAGCGATGCTAATCCTTGTAGTATGGTTAGTGCTGCTTAGCCCACTATTTAAGGGTGTTTTATCGGGAGGTGATTACTAAAATGGTTGATTTTCCATTATTAACGACAATTTTACTAACGCCTATCTGGGGGATACTGGTATTGTCCTTTATGCCGCGTGAAGCGGACAAAACGATAAAAATGATATCAGCTGTAACGATGGCAATCGCTCTCGGCTTAACCTTGTATGCTTACTGGGCCTATGATGTTAGCTTGGGTGGACTGCAATATATAGAGAATGTCCCTTGGATTACCGAGCTTGGAGTATCGTACGCTTTAGGTGTGGATGGAATTTCCTTGCCGCTGCTGCTATTAACTATGCTGGTTGGTTTTTCCACTATCTTTGTTTCTTGGAATGTGGAGAAACGCTCTAAAGAATTCTTTATTCAATTGCTGCTCTTGGTAGTCGGTGCAATCGGAACATTTGTATCCCAGGATTTGTTCATATTCTTATTGTTTTACGAACTAGGGATCATACCAAGTTACATTATGGTAGTTGTTTGGGGTTCTTCGGAAAGAGTGAGTAAAGAATATGCGGCGATGAAGCTGACAATTTACTTGCTATTAGGTTCAGCCTTCATGCTTGCCGGGGTTATCGCGTTATATGTGAATGCGTTTCCGGCAGGGATGCGAACATTCAGTATGCAAGTTCTAGCTCAGGCTCATATGATGGGGAATTTATCAGAAGATGTTCAAGTCTTCACATTTTTCTTATTGCTGCTTGGCTTTGGTTCTACTTTATCAATGTGGCCCTTTTATAGTTGGGCACCGGACGGTTATGCGGCAGCTCCGACAGGAGTATCTATGCTCCATGCTGGAGTGTTAAAGAAAATCGGCGGCTATGGTTTAATTCGAATTGGGTTGCTCATTTTACCGCTAGGGGTTAAATTCTGGGCGCCGTTTATTGCATTTTTTGCGGTGGTTAATGTTTTGTATGCTGCGTTTGTTACCATAGCGCAAAAAGACTTAAAATATATTGTGGGGTATTCGTCAATATCCCATATGGGATATATACTGATTGGCTTTGCAGCTTTAAATGTTATCAGCATTGATGGTGCGATTGCAAATATGTTTGCCCATGGGATAATGAGCGCCTTATTTTTTGCAATGATTGGTCTTGTTTATGACAAAACAAATACTCGGCAGGTTCTAAGTCTTGGTGGGTTAGCACACCAAATGCCACGTGTAGCTACTGGCTTTATGTTAGCTGGTATGAGCTCGTTAGGGCTTCCGGGGTTAGCCGGATTCATCCCCGAGTTTACGACCTTTGTGGGTGCATTTAAAGTATACCCGCTCCATACTCTTCTGGCCATTTCCGGTATTGTTTTCACTGCGCTTTATATATTGCGCGTGCTGGCAAATGTGCTATTTGGTCCGCGGCGCGCGGAATTTGATACTTGCCGTGATGCTTCTGGAGTTGAATTAGTATCCCTTGTATTACTGGGGACTGTTTTAGTAGTAGTTGGTGTTTTCCCACAATTATTAATGGGTATGGTTAATAGTGGCATGGAGCCGGTAATGGCGTTACTAGTTAAGCTGCATGTTACGCCGACCTTGCTGGGAGGTGTTTTTCAATGAATATTGCGCTGTTGACCAGTGAGATAGCCGTTGTAATTCTTGCTTTGCTCATCATCGTCTTTGACTTATTGATGCCGCGTCAAGAAGCTCGCCGTAGTTTAGGGTATTTTGCAGTTTGTGGTTTATTGGGGATTTTAGTTTATACCTTTAACCAACATGGGGCTTCAGCTACGGTGTATCATGGTTTTTTTGTCGTCGATAAATTTGCTTTGTTTTTCAAGCAGTTATTCATAGTGGCGACGATCTTAACCCTGCTGTTTTCCTTTGATTATATAGAAGGACTGACTCACAACACTGGGGAGTTTTATGCATTATTACTCCTAAGTTTAGTGGGTATGATGGTTATGGCCTCCGCAAATGATTTATTAACGGTGTTTGTTGGCTTGGAATTGATGACCATTATATTTTATATTCTAGTTGGCTTTGATCTAAGAAGTAGTAAGTCAAGTGAAGCTGGCACAAAGTATTTGATTCTTGGTTCGGCAGCAAGCGCAGTTTTACTGTATGGTATGAGCTGGGTATATGGCTTTACCGGCAGTATTGTGCTGAGTGAGATCGCTGCTCATATTACTGCTAGTCCGGCTATGCTGCTGGGGTTAGGACTTATGCTTGCCGGTTTCTGTTTTAAAATGTCTATTGTTCCTTTTCATATGTGGGCTCCCGATGTTTATGAAGGCGCGCCGATTCCCGTTACTGCCATGTTGGCGATGGCATCAAAAGCTGCTGGGGTTGCCGTATTACTGCGGGTTTTCTTAGTAGCATTTGCCGACTTACAAGCCTATTGGTTGACGATTGTCAGTCTATTGGCTGGCCTAAGTATGATTGTAGGTATTATAGTTGCGATATGGCAGACGAATACCAAGCGCATGTTGGCCTACTCCTCCATCGCGCAAGCTGGTTATATTTTATCAGGTCTCTTGGCTGCTGATGCAGCCGGAGTCAAGGGGATGTTGTTTTATGCTGTACTGTATATGGTGGCTAATGTTGGTGCCTTTGCTGTCACTACTGCCGTTAATAACCAATACGGTTCAGATAAGATTGACGATCTTTCTGGGTTGTCTCAAAAGTCACCCTTCTTGGCGGTGGTTATGACGGTATCCTTGTTGTCTATGGCAGGCCTTCCGCCAATGGCAGGTTTCGTCGGTAAGATGTATATATTTATGGCAATTACAGATAAAGGTTACTTCTGGATTGCTATGTTAGGGCTTGTCATGTCGATGGTTTCGGTGTACTATTACATGCTTGTGGTCAAAGTGATGTATAGTAAGGAAGCAAAGAATCAGCAGGAGTTTACTGCTAGTGTATCGCTGCGTATTGTGGCTCTGATTAGTTTGATTGCAACATTGTTTATTGGTATATACCCTGGGCCATTAGCTGAGCTGGCAAATGCTGCTGCTCGGTCGTTGTGGTAAAAGAAAAGGAATTTTTCCTCCAAAACTTTTAATTAAAGCTTTAGCAGCTATAAATGATACGGAGAACTGTATCATTGGTAATGGCAAAAAAGGGCCTTAATCCTTGTAAGATCAGGGATTGAGGCCTTTTTAATTTTGAATTCACATGATGGTAATAAAGTTGAGCTTTAAAGCTAAACACAAAAAAGTTCCCCTCAAAATATTGGCATAGATAAAAGATTATGTTATACTACGTGAGTAAAATATATATTGGCTGATCAGAAAACTGAAGGCTAAGGAAAAAACGCTTAAGCGTTTCCTTGGCCTTTTTATTTTTCTTTTTACGGAGAAGGTAGATAATCGAAGGGGAAAAGAGCAAATTAGTTGTTATCTATGCATGAAAGATACGTATCAACAATAGTATTTTAAAAAGTCATTGCGAAATCTAATTTAATCGCGGATGTATTATTTACGAAAGGTAGGAGAAATATGAGTAATGATTTAGCAGTAAGCATCAATATCTTAGCAATACTTGGAATCGTGTATATCTTATATTATATGCAACGTAAGCATGTGAGTTTTGGGGTACGAGTCATGGCAGGACTTATATTTGGCGTTCTATTTGGCGGTGTATTGCAGAATACTTTTGGTGGTTCATCAGACGTCATCAAACAATCAAATAGTTGGTTTGATGTAATAGGATCGGGTTATGTACGGTTGCTCAAGATGATTGTTATGCCGTTGATTATTGTTTCGATCACATCGGCTATCACGAACCTGAAGGATATTAAAATCCTTAGTAAAGCCGGAGGGCTAATCATCGGGATACTGTTATTCACCACTGCTATTGCGGGTGCTATTGGAGCAGGGTCTTCCTTAGCATTTCATTTGACGGCGGAGGGGTTGCAGGTAGGTGAAGCTGAGCTGGGGGCTACGAAAAGCGTCGAAGGAAAATTTACCTCATTTAAGACAAAACCTGTGCAGCAGCAGTTGATAGAAATCATTCCGACTAATCCTTTTTATGCTATGACTGGTCAAGGCAGTGCGGATACATTATCGGTAGTTTTCTTCTCAACCTTGATTGGTATTGCTGTGTTAGGCATTAAGAAAGCGAAGCCTCAATCAGCGGAATTTTTTGTGAATGCGATAAAGACAGCGAATGATATCGTGATGCAGCTTGTAGATTTTGTATTGATATTGACGCCCTATGGAGTGTTGGCGTTGATGACTAAATTTGTATCTACAAGTAATTATGCCGATATTTACCAATTAATTCAGTTTGTAATTGCTTCTTATGTAGCACTTATTATTATGTTTATAGTGCATCTGATAATACTCTCTTTAATGGGATTCAATCCCGTTACTTATGTCAAAAAGGTCCTACCTGTGCTGGTTTTTGCCTTTACATCACGGACAAGTGCGGGAACACTTCCGCTGACTATCCAAGCACTGATCAATAAGTTGGGGGTTCCTTCAGGTTATGCAAATTTATCGGCTTCTTTCGGAGTAAGCATTGGGCAGAATGGCTGTGCTGGCATATACCCAGCAATGCTGGCAGTGATGGTTGCTCCTACAGTAGGAATTAATCCTCTTGATCTCGCTTTCCTGGTTAAGCTTGTGATTATTGTTGCTATCGGTTCTTTTGGAATTGCTGGTGTTGGCGGCGGTGCTACCTTTGCAGCTCTGATCGTGCTTTCCACAATGGGTTTGCCAGTGGGGATCGTCGGTTTGCTGATAGCCATTGAACCGTTAATTGATATGGGAAGAACTGCGCTGAACGTAAGTGGAGCCATGGTCGCTGGCGTTGCTACTAGTAAAATAATGAATGAGATTGACACAGCAACTTACAATCAAGAAATACTTGAAGTGAATCCGGAATAAATTTCTATTAAGTATAAATAAGCACTATTTGTCATTTTACTGACAAATAGTGCTTTGGTTTAGTGCGCCCAGCAGTATCAAACACCACTAAATAGCTGTTTGGCAGAGCCTTGGCAATTAGCCTGATTACAATTCTTCTCCTCGAGTAGCAATCATTTGCTTATACCAATGGAAAGATAATTTTTTCTTTCGTGCTAAATTATTAGTATGATCTACATAAATAAAACCATATTGTTTCTTATAGCCATTCAACCAGCTCAATAAATCAATGACTGACCAAGCATAATAACCTTTCAAATTAATGCCTTCTAAAATACCTTTTTTTACAGCTTTTAAATGTTCTTCAATATACTTAATTCTAGGTACATCGACAATTTCATCTTGAATAATCGGATCCTCATCACCTAAACCATTTTCAGTAATATACATTTTAACATCACCGTATGCCACTTTTAACATCCGTAGTCCCTCTAAAAAGCCTTCAGCGGAAATTTCCCAACCCCATTTAGTATATACTTTATCCGCCATTTTTACGGTTTTATATACACCATCAAAAGATGCATTACCAGGTGCACCTGTTGACTGTTCTCGACTTTTAGGCGTGGAGTCTTCCTGCACATCATTCTTCGCGACTCTCTGTGGTTGGTAATAATTCAGTCCAATAAAATCATTTTGTGGTGCAGCGACCTTCAGGATATCTAATTCTTCTGCTGTCCATTCTGGGGTCCACCCCTTCTCTGCCAATTGCTTTACAACATACTCTGGATACGTTCCTAGCAAAATAGGGTCATAATACCAAGCTGTGGAATATTGATTAGCATGATAGGTAGCTTTTTCGTTTTCAGCATTATTGTCGATGCTGAATGCTGGATTAAATACATGCGTAATACCGATTTCACCAAATTGTTTCATTTTCTTATAGTCACTGACCGCCCTAGCATGAGCTGTAAAGACATTATGCGTCGCTTGAAAATATTTCTTAGGATCGCTCAATATCCCTGGTGGATGTGCTCCTAACAGATAACCATGACCACAAAATATTACTGTTTCATTGAAAGTAATCCAGTGCTTTACCCTATCGCCAAATGCTTTGAAGCAAACATTGGCATACTTTACAAATGCATCCGTTGTCCGTTTATTCGTCCAGCCCCCATTCGCTTCTAGAGGCTGGGGTAAATCCCAGTGATATAAGGTTACAAAAGGGACAATCCCATAATGTAAACATTCATCAATCAGATTATTATAGAATTCGATACCTTTGGGATTGATTTCACCATCACCGTCGGGAATAATTCTTGCCCATGATACTGAAAAACGATACGATTCCAATCCCATTTCTGCCATGAGTTTTACATCTTCTTTATACCGATGATAGTGATCTACTGCTGCATCACCATTCGTTGCCTCAAATGTCTTACCGGGAATTTTAGAAAACAAATCCCAATTAGATACTCCTTTACCATCTTCATTCCATGCCCCTTCAATCTGATACGATGCGGAAGCTGCTCCAAACAGAAAATCTTTAGGAAATCTCATATACGTTATTCTCCTTTTTACATTTAGAAGTGTATTTATATGTTTCAATATACTTAAAGGCATTCATTCCTCGGAGCAAAATTTCATTTCACTCTCTTCACCATGCGAACTTTTCTTCTTTGCATAATTCATTATATATTCATACGAAAGAGCAATGCAATTGTGATAAAATAGAACTGCATTAGTACAGTTGGAAAGGGTGTTAGTATGAATACGATCTATGTACGAATAGCCATGGATATTGAAAAGAGTATCCAGGTCGGGGACTATCAACTCCATAAAAAACTCCCCTCTGTCAGAGACTTGTCTGAAAAATACAGCTGCTCACAAGGTACTGTTATTAAGGCATATGAAACACTGAAAAATAAGCATCTCATCTATTCTCTACCGCAAAGCGGTTATTATATTGTGGAGAATGTCATTAAAACTGAAAACATTGATACTGCGGTCGTAGACTTCTCTACAGGTAATTTATTAATGCGTGATATGTATATACCTGACCTTAACCATTGCTTGAATAGAGCTACGGATATATACCAGGATCTATCCTTATCACATACTGTCTATGGTGTAGAATCATTACGAAAATTATCCGTCAAGTACTTAGCTGATTTTCAAGTATTTACTCCGATGAATAACGTCTTTATTAATTTAGGTATTCAACCAGCACTCAGTATTTTGGCACAAATGCCTTTTCCTAATGGTAAGAATGCGATCTTGATCGAACAGCCAACCTATAAATACTTTATCGACTTTCTGAAATTTTCTGGTGCCCAGGTGCTTGGAATTCGCAGAGACAAGCAAGGAATTGATCTAAATCGATTGGAGGAACTTTTCAAAAAAGAACCCATCAAATTTTTTTATACTGTTCCTCGTAACCACAATCCATTAGGTACAACCTATCCAAAAACACAACGAAAGGCCATTGCCGAACTAGCCGCTCGATATGATGTATATATTGTGGAGGATGACTATTTCGGAGATATCTCTTTCGATCCCAAATACGATCCCATCTATGCGTATGGTGACCATCATCATCACATCTACTTGAAAAATTTTTCTAAAATACTCCCCTGGATTCGAGTGGGAATTGTAGTTATTCCCACTGATCTTTTAAATATTTTTACAGAACATACACGTTTCTCCTATTATTATTCCTATTTTTCAGCTTCTTTGATATCACAAGCCACGTTAGAAATTTATATTCGCAGTAATATACTAAAAAAACATGTCCAATCAATAAAAAAAGAGCTCTCCGAGAGATTGAAATGTCTGGATAACAATTTTCGTAACTTGGCTGCCTATAATATAGAATGTATCGGTGGCAAAACGGGCTATTATTCTTATTTGAAGCTGCCAGATTATATGAATGAGAATCGGTTTATTGAGAATCTAAAAAAGCGTCATATTCTCATCGCTGGCGGAAGTAATTACTCTTTTTACATCGATAACTCTTGGCGTGAAAAAGGAATCCGACTGAGCATTGCGCGTACCAATAAAGCTGCTATTAACAAGGGTTTTGAGATAATCTACGAAGAATTGAAGCGCCGTTAAGACTAACGCAGAACGGTTCGGAACCACTGAAAAAGGCGCAATAAAAGACGACTCCCGGCTACTGCCGGTTGCCGTCTTTTGTTTTCGTCTTTTCATCCCTGTCATTTTCAAAAGAACTCATTTTTCACTTTGCTTTTGCTTGCAATCCCTAAAAAAAGTAATATAATTAGGAATAGGTGGAAATTAAAAAAGTCGCCGTGTCCTGAGAGTGTAGCAAGCACTCCCAGGCACGAGCAGGTGTCCAAGCACCTACACGTAACAGCTAGCTGTCTACGACGACAATTTATTATACCGTGATTTTCCCTTGAAAACAAGGGATGGTACATTCGGCATAATACAATTGAAGTTTTGGCAGAGGCTTAGCGTCTGCGCGCAGTCAAGACGAAGCAAAGCGCATGTGTAGGTTGAAAAGACCTCGCATATGCGTTTTTTTAATTTCCCCTGAAACAAACTGTATGTTGGTTTCTTCTATCCTGAACTGGGGATAGAAGAAACCTCCTACAGGATGAAGATGGGGGGATATAAATTGGTAGCAATCCAAGGTAAGAAAAAAGTATACAGTTGGGGCAAAAGCACCGCACCAGCACGTGGCGGGGACTCCTCCTCGCCACAACGAAGGAGAGATATTCAACCCGATTCCTGGGAAAATGAGGATAGTGTAAATGTACAGAACCTATAGAACAACGAAAGACACGATTATGGGTGAGGAAACAGAGAGCGCCGACATTACACTTAAATTGATTACAGATTTGGATGGGAATGAGTATGTGATAGTCAAGAAGCAAAAAGAAGATGCGATATATCATCTTTCGCTGGTTGGAAAAATCACTGAAATAGTTCACGAAATTTCATTCGAAGAATATAGAGACATTACCTATGCAAGATTAGATAAGGAATTGTTAGAGCAAGGAATCAAACCCAGGAGACGGCAGAGCATGTGAAAAGCAGCGGAGCAGCTTGCCACCTGAAATAGGCGGCAAGCTGCTGTTCATGTAAAGTGGACAAATATTAAGTGCGTTTTAAAGTCTTGTTTGTGTAATGTCTGGGCCGGTTAGGCAGTGAGAAGCGAAATAGTGTACCCTGCCCCGGAAGGCTTTCCACAGAAATTTGGCCGTCATGAATTTCGATAATCCATTTAACGATAGAAAGGCCGAGCCCTGCACTGGTATCTTCCACGCTTTTTCGGGAGGGATCAACCTGATAGAACCTGTTCCAAATTTGAGGCAGGTCATCAGAGGCAATGCCAATGCCATTATCTTCAATGCTGCCGAGCACGTCTTCTTTGAGCTGGTGGAGCTCAACTTTAATCCAGCCATTTTGCCGCCCGTAACGTATGGCATTTTGTAATAAATTTAATAATAGACGCATGATCGACGTTTGGTCGGCAAGAATTATAAGGTTGTCGTCAATTGCGGTATGGATGGTGATATTCTTTGATTGAGCAGTTATCATGAGTTCATCGATGACCATATTGGCTATTTCACTCAGGTTGACGGTCTCAAAATCAAGCTGTGCCGATTGATGGTCTGTACGGGCGAGTAACAGTAAAGAAGATACTAAAGCCATCATTTTTTTTGCTTGCTGTTGAATCACCTGCAGGACGTCGGCTGTTTCGGCGGGGTTGTCTCTCTGGGTCAGGCCATATTCCGTGTGGGCCAGGATAACAGAAAGTGGTGTTCTGAGTTCGTGGGAAGCATCAGAGGTAAACTGACGTTCTTTTTGAAAAGAGAGCTCTAACTGATCTAGCATATGGTCAAAGGTTTGTGCTAGGTCATCAATTTCGTCTTTGCTGCCGCTTAGCTGGATGCGCTTGGACAGGTCGCCGCTATTCTCAATATCTGCTGCCGTTTTTCTGATCAGGCTGACTGGCTGAAATGCTTTTTGGGTAATCAGCCAACCGCCAAAAGCAGCTAATAGGGCTAGAAACGGAAATAGAATTACGCAAATTAATAAAATATAAGTGCGAGTCTCATAACTTGCATTAAGGGAGACGATTCCCCGGATCCATAATGCTTCCGGCCAGTTGGTACTGACGTAAAGGTCATAGACCAGCCAATGGACTTCACCTGATTGAATGGTTTGGATCTGGTTGTTGTGCAATGGCACAGATGAAGAAAATCCAGACGGTAATAATCCTTTAATTAGAACTTGCTCCCTGTTATAAATAGAGATGCTGATACCGTCATCAAAATATTTTAATTTATGGAAGTCGAAGGTTCCATTTACATACTGAATGTCTTCAACGATATCATAGACTTCATCCTCTAGCTCACGCTGCAATTCAAAAACCAGAATTCTATCGGTGCTAAATGCGAGAATGCCTAAGATAATGCAGAGAATTAAAACAATCAGCCCCGTATACCAAACAGTGATTTTAGTTTTAATTGACAGTGGTTTCATAAGTTCTCCTGCAGAACATAACCCGATCCGCGTACGGTATGAATTAACTTCTGCTCAAAGCCGTCATCAATCTTTTGACGCAAATAACGAATATATACATTGACCACATTGGAAGCACCTTCGAAATCGTAGCTCCAGATGTGTTGCTCGATTTTATCCCGGGATAGAATGATACCTTTGTTGTGAAGCATATACTCCAGAATGGCGAATTCCCTGCCGGATAAAATGATTTGTTTTCCACCTCTGATTACTTTGCGGGTACTGAAATTTACAATTAGATCAGCAACCGAGATAGTATCACATTGAATATCTGTCTGCCGGCGTACTAGTACACGCAGCCTTGCCAGCAGTTCTTCAAAAGCAAAGGGTTTTATCAGATAATCGTCGGCACCGGCATCCAGTCCTTCAACCCGGTTCTCAATGCTGTCTTTAGCGGTCAATAAAAGAACTGGCGGACTTTCTTTTTGCCGGCGAAGCTTTTTTAGCAGGGAAATTCCGTCCAGTTTGGGCAGCATCCAATCCAGAATTACAACATCATATGTTGTTGTTTCCAAATAATAGCTGGCCTCCAGTCCATCTCCCGCAGTATCTACGCCATAGCCAGATTGCGTTAATCGCTTTTTTAGCAATATCCGCAAATCTTTCTCATCTTCCACAATTAATACCCGCATCGGTCTGCTCCTCCCTTTTTAGTTCTTTGTTTGCATTATATCATATTTTTTCTGGAAGAATTATGGAAACTTCGGTTTTAATCTTGGTTTAATCTCCGTCTGCTAAGATAATGACAAACAGCAGATTTACTGCTAATCAAGCAAGAGAGGATGATGGAAAATGCGGGAAAAGATAATGCGGGGGCTCTTAGTGATAGCAGCCACAATGTTTGTTTCAGCGACAGCGATTGCAGCGTTGGATGAAGCTGGAGCGCGTGAAATTGCAAGGCAATGGGTGCCAAAAGGAGCGGTTTATCTATCAACAAAAGATGAGATCGATGAATATGAAGTTGAATTTCTGGTTCACGAAACCAATAGCAAATATCAAATCGATATTAATAAAAATACTGCAATGGTAGCAGAAGTAAAAACTAAACTAAGAGGTGAGCGGGGGGCTTAACCGTAAAGCTAAGTGAGAGTGATGTTACAGCAATCGTACTGAGTGAGTTTCCCGGCTCACAAATTGGTCAGGTAAAACTGGAATCGGATGATGGATATCGGAAATATGAAGTTAAATTTGCAAATGGTCCGATTCGTGGCGAAATGGAGATTAATCCGGAGACTGGTGTCATCCTGGAAAGAGATATCAAATATTAGCAATTAAATATTTTATGTATTACGGCGTTACTTTGAGGTAACGCCGTTTGGTTTTTTAAGCAGGGGTTTCGGTAATGGGCTATTTGAAAAAAAGATAGAATTCTGCAATAAAACTGTTCTCGATTTTTACCCAAAGGATTTATTGCATTTAGGTGGAAATAGTAAGAGAAGTAATCGTGCAGCTGCATCTTATAGGGGAGGTGCTCTTTTGCAGAAACAGCTGGGATTTCTTGTAGACCTAGGTAAGTGTGTTGGCTGCAGGGGGTGCGAAGTAGCCTGCAGCAACAAACATCAACTGGATCATTTGCAATATCGTCGCATAATGAACATTAATAAAGAAAATCAAGTGCTGGGTTTTTTGTCCTTAGCCTGTAATCATTGTATAAATCCGGAATGCATCCGGGTGTGTAAAGAAAAATGTTTTTATAAGCGGCGAGATGGTGTAGTACTCTATAATTCTCAGCGCTGCAATGGCTGCCAACGTTGCATTGGTGCATGTCCCTTTCAAGCGCCTAAAGTGAATCCACGGACAAAAAAGATAAGTAAATGTGACTTTTGTTTCGAACAGCTAGATCAAGGGCTGGAACCAACCTGTGTAGCATCCTGTATTGTAGGTGCACTGCAAGTCATCGATATCATGCAGCCTATACCTGTGTATGCGCAGGAAGCATTACCAAACTTTTCGATTACACAGTTTACCAAACCTTCGATACGGGTTATTTTGCCAAGGGCGCCTCAATGTTTTTGGCGGAAAGGTTAGGTGAAATAAGATGCCTCCCTTTTGTACTGTACAAGAATTGATGGTACTTGATCCCCTTCGGCAGTCGACCATCATTGGCGGCTGGGCTGGGCGGGAAAATCAAATTTCTCAAGTGGTCACGGCAGTTCCTCAGTTAGCTGCCAGCGACCTTACTAATTCCTTGGTTATCATTCGTCAGGAGAGTCAGGTGCAGGATACGGAAGCGACATTGCGGACCTATCTTCATTCTGGGGCAGCGGCGATTTTATTCATTGGGCCAGATACAGTACTGCTTCCATGCCTGACAGCTATAGCTGAGGAGCGGCAGATGCCCTTGCTGGCTAGTGGAAAGTCACTTGAGGAGCAGGAATTTGTTTTCGCCTTAGAATTAGTGATTACATTAAACAAAGGGAAGCGGTTGATCCATTTTGCAGAGTATAGCAACCTGAATCAGTTGACTGCTATCGGGACAGACTTGCCGCCTATGCTTACTAAATTAGCTGTCTATTTGCAAAATCCCGTTGTATTGGTGAATCCGGCATTTCATATCATAAGCTGCAGTACAGATGAGAAACTGTTAGACCACATAGAACGGGAACAATTAACTAGATTAGCCCGGCTTCAGCACTACCGATGCAAGGCAGGTGAGCTTCTTGCAACACCCTACCTGAGTAAGCTGGAAAATTCCAATGGTGGCAGTGTAAGCTGCTGGGTCAATCCCTTGTTGCGGGATGGACAAATCTATGGTTACTTGTTGGTCTTTGATGTTTCTAACCATCTAAATCCATTGGATGTATGCCGCATCAAGGAAACAGGAATTTTTAGTCTGCAGGTGCTCGCTCATCGCAAAACAATTGAAGATACGGAAAAGAAATATCAAGATCACTTTTTGTATGATCTACTCTATAATAATTTTGTAACCGAAGAAAGCCTGATACAACGCGCCCGGCATTGGAACTGGGATTTTAGTAAACCACAGCAAATTTTGATTATGGAACCGGATGATTTGCACTTGCTGACCAATAAATCCAGAATGTTGAGGAAATTACAACTGAACGTGGAGGACTTTTTACAGCATAAATACAGACAAGTAATTGTCACGGAACAGCAGGGACAGATCGTGATAATCATTGGAGATATTATGAATGAGGGTAAGACGGCCAAACAGCAATGGAAGTCTCTGGGGAAATCTCTACAAGCTTATATGCAGGAGATTATTACAGAGGTTACGTTCTCCATTGGTATTGGCAAGTTTTATACCACGATTGCTGATCTGTGCCGAAGTTATCAGGAAGCCAAACATGCCTTGGACTTGGGGCGGTTTATCCAGGAAAAGGGTCACATCACTCATTTTGAAGAGTTAGGAATCATCCGTCTATTATCACATATGAGCCTGGAGCAGCTTGATGATTATTATAAAGAATATTTGGCAGTGCTTATTGAATATGATGAAAAAAATGATACTAATTTTATCGAAACGCTGCATGTTTATTTTCAGCAAAATGGGGATTTAAACCTGACAGCAGAAAAGCTGTTTCAGCATGCCAATACCTTACGGTACCGTTTAAAAAAGATTGAAGAACTCTTAGAAACAGACTTAAAGCAATTGGAGAATCGCATCAATCTTTCTGTGGCCTGTAAAATTTTTAAAATACGCAAAACCAACCTCTGAGGTTGGTTTTGTTTTTTTTTACAATAATAATCGAAATATTTAGAGAAATCTACAAAAATGCCGCCTTCTTTATTGTATATAATGAAATTAGGATTAAAAGATAATGGAGGTGGAGGGTTTGTTACGAAAAAATCGACTGTATGTAAGTATTTTTTTAGTTGCTATCACTATATTGTGCAGTGCCTGCGGGGCAATGGTTCACTCTGAAACTTCCAAGACCGTACAGCTGGGCAGTGGGACCCAGAACCAAAATTATCAAGGTGTTGCCCAGCCTACGGTGCCGAAGAACCTGAAATTGTCAGAAGAGGAGCAGAAAAATGGCATTCAGAAGCTTCCGATTCTATCTAGCACCGGACAGCCATTGACGCCTGAGGTGCAAGTTACGCACACGCTGCCAGCAGAAAGGCAGGTGGATGCAAGTGCCAAACCACACCTTTGATCGAATAACGGATCTAGCCAAACGCTATTCCCTATATTCATTATTTAAACAGTACTATCAGGGAGAATGGGAATTAGCAAGAAAGGCTGCAGCGACCATTCAACAATACATACCTGTAAACGATAATCTTTCCTTCCAACAGGATCATCAGTTGGATAAAGCAGCTCTTTTTGATTATAACCGCTTATTTGTAGGACCAGGAAAATTACTTGCTTCCCCCTATGAAAGTGCCTACCGGAATGCCCAGGGCTTGGTTATGCAGGAAGAAACCTTATTCGTGCGTCAGTTTTACCTTCAGGCAGGTATTGAAGTTAGTAATAAAAATGCATTTCCTGATGATCACCTCGGATTAGAATTTGAATTTATCTGCTACTTATTGGCCCGGGAAGGGGAAAGACTGCAAGCAGATGATAGCAGTACTGCGAATCATTATGCAGCATTATATCAGGAATTTTGCCAGCAGCACATTTTATCTTGGGTCTATCAGCATTGCGATGATATATTGACACATGGCAGAACATCGCTATGCCGTGATACCGCAATTGCGTTAGTTCGGTTTTTACAAACTGAAGAAGCTAACTTTTTGTCTAAGGAGGAATTTGTTTGAAACAGAAAAGTGTAGTAAGCAGGCGTACATTTTTAAAGGGAGCAGCCGCTACTGTTGCCACAGTGAGTTTTGGCGGTACATTCTTCGATTTTATTTTTTCAGGACTTAGTCCGGCAGTGGCTGCCGAAAATAGCACTGTTGAATTATTTCGCAATGCCTGTCCGCGGAACTGTTATGATACTTGCGCTATCCTATCCACTGTGCAGGATGGGGTTTTGAAAAAAGTAGTGGGTGATCCTGCCAGCACCTATACCCGGGGTACGTTATGCGCCAAGGGATTTAGTTACACACGCAGTGTATATAGCCCGGACCGCATCAAATATCCCATGCGTCAGATTGGCCGGGGGTCAGGTAATTGGCAGCGGATTAGCTGGGATGAGGCTTACACTGAAATTGCCCAAAATATGCTGCGTCTCAAAAGAGAATATGGCAGTACTCTACCCATCTGTTTGAATAAGTACTCTGGCAATTTTGACATTATGCACTATGGCATCGAAGGAATGTTAACCAGTATTGGCAATACTACCAGGGCCACTGGAACACCTTGCTGGCCCGCGGGAATTGATGCTCAGACCTTTGATTTTGGCACTATAGTTTGTAATGATCCTGAGGATATTGTGAATTCGAAATATCTAATTATCTGGGGTGCCAATCCGGCATGGTGTTCTGTTCATTCTATGTATTTTGTGAAAGAAGCACAACAGCGGGGCTGTAAGGTTGTAGTCATCGATCCAATTTTGACCCAAACAGCATCCAAGGCAGATCTGTATATTCAAATTAAGTCCAGCACGGATGGCGCCCTCGCTTTGGGCATGGCCCGCTACATCTTGGATCATAATCTGTATGATGGAGAATGGCTTGCCAAGAACAGCAAAGGTGCAGAAGAGTTTTTCAGCTATCTTAAAAATAACATTACCTTAGAATGGGCCGCAGAAAAAACAGGGATTCCCCAACATATCATAGAAATGCTTGCCCGTGAATATGCAACAACCAAACCTGCCAATATTTGGATTGGCTATGGTATGCAAAGGCATACCAACGGGGGACAGAACGTCAGGGCCATTGATGCCTTGGCGGCTATAACTGGCAATATTGGTAAGTCAGGAGGCGGCGCTCAATACGCCCAATTGGAGACCTGGGGATTTAAATACCATGCCATGTCACAAAGCAAACCTGCTAACAGCGGCGGCAAGGAAGACCGGGCAATCAATATTAATAATTTTGGTGCAGAAGTATTAAATGCCCAAGATCCGCCCATTAAAATGCTGTGGATTGCCTGCCGGGGACCCATGACGCAAGATCCTGAAACCGCAGTGGTCAAGAAGGCTTTTGAAGGGATGGATTTAGTGGTAACAGCGGATTTATACATGACTCCTACGGTAGAAATGTCCGATATCGTTTTACCTGTAACCACAGCCTTTGAGACTCCGGGAGTGAATGTATCTTACTGGCATTATTGGCTGAGTCTTAATGAACAAGCGATTAAGCCCATGTACGAAAGTAAAAACGATGTTACCATTGCCATGGAACTGTCAGCTAAGCTGAATGAGCTGGAACAAGGCTCCTGTACTTTCCCCACGTCAGGTGATTTGCAAGAGTGGGTAGGCAAAGAATTTAGTGAAGGTATATATAAGCAGTTTGGCATTCAGGACTGGCAGGAACTAAAAAAAGGCCCGGTAAAAGCCAAAAGTGGATTGATTGCCTGGCAGGACGGCAAATTTAGAACTCCTTCCGGTAAATACGAACTATGGTCGGCTGAGGCAGAAAAGTATGGACATTTCCCCTTGCCAGTTTATGTAGAAGAAATGCAGTCTACTGATAAGTATCCTCTGCGCTGCATTACGCCCCACTGGAAACTTAGCATTCACAGTCAGTTCCAAAATCTCGACTGGATGGCTGCTGTCAATAATGAACCACATATTGAAATTCACCCTAAGGTCGCAGCCAAGTATCATATCAAAGACAACGACTCCGTAAAAATGTTCAATGATATTGGTTACATTACTTTGCCGGCTAAAATCACGGAAACGGTTTCACCTGATGTAGTAGCCGTCTATGAAACCTGGTATAAAAATAAAAAATTCAATGTCAACTATACTGTGAAGGCTATTCCGGCAGACATGGGAAAAAAGGCCACGGGAGCA
Organism: Pelosinus fermentans JBW45; assembly: GCF_000271665.2. Lineage (GTDB taxonomy): Bacteria > Bacillota > Negativicutes > DSM-13327 > DSM-13327 > Pelosinus > Pelosinus baikalensis. Next base: position 4,899,636 of record NZ_CP010978.1, on the reverse strand, counting down.
CCAGGAATTGCCTTTCATGATAACTTCGTTGCCATTCAAAAAATGTAATGAGGAGGGATGAACAGTGGCAAAAAAGATAGGATTTCTGGTGAACAGCGATCGCTGTATCGGCTGTCATGCCTGTGAACTGGCTTGTAAAAATGAATATCAGCAAGAACCGGAAATTCGCTGGCGCAAAGTATATCCTCTTAAGGAAGACAGCTTCGGGGGTTTTGCCAGAGAATTTGCCTCCCTTGCCTGTAACCACTGTGAGGATCCGGCTTGCCTAAAAGCTTGCCCGGTGATTGCATATACGAAGCGGGAAGATGGTATCGTCATGCATAGCAAAGAACGCTGCATCGGCTGCAAAAACTGTATGCTGGCCTGTCCGTATAAAGTTCCTGAGTTTAATCAGAAAACGAAAAAAGTAGAAAAGTGCCATATGTGTGCAGCGCGGCAGGATAGAGGAGAAAAACCGGCTTGTGTCGTCGGCTGCCCCATGGAAGCAATCACGATTATTAATGTAAATGATACGATAGCTGGAGCCGAACGGTCATTACCCGGCTTTCCCAATGCTGCCATCACCAATCCCACAACCCGGTTTATTAAACCTGTAGTAGGGCGTCAAGTAAGGAGGGATGCATGATGGGGGAATGGGCACTCGTCTTATTTACGGTTCTCTCCCAAATGGCTGCGGGAGCTTTTGTTTCCCTGTGGGTGTTAGATACCGTAAAGGGAAATATGAAAGAGGCAACCGGGACATTTGTTTCCCAGGGGGTTGTTTTAGCCATGGGGCTAGGACTGCTGGCCTCTTTAGGACATTTAGGGCATCCTTTAGAGGCATATCGGGCCTCAGCACATTTTGGTACTTCCTGGCTAAGTCGCGAAGTGGTTCTATTCGGTCTATTCTTTTTCTTGTCGGTGGTTTATTATTGGCAATGGCGTACCGGGGGAGCACGACACTTGGTGGGGATAAGCGGTTCCATTGTTGCCTTGATGGCAGTACCCACCTCGGGAATGGTATATGTTTTAGCGGCAATTCCCGCCTGGAATAATTTTGGACCGGTTCTCTTCTTCCTGCTGACGGCAGTTACCTTAGGTCCCTTATATGCCGCTGTGCTGCTTACAATAAAGCAGTACAGTTTAGGAAAAAGTCTGTTTCAATTTGTTATAGCAGCGCTGTTTTGTAGTTTTATGAGTTTTGCTTTATACCTGTCTTTATTAATAAGTGCCGGTGATGTTACTGCCCTTACGGGGTGGAATACCATGTTAAGCATAACCTTCTGGCTGCGTTTGTTTATCGGATGGATAGCCCCGCTTGGTATTTTGGGCTACGTCCTTGCACAGCAGCAGTGGCATATTTCCAGATATATGATCCTGGCATTCGCCCTGGTACTTATCGGTGAATTATTAGGCAGAGAACTATTTTATGGTTCGGCGGTTGCTTTAACCATGTTCGGTCTGTAAAATGAATCCAGGAAATGAATAGAGGAGATTGGTCCGCAATCATTGAATACCCTTGATTACCAGAAATGAAAAGGATGATGATCATGGCTTACAATGAGGATGGCTATCAAATTACCCGTCATATCTGCCCCCGTAATTGCTATGATACCTGTGGTATGCTGGCTTATGTCCGTAAAGGACGGTTAGAGAAAATCACAGGTGATCCGGCCCATGGTTATACAAAAGGCAAGCTCTGTTCCAAAGGGCAAAACTATATTCAGCGGGTTTACAGCTCTGATCGCATTCGTTTTCCTCTGCGCCAAATGGGTCGTGGGTCGGGGCGGTGGGAAAGAATAACCTGGGAGCAGGCCATGGAGATAATCTGTGAAAGAATATTAAACTTAAAAGACCGCTACCACTCCACTTTACCCTTTTGTCTGAATAAATATTCCGGTAATTTTGGCGTATTGCATTCTGCGGTAGAAGGTATGTTTAATAGCTTAGGACCGACTACTCAGGCAAGGGGATCACCCTGCTGGTCAGCAGGATTAGACGCACAGCTTTATGATATGGGATACAATCGTAACTCTGATCCCGGGGAGATGGAAAAGGCTGACATTATTATTTTATGGGGTGTAAATCCAGCCTGGACTGCGATCCATTCCTTGCCGTATATATACCGAGCCCAGGAAAAGGGTGCTACAGTTATTGTTATCGATCCAGTTTATACCCAGACGGCGAGAAAAGCGGACTATTTTGTACAGACTAAACCAGGAGAAGATGGTGCATTGGCATTGGCACTGGCCAAGATCATTTATGAGAGCGGCAATGGGGATCAAAATTTTATTGACCATCATACCCTGGGGTGGCCTCTCTTTAAAGATTACTTGGCAAACCTTAATTTGGATTATCTGGCTGCACAATGTGGTCAGGAGCTGGGAAGGATACAAGAATTAGCGGCTATCATTGGCAGTACGAGAGCTGTATTTATCTGGGCGGGATTTGGGTTGCAGCGGCATATCCATGGTGGGCAGACACTGCGTGCTATAGATGCTCTGGGTGCCATCACTGGTTGTATTGGAATGCCGGGCGGTGGTGTCCACTATGCCCATCAGCTTACGTGGGGATTTAACTATAATTTTCTCAAAGACCCTGGAAATCGATATCTTAATATCAATACCTTTGCTCATGAATTGAACCATTTGCAAGAGCAGTCTGTTAAGATGCTCTGGGTATCCTGCCGCAATCTGCTGGCTCAAGATACAGCAGGGAAGATGCTGCGCAAAGAACTGGATAAATTAGAGCTAATTGTAACGGTGGAACAGTTTCTCACCGAAACGGCCTGTTATTCCGATATTGTGCTGCCGGCAACAACCCAATTTGAGGAAATGGATGTGGTGCCAAGTTATTGGCATCACTGGATTGGTCTAAATGAACAGGCGATACTGCCCTATTTCGAGGCAAAAAGTGATTTGGAGATTGGGCAGCTGCTGGCTAAGACATTAAACACATACCGACCTGGCAGTAGTTCTTTTCCTATTGAAAAATCACCAGGCAGTTTCTTAGATGAAGAATTTAATGAAAAGCTCTATGCGCTGCTGGGTATTTCCCACTGGTCCGAGCTGGCTGCCGGGCCGCGGCAAGCGGCGGTTTCCACTACTGCCTGGAGCAGTAAAACATTTGCTACTCCTTCGGGTAAATTTGAGTTCTTTTCTGCTAAAGCACAGCGTGAAAATATTCCTCCTTTAGCCCAATATCATAAAGGAATGAGTCCCCAAGGTAAATATCCTTACTGGCTTATCACATCCCATGCACAGCAAGGACTTAACTCTCAGTTTCAGAATATTACCAAACTCGCGAAAAATAAAAAACCAGTCGTGTTCATTCACCCTCAGACAGCAGCAGTTAAAGGAGTAAAAACCGGACAAATGGTGAGAGTCTATAATAAATTAGGGGTTATTACCCTACAAGCTCATGTTTCCCCTGATACTCCGTCAGACATTTTGGTTTGTCATCAGGGCTGGCTGCCGGGCAGTGAAACGCGCCTTAATGACTTGAATGACGGTCTGCCGACGGATATGGGACGTGTCAGTACAGGCTCTCAGGGCGTGGCCTTTTATGATGTATTCGTGGACTTTGATCCAGTTTAGCGGAAGAACTAATTTTATCTTATGATCATTGATGAATGATCAGTAATTTAATTGTGGAGGATAGAAATATGTTTAGCTTTAGTATGGCTGAATTGGCAGTAATATTAGTGATCTCCTTGATTGTTTTTGGTCCTGGCAAATTACCAGAAGTGGGAAAGGCGTTAGGACGAGGTATTCAGGAATTTAGGCGTGCAACGACACTAGACCTCGAGAAAGCAGAACCTGCCAAAGATTTGTCACAAAATGAAGGAAAATAGAAATGACAATACGCAGAAAACTATCATCATTGAGGTGTAATTTTCGCTATTGACGAAATGAGAGAGTGTTGCTACAATTATCCTAGTTATAAGATATAATAGAATTTAAATTAGGATTGTTACTGGTAACAGGCAAAACCTAAATCAAATGCGGATGGAATGATCTATTTGCAGTTGGTTTAGGTTTTTTTATTTAACACAACTAAATCAATGTTGGAGGTAAACGATGATGAATTACAAAATGCCAGAAGGTTTTTTATGGGGTGGTGCAGTAGCTGCCAATCAATGTGAAGGGGCATGGAATATCGATGGCAAAGGTGCAAGTACTGCTGATTGTATGACAGGTGGCTCGCTCCATGTGAAGAGAGAATACACGCATGGTGTAGAAGATGGCAAGTATTATCCAAGCCATGAGGCAATTGATTTTTATCACCATTATAAAGAAGACGTGAAATTGTTTGCTGAAATGGGCTTTAAATGCTTTAGGACCAGCATCAACTGGACACGGATTTTCCCAATTGGTGATGAATTAGAACCAAATGAGGCAGGGCTAAAATTCTATGATGATTTATTCGATGAATGTCTAAAATATGGCATTGAGCCAGTGGTAACGATTTCTCACTATGAAACACCCTATGGCTTAGTAGAAAAATACGGCACATGGGAAAATAGAAAAATGATTGGATTTTTTGAGAATTATTGCAAAGTGATTTTTAAAAGATATAAAAATAAGGTAAAATACTGGAAGACCTTTAACGAAATCAATGCCATTATGATTATGCCATCGATTGCGGCAGGTATTCACATGGAAATTGGCAAAGTAGATTCGAAAGTTTGCATGCAAGCGGCACATCACCAATTTGTTGCGAGTGCAAAAGCTGTAAAATTAGGTCATGAAATGAATCCAGCGTTTAAAATTGGTATGATGATTCTATATCCATATACGTATCCAGAAACATGTAATCCAGTTGACTCGATTGAGGCTATGAGTATTATGGATATACACTATATTTTTTCGGATGTGCAAGTCCGAGGTTATTATTCAAGAAAGGCGAAAAAATATTTCGCAATGCAAGGCATAAATATTGTGATGGAACCAGAAGATGAAGCGATATTGCGTGAAGGTACTGTAGATTATATTGGTTTCTCTTACTACATGTCATCTGTTGCAAGTGCTGAACCAGAAAAGAAAGAAGCTGCAAAAGGAAATATGATTCGGGGTATTGCCAATTCATATCTTAAATCAAGTGAATGGGGTTGGCAGATCGACCCCGTTGGCTTACGTATCTCACTGAATGCGTTGTATGACCGCTATCAGATACCGCTCTTTGTTGTGGAAAACGGCTTAGGTGCTGTGGATACAATAGAAGCAGATGGCAGTATTAATGATTCGTATCGTATAGAGTATTTGCGGTCACATATTGAAGAAATGGCGAAGGCTGTCAATATTGATGGTGTTGATCTGATGGGATATACACCTTGGGGATGCATTGATTTAATCAGTGCATCGACAGGTGAAATGAAAAAACGCTACGGATTTATCTATGTTAACAAAGACAATGAAGGTAAAGGTGATATGAGTAGAAGTAGAAAAAATTCGTTCTACTGGTATAAAAAAGTAATTGCAAGTAATGGCGGAGAGCTAAAATAAAGTGATGTTAAAAGATGCTGAGATGGTGCGTATTTTCTCAGCATCTTTTATTCGGTAAATAAAAAAAATCATGTAAATATCAATTGACTGAATATATAGAATTATGCTATGATAAACGCAATAAATAAAGAGCGGAATATTGGATGGTGACATTAAGTTGGCCAAACCTTCAAATTTATTAAATAAATTTTGGAGGTGATTAAGATGCATAAAAGAATAGAAATGATAGAGAACCGAAAAAGGACAAAGATAAGTAATTGTCTGTTTTTCGGTATTTTTGTGTCTAAAATGAAATATTTGCGTGCGGGAAGGGGACACGGCTGCCATGATAATAAAAAAGATACTCAACAATAACGTCATTATTACTGAGAATGAAAAGGCACAGGAAATTGTCGCGATGGGGCGCGGCATTGCGTTTAAAAAGCGCTGTGGCGACGATGTGCCAAGAACAGAAATTGATAAAGTATATACGCTTTCTAATCAAGAAGTTTTTCAGCGTTTTGAACAGCTTGTGCAAAATCTTTCGATGGAATACATGGAGATATCTAGTGAAATTATTGAGATGGCAGAGCAAAGATTGCAAAAAAAACTCAACGATTGTGTCTATATATCCCTTACCGATCACTTGCATATGGCAATTACGCGTTTTAGAGAAGGCGTTGGTATCAAGAATATGATGAATTGGGAAATCAAACGCTTTTATCGTAATGAATATGCGATTGGTGAAACGGCATTGGTGATGCTGAATCAGAAATTTGGACTAGAATTACCAATTGATGAAGCTGGTTTTATTGCACTGCATATCGTTGATGCACAGATTGATGGAGATAAGCCAATCGCTGACTATATCACGAAACTGATACAGGAAATTACGAATATTGTTCGTCATACATTCGCAGTGGAGTTTGATATAGAATCCTTACCATATTATCGTTTTATTACGCATTTGAAATTTTTTGCGAATCGTATGTTTACAGAAAGAGAAACAGTTGCTGAAGTCGATGAAGAAATGGAAAAACTTGTCCAGAAAAAATACGCGGCAGCATACCGTTGTGTGCAGAAAATTGATGTATTTATTCAGATGAAGTACAAATATCAGGTGAGTGCAGATGAAAAATTCTATCTGATGATTCATATCGCTAAGGTAACAAGAAAAGATAAGCTCACTAAGTCCTAAATGCATATTTAGTGCTATAGAATCCTAAGAGTAAAGGAGGATAGAAAATCGTTTTGTGGATGGTGACATTAAGTTGGCCAAACCTTCAAAGTTATATTTAAACTTTTGGAGGAATTATTGATGAGAAAGTATGAAGAATTAGCAAAAGTCATCATTGAAAATGTTGGCGGAAAAGACAATGTAATATCGTTAGCGCACTGCTATACGAGATTGCGCTTCAAATTGCATGATGAAAAGAAAGCAGCGACTGAGGTATTGAAAGATATGGATGGCGTTGTTACAGTTGTGCAAAGTGGAGGGCAATATCAGGTCGTTATCGGCAATGAAGTGGGTGATGTTTATGATGAAATTGTAAAATCACAGGGAATTGCTGGTGCGAGCAGTGAGGCTGAAAGTGCTGAGCCGGAACAAAAAATGAATGTGATCGATCGCTTCATTGATATTGTATCTGGTATTTTTACGCCTGTTTTGGGGATGCTGGCTGCCAGCGGAATGATTAAAGGATTCAATGCAATGTTTGTTGCGCTTGATTTTATTGATGCAAATGGAGGAACCTATCAAATTCTGCAGACAATCGGTGATGGATTTTTTTATTTTTTGCCGATTTTTTTAGGGCTTACAGCAGCACGGAAATTTAAAATGAATGAATTCAGTGGTATGGCTGTTGGCGCAGCTTTAGTATATCCATCACTCAGTGCGATCATCAAAGGAGAACCACTTTATCACTTGTTTACCGGGACGATGTTTGCTTCTACGGTGCAGATGGAGTTTTTAGGGGTTCCTGTAATTTTAATGAATTACGCATCAAGTGTTATTCCAATTATTGCTACAATATATTTTGGTGCTAAGGTAGAACGGCTATTGTTGAAAACTATTCCTACTATAGTTAAGGGCTTCATGGTTCCATTTTTAACGTTACTTATTGTTGTTCCACTGACTTTTGTGATCATCGGTCCTGTATCGACATGGGCGGGACAATTGGTAGGTTCAGCAGCAAATGGAATCTTCCAGTTGAGCCCGGTTCTAGCAGGTTTGTTTATTGGTGCATTTTGGCAGGTTTTTGTAATTTTTGGTATGCATTGGGGTCTTATACCGATTATGTTGAATAATGTTTCTGTGCAAGGGTTCGATCCTGTTGTTGTTACTTATTTTGGAGCATCTTTTGCACAAACCGGAGTCGTTTTGGCCATTTTATTGAAGACAAAAAATAAGAAGCTCAAATCACTCTGCGCACCTGCATTTATTTCGGGGATTTTTGGTGTTACTGAACCAGCAATTTATGGAGTTACTCTGCCAAGGAAAAAAATGTTTGTCATCAGTTGTATCGGTGGGGCAATCGGTGGCGGATTGATTGCTTTTTTTGGTATGAAACTGTATATGTTCGGTGGATTAGGTATTTTTGCTTATCCATGTTTCGTTGATCCGGTATCGCATGATATCAGCGGCATGAAATATGGAATGATTGCTTCTATCGTCTCTTTCCTTATCGGTTTAGGTTTAGCTCTTCCGTTTTACCATGATGAAAAGGAAGAAGAAAAGATTTTTGTTGTAAAAAAAGACGGCAATAAAATTCTGGAAAAAGAAATATTGACCAGCCCGTTGATTGGTGAAGTGATGGCTTTGGAAGAAGTTCCGGATGATGCATTTTCTTCTGGCGTAGTGGGAAAAGGTGTAGCAATACTTCCTTCAGAAGGCAAAGTCATCGCACCGGCCGATGGTACGGTAATGACAATTTTTCCTACGGGTCATGCTTTGGGATTGATTACAGATAAAGGTACGGAAATTCTCATTCATATTGGAATTGATACCGTAAAATTAAATGGGCAGTATTTTCAGGCGAAGGTGAAACAAGGTGATAAGGTTAAACGTGGACAGGTCCTTGTTGAATTTGATCTGGAAAAAGTAAAAGCAGCAGGGTATTCTGTGATTACGCCTGTACTGATCACTAATTTCCAGCAGTATTTGGATATTATTGGGACGGAAAAAGGAAACATAGATTACAAGGAAAGTCTTATTACGGTTATTGCATAATAACGAATATTTCACCTGTAAGACACTTTATGTTTTAGAAATATAAATATATTAAATAATTGAATAATGCAATGTTGGAGGAAAAAATAATGAAAAAAGCATTAGCAGTAGTAGGACTTTTTACCGTAATTTTTTGTGGCGGCGTACAAGCCGAGGCAGCACCGGGGTTTTTTCAGGATGTACCACTGAGCGACTGGTCTTATGAAGCCGTCAACGGGCTCATTACCACAGGACATGTGAATGACTACACCGAACCGCTACCACAAGGCCGTATCATGAGCCGCATGGAAATGGCCATGGTTGTCGATGATGCCATGCAGAACCTCAAAGCATTCACGCCTGCTGAGCAGGATACGATTCAGAAATTGAATAAAGAATATTACTATGACATCAAAAAGATACAGATGCTGTCGAAGCTCGACAATGCGGATTTGGAAAAGGCTGCAAATGAGGGAAACGGCACGACCTTTACGAAAGAAGAAAAAGCTGGCCTGAAGAAAGCGGCAGCTTTTGCGGATAAGGTTTCTATCGATGGTTATGCCCGCCTGCGCAATGATCACTATCAAAAGGATACGGGCAAGACAACCCGCGCAAATATGGTTCATGTGCAAGTCAATACGACGTACAAGGTAGATGATAATTGGCAGGTCCATGCCGATCTTGGCTATCGTAATTCTTTCAGCGGCTTTGATGAACTGAAATCCCTTTCACCGAGTGAGAATAAGACGGGCACCACCATGGATACCTATGTGACTGGCCGCATGGCGGACAATGCCCTCGGTCTTAAAGTCGGCAAGTGGAATGAATGGAACATTTACGGCTGGGGAATGGATATCGACTGCGATTTCTCCGGGGTGCAGCTCGATTATGGCAAAAAAGATTTCAAGACCTATTTCACCGCGGGCAAGATGGATCTTTGGGATGATGCCATGGGTGGCGACCGTGAGTATGAACAGGTTACCAGCCTGCGCTTCTTCTATCCATTTGACAAGAAAAATGACATCAATTTCGGTGTTTCCTGGAGTTCTGCTATGGCCAGCCGCTACCAGGATCCTGATCAGGGGCGCGTATTCTATTACTATACCCATGCGCATCACACATTTGATAACAACTGGAATCTCCGTGTGGGTGTCATCAACAGCGATGCAAAACGAGATGATACGGCAACTGCAAGCACAAAGACGAAGTCGCCGGGTCGCTGGATTCAGCTCCAGTACAAGGGGGCCAATCTTCAGGCTCCTGGCTCTTATGGCATTACCACTACTTACCGCTATGAACCGGCCCTCACCTGGCCAACAGTCACGGACTGGTGCGGGCTCAATGAACGTTTCGTCCGTCTTGGCGTAAGCTGGGTACCGGCGAAGGGCATCCTCTTGGATACCTTCTATACCTGGGCAAGAGAAATTGACACTGGTGCGAGGGACGACATGTACCGTTTCCAGGCACAGTTCTTCTTCTGATGAAGCAGGAAATCTATCCTTCGGATGAAAAGGCAATCAAAGAAGAAGAGAACCTGATTACGGTTGTTGTATAAAATAAAGAAACGCTGGGGCAGGACACGGGAGCTGTCCTCTTTGGCGTTTTTCAAAGGGAGATATGTAAAATGAATTGTAGAAAATTTCTTTGTGCGGGTATAGCCAGTGTGATCATGGCTGGAATGCTGTTCGGTTCAGGTGTATCCGTTGAAGCGGCTGCCAAAGCAGCACCATCGTATCGTACGGTCACAGAGGTCTATGACTGGGGTGCAGCAGTTTCCAAGGTTATCGTTGACCTGGGAGTTGGCGTATCCGCGAATGCAGTGGATAATGGGACGTTTAAAGTCTATGCGAAACGTGTTTTAGCAGAAGGTGCAACGACGCCGAAGCAGGCCATGCAGGCGAAAAACAAGATTTCTTTAGGTTCAGAAGCGCAGAAAGACAGTGATCTTGAAGGTTATCGTGAGGTCACGAAAGCTTACGTATCCGATGCTGATGGCAAAGCTGCTGACAAGGGGCGCTATGTGACCATCGAGCTGAAGGTCGGTCCGGATATTGCCATCGGATCGGCACTTAATTTTGACGTGAATAGTTTTTTTAATAACTGGGTAAAACCGGAATATATGATTACACAGACGAAAGCCGCCGATTCGGTCAAAGGGCTGGTAATTGATAATAATAAGGGCAATGTGCGTCCGATTGTCGATAAATTCAGTTATGCACATAAGATTTTTGGTCGCTTGTCCTATGGCTATGCAAGCTACGAGCCGAAAGACAACGAAAAACATCCGCTGATTCTCTGGCTTCATGGTATGGGAGAGGGGGGAACAGATAGTCCGTCAATTCCAATTTCAGCCAATAAGGCGGATATGTTTGCGGATGATTCCCTGCAGTCGCATTTTGGTGGTGCTTATGTACTTGTACCGCAGGCACGTACCTACTGGATGCATGGTTATAAGGATTTTGGGGATGGGACGTCCATCTATGAAGAAAGCCTTATGCAGCTCATTGAGGCTTATGCCGCTGAACATCCGAATGTAGATAAGAGTCGTATTTATATCGGCGGGGATTCCAATGGTGGCTATATGACGATGCTCATGATTCGTGATTATCCGGAGTATTTTGCAGCAGCTTTCCCAACCTGTGAGGGTCTGGCGGATAAACTGATCAGCGATGCGGATATCGAGGCGTTCAAGAAGACACCAATCTGGTTTACTGCAGCGAAGACGGATACGACGCTTCCACCAAAAGACTATGTTGTGCCGACCTTCCAGCGTTTGCAGGCAGCTGGTGCGACGAATGTTCATTTCAGCTTTTTTGACAATGTTGTTGACCAGACGGGCTTGTATAAAAAGGCCGATGGTTCGGCATTTGAATATCCTGGGCATTGGTCCTGGATTTATGTATACAATGATAAATGTGAGGATACCATCGGAGGGAAGACTGTGAAACTTATGGATTGGCTCGCAGCACAGAAAAGATAACAGTTTTGCACGCTACAAGAAAAAACCTTTGGCTGGTACAAAGAAATCATTGCCTCAAATGGCGATGCGTTAAAAATAAATAAAATGCAGAAGTATGGCGTTGACGCTGTACTCCTGATGGTATAAAAAAAGACAGATAATTCTAAAAAAAAGGAGCAGATTTTATGAAAAAAACAGCAACATTAGCACTTACAATCGCGCTGGTTCTTGGTGGCGCACAGGTACAGGCCGCCAAGGCGCCTGTTGAGAAAACCACTGCAGACGGCTATGAACTTGTCGAAAATATGCATGGGCCGGAACTGGGATATTCGAAAGATTCCGGGGTAAAGCTTCTGACCGTGGATGGAAAAGTCTTTAAGGATATGAACCGCAATGGCAAGCTCGATAAATTCGAGGACTGGCGCCTTACGCCGCAGCAGCGTGCCGAGGATCTTGCCCAACAAATCAGTATCGATCAGATTGCCGGTCTTATGCTCTATAGTATGCATCAGAGCAATCTGCAACCGGAACTCAATGATGCGCAGAAACAAATGCTGAGCCAGGATAACGTGCGTACCGTACTGAATGCTGATACCGGGGCAAGCATTGAAACTACGGCAAAATGGAACAATGCAATGCAGGCCTATACAGAAGCGCAGCCGTTTGCGATTCCGGTCAACACAAGCTCCGACCCGCGCAATGATGCGCGCGGCGATGGTGTGTACCTCAAGGGAACGACGGGTGGTGTATCCCGCTGGCCGAGTAACCTGGGTCTCGCGGCAACTTTTGATCCGTCGATTGCAAAACACTTTGCTCAGGTCTATGCGAAAGAATACCGTGCTATGGGCATAGGTACAGGGCTTTCACCGCAGATTGACTTGGCAACTGATCCGCGTTGGCCGCGGTTCTATGGCACATTCGGTGAAGATCCCGCACTTTCCCGGGATATGGCCCGGGCCTCGATTGATGGTGTACAGTCCACAGTGGACGCAGTAGGGAAAGACCTTGGCTGGGGCAAGAATAGCATCAATGCCATGATGAAGCATTGGCCAGGTGATGGTGTCAGTGAAGGCGGTCGCGAAGCACATTCGAAATATGGAAAATATGCGGTTTATCTGGGAAATAATTTTCAAACACAGCTGATCCCATTTGTTGAAGGTGGCCTGAAGCTTGATGGCAAGACAAAAGTGCCAAGTGCCGTGATGTCGTCGTATTCGATTGCCTGGTCCGATGATGGTTCGTTGGGAGAAAAAGTTGGCAGCGCTTATAGCAAGTATAAATTGGATCTTTTGCGCAACAAATACAAATATGATGGCGTTATCTGTACGGATTGGTGTGTCACGCATTCACCGGGTGAGGGCGTAGCTGGTCTTTCCACGGCATGGGGCGTTGAAGATGGTTATACGGAAGCCGAACGTCACTATAAAGCCCTCATGGCCGGTGTTGATCAGTTCGGTGGTAACAATGTAAAGCAACCGGTGCTCGATGCCTATGCGATGGGCATAAAAGAACATGGCGAAGCCTTCATGCAGAAGCGTTTCCGTACATCCGCTACTCGTTTGCTGCGCAATATTTTCCAGCTTGGTCTGTTTGAAAATCCGTATCTTGATGTACAGCAGAGTGTAGCGACTGTCGGCAATCCAGCCGATTTAGCAGCAGGCTATGATGCCCAGCTCAAATCCATCGTCATGCTCAAGAATAAGGGTGGCGTGATTCATGCGGCAGCTGGTCAGGAAGTACAGAAACCAACGGTGTACATCCCGATGGTGTACCGGCCAGTGATTGTCAATAAACGTTTTGGAACCTATACCGCAGCGAACTGGAGTCTGCCAGTGAATCTTGCCGTTGCTCAGCAGTATTTCAACGTCGTGACGGACAGTGTTACTTCACTTAGTGCGAAAGATAAGGATGGGAAACCGATGGCTGATGTGCAGGATATTGTGCGTCTCAATCCAGTAGAAGTTGCAAAATGTGATGCTGTACTGGCTGTGGTTGATACTCCGACCCCGGAGGGCAACAATTTTGATGGTATTGGTTATGCCGATGATGAGGGCTATATTCCAATCTCTTTGCAATATGGTAAATATACGGCAGACTCCGCTGCTGTACGCAAGACTTCTATTGCAGGAGATCCGGGTGAAAATCGGTCCTATTATGGAAAAACGGCACGTACCATCAATTCACATGATCTCGATGGTGTAGTTTATGGTCGTGATTGTGCTGCAAAGTCTGGTAAAAAGATGCCGATCATCACGATGGTCAAAGCAATGAAGCCGATGATCTTCAGTGAGATTGAGCCGCTTTCGGATGCTATTCTTATGGGATTCAGTGTCAGTGATCAGGCGTACTTTGATATCCTTACCGGAAAGACCGAGTCGCAGGGGCTTTTGCCAATGCAGCAGCCGAAGGATATGATCACCGTAGAAACGCAAATGGAGGATGTACCACGGGACATGGTATGCTATAAAGACAGCGAAGGTCACAGCTATGACTTTGCTTACGGCATAGATTGGAAGGGTGTCATCAATGATGCAAGGACTGCAAAATATAATGTGCCGGTGCTCAAAGCAAAATAAAGGTTGATTTTTGCCAAAGACAATGTAATATCGTTAGCGCACTGTTATACGAGAACCTGAGTGGTGAATGTTTTTTTAAGGTGTAATAATATTATTGACGACACTATCGTAGTGTCGTCAATTTTTTACAATACATAGTGGGCCTAGGTTGCTAAAATAAATGTAAAGAAGGGGGGAGTATAGTGAAGATCGTCATGGTTATCAATAAAGAACTTCCGCTCGGACTAGTAGCCAATACCGCTGCAGTGCTGGGAATCAGTCTGAGTAATATGTTTCAACAGGACATTGTAGGATGTGATATACAAGATGCTAATGGCAACGTGCATATTGGAATCACTGCCCAAACAATTCCTGTTTTAGGTGGTAGTAGACAGCAAATTAAAGATATTCGGGATTTGATGTTTGACAGCGCTTATTCTGAGATAACTGCTATAGATTTCAGCGAGGTTGCTCAAAAATGCTTGGAGTATGAAGACTATATCAGAACGCTTTCCTGTTTGCCAAGTTCGGACATCTACTATTTAGGTATTTGCTTGTACGGCCCGAAGAAAAAAGTAAATAAACTAACGGGGAATTTGGGCTTATTGCGATAACAAGCATAAAGAGAATAAATCTATGGAATGAGGAGGTAATATAGTGCTTAAAGGATATACACTTCCACGGACGCCACGTGGCACATCAAGTCTTGCACCAAGACCGCCATGGCATTATGTGGGCAATGCACTTGCAGTTGAGTATGAGGTGAATGCAATCGCTGCGGCAACGTTTTTGCCTGATGGTCTTGAGTTAGCATCAAGCCGCTGCGCGGCATATTTTATTGAATGGCAGTACTCCAGTGAAACTGATGAAGAGTATTTAGATCCTGTTCGTAGTCAATATCATGAAACGATTATTTTATTATCTGCCCAATTTGAGGGTGCACCTGTAGCTTACTGTCCATTTATATGGGTTGACCAGGATGTTTCCCTAATGCGAGGTCTTGTTCAGGGGTGGCCTAAACAAATGGGGTCAACATGGATTACACGGGCTTATGATCTGCCGTCAAAAGCAAATCCTGTTGTAGGCCCAGGTGGAAAGTTTGGTGCTGCTTTATCCGTTAAAGACCGTCGTTTGATCGAAACACAAGTTACTTTATGCGAATTGACTGATTCTCTTCCTTCTCCTAATTTTGCAAGAGCCGTTAACGTACGATATTTTCCAGAACTTGCTGCGGGTAAACATGGGAAACCGGCAGTGAACGAACTTGTACAACTTAAATCACGTGATGTTATGGTATCTCCCATCTGGAAAGGGGAGGCCAAAATGGAGATTTTTGATCATCCTTATATAGAGCTTCCCGACTTACGGCCGACAACCGTTATTGCCGGATATCGTTTTTCTTTTGCACTTACTGTTGATGATCTAATTCATCTTCGGGATTTGTGCTCATGTGATTTGGGATAATATGAAATGTGAGATGTTATTTTTTATTTAATCTTCATTGAATAAAAAATAACATGTTCATATAGGATTATTCAGCGAAAAATACAGTATGTTAGGAATTCCGACATACTGCTGAAGATGATGAATCAATTTAACTCATACAATAACGAGCTAACCATCCAAGAATTGCTCCAATCATAACAGAAGGAAGAAACATTTTTAGTACCTTAATTGTTATTGCTGTGGAAAGACACCCTATAAGAACCGGAAATGAAATAACTAGTTGACCATCCATTGGTACTAAGATTTGTTTGATGATAAGTGCTGAAATAATTCCAATAGGAACATAATTAAAATATAATCGCAAGGTAGCATTCATCTCTCGCCCTGCCATGATTTCGATGCCTATGATGCGTGATATATAGGTAGAAACTGCTAACAATCCGATAAGAATCCAGTAATTAAGCATTTTGAGACCTCCTATTTAAATAAAGACCCGCAAGTGGTGACAAAATACCGGTAATGATAATTGTAAATTCGTTACCCGGCATTAAATATTCAAGTCCAGACGCTATTACTACTGCAGTGAGTGCTGTTGCAATGACTGGTTTTCCTTTAAGACTGGGGATAATAAGAGCGATAAAAGTAATCGGAAACGCTAAGTCTAATCCCCATCTTTGAGGATCAATTTGGTTTCCAATTAAAGCCCCTATGAGCGAAGAGAGGGTCCAAGCTGCATAAAAAGTACCAGTAATTGTTCCAAAATAAAGAGGATCCGGTCCATATTTTGTAAACCTTGAAACTCCTAAAACAAAAGGTTCATCTGAAACACCAAAAGCTAACAGCCACTTCCAATTTTTAGCAGGTGCAAGACCTTCGGCTAGGGCAGCTCCGTATAACAAATTGCGCAAGTTCAACAAAATGGAGGTGAAAAGCACACCGGTTAGACTTGCTCCCGTCGTTAACATTGCAACCGCTACCATTTGTACGGAGCCGGAAAACACTAACAAGGACATTGCTACGGTGCCCGCTAAACTAAAATTAGCTTGAGTTGCCAGCACACCATAAGATAAACCATATGCTGCAATAGCGATTGCTAATGGTAAAGCTTCGGTAAAACCAGTTCTTATGGTCACTATTTTTTCGTCCATATTAACAACAGCTCCTTGTTTTATCATGAATTACATTAACTGCTCGAATAAAAATAGTTCATACTAATGGGATCTCTCTGATCAAAAGCGAAAAGACAATGGTGTAAAATAAGTACTAAAATGGTATAATAAAATTTACATATAGATCATTATAATATAATAAACATTGAATTGGTATATTAAATTTTACTTTTTGTTCATTATGTTATAAAAAATACTTAGAAAAAGCTGGTCTTTTGATCGAGGGAGGAAGAAATGAACATCGAAAAGCCTTGGGGTGAAGGGGATGTAGGGAAGTATATTGGCATCAATCTGCGGCAGTTCCGAGCGAATAAAGGAATTAGTATAGATGTTTTGGCCAAACAAATCGGGGTTAGTAAATTAACATTACTCAATATCGAACGTGGCGAAGCCAATCCTACGTTGTCCGTAATTTGGAAAATCGCAAATGGCCTAAAAATCCCAATAACCGCTCTATTGTCTATCGAATCGGATGTCTCCATCAGTCGCAAGAAAGATGGGATGAAGCTGATCAGTTCAAATGATGTATTTATCGCTGAGCCTTTGTTTCGTTCCCATGGTTTGATTGAGCTTTATCGAGGATACTTACAACCTCGAGGGGAGTATCTGTCAGAGGCACACCAACCGGGAGTGATGGAATTTGTTACCGTCATGTCTGGTCAATTGACGGTGGAAGTAGACGGCGAGGCTCATCATTTGGATGATTATGATTCCATTCGTTTCAAAGGGGATCGTCCACATAAATATACCAACCCCTCTTCCTCTTTAACCATGCTGCATTTTGTCATTTCTTATAATAATCTTTAATAGGTCTGTTTCCCAGAATATCAGAATGACTAAAGCAACCCGCTATTTATAGTACAATTTCTTATAAGTACTTTTAAGAATTCTAAGGGCACACGTGAATTTGTAAATATTTGATGTTCTTGATGATTAGGTCGCTCATGTGACGCTGATCTTGCAATAGTTCTGGATCTTAATAAATGGTATATATATTACATATATGGTAAAGTTATCCACAAAATTATGTGTTATTAACAGCTTTATCCACACGAAAATACTGTCTTGTCTCAATTTTTAAATGTCCCCTATAAAGTAGACTTTTTAATGTCTACTTTATAGGGGACATTTAAATTAGGTGGACGGCTCTTTTTCTTATATTGGATATCCAACCTGTAACCAAAAATCCTCAAAAAACATAAAATATAATGATCTAGCTCGTTCCCTTATCGTTCACGCAAAATCTTCCGTTCAACCCGCTGCGTTTCTGAATGTAGCAAATACAACAACCACTGATCGATATTGTATTGATTTGTACTCTAAATTGGCGTTTGCTCGAAATAATTACTGGACGTATGCAGATTTGATAGGCCTTTTGCAGAAGCAGTCCGGCGGAATTATACAGGTAGTTTAGCAGAAATAATCACTTAAACAAAGCCGATTAGTCCAACGTATAATTATGCGTCAGGCTAATCGGCTTATGGCTTTTCATGGCGTGTATGAAATCTAACTACCTAATAATATAATGAATGCAAATATCATCTGTCTCAGATAAATCAATGACATTACCATCAAATTGCTGCACAATCGAGTTGGATGGCTTATCTTTATTCACGAAAACGACTCGTGCCTGTTCACCATTTGTGAGAGCGACTAGATTACCAGAGAGAAAGTTCATCATATTTTCAGTAAAAGTAATACATGTTTTGGCATCAATGGAGTAAATATCCTGGCGCAATTTATCCAAACTGGAATAAGGGCTTAACGCACCAGGGGTGTCACAATTAATCGTCAAGGATTCATCAAATAAATCAGCAACCGCTATAATCTTAGCATAAGGATGGATATCTTCTGAAGTTAGTTTATTGGGATAACCATTACCATCTTCTCTTTCATGATGATCTAATATACCAGAAAGTACGCTTTGTGCCATATTTGGTATCTTGCTTACTAGATCATATCCAAGGGTAGTATGAGTTTTATACAATTCATAGTCCTTAGGTGCAAGGCGATGGGATTTATTTAATATCTCTGTCGGCAGCTGGGATTTTCCTACATCATGCAGAAGTCCAGCTAAAGCAATAGCACTAACGCTTTCAGGCGGAAATTTGAGCCATGTGGCGATAAGGGCTGCAATTGCACTTACATTAACACTATGACGGAAAGTATAATCATCACATTGGGGTAAATTATATAATTGGTCAATCGCATTGCCCGTGGCAGATATATTTTCAACGATATCATCAGCAGTATTTGTAAATGTTTCAATGGGAACTTCCTGTGTTTGACGAATGTCTTCAAAAGTCTTTTGAACAGTTGTTACCGATTGATTATAGCTGTTCATGAATTTTTGAATATTAGGATCTGTTATGGGATTTGCTGTTATTTCAGCAATGATCGATACCTTGTCAATGTCCCAGTTTTGTAGATTCTTTATTAAAGCTTTACTAATAATCGTGCTTTCACTTGCTAATATTTTCCCGTCACTCGTGCAGGCATCCCGAGCTAATTCCATACCCGGTACTAAGAACTCGATTTTTTGATCGATAATTTTATGTGTTTTTTGAGGTTTAATACTACTCATATGCTACACCCCGTATAAAATTTAGTATCGTAAAACGCTATCTTCCATAAATAACTATAAATTTCCTGCATTTAATATCAATGCCAGAAAAACTTTCTTACTAGACAAATTTATGAATAGGAAGTATAATCCATATTAAATGATCATTTAATATGGATTGAAGTTGAAAGAATATGGGGGAAAAAGTGAAAAAGGAAATAATGACAGATAAGCCAGCAGTTCATAAAATAATGACTGCAGCAGCTCCTTTGTTTGCACAAAAAGGATTTTCTGCAGTATCTGTAAAAGAACTTGCAGAGGCTGCCGAAGTAAATATTGCTCTGATTTCATATTATTTTGGTGGAAAAGAGAAGCTTTATGCTGCTATACTGGAAGCTCAGTTTGACTTACTAGACAATATAATTGTATCAATTCGCAATGAAGAAAATTGCCCCATCGAAAAGATCAGACGTTTTTCACAAAAATTTGTAAAATTACATAAATCTTATCCTTATATTCATCGTCTAATTTATGGGGAAATCATAAATGCTACGAACTGTTATGAAAGTATTGTAAAGCCGGGAATTATGCGTCAGCATGATTTCATAACGGAGTGTATTCAAGAAGGAATAAATAATGGGCAAATCCGGTCAGATGTTAAACCTGACTGTGCTAATCTACTTTTAGGCAGCCTTTTACATTTTTATTTTATAAGTAATCATCTTGCCGATGAATTTTTGGAGACAAAAAAGGATAAGGCTGAATACTACATGCCAGAAGCTGTCGAAATGTTTCTCAGAGGTGTTTTAAATAACCCTGCATAAAAAAAGTCTTTTAATAAATTCTTTTTTTTAGAAATTATTAAATAAATGTTTAATTTAAAATGGTATTTAATATTAGTTGTACTTATATAAAGGAGTGGAAAGATGCAGAAGTTAAGTAAGAAGAAACTATATTATGGTCTGGCTGCAGGTGTGGTTTTGGCAGCTGTAGCAGCGGGAATTATGGTCAAAGGACATTCTAAATCTGCTGTAGTTATGGAAGAAGTGGCCTTGGTCCGTACTGCAGTTGTTGGCGCTGCGGCCGACGCTCAAAGTTATATCTATTCCGGTGAAGTTAAGGGGCGCTTTGAAAGTCAGCTGTCTTTTCAAGTTGGCGGGAAAATAGTAAAACGGCATGTGCAGCTAGGTAGTGTTGTAAATGCTGGAGATGTACTTATGGAAATAGATGCCAAAGATGTTAAGCAGACGGTCAACAGTAATGCAGCGCAAGTATATTCCGCTGAGTCTCAAGTAAAGCTGGCGGAAAGTAATCTCAATCGCTACCAAAAGTTATACGAAGGGGGAGCGATTAGTGCAGCTCAACTTGATCAATACAAAAGTGCCTATGATGTGGCTGTTGCAAGCTTGCGTCAGGCTTCTGCCCAATATGCTCAAGGGTCTAATCAATTAGATTATAGTGTTTTATATGCTGATAAAGCAGGCGTTATATCTAGTATAACAGCAGAAGCAGGGCAGGTTGTTGCAGCAGGACAATCTGTAGTTACTATCGTACAAGATGGAGAGCGGGAAGTTGAAATTAGTGTTCCTGAAAATCGTATTGATGAATTTCGTAAGATGGGACAGCTTAAAGTTACTTTTTGGGCATTGCCTGCCGTTAGTGTAGATGCTGCTGTTAGAGAAATTGCTCCTATGGCTGATGCCGTATCTCGTACCTATAAAGTCCGGGTAAGTCTGCTGAATCCTCCTCAAGAAGTAAAGTTGGGGATGACTTCTACGGTAGCGGCAGCTAATGGAGGGAATCAGCAAGCTGCAGTCTATATTCCTCTCACCGCAATTTATCAAAATAGTGACACTCCTGGAGTTTGGGTCATAAATAATGAGAGTGTAACGTTGCGTCCCATTAAAATAGGTGCATTTGGCGATGGAAAGGTTCAAGTGCTGGGAGGACTCCAAAATGGAGATGTGATTGTTACAGCAGGAGTGCATAAATTAAAAGAAGGGCAAAAGGTTCGTATTAGCGGTGATACGTTATGAAGAATTTTAATCTTACCGAATGGTCTTTAAATCATAAGCAATTTATTTATTTTTTTATTGTGTTATTCTTTATTATGGGAGTAGTCTCCTACAATAAACTGGGACGTATGGAAGATCCAGATTTTACGATAAAACAAATGATTGTTCAGGTTTCCTGGCCAGGAGCTACTGCTCGTCAGATGGAAGAGCAGGTCACTGATAAAATTGAAAAAAAGTTGCAGGATTTACCTGGGCTTGACTATGTGAAAAGCTATTCTACTCCGGGACAAACCATTACTTACGTAATTTTAAAAGATACGGTTCTCAAGAAAGATGTCCGGTCAACATGGCTGGAAGCTCGTAATATGATAAATGATATGAAAAGTACCCTCCCTGAAGGTGCTTTGGCTCCTAATTTTAATGATCGATTTGATGAAGTATATGGTGTAGTCTATACTCTTACAGGTGATGGATATACTTATGAGGAAATGCGGGAAAAGGCAGAAAAGATTCGCCGCCTGCTCTTAGATATTCCTAGTGTAAAGAAGGTTGCACTTCTTGGAGTTCAAACCGAAAAAATATATATTGAGATAGAAAATAACAAACTGTCTCAACTAGGAATTGATCCAAGTACTATCACTTCTACTCTGCAAGCACAGAATGCTATGACTGCTTCAGGAATGTTTGAAACAGCTTCTGATAATGTTTATTTGCGTGTTACAGGAATGTTTGAAGATGTAGAGTCCATCCGTAATGTACCGATTAAGGCCAATGGGAATACGTTTCGTTTAGGGGATATAGCCAAGATCAGACGCAGCTATGCAGAGCCTTCTGATCCTAAAATGTTTTATAACGGACAGCCTGCCATTGGAATTTCTTTGGCTATGGAGCCGGGAGGGAATATACTAACCCTAGGCAAAAATTTGGAAAATGCCATTGAACAAATCAAAAAAGAACTGCCGGTGGGATTAGAACTGAATCAGACTGTGAATCAGCCGAAGATTGTAGAAACATCCATTGATGAATTTGTAAAATCCTTAGGAGAAGCAGTTGTTATTGTATTAATTGTAAGTTTTCTTAGCCTAGGGGTGCGTTCAGGTGTCATCGTTGCTCTTTGTATTCCGTTAGTGATTGCAGCCGTGTTTACTTTTATGAATTTTATGGGGATTGACCTGCAGAAAATATCCCTGGGTGCTCTCATTATTGCTTTGGGACTTTTAGTTGATGATGCCATCATCACGATAGAGACGATGTCTGTAAAATTAGAGCAAGGCTGGACACGGTTTAATGCTGCTTGCTATGCTTATACTGCAACAGCCTATCCTCGGTTGACAGGTGCTCTGGTTACTTGTGCCGGTTTTGTTCCTGTTGGTTTTGCAAAAGGAAGTGCCGCTGAGTATTGCGGCAGTATTTTCACAGTAGTGGTATTGGCATTATTGCTATCTTGGGTCGCTGCCGGCACAGTAACACCTTTATTAGGTTATCTGTTCATTAAGGTGGAATCAGCTGGTGTCGAAGGCAAGGAACATGATATTTATGATACTAAATTTTACCGACACTTTAAAGGAATTCTAATTTGGTGTTTAAATCATAAGAAACAAGTATTATTAGGAACCGTGGCGTGCTTTCTTGGTGCTGCGCTAGCAATGAGTCTGATTAAGCAGGAGTTCTTTCCTGCATCTACCAGGCCAGAGCTAATTGTTCAAATTAAGCTGCAGGAAGGAGCTTCTTTGAAAGCTACGGAAGAAGTTGCTGAAGAGTTTGCCAAGCTCATAGAGGGTGATCCTGCTATTGATTACTATACATATCATGTAGGTGAAGGTGCTCCTCGCTTTGTCTTAAGCTTTGAACCTACTTTTAATAAAACAAATTTTGCGGAGTTTATTATTGTTGCCAAAGATGCTAAGGCTCGCGAGGCATTATCCCAGAAAGTCAATACTATATTAAATGAAAAAATGACTGGCGTACGGGGGCATATGAAAGTGATTGCCAACGGTCCTTCGGCAGACTATCCTGTTATGATACGAGTTCGAGGCTATGATCCTGAAAAAGTCAGAGTGATAGCCCAGAAAATGCGAGATACCATGGCAGCCCATCCAGGTGTAAGGAATATAAACTTTAACTGGGATGAGAAAAGTAAAGTGATACACTTTGAGATTGATCAGGATAAGGCAAGAAAACTCGGAGTCGATACACAGTCACTGGCGTCTTCGCTGCAAACACAATTATCCGGTGCTTCCATTGCAGATTTTCGTGTGGAGGATAGAACCATTAGTATGGTATTTAAAGGTGCCCTGCAAGACAGAAATGACATTTCTCGTATTAAAGACTTAAATGTTCATATCGGTAACGGAAAATATGTCCCAGTGGATCAAATAGCAAAAATAAGTTATGATTCGGAAGATGGAATGCTGTGGAGACGAGGGTTGAAGTCTATGGTTGTTGTCCAGGCAGAAGTAAACCCAGGATTTATGGGAAATGACGTTACGCAAGAGGTTTATGATACTCTTAAAGAGTTACGTGCTGATTTACCTTTTGGTTACACGATTGAAGTAGATGGAGCTTTAGAGGATAGTATAAAAGCTGCTAAATTCATTTCTGAACCTTTGCCTATAATGGTGGGAGCAATCATGATCCTCTTGATGATTCAACTGCAAAATATACCTAAAATGGTACTGACATTATTAACAGCACCTCTTGGCATCATTGGTGTAGTTATGGGGCTTTTACTTACGGGACATCCAATCGGTTTTGTTGTGCAGCTGGGGATTTTGTCTTTATTCGGGATTATTATGCGTAATTCAGTAATCTTGATAGACCAAATTGAACAACTGGTTTCAAATGGAGAATCTATGTGGGATGCAGTTATTGATGCGACAGTCATTCGTTGCCGCCCTATCTTATTGACGGCAGCGGCAGCAATCTTAGCAATGATTCCCCTGTTCTCCAGCGTATTTTGGGGACCAATGGCAGTGGCGATTGCTGCTGGATTATTTGTTGCTACCATATTAACGCTGTTAGTATTGCCGACCATGTACGCAGCTTGGTATAAAGTACATATGGGAATGCCGCTAAATAAGGATAGTGAAGTTCATTTTTCTGAGTAAACAAGTATGATATTCTTAATTAGATTCTCGGTATAATGAGATTTGGGAGGTGCAGCGTGGAAATGGAACACATTGCTTTCACTCTTATCTTACATGCAGGAAACGCACGCAGCTATTGTTTCGAGGCTCTAAACTTTGCGCGAATCGGAAAACATAAAGAGGCTTTTGAATGCCTCAACGAGTCAACTAAAGAATTACAAAAAGCGCACACCTTGCAAACGAATCTATTGCAAACGGAAGCAAAAGGTGAAAAGCAAGAAATGAACTTACTAGTAGTGCATGCTCAAGATCACCTAATGAATGCATTATTAGCAAGGGATTTGATTAAAGAAATGATTGGCATGATACAAGAGAGATCATCTTAGGGGCAAGTATTCAAAATACTGATACAATCTATAAGAGATTCTGACTTTCAAATGAGATCAAATCAATAGTTAGATGCAGAAGCAAGCCGATTAGCCTGACACATTATGCGTCAGGCTAATCGGCTTGCTGCACCACAGGCTGCAGGAGAAATCAAATGACAGACTCAGCTTTACTATAGTATAGTGAATAGGATACACTAGTCATAATCTAACAGCGTTAGTGATTTACTTGGATTGCATTGAGAAAGAATTGGAGCTTACAACTTATGAAAAAATATAAAAAAATATATGTAGAAATAACAAATATTTGTAACCTAACATGTGATTTTTGTCCTGAAACCAAAAGGAAACCTGAATGTATGTCAGAAGCTGCATTTAAAGAAATTTTGGATCAGATTAAATTTTTTGCAGATTATATCTACTTACATGTGATGGGGGAGCCTTTATTGCATCCTAAATTAGGACGTCTTCTCGATATAAGTCATGAAAAGGGGTTTAAAGTAAACATTACAACAAACGGTACTTTAATCGCTGCCGTAGCAGAAACCTTACTTCAAAAACCTGCAGTGAGACAAATCAATTTTTCACTTCATAGTTTTGATGGAAATCAGAAGTCCATATCGAAGGATGAGTATATTGATAACATTTTAAATTTTTCTAACAAGGCAGCAGCAGAGTCGAACATAATTATATCCTTACGATTATGGAACTTGGATGAAGCGTTGCTGACAGCGGATCAAAGAAAAAGAAATGTAGAGATCCTTTATAAAATTGAAGAGAATTTTAAACTGTCTTATAAAATACAGGGAAATTTGTCTGAAGCCAAAGCGTTAAAATTAAGAGATCGAGTATATCTCAATCAGGATTATGAGTTTAAATGGCCTGATTTAAACGAGGAAGAGGATTTCACACCAGGCTCTTGCTTTGGTTTAAGGAATCAAGTTGCTATTTTAGTCGATGGCACAGTAGTACCCTGCTGTCTTGATGGGGAAGGGATCATTAACTTAGGTAATATTCATGAAAAACAATTTTCTGATATTATACACGCAAAAAGAGCAGAAAATATAAGGCTTGGTTTTTGCAATACTCATGTGGTGGAAGAACTGTGCAGAAAATGCGGGTATAGAAAAAGATTTAACAAATAGACTCTTTTCGTCTTTGGGGTTTAAAAAGAGATAGGAAGGTTTGTCAATCCCAGAAAACTATGATAGTATATTTGCGTATAAGAAGATTGCAACGTTTTCATAAATTTACAAACTCGTAATTGCTATTTTTACGAAATAAAAAGAAAATTAAAAGTAATTCTTATATCAATACATGAGCAATAATGAATGGAGAAATGAAATTATGATGGATTTGCCAAATTGCCCAAAATGTAATTCAGAGTATACTTATGAAGATGGAAGTCTTCTGATCTGTCCAGAATGCAGTCATGAGTGGACTTTAGAAGGCGAAAATAGTGAAGAAAAAAAGATTATCAAAGATGCAAACGGGAATGCCTTAAACGATGGTGATTCTGTAACAATTATTAAGGACCTTAAAGTAAAAGGAAGCTCATCCGCTTTAAAAATAGGTACAAAAGTAAAAAATATACGTTTGGTTGATGGCGATCATAATATTGATTGTCAAATTGAAGGTTTTGGAGCTATGAAATTAAAATCTGAATTTGTTAAAAAGATCTAAGCTTGATTTTCATGTGTACCTCTATATGGTAAAATCATTACTATCAATAAAGCGAAGATACCCCTAATCTAGTCTGTGATTCGATTAGGGGTACTTCTTTAGGCTTTGCATTGGATTTACTTTTTGCAGGAGATTGTGTTTTAATGGTAAATAAAACATAATATATATACCAACTAATTCGCAAGAATGATCAGAGGTGCATTGATGAAATTAAATGATTTTGAGCAATATGTGGATGACATTATTATGGAGCGTGGGCGGCAGTATTATCAAGAGAAAAGAACTGGAATTATTGAGAACCAACAGGATCATCGATATGTGGTCGCTGTTACCGGCAGTGACGATTATTTGGTTGCCGTACAGTTGGATGAGCAAGAAACAATAGTGGAAGTAGGGTGCAACTGCCCTTATACTGGAGGTCCGTACTGCAAGCATATGGTAGCTGCCCTTTTAGCATTGCGCAAAGAAGAAGTGCATACTGTGGCTGCTAAAAAGATAAGTTCTGAGAAAAAAACAGGAACCGTTTTACCAGTGAAGACAAGTCTTAGAGAACAGCTTAAAAGCAGCCTGTCTCGCCAACCGAAGGAAAAACTCATTAATTCACTTCTGGACATAGCGGAAAATGATTTGACCATTGCCGATGAGATCAAAGCAGAGTTTAACTCTGGAAGTGACGAAAAAGAAAAGTGGATTGGCTTAATGTGGCGCTATATTGAGGAAGCAAAAGATGATAATGGTTTTATTAGTTACCGGAATTGCCAGCGTGCTGTTGAAGGAGCTTACAAAGTGGTGGCGCGGGCACGGAGAGCATGTGATGAACAAGAATATGAACTTGCTGCGGATTTGGCATTATGTGTGATGGGTGAAATGACTGGTATGCTGCAGTTTGCTGATGATTCAGCAGGAGATGTGGGCACAATTATCTATGAAGTACAGGATGTATTAGTGCAAATTACTGATACGGTTCCCCCAGGACCAAAGGCAGAAAAGTGTTTTCTCAAAATTCTTCACGAAGCGGGTCAAAGACGTTATCATGACTGGTCCGAATGGAGAATAGACTTGCTGCATTTTTGTATTGCGGTGATCACAAATCCTAGGCAGCGAGAGCAATTTGAACAATACTTGAAGAAAATTTCTTTAAAGATGGAAGAAAAGGATCAGGACGCTTTTTCTCGGGAATATGAGTCTGAGGCGATTGCCCTTTTGCAATATGAACTGATTGATAAATTTGATGGTAAAAAAGCTGCTGTAGATTTTCTTTATGCTCATCGGAATTTTTCTCGCTTTCGAGAATTAGCGATACAGGAGGCACTGGCAGTACAAGATTATGCTAAGGCAGAGATGCTAGCATTGGAAGGTGAAGAGCACGATCACAAATTGCCAGGGCTGATAAAAAAGTGGAAAGAGTGTCGTGTTGAGGTGTATAGACTAACTAAGCAATTGGATAAGATGCGGGAAGTAAGCCGTGAGTTGGCATTATCCGGTGAATTTACCTACTATCAGAAATTAAAGACTATGTATGATTCGGCTGAGTGGGCGCAAATTTATCCTGGTATTTTGGTAGAGTTTGCAAAACAATCCGGATATATGGACAATAAATATACGTCTGCTATTATTGAAGAGCAGGAATGGGAAAAGCTTTTAGAGTATGTTCAAAAGAATCCCCATCGTATTGTGGATTTCTACCGTCCGTTACTAGCAAACTACCCGGAGCAAGTCTATGAGCTCTTTAAAGAAGAGATACTTCAGGACGCAGCTCGTAGTTCGAAACGATCTCATTACAAAAATGTCTGTTCTCATTTACGATTATTAGTAAAAATCGGCGGCAATCGTATTGCAGCTGATTTGGTTAAGCACTTGATGTTCGAATACATACGCAGACCTGCTTTTTGCGAAGAGTTAAAAAATGTGAAAGTAAAATAATAAGAAGCATATTGTAGGATTATAATTCTAAACGAGACGAAGGCGTTGTTTTCATATTTTCTTATAACCAGGATTTTTTAGTTCTGGTTATTTTTTTATGCAAATTATCTTATGCTTTATATGAGCGGAATAGTTGTCGAAGTTGATTCGGTGTCATATTGGTGATTTTTTATTCTGATAGAGAGATTAACATGCTATGTAACCTTTAATGGTGTTCATACATAAAATAATATGCGGATAGTTTTATTCAGCCAGAAAAGTAGGAGAAGAAAAATAATTTTCGTAAGGGAGAGTGTGTAAAAATAATAACTCATTAGGTCTAATTGCTTAAGGAGTCGTTAGCTTTCAAATACATTTTGAGGTGTTTGTCATTCCGTATTTTAAGCCATATTTATTGATCGAAGAATTGGGATATACTAAATAATAAATAATTGAGCAGGAGAGATTTTATGGAGTATCTAGAATTTCTACAAGCTGATATCCTATGTTTATTATACGACTACGGCGAAATGACAGCAGAAGAAATAAACTCAGTATTGGGAAGTGACCATGAAGATGTAGAATCTGCTCTTTTTCAATTGGTGATCGAGGAAAAGATTCGAGAAGTAGCCGAAGAAAAATACACTGCTGTAGATGAATTAAAGGTAAAGCGACTAAAGAAAGACTTTCCAATTGTGTTTTAAGGGGATGAAGAAATTTAATCGTCTTGCCTATAACGCGAGAGGAACGCAATGAAAGTTATCAACAACCATTCACATGTTATTAACAGGTTTATCCACAAGAAAGTCGTCTACTTTTTATATGAGTGGACGACTCTCTTGTAGTTTTATCAACCAAGTAATCTTTTATTTAGGCAAGTCTGGGCAACGTATTTGCTTTTTCATCCCTTATTCCACCCCGATTTAGATCCTCAAACACCAATGGCAGATGCCTATCTTATCGTAAATCATCGTACTAACTTATAAAAACATTAAAATTGATAGCGTATACTTACGCTATACGTTCTTCCAGAGGTTGCTTCACTAGCATAAAATTCTTTATCAAAAAGGTTTTGGATACTGAATTGTAATGTCGTATTAGGTGTTACTTTATAATTAAAGTAAGTATTCATCACGAAGAAAGCATCCTCTGAGCCGTATTCTCCCGTATTTGTATCTGGGGCTTGTCGTTCGCTGACATATTGTGCGTCTAAAATAGCATTGAATTTGCTTTTATTATACTCAATGCCGGTATGTAACAAATGTTTTGGTATATCAAAGTCGTTGTTTTCCTTGCCGCTAGCATTTGTGATTTTACCATTTTGCCATGCGTAA
Source organism: Pelosinus fermentans JBW45 (assembly GCF_000271665.2). GTDB lineage: Bacteria > Bacillota > Negativicutes > DSM-13327 > DSM-13327 > Pelosinus > Pelosinus baikalensis. The sequence continues at coordinate 4,869,868 of NZ_CP010978.1, read as the reverse complement.
TTAATATAGCCATTCCAATTTGTATTAAATTTATGAGTCAAATCAAATTCTACACCTCTGCGTTTTTCAGTGCCTGCATTTTCATATCTTTTAAAATCTACAATGGATGTTCCTGGCAGATAGTGAGATATATAGGCAACTTTATCATCAGTCTTTACATGATATAAAGAAATCCCCAAATTGGTTTTTTCATTTAATGATTTTTTCACACCAATTTCAAAGGTATCAGAGGTTTCAGGGTCTAAATCGGGATTTGCTATGACATCACCCATTCCTCCCCCTCCGTACCGATATACTTGATAAAGGAGCGGTGGATTAAAAGAATGTCCATAGGAAGTGTAATAGCTAGTAGATTTATTCGCTTTATATTCAAAAGAAATTTTTGGACTCAATTCACCATAACTGCCATTAGCGTGGTCTTTACTTGTTGATGGGTTCAATACTTCACCGGCATCATAGTAATGAGAATAACCGTTATACTTTTTATAATGGTCATAACGGACTCCTAAATACATTGTTACAGGATCAGAAATCTTATATTCATCTTGCACAAATAAAGCAAGATTTTTAGCTTTTCCTCCATGTTTCTCATAGAAACTGGTCACTGAATTATGATCTTTCCAGTTAGTCAGATTATATCTTGTTTGATCAAAAGACTCTTCTTTTCCATTGAAACCAGCAACAATTGTATGCTTTCCAATATTTTCCCATGCCTTTTGAAAATCAATATTATAGGTTTTGCTTGGATAAAAAGAGTTTGTTCCTTTACCTTCCCAATTAATATTTGTTACCGAAGAAGACGCACTGCTGAATCCATCTTTTTTCGTATCGCTAAATCCAATGTTTAACTGCACTTTATGATCATCATCTTGATAATTTAATGTGTGTAAATCAGTTTCCCTTTTTCCTACGTATCCCAAAAAAATGCCTGCAGTTAACTTCACATAGCTGCCATCTTGGGACTTTACAGTTCCATTAAAAATTGGATTGCCATTTGCATCATAGGCATAGCTGAAAGGATTTTTGTAAGAATAATCATTTTTACTTTTCATATACGTATATTTCAACGATTTATTCTCATCAAATTTATATTTTAAATAAAAAGACTGGTTTTCATTCTCCCATTCTTTTTCACCACGACCGCCAATAAGGTATGACCCATCAGACATTTTAGGTAAATTTACATTTTTGATCGTACTTGGGTTTACCGTTGTACTTGCGCTGCCGTTAGCGGTTCGATAATAACCGCGATAGCCGTCTGAGGATCTTTTTTCATATCCTGCTCCAACAGATAGTTTCTCATTTAATTTTTGATCAAAATACATGCTTTTTTTCCATGTATTATTGCTTCCATAGGAAACAACAGCATCAATACTGGTATCTTTTTTACTATCTTTTGTAGTAATATTTACAACTGCGCCAACCGCGCGTCCTCCATACAAAGATGATGCTGCTCCCCGAGCAATTTCAATACGGGCAATACGCTCTACAGGGATCATCTCCCAGTTCATAACTCCATTCCAACCAGAATTCATAGGCTGTCCATCTAAGAGAACCAGAATATCAGTGCTGCTAAAACCTCTGATACTGATTCCGCCCTGTGCGATTGGACTCATGTAGACACCTGTTTTCATTTGCAATGCTTCCGTAACAGATGTCACATTTTTGGCAGCGATTTCCTCTGCGGTAATCACATCAACACTGGCTGGAACTTCTTTCACATCTTTCATTGTTCTAGTAGCGGTTACAATCATTTGATCCAAAGTGAAAGTAGGAGTCGATGTTTCTTCTTCGGCAGCAAGGGAATTGCCTCCACCCAGCAGTACCGAACTAGTAAGCAGTATTGTTATTAAAACTTCTTTATTGGCATTTATTAGTTTTGCTTTCTTTTTCACTCAAAGATTTCCTCCTTAGATTTTAATACACACGAATTAACCCCTCTCTGAAATCAGAAAGGGGCTATAAAGCATAAAAGAGTCCGTTCATATTCGATTCTGACCTTTGCAACAGCCAAAAAAGATTGTTTCTCTAAATCCCCTCCTCATCGCTCGTGAGTACAACGGTGACTAACAATCAGGCAGTTCTCCTGGCTCCGGATCTTTGCTTACCCGCGTCTTCCCAAAGCTTGCGCTCCAGTGACATCTTTGCGGATTCACTCCCCGTTACAGTGGCGGGACCGCGCCGGCATTACACCGGTCTTCCCTATTAAGCCCTTGCGGGCACCTGACGTAACGATATTCAATTTTTAGTAAGACAAGCTATACCATCTATTACTTTTATCACTTCTTACTAGGGACTGTCAAGAAAATTCTGTCTGTTTATAGGGGATAATAAAAAAAACAACTGTTTTTGTAATGTCTACTATCCAAATTGCGGCTGGCATTGATAATTTTTTTGATAAAAATTACTCTGAATTTATTAGCCGGTCAGGGTCGCTAGAGTTTATGAGTAACGGCGGCTTGATCCTACTGCCGCTAAAAATATGTAGTTAGGTATTAAACCTTCTGTATCATAACGGAAGGCATTTAGTATTTTAAAGAAATAATACGTATGTTACTATTAACACGAGATAAGTAGTGCAGATAGTAATAAGGAGGAAGAATAAGTGTCTATATTCAATTTACGACAAAAAGAATTAATCAGACTACTTATTGCAGAAAATGATTTTAAACCAATTAAATATTATTCGGGAGTTCTTAAAGTATCTGATAAAACACTATCCAAAGATATAAATTTTATTGAAAATTATTTGAAAAATAAAAATATTGAGATTACTCGCAAGCCGGGGAGTGGTATACAAATAAAGATTGGTAATCATCAAAAAATGGATTTACTAAATGATATCAATGCAAATTTAGGAGCATTCGATCCATTGTCAATCAAAAATCGTAGAATAGAAACTTTGAAATTGTTGCTCACGAAATCAAATCAAAATACATCCATTCAAAAATTGGCAGATGCATATTATGTCAGCAAAGCCTCCATTGCAAATGATTTAAAGTTCATAGAGGATTGGCTGCAAAGTTATGATATTACACTCAATAGAAGTGTAGAAGGCACAAAGATTAATGGATCAGAAGTAAATATAAGAAAAGCAATTGCCTCCATTACCAATGAATTATTAAACGATACTAGTGATAGTCTTGATGAAGGTAGTATCTCTAGGCTTGATTCACAGACAATAAAGGGATTATCTAAGATCTTTGATATTGATTTAGTCTTATATATTGAAAAACTATTGATTGATTTAGAAAAAACATTGGAATATACGATTGGTGATCCATATTTTATTAATTTATTAACCCATATTCTTATCTGTATAAAAAGAGTAAGTGAAGGCAACCAAATCCAAGGACAGAATAATAGCAGCTTTATATTCCTGTCTACTGATGACCTATTATCAGAAAGTGCTGCTAAGTTAGCACTAAAAATTTATGAAAAATGTAAAATTAATATTAATGATTCAGAAATTTATTATATTTACCAATACCTGGTTTCATGCGGAGTTGGACAACGGCTGCTGGGAAATTCATTAGTCATTAAAAAAGATCAGGAAGTGAATTACATTGATATAACTACTTCTCTAATCAAAATGGTCTCAGATATTTTAACCTTTGATTTGACCAAAGATCCTTTGCTGCATGATGGATTAATATTGCATATTAGACCAATGCTAAATCGTCTTAAATATAACATTCAAATAAAAAATCCATTATTAAAAGAAATTGAGGAACGATTTACTGAACTGTTAAGCATATGTCAGATCGTGGTACATTTGATTACCTTAAAATACAATCTAAATAGTATTAGCATTGATGAAATTGGATATTTAGTGACTTATTTTCAAGCAGCCATTGAAAGAGGGATCAGTTATAAGAAAGTAATTGTAGTTTGCCATAGCGGCTATGGTACTTCACAATTACTGACAACTCGGTTGAGAAGGGCATTTCCTCAGTGGCAAATTGGCGATGTAATATCAGAACGTAAATTAAGCACGATCAATCTAGATGATATCGACTTTATTATCTCAACAGTTCATTTAACGATTAAAGAAAAGCCATATATGCTTGTTTCAGCATTATTAAATGAAAAAGACATTAAAAATATTAAGAGCATCTTAATTGAAGATTCATTTGAAAATACTAAGCAAGATTTACAACTAGAAAATCTTGAAAAATTAATTTCTGCTACTGATATTTACATTAACACAGAAGATGCATTCATTATTAATGATCTAGAACATAACAATGGGCAAAAATTATCGTTTTATAATGTTGGATTTGGAAGAGAAATACAGATACTCTTGGCCGGAAATTCCAATGTTAAACGGTTTGCAATCCAAATTATGAATAATACAGAAGACGGTAATTGTATAAAATTTTATATTCTCAATCCTGATTATGAACACGTAAAAAATATAGTCGTGGAGATCTATCATTTATATGAGGCAAAAAATGAAATGAATTATCTGCTAGAGTGCACTCGCACTATCGATGTACAACGCTTTTTTAATGAAAAATTGAGGACAATGGGGTGAAATTATGGATTTATCAAAAGTGATAAGAAGTGAAACAATCAAATTGGATATGGAGGCTACCACAAAAGAGGAAGTTGTAGAAGAATTAACGGACTTATTGTTTCAAGTAAATGCCATATCAAGTCGAGAGAACTTTCTAAAAGATGTATTTTATCGGGAATCAATAGGAACAACTGGGATTGGTAATGGCATCGCCATTCCCCATGGAAAATCAAAATTTGTTAACAAAACATCACTGGCTATTGGGAGAACGAAAGCTGATATTGATTGGAAAAGTCTGGATGATCAGCCAGTTCGTTTTATTATTTTATTTGCTGTTACTGAAGAAGATAAAAATAGCACTCATATAAAGATATTAGCAAAAGTAGCTAGTAATTTAGGAGATGATGATGTTTGTGCCAAGTTATTAAAGGCTAAATCACCTGAAGAAATCTTAGATATATTTTCAGGCAGATAATAAAAAAAGAGAGGAGGGATGTTATGAAAATTGTTGGAATTGCAGCTTGTACTTCAGGAATTGCTCATACGTATATTGCAAAAGAAAAATTAATGAAAGCGGCTAAAGAGTTAGGGCATGAAATTCACATTGAGACCCAGGGAACAATAGGAACGGAGGATGAATTAACGGATCTCGATATTAAGAATGCAGATATCGTAATCGTAGCAGCCGATATCAACGTTGGTGGTAAAGAACGATTCGCAGGCAAGAAAATTCTCAATATTCCAACCAATATTGCTATTAAATCGCCAAAATCAATCATAAAAAAGATCCAGGCTGACTTAGGACTATAATTAAATATGGATAATTAGAGGAGAGATAGTATGCTCAAAAAATTACAACTTAAAAAACATGCAATGACGGGTATTTCCTATATGTTGCCTCTGGTTGTAACAGCGGGACTTCTTATTGCTATTGGAAATCTCTCAGGCGGATCAGTCATAAAAAATTACAAAGAAGCGTATTCAATTGCTGATGCGCTGGTTTCTCTGGGGGTATTTGGCATGGGTTTAATTGTTCCGGTAATAGCAGGTGCTATTAGCTATTCCATTGCTGATCGTCCAGGTATTGCTCCGGGTTTAATGATGGGCTTAATAGCGAATGCAATTGGTGCTGGTTTCCTAGGTGGCATGTTAGGAGGATATATCGTTGGCTATTTCGTACAATATTTAAAAAATAATTTGAAAGTGCCAGTATGGGCTCAAGGGCTAATGCCAATGATGATTTTACCCTTAATTTCAACTATGATTGTAGGCTTACTTATGTTCTATGTAATTGGTACTCCCATCGTTTGGTTAACAGCAACACTAACAGAGGTATTAAAAGGTTTGCAAGGTGGCTCAAGATTTATATTCGGTTTAGGAATGGGCGCGATGGCAGCATTTGACTTTGGCGGACCTGTAAATAAAGTTGCTTCATTATTTGCAGATGGTTTATTAGTAGAAGGAATATATGGACCAGAAGCTGTTAAAATTCTTGCATCCATGGTTCCGCCATTCGGCGTTGCATTATCATGGATCATAGCAAGGAAAAAATATTCAAAAGAAGAGGCAGAAAATATTAAAATTGCATTCCCCATGGGCGTTGCGATGATAACGGAAGGCGTTATTCCCATTGCAGCCAGAGATCCAATTCGTGTTATCGCTGCTTGTTCCATAGGTGCAGCCATAGGTGGCGGATTTTCCATGCTTTGGAATGTAGGAAGCCCCGTACCTTCAGGCGGTATGTTTATCGTGCCCGCCATGGAGAATCCAATAGGATTTTTAGCTGCCTTATCCATTGGCACAGTGATAACGGCTGCAATATTAGTGTTAACGAAAAAACCGGCCGCAGACGATTCATTCTTTGATGAGGAAGATGAAAGCGTAGATTTATCAGAACTTAACATCACAGATCAAATTAGATGAGAGGGTGAAACATGTACGTTTCAATGAAAGAAATGCTCAAAAAAGCAAATGAAGGATATTATGCAGTGATGGCAATTAATTGTTTTAATCTAGAAACGATTAGAGCCGTCATTACTGCAGCAGCACTTGAAAAAGCACCAATCATCGTAAATATAGTACAAGATCATTTAGTAAGACATTGTGATAGCGGCTTAATTGCTCCCGTTGTAAAAATACTGGCAGAACGAGCTGATGTGGAAGTTGCTCTGAATTTGGATCATGGTACAGAGTATGAATATATAACACAGGCAATGATAAATGGGTTTTCTTCTGTAATGGTTGATGCTTCTCGGTATGATTTAAAAGGAAATATTGAATTCAGCAAAAAGATTGTGGAATTTGCTAAAGAATACAATGTAAGTGTCGAAGGCGAAATTGGCTGCATGGGAACCAATGAAGATGGCTCTTTTACACAAACTGCAATGTATTCAGACCCCGATGAAGCAAAGCTCTTCGCAGAGGAAACAGGAGTTGACGCGTTAGCGATATCTTTTGGATCATCTCATGGAAACTATCCAGATGGAATTGTGCCAAAATTTGATTTCCAGCGATTAAAAGTAATTAAAGATAAAACAAAAGTACCTCTTGTGCTGCACGGAGGATCAGGTTCTGGTGAAGATAATATTTTGCAGGCAGTACAGTTTGGCATTAATAAGATCAATGTTGGCTGTGATTTTTTCAATGCGTGCGCAGAAAGCACGAAAGTCCAATTTAAAGAAAACCCTGATAAGAACTACTTTGAATTAATTCACCAAGTAGAAAAAGACAGTATTGAGAAAGTTAGATATTATATTCGTTTAGCAGGGTCAAGTGATAAATCAATATAAAAGATGAGGAGAGACACATATGTTAATGAATATGAAAGAATTGTTGAAAGTCGCGCAGAAAAATCAGTTTGCAGTACCTGCATTCAATATCGGTAGTGGACAAATTTTAAAGGCTGTGGTTCAAAGTGCAGAAGCAATGCAATGTCCAGTAATCTTGGCTATTCATCCAGATGAATTATCCTTTTTAGGAGATAGTTTTGTTGAATCCTGCAAAGCAGAAGCTAACGCAGCCAAAGTACCAATGGTTATCCATTTAGATCATGGTGGAAGTTTTGAACAAGTAATGCGTGCAATTCAATGTGGTTTTACTTCTGTAATGATTGATGGCTCCCATTTGTCATATGAAGACAATATTGAAATAACCAAAAAAGTTGTAGGAGCAGCCCATCCAATTCATGTTTCAGTAGAAGCAGAATTAGGAACAATAGGGACTACTGGAACCTCTGCTGAGGGGGGAGCAAGCGAGATTATATACACTGATCCTAAGTTAGCAAAAGATTTCGCAGAAAAAACGGGCATTGATACATTAGCAGTTGCTATTGGAACGGCGCATGGTATTTACCCTAAAGGAATGAAGCCAAAACTTAAGTTGGATTTATTAAAAGAGATAAGAGATGTTGTTGCGGTTCCATTAGTTTTACACGGAGGTTCATCAAATGCTGATGAAGAAATGGCGGAATCCGTAAAAATCGGAATCTCTAAAATAAACATTTCGAGCGACGTAAAAGCGGCTTACTATAAAAAGGTGCGTGAAGTATTAAAAGATAATGAAGGTTGGTATGAACCCAACGCTATTTATCCGCCATGTATAGCAGCAGCGCGTGAAGTTATTGAATTCAAGATGAATTTATTTAACGCAGTGGATAAAGTGAAATTATACTAATAAAAAAGTTTTTAGCCTCATAGCCTATTGGATCTACAATGATTCACATTCAGTTAATCTTTAGATTAATTTACTGGAAAATCAAATCTTTTTGGAAAAAATTTAGAGACATAATTCGCCTTTATCGGTGAACTATGTCTCTCTTTTACATATTTCTGCAAATGTTCCATATATCAAGCAGATGAAATTATTCTCTCTCAGTAAGCGCTTAACGCGGTCACTACCGAAATTGGCGCTTAAATGTGAAACTTACCGACTGCTTGTCGTAAATCCATTGCCAAATTAGCTAACGCTTGACTGGAGGATGCTACTTCCTGCATTGATGCTGATTGTTCCTGGGTCGCAGCCGATACGGTCTGGGCTTCACCCGATGCTTTTTTGCTGAGTGTGTCGATCTGTTTCACTGATTCGACAATTTGTTGGCTGCCAACAGCCATTTGCTCTATCTCAGTAGATATTTCTTTTATTTGATTCGAGACTTTATATATTAGATCAGCAATTTCCTGAAAGGCTTTTCCGGAAGCGTTCACGACTTCAGCTCCCACCTTAACTTCTCTGGTGCCATCATTCATGGCATCTACAGCTTTGTCGGTATCTCCTTGTATTTCCCCAATTAAAGAGGCGATTTGTTTCGCTGCATCTTGTGATTGTTCCGCAAGTTTACGGACTTCTTCTGCAACTACAGCAAAGCCCCGTCCTTGCTCTCCTGCACGTGCAGCTTCTATGGCAGCGTTTAGAGCCAGTAAATTAGTTTGTCCTGCAATACTGGAAATCGTATCAACAATCTGTCCAATTTCTTTGGAACGCTCTCCCAATTTGGCAACTACTTGTGCAGAGGAGATGACCGTCTGCTCGATAGAGGCCATTTGATTTACTGCCTTATCAACGGACTTGTTACCTTCGTTGGCTTTTTCTGCTGCTAAAGACGATTGTTCAGCCACCTGATTTGTATTAGCCGAAACTTGCTGGATACTAGCTGACATATTTATGACAATCTCCGAGGTGCCATTGGCGACACTTAACTGCTCGTCCATTCCATTAGCTACATCGGTAATGGCCCCGGCAACCTGATTAGCAGCTTGAGATGATTGGTCAGCGCTGGCAGTTAGTTCTTCGGAAGAGGCAGCCACCTGTTCCGCAGAGTCATTGACATGCTGCATCAATGTACGGATGCTGGCACGTGTGTTTGCCAAGGCATCTGCTAATTGTCCAAATTCATCTTTACTGGAAAATGTACGGGGCTTGTCACTAAAATCACCAGCAGATAATTGATTGCAAAATAATACCATCGTATGTAAGGGTTTTGTTATGATCTTGGTAATGTACCAGCCTAATAATCCTAATAGTAAAGAAGACATTAAAATGATACTAATCATAATCTGCGTTGCCTTTACAACCGATTCATGATTGTTTGCATTCATTTGCTCTGATAATGCGGTGTAATAATCCATAAGATTTCGTAAGCTGCCAGTAAGGTCATTTGTCAATGGTTCTACTTCTTTAACATATGCCGCATAAGCCTCTGCATTTTTCTTTTCCTGTGTCAACTTAATAACTTGATCTCTTGCTGAAATCTGCTTTTCTAGAGCACTTTGTACTTTATCTAATAATTCTTTACCTTGTGGATCTGTAGGAATTTTCTCGATTTCTGCAAGTGCGTTTCTTATTAGGGTTGAGCGATTATCAATATTACTTCTTAACTTTTGATTCTTTTTCTCATCAGTTGAAACCATTAGCTCTATTGTTGCTGCGATTGAGCCTCTGACATTCGTAGCACTTTCATTTACCAGTTTAACTGGAACCAATCGGTCCTTATACATCAAATTCATATTAGTATCTGACTGTCTAAGATAATGATACCCTGTATATCCTACAACCCCCATACATAAAAACCCGATAAATACTAGTATTATTAATTTTAATTGGACTTTCATATTTTCAATAAATTGCATTTTTCCCCTCTCCTTTTTTAATTTTCCAAGCTGATTTAGTCAATCGGCGTATTCGAATATCTAGATCAATTAAAATAGTAATGGTGAAATCTTTTATACCTCCTCGTTGGTAGTCTTTTAAACAATAAAAGACGGTCAGGAATATCCCGACCGTCTACATGCGTGACTAAGCATGGCGGCCTGGCAATCTTGATCGTGTAACGACTGTAGACCCATAGCTTTGCGTCCCTGCTTTTCAACAGGTTTGCCAATATATTTAATTTGTTTGCTAATCGTTGCATTTTTTGTTACATATTATTGCACATAATGTCAAAAAAATACCAATTTTTATGTTGTCATTGTATAATAGGGATAAGGTATAATCAAATACTTATTATTTTATATCCGATATAGTTTTTGTCTATATCGGATATAAAATAATAAGTATTTCCAAGATTAGGTTTCGACTGATCGTTCATGTAAGGGCGAATGATGGCAGTGCAGAGCCTTGTGGCTGGGCTGACTAACAGAAAAGGAAGATGAATGGCTGTGACAGAACGTGAATTACTATATGTTAAAATAATTGTGGAAGAGCGCAGCATTTCCAAGGCTGCAAAAAAACTATTTTTGACTCAGCCTTCCCTTAGTAATTGTATCCAAAAAATTGAAATGCAGCTTGGCACCAAATTATTTAAAAGGACAAATACGGGCTTGATTCCCACGTTTGCCGGTGAACGATACTATCAAGTTGCTGTTGATATCATGAAAATATATAATGACTTTGAAATCGAAGTCAGTGACATCAATAGCTTGAAAAAGGGCAGAATTGTGCTCGGTATTACTCTTTATCTTGCAACCTATGTGCTGCCGATTATTTTGCCGAAATTTAAAGAGCGATGTCCCAATATAGAGGTATATATTGTAGAACGAAATTCTACGGAGCTAGATAAGGCTTTAGCCTCAGGAGAAATCGACTTTGCGATTATGCATACGTTTCCGTTTTGTAAGCATTCTCATAGTAAAAATGTGGATATTTATCCTTTATTCAAAGAACCATTTCTTTTAGTAACTGCCAAAGATCACCCTTTGCGTCAATATGCTGTATATAACGATTTGGAATACCCCCAAATAGACCTTACTTTGTTTGCCAATGAGCCATTTATTCTGTTAAACAAAGAACAAAAAATTAGGCACGTATCGGATTCTATTTTACAAAAAGCCAATATCAATCCAATAATTATACTAACTACCAAAAGCTATGAAACTGCAAGACGGCTTTCTTGTGAAGGAATTGGCATAACCTTTGTTCCGCTGCAATATTTGCAAATTTTTTCCGGTATCTATCAACCTGCCTATTATTATATCGATGAAAAATATGAGCCCTATTGGACAATGTGTGTAGCGGTTCAGAAAAATGCATATATTTCTAAAGCTGCACAGCTATTTATTCAAATCGTGAATGAAAGGTTTGGATCAACCCCTTCTGAGTAGTGTCGCGTATCTGATAGCATAATGCTTATAATGTTGAAAGCTAATAAAGAGAAGATACCCATAAATCTAGTAACAAGTTAGATTATGGGTATCTTCTCTTTATTTTCGGCAAAACGATAGGAGCATTCCGTGAACATATCCGGTCTTTTCGAGGATAGCCTTAATGGATCAGGTTCCTTTTGATTCAACAGAAAAGAAGAATAAACAAAATAAAAGATAAAACCAGATAAAATTAATAAAAATATCTGTTTTTATATTGACAAAAAAGATATTGATGATAGAATTAAGATGGAAAATTAAGGAAATAATCAATGATTAATTTAATTTACGGTTAACTTGTAAGAAGTGTTCTTTTTAAAATGATTATAAAGTGGAAAAGGAGTGCTAATGAATTTATGGCAAATAGTTTAAAGGGTATTGGAAGAAGAGATATAGTACATAAAATAAATTTACTTATGGATAATTTAATCAATATTAAAGACGGAACTGGAGAGTTTCTATTAAAACTCGATGATGGAAGGATTATAGATACGAAAGGCTGGGGCGGCTGGGAGTGGACTCATGGGATTGGGTTATATGGAATGTATAAGTACTATGAATTAACCCAAGACGAAAAAGCTTTACGTATTATAAATGATTGGTTTATTGCTCGATTTGCAGAGGGGAGCACAACAAAAAACGTTAATACAGTGTCACCCTTCTTGACCTTAGCTTATTTATACGAAGATACAAAAAATAAATCCTATCTGCCTTATTTAGAACAATGGTTGGATTGGGTCATGTATGAAATGCCTAGAACAGACGAAAATGGTCTGCAGCATATTGTTTATAATAGCGAAAATAAGCAACAAATTTGGGATGATACTTTAATGATGTGTGTATTGCCCTTAGCAAAAGTAGGTAAGCTTTTCAATAATCTTGCGTATATAGAAGAAGCAAAAAAACAATTTTTATTACACATCAAGTATTTGACAGACAAAAAAACGGGGCTTTGGTTTCATGGTTGGAATTTTGAAGAGCGGCATAATTTTGCCAATGCTTTATGGGCAAGAGGCAATTGCTGGATAACAGTAGCTATACCTGAATTCTTAGAGCTTTTGGAATTGAATGAGGATGATTCTATAAAAGAGTTTCTCCTAGATTCATTAAAAAATCAAGTAGAAGCATTAGCTAAATGCCAAGATGAACATAGCGGTTTGTGGCATACCATATTAGATGATGATAGTTCTTATTTAGAAGCCTCGGCTACAGCTGGTTTTGCTTATGGCATATTGAAGGCAGTTCGTAAGCGATATGTTGATAAGAAATATGAAGAGATAGCGATTAAAGCAATACAGGGGATTTTGAATAATATCAGCGAAGATGGCGAACTTCAAAATGTCTCTTTTGGAACTCCTGTCTTTAATACCATTCAAGAGTATAAAGATATACCCCTTACCTCTATGCCTTATGGGCAGTCTCTTGCAATTTTATGTCTGTCAGAGTATTTACATAGTTATATTTAATACGCTTATTTTAGTAGTACTTTCGTAATGTTACCTACTTTCCGATCATTATATCATTTTTATTTATAATTTTGATCTTAGACCTATTACAGCTAAATGTACTTTTCAATTGATGAAATTAGGGAGAGAAGGAAGGCTTTTATTGTTGTTGCTGGGTAAAGCAATGTAATTGGACTAAATCATATTTTGAAAGGAAGAGTGTTTATTATGATTGGAGAAGAGCGAAAATTAAAATTTATCAATTATTTTTCGTATGGTATAACCGATTTTATAGGTGCGGGGGCCTTTGCATTAACGAGTGCATGGTTATTATATTTCTATACTACATTTTGCGGATTAACATTAGTGGAAGCTAGCTCTATATTTGCATTGGCGCGTATTGTTGATGCAGTGGCTAGCCCTACAATGGGCTTTATAACCGATAATTTTCATACAACTCGCTTGGGAAGAAAATTTGGCAGACGCAAATTCTTTTTACTGATCAGTATTCCCTTGGTTATTTGTTATTCATTCATATGGATGACTGGCTTTTCCTATCTATATTATCTGATGACATATATTCTATTTGAAATTGTATACACTATGATATTAATCCCTTACGACACATTAGCAGCGGAAATGACATCAAATTATAAAGTGCGGGCAAAACTTACCAGTGCCAGAATGTATTGTGCTCAGTTTTCGGCATTTGTAGCAGCATTTTTGCCAGGGAGATTAATCAACGCTTTGGGAAAAGAATCTTCTGGATCCTTTTTTTATGCAGGAGCCATTTTTACCGGTATTTTCATAGTTGTACTGATACTTGTATATAACTTTACCTGGGAAAGATCGTTAGAGGAAATAAAATTCACAGAGTCTAAAGAGTCAAAAGTAAAATTGGGTATTGGACAGAACATACAAAAAATTTATATCGACCTAATCACAACACTTAGAATTCAAACATTCAGAGCTCACTTAGGAATGTACATAGGCGGATATCTAGCGCAAGACACTTTCAATGCCGTGTTCACTTACTTTATCGTGTTCGCTCTTTTTAAAGATGCTGTTTTAGTATCAAATTTACTGGCTACCATGTATATATTCCAAATTGCTGGTGTGGGAATAGCCACATATGTGACATTGAAAGTGAGTCCAGGATCAGCTTTTAGAATTGTATCTTCTCTGTTTATGCTGAGTATTTTTGGGTATTTGGCCATATATGGTGCTGGTGCTGATAGTGTAATTGCCTTGTATGTAGTGTCAGCTGTTGCTGGGCTTGGAAGAGGCGGAATAAACTTTATTCCTTGGAACAATTATACCTTTGTCCCCGATGTAGATGAAATTGTATCTGGTGGTAGAAGAGAAGGTGTTTTTGCTGGATTTATGTCTTTTTTAAGGAAAGCTTCACAAGCACTTGCAATCTTTGTAGTTGGAATTATATTGCAAGAGTTCAATTTTGTCTCTGGCGTAAAACAACAGTCTCATGAAGCCTTGGTAGCTATGGTGGTTATATTGGTAGTGGTACCTTTAGCATTCCTCATTGTAGGTATTATAGGGTCATATAAATTTAAAATTACAGATGCATCACATTCTATACTCAAAAAAGAAATTGAAAGAATAAAAAATGGCGGTCTTAAAAGTGACGTAGATGATATAACTCGCAGTACTGTTGAGGCTTTAACGGGATGGAAGTATGAAAATTTATGGGGCAATAATCCGGTGGGATATACAAATTGGATAAAATACAATAAATCTAAAAAAAATCAATCTGCTTATGATACGGCTAAAAAGGATATAAATTCTTAGGCAATCAATTGTTTAAAGCAGGGGTACCGAAAAAATCACCTATCAAGTCTTCTTTATTAATATGAATTATTGTGAAGGACTTGTTAGTGACATTAAGATCGCATATATTGGCGGCGGCTCTCAACTTTAGGCGAAGATCTTAATGAATGATTTGGCTTTAGAAGCTAGAATTTCTGGTACTGCGGCATTATATGATATAGATTTTGAAGCGGCGTTAACGAATGAAAAGGTTGGGAATATCTTATCGAATAAAAAAGAGGCGAGAGGTAAGTGGCAGTATAAAGCGGTAAAAACCATTGAAGAAACTTTAAAAGATGCTGATTTTGTTGTTATTTCGATAACTCCAGGCACGCTGAAGGAAATGGCATCAGATGTGCATGTTCCAGAAAAATATGGGATATATCAATCTGTTGGCGATACTGTGGGACCAGGTGGAATTGTAAGAGTTTTGCGAGATGTGCCTATGTATGCTCAAATTGCTCAAAATATCAAGAAATATTCGCCAAATGCTTGGGTTCTTAGTTATACCAATCCTATGTCGATATGTACAAGAACATTATTTGAAATTTTTCCGGAAATTAAAGCCTTTGGCTGCTTGAAGATACAATACAATTATTGAGATAATCGTAAGGGAACCAATAGTGCGTAAAAATCCTAAAATAAACCCTGTCCTAGTAAAATAATGCTCATTATGTAAAGAATAGAAAGACCTAATATTAATAAAGAGAAGATACCCATAAATCTATCTGATTACTAGATTATGGGCATCTTCTCATTTAGTTTTAAAAGTATAGAGATGTTAACAAATCCTTTCCCCTTGGCACTTAGTTAAAAGATGTCAGAATGTTACAAATATGTAAATAGGTTGACAAATACAATAAAAACGGTTATTATTTCCATATACAAACACAAATCAGTAAGCTTCTTTGGCGGGAATCCTTTGATATGTGTGGTTGCTTTGGTATGCTTTAGTGTGCTTTTTTTATGCGTATTTTTAGCGTGAAAGAACAATAACCCATAAATCAGTAAGCTTCTTTGGCGGGAATCCACTGATTTATGGGCTGCTTTGGCATATTTTACATATGCACATTAATTTTAGCATAGTAACGGAGATTTGTAAATGATAAATGTTATTTTTGTGGTTTTTTTTATTAAAAATTAAGAAATTTAAAGATATCCCAAACTTATGACGTTTTAACTCCTTTTAGTCAGGAAATTAAAAAACTTGAAAGATTAAAAGAGAGTTTTAATTAGAAAATTATTATGAAAGGGGAGAAAAGAAATGATTACGTATGTTTTTCCTGGTCAAGGTTCCCAGAGTAAAGGAATGGGGGGAACACTTTTTGATGAATTTAAAGAATTAACGGCAGAGGCAGATGTAATTTTAGGATATTCGATTAAGGAACTTTGTTTGGAAGATGTAGACTTAAATTTAAGTCAAACCCAATATACTCAACCTGCTTTATATGTAGTAAATGCACTAAGCTATCTTAAAAGAATTGAAGAAACTGGGATAAAGCCCGATTTTGTTGCCGGTCATAGTTTAGGGGAATATAATGCATTATTTGCAGCAGGAGCATTTGATTTTGCAACAGGATTGAAACTGGTGCAAAAGAGAGGCGAGCTAATGAGTCATGCTACCGGGAGTGGTATGGCCGCAGTGATTGGGTTAAATGAAGAGCAAATAGCTGATGTTTTAAAACAAAATAATTTGCAGAGTATAGATATTGCAAATTATAATTCACCGACTCAAATTGTAATTTCGGGTTTGAAAACTGACATTGAACATGCTCAGCCTATTTTTGAGGGGATTAAGGACGTAAAAATGTTTGTTACCTTAAAAACAAGCGGAGCTTTTCATTCTCGTCATATGGAAGGGGCTAAAAGAGAATTTGAAACCTTTATAAATAGCTTTGAATTTTTCCAATTAGCGATACCTGTAATTTCCAATGTTCATGCCAGACCATATAAACAATCTGATATTAAACAAAATATAGTGGAACAAATTACACATCCAGTGAAATGGACAGAAAGTATTAGATATTTGATGGGGCTTGGAGAAATGGAATTTAAAGAAATTGGATCAGGTAAAGTTTTAACCGGATTAGTTCAACGGATTAAAAGAGAAGCGAAGCCATTGGTAATTAAAAGTGCTGAAAAGCAAGTTCAAAATGTTCTACCTTCATGTTTAGGGAGTTCTGAGTTTAAAAAGGATTATAACCTTACATATGCTTATGTAACCGGTGGAATGTATCGGGGAGTAGCGTCCAAAGAAATAGTAGTAAAAATGGGCAAGGCAGGAATGCTAGGCTTTTTTGGTACGGGAGGCTTGAACTTGTCGCAAATTGAAGATGCAATTCAATATATTCAAAAGGAGCTCTTAGTAGGAGAAGCTTATGGGATGAATTTATTACATAATCCAAACAATCCTGAAATGGAAGAAAAAACAATTGATCTTTATATAAATTATGGCGTAAAAAACGTGGAAGCAGCGGCCTTTATAAATGTTACGCCGTCCTTAGTAAAATATCGTGTCAAAGGGTTAAAAAAAAATGAACAAGGAAAAGTTATTACTTCAAACAAGATTATTGCCAAATTATCTCGGCCGGAGGTGGCACAAGCATTCTTAAGTCCGGCTCCGGCACAAATTCTCGCTAAGCTAGTAAGCGAAAATAAGATTACACAGGAGGAAGCTGATTTATCTACCCAAATTCCTATGGCGGATGATATTTGTGTGGAGGCCGATTCTGGCGGTCATACAGATGGTGGCGTAGCCTATGCACTAACACCAGCAGTAATCAAATTACGAGACGATATGATGGAAAAATATCAGTATAATAAGAAGGTTCGGATAGGAGCCGCTGGTGGAATTGGAACTCCTCAGGCCGCGGCAGCAGCTTTTATATTAGGTGCAGACTTTATCGTAACAGGTTCGATCAACCAATGCACGGTAGAAGCAGCTACCAGTGATGCAGTAAAAGATTTATTGCAAGAAATGGATGTCCAGGATACGGAGTATGCACCAGCTGGGGATATGTTTGAATTGGGTGCTAAAGTTCAAGTGTTAAAAAAAGGATTATTTTTTTCAGCCAGGGCTAACAAATTATTTGAGTTATACCGTCAATATAATTCCTTGAATGAAATTGATGAAAAGACTAAGAAACAGATTCAGGAGAGATATTTTAAAAGAAGTTTTGAAGAAGTCTATAATGATGTCAAAGCTTTTTATCCAGCTCAAGAAATCGAAAAAGCGGAACGCAACCCTAAACACAAGATGGCTTTGATTTTCAGATGGTATTTTGGCTATAGTAGTCGTCTGGCTTTAAGTGGGAGTACTGAATCTAAAGTAGACTTTCAAATTCATTGCGGTCCGGCACTAGGATCTTTTAATCAATGGGTTAGAGGAACAACTTTAGAAAATTGGCAAGAACGGCATGTTGACGAAATAGCATTAAAACTAATGCATGAAACAGCGGAACTATTGGATCAACGTTTTAATACTTTCCTAAGTGCTTAAATTAGCAGAGTTAGGGAAGATGGTTTTCTAAACAGTTATTCCGATATTATGTATCAATTATGAAATAAATATTCGTTAAAATTCAGGAGATAGAAAACTTTGGGACTTAAGTAATTGCGAAAACTAGAAAAGTGGGTGAGTCAATGAAAGAGCGGAAACCAAAAAGTCAGGTTAAAAAGAATGGGAATGAAAGCAAGAAAACAAATAGTACAGGCAATTGTAATGATATTGCCATAGTCGGGATAGCCTGCCGATTCCCTGGAGCAGAAGACTATCAAGAATTTTGGAGAAATTTATCACAAGGAGTTAATTCAATTCGGGAAATTGATCGTTGGAATTTGGATGAACATTATTCTCCAACTGGTGATGATAGTAAAAGTATTAGTAAATGGTGTGGACTGCTGGATAATATTGATAAATTTGACAATAATTTTTTTAATATTTCTCCTCGGGAAGCCGACAATATGGATCCCCAGCAACGGATACTATTAGAGGAAACTTGGCGTTGTATCGAGGATTCCGGGATATCTTTGAAAAAATTACAAAAAAAAAGGACCTCCGTATATGTAGGGGCTATGGCATTGGATTCCTATCTGAAGTCTCCTTCCGAAAATGATATAGACTTATATTCAGGATCAGGAAATTATCAATTTATGCTGGCAAACAGAACATCGTACTATTTAGGCTTAAGTGGTGAGAGCAAAGTAATTGAGGCGGCTTGCGCTTCAGCAACGGTGGCACTATGCGACGCTAAAAAAGCGCTAGCCATTGGGGACAGTGATTATGCGCTGGTATCAGGAGTTAATTTACATTATTCCCCTATAAGGTACTTAATGTGGTCAAAAAACCGGATGTTAAGTAAAGACGGAAAATGTAAAACTTTTGATAAAGATGCCGATGGCTTTGTTTCCGGAGAGGGTATTGGTGTTTTATTACTACAGCCTTTAGATAAAGCAGTTCAAGATAAAAATAATATTTACGGAGTAATAAAAGGTTGTGCTGTTAATCACGGCGGGAAAGCAATTTCAATATCCTCCCCCCGGGTGGAGGCGCAGCGGGATGTAATTTTAGCAGCGTATGAAGATGCTGGATTTGGCCCGGATACAGTTACTTATATAGAAGCTCATGGTACAGGGACCTCATTAGGGGATCCCATTGAAGTAGAAGCTTTAACACAGGCGTTTCAGAGATCAACAATTGAAAAACAGTTTTGCAAAATTGGTTCTGTTAAAACAAATGTGGGACATTTGGAAGCAGCGGCGGGAATGCCGGGTGTTATTAAGGTTTTAATGATGATGCGCCATAAGAAAATTCCACCTAGTTTAAATATGAAAATCATAAATCCGATTATTGATTTTGAAAATTCTCCTTTTTCTATTGCTAGTGGTCTGACCAATTGGGTTAGTCGAAAAGAAGGAGAGCCATTAAGAGCAGGGGTTAGTTCATTCGGTTTTGGAGGCGTCAACGGTCATGTTTTGCTTGAAGAATACTCTGAACAAATAATTGAATCTGAGTCTCTTGCTTTATCAAGTTATCCATTTGTACTTTCAGCAAAGAATCCCCATAGTCTGGAAGATGTACTGCATAATTGGAAAGAATTTACCAAAAGTGATAGCTTTTCAAAAATTGATTTTAAAGACATTTGTTTGACCCTGCTAACTCGGGAAGATTTTTCTTACCGTTGCGGGAAATTGCTTAAAAATAAAGCCGAATTAATAGAATTTCTGGAAAAAGTGACAGCTGTTTCTGTTAATAAGATAACAGACGAATCCTGGTGCTTGCGTGTTGGTGAAATTTCATGGAATGATACTGATTTGGCAGAGACTATTAAAGAATTCCCTATTTTTAAAGAGAAATTTGATCAGGTTTTAGATTCATTAGATGAATTTGACGTAGATCATCAGATCAGAGAGGGATTTTTTCAGAAGAGTTGGCCAAAGCCGTATGTAACTTTGTATTCATTTATATTGAATTATGCCATTATTTCTACTTTAATCGAATTAGGACTCTCTTTGAATTTGATTACTGGTTTGAAGAAAGGGCTATGGATTAGTTTAGCTATTAGCGGCGTAATCGATATAAAAGAAATTTTAGCAGTCTTATGCGGGAAAAAAGAAGTAGACCAGTTAAAATTTACTCGACCGATTATTCCTTATTATGATCCAATTAACCGACAAGTATTAAATCCATATATTCTTGATGCCCAATACATAGGAAGTTTGATAGGTGAACTAAACATTTCTGATGAAATAGTATCACATTATTTAGAAAAAACGAATTCGCTATTAACAAATCAGTTTACTTTTGTTAAGTATTTAGAACAATGGGATAACAAGTTGAAGTCGGTAGAATTAGATGTTAAAAAACTGCTTAATGATGAAACCTTTTTAGTTCCAGGAGAGGAAGGTTTCAGTGGGAGAAAACTGTTATTAATGATTATTATGCTGAGTTCTTTATATAAACTCAACCAAAAGTGGAGTTTATCTGAACGGAAGCTGATAACAGATCAGAGGTTCTATGAATTGCTAGATCTTGTACTGGATGAAGTAATGCCTAAAGAAACTTTGATCACATTATTATTGAGTAAAAATCCTGACCTAGCCGCGATTGCCACAACTTTAAACATCCGGCAAAGCAAGATTAATAACAAAACTAATTATAGCTATTTAAACGAATACAGTCAAAAAAAGATCGTAATACCGGATATTCAAAACTGGTTTGAACAGATGTTGGTATTGGAAGATCTACCGCTTTTACCGGATATGACATATGTAAATTTTGGGAAGCTAACCTCTGATCCTTTAGCAAGCAAAGTAATCACCTTTAATCCGACTGCAGAACTCTCTGTAGCTCTTAAAGAATCATTAGTCGGACTATGGACGCAGGGAGTGGGAATTCAATGGCAAAAATTATATCCCGAAAATTCCTTTAAAAATATTCCTTTGCCTGTTTACGCCTTTAATCGGAGTTCATTTTGGTTGCCTGACAAAGCTATGGAAGTAAAAAGTCCTTGTTTACATTTAGAAGCAGCAAAAAATACTACGAATCTAGCTTCTATTCATCCTTTATTGCATCAAAACATCTCTGATTTCTCTGAGCAACGGTTCAGTTCGACCTTTACGGGTCAAGAGTTTTTTCTGGCGGACCATATAGTGAAGGGGCAAAGGGTCTTGCCTGGGGTGGCCTATCTTGAAATGGCACGAGCGGCAGTGGAACAGGCAGTGGGGGGATCACAAGAAGGTCAAACTCCTCCGATTCGACTAAAAAATGTGGTTTGGTCTAGGCCTATTACCGTAGGGACTCATCCAGTTGAGGTAAAGATTGGACTATGCCCTGAAGATAATGGAAATATTGCCTATGAAATCTATAGTGATTCTAAGGATATCAATGTAGAGCCTATAGTACATAGCCAAGGTAATATAGTATTAAGTTCAGCTTTTCAAGTTCCCACCCTTGATCTTAAGGTCTTACGAGCTAACTGCAGCCAAAACAGTTTTTCATCCAGCCAATGCTATGAAGCATATCGCACAATGGGAATTAATTATGGTCCAGGTCACCAAGGGATTGAGAAGATCTATGGAGGACCAGATCAAGTATTGGCTAAGTTGTCCCTGCCTGCTTCTGTCTCCGCAACCCAAAACCAATTCGTCCTGCATCCTAGTTTATTAGATTCTGCCTTGCAGGCGTCGATTAGCTTACTAATGGGCTCTGGTGATCTGAGACTGTGCTTACCTTTTGCACTTCAGGAGCTTGAAGTTTTTAGTAAATGCACTTCTACTATGTGGGCTTTGATTCGTTACAGCAAAGGAAGTAAAGCCGGGGATAAAGTACAGAAGCTCGATATTGATTTGTGTGATGATATAGGAAATGTTTGTGTGCGGATGAGGGAATTTTCGTCGAGGATTTTGGAGGGCGAAGTAGGTTCGGCAAATTCGACAGAAACGCTCGGAACGCTGACAGTTACACCTTGCTGGAAAGAACAAACGGCTTTTCAGGAAGCTACATTACCTGATTATGCTCGGCATGTAGTGATACTTTGTGAAGCGGATGAGGTGATTCAGGAAAGCATTAAGACCCAGATGAAGGAAGTGCGCTGCCTTACTTTGCAATCTGAGCAGAGGGGCATAGAGGAACGATTCCAAACCTATGCAGTCCAAGTATTTGAGGAAGTGCAAAGTATCCTCAAAGAAAAATCTGTGGACAAGGTATTAATCCAGATTGTAGTCTCTACACAAAATGAACAGCAGCTCTTCTTTGGACTTTCCGGGCTTTTGAAAACTGCTCAAATTGAGAATTCTAAACTCATTGGACAACTGATTGGCGTGGCTGGATGGGGAGATTCTCAAAGAATCATAGAGAAACTGAGGGAAAACAGTCAAAGTAATGATAACCAGATTCAATACAAAGAAGGGAAGAGATGGGTTGTCGATTGGAGGGAAGTGGAAGCTTCTCAGAAAGAAGTGGACATTCCCTGGAAAGACAAAGGTATCTATCTCATAACTGGAGGTACTGGTGGTTTAGGATTTATTTTTGCCAGCGAAATTGCACATAAAGTCAAGAACGCAACGTTGATTCTGACAGGACGATCTCCACTGGGGGATGCAAAACAAGCAAAACTTAGGGAATTAGAAGGCTTGGGTACTCGGATCGAATACAAGCAGGTTGATGTGACTCAAAAGGAAGCCGTATCCAGCTTGATCCAGATCATCCAAAAAGACTTTGGGAATATTAATGGTATCATTCATGGTGCGGGAGTGAAGCAAGATAACTTCATTATCAAAAAAACTAAGGATGAACTATTAGAAGTGCTGGCACCCAAAGTAACCGGACTGGTCAACCTAGATCAAGAAAGCAAGGATCTAAAGCTTGACTTCTTTATTCTCTTTTCCTCAATAGCAGGAAGCTTAGGTAATCTAGGGCAGGCCGACTATTCCACGGCTAACTCTTTTATGGATATGTATGCAAGGTACCGTAACGCTCTTGTGGATTCAAAACAACGACAAGGTCATACGCTATCCATCAATTGGCCGTTGTGGAAAGATGGTGGGATGCATGTTGATGAAGAAACCGAAAAGATGATGATGCAAAGTATGGGGATGATCGCCATGCAGACCAATACTGGCATAAGAACCTTGTATCAAGGCTTGGCCTCTGGCAAAGATCAGGTAATGGTTATGGAAGGCAAGCTTATACGAATGAAGCAAAAACTGCTTTCAAATCAACAATCCAAGAGCCCTGCTGCATCCGATTCTACAATTGGGATGGATACGAATAATATGCTGGACAAAGTGCAAGTAATTTTGATGCAAGCAGTGTCTAAATTGCTCAATATTAAGATTGAGGATATTGATGCTGAAGCCGAGCTGAGCGAATATGGGTTTGATTCCATCACATTCACCGAATTTGCCAATCAGCTTAACCAGGAATACAAGCTTGAATTGACTCCTACCATATTTTTTGAACGTCCAACTCTTCATAGTTTTGTTGAATATTTGGTGGAAGAACATCAAGCTGCATTTGTATCAAGATTTGCAGCACAAACCAAAGTTGAAATTCCTATACAAGCCATGGGAGACGAAGTGGAAGAAATTCTAACCAGCAAAAGACAATATTCTCGGTTTGTAAGAACGGTAGCTTTATCTGCATCAGAACCATTACAACCAGATAAAACTATTCCTGAACCTATTGCAATTGTTGGAATGAGTGGTAGCTTTCCTATGTCTAAAGATGTGAATGAATTTTGGAAAAACCTAAAGGAAGGTAAGGATTGTATCACAGAAATTCCTAAGGATCGATGGGATTGGCAGGAATGTTATGGTGATCCGAAAAAAGATGCCAATAAAACAAATATCAAATGGGGTGGATTTATTGACAGTATTGCTGAGTTTGATCCGTTCTTTTTCGGAATTTCTCCCAGAGAAGCTGAACTTATGGATCCTCAGCAGCGTCTAATGATGACCTATGTATGGAAAGTTATTGAAGATGCCGGTTATTCAGCACAAAGCATCTCCGGAACGAATACAGGTATTTTTGTAGGTACTATGGATGTTGGCTATAGCCGATTACTTGCTAAATATAATGTAGCATTTGAAGCGTATTCTTCAACAGGTATGGTATCTTCCGTGGGGCCTAATCGAACTAGTTATTTTTTCGATTTCCATGGACCAAGTGAGCCGATTGAAACCGCTTGTTCCAGTGCGCTAGTCGCCATCCATCGGGCAGTAAGTGCTATTGAAAGTGGAAGTTGCGAAATGGCGATTGCTGGTGGTGTTAATACAATACCTTCATCTGACTATCATATAAGTTTTAGTAAAGCGGGTATGCTTTCGCCAGATGGACGATGCAAAACTTTTTCCAATCAAGCCAATGGTTATGCTCGAGGTGAAGGAGCGGGCATGATTTTTCTGAAAAAACTTAAAGATGCCGAACGGGCGGGCGATCACATCTATGGAATTATTCGCGGTACTGCCGAGAACCATGGCGGACATGCCAACTCCCTGACGGCTCCTAATCCCAAGGCTCAAGCAGAATTATTGAAAGCTGCTTATACTAAGGCTGCAATTGATCCTAGAACTGTCACTTACATTGAGGCACATGGAACAGGCACTAAACTTGGCGACCCAATTGAAATCAATGGGTTAAAGACTGCTTTTAAAGAATTGTATCAACGTACAGGCGATTCCCAGGTTGTAAATAGTCATTGTGGAATCGGTTCTGTCAAGACCAATATTGGTCATTTGGAAATTGCCTCTGGTATTGCAGGTGTGATTAAAGTCTTATTGCAACTCAAACATAAAACGTTAGTCAAAAGCCTGCATTGCGATACGATTAATCCATACATTGATCTTAAAGATAGTCCATTCTATATAGTCCAAAAATCTAAGGAATGGAAAGCCATACAAGATGTGGCGGGCAAAGAACTTCCGCGGCGAGCGGGTGTAAGTTCTTTTGGATTTGGTGGCGTGAACGCTCATGTAGTAATTGAAGAATATATTCCTAAGAAGCAGGAACGACCTCAAATTGTGATTACTCCTCAAAATCCTGCCATTATCGTGTTGTCGGCGAAGAGTGAAGAGCAACTCAAAATACAGGCACAGCAATTAGTTGACTTTATTGGGGAAATACAAATTTCAGCGACTGGATTAGCTGATCTGGCTTATACTCTTCAAGTAGGACGTGAAGCAATGGAAGAACGTCTGGCTATGAGCGTGGGGTCAAGTGAAGAACTTGTGGAAAAACTAAAGAGTTTTGTAGAAAACCAAGGTGGGATTTCTAATCTATATCGGGGGCAAGCCAAACGTAAGAAAGCAAAATTGACTAATTCCCCAGCAGAAGAGGATATGGCAAATACTATAGGTGATTGGATTTCTCAAAAGAAATATGGGAAGCTCCTAGAACTCTGGGTTGATGGTTTGAATTTCGATTGGAATCAGCTATATGGGAAAATTAAACCTTATCGTACCAGTTTACCAACATATCCTTTTTCCAGGGAACGCTATTGGGTTCCGAAAAGTGACAAACAGCGTAAAATTTCTTCCTTAGTTGATCAAAAAAACATTCAATTTGATGATGCATTTTTTGATCAACTACTGGATGAGGTAATGAATAATACGATAAGCATTGATAGTGCTTTGCAAAAAGCAAAAATAATGGGATTTGACAATAGTAGGAGGTAAATATGAAAGATTTTCTTCAGTATATTTTATATGAAGTGAAAAACAAGAGGTTGGCAAAAATAGACGCAAAAGATTTAATACGTCAATTACAAACTCAAGTTATTTCTGCGAAATCTGATTTTATTCATCCTTTGTTGCATCAAAATATTTCTGATCTTTCTTCGCAACGATTTAGTTCAACTTTTACGGGTCAGGAGTTTTTTTTGGCGGATCATGTAGTGCAGGGGAAACGGGTTTTACCTGGGGTAGCCTATCTTGAAATGGCACGAGAGGCAGTAAAACAAGCCATAGGAGATTTAGAAGAAGATAAGACCCAGCTTAAGATTAAAAATATAGTTTGGTCGAGGCCTATTACCGTAGAGGAACAGCCAGTAAAAGTAAATATTGAACTCTATCCTGAAGATAATGGAGAGATTACATATGAAGTTTCTAGTGAATCTGAAAAAGCGGGCATAGAACCTGTAGTACACAGTCAAGGGATTGCAGTGTTGAGTTCGGCATGGAAAGCTCCAACGTTGGACCTTAAGGAACTAGAAGCTCATTGTAATCAAAGTCTTTCTTCTAGTCAATTCTACCAAGCCTATAGTGCAATGGGAATTGACTATGGTCCGGGACATCGGGGTATTGTTACAGCTTATATAGGATCGGGCCAAGTTTTGGCAAAATTGTCTTTGCCATCGACCATTACTACTATGCAGGATCAGTTTGTTCTGCATCCCAGTTTGATGGATTCAGCCTTACAGGCATCATTAGGTCTAATGATGGGCGATAGTACGCGCCCCTTAAAACTCGCTCTGCCCTTTGCATTACAAGAAATTGAAATTTTCGGTAATTGTTCTTTAACAATGTGGGCTTTAATTCGATATAGTGAGGGCAGCAAAGCTGGGGATAATGTGCAGAAACTTGATATTGATTTATGTGATGAAATAGGAAATGTTTGTGTGCGGATGAAAGGATTTACATCAAGAATGTTGGAAGGCGAAGTGGGTACTATAGGTTCCTCAGAAACTATCGAAACGTTGCGGCTTACACCTTGCTGGAAGGAACAAACTGCTGTTCAAGAAGCTGTATTACCTGACTATGTTCAGCATGTAGTGGTACTTTGTGAACCAGATGGTGTTACCTTGGAGAGTATTAAAACCCAAATGAGGGGTGTGCATTGCCTTGTCTTACAATCTAAGGAGAACAGTATAGAGGAACGATTCCAAACTTATGCCGTTCAAATATTTGAGGAAATTCAAAGCATTCTCAAAGAAAGACTGACCGGTAAGGCGCTAGTTCAGATTGTAGTTTGTACACAGAATGAGCAGCAGCTCTTCTTTGGACTTTCCGGGCTTTTGAAAACCGCTCAGCTTGAAAATCCTAAACTTATAGGACAACTAATCGGAGTGGACCGGTGGACAAATTCTGAAGAAATCATAGAAAAAGTCAAGGAAAACTGCCAAAGTCCCTTTGAGAATCAAATTCAATATCAAGAAGAAAAAAGATTGGTTAGCGGTTGGAGACAAGTGGAAGCATCTCAGGAAGAAGTGGGTATACCTTGGAAAGACCAAGGCATCTATCTCATCACAGGAGGTGCTGGAGGCCTCGGTCTCATTTTTGCAAATGATATTGCACATAAAGTAAAGAATGTGTCATTGATTCTTACAGGACGATCCCCGCTTAGGGAAGACAAGCAAGAAAAGATCAAGGAATTAGAGCAGGTTGGCGTCCGAATAGAATATAAGCAAATTGATGTGACCCAGAAGCAGGCTGTTAGCGATTTAATCGATAGTGTTCAAAAGCAATATGGAAGACTTGATGGTATCATTCATGGTGCGGGAGTAAACCGAGATAACTTTATTATTAAAAAGACAAGGGATGAGTTTTTAAAAGTGTTATCTCCCAAAGTCACTGGATTAGTCAATCTGGATCAAGCAAGCCGGAATTTAAATCTTGACTTTTTTGTTCTTTTTTCCTCGATAGCAGGAAGCTTAGGCAATCTAGGTCAGGCCGATTATGCAACCGCTAATGCTTTCATGGACGTCTATGCAAGGTATCGTAATACTCTGGTAGATGCAAAACAACGGCAAGGTCAGACCCTATCCATTAATTGGCCGCTGTGGAAAGAGGGCGGTATGCACGTTGATGAAGAAACCGAAAAGATGATGATGCAAAGCATGGGCATGATTGCCATGAAGACACCAACCGGTATTAGAGCCTTGTATCAGGGCTTAGCTTCTGGTAAGGAGCAGGTGATGGTGATGGAGGGCAAACTGGCACGAATGAAACAAAAACTTTTGATGACAACTTATAACACTCAGCAATCGAAAGTTTCTGCTACAACCGAGGTTAATATGGGTAATATACTGGATAATGTGCAGAACGTTCTACTGCAAGCTGTATCCAAATTACTGAAAGTCAAGAGCGAGGATATTGATGTCGATGCCGATCTGAGTGAATATGGGTTTGATTCGATTACATTTACCGAATTTGCTAATCAACTAAATCAGGAATACAACCTTGAACTAACACCCACTATATTTTTTGAATATCCAACCCTTCATAGTTTTGCGGAATATTTGGTGGAAGAACACCAAGCAGTATTTAAAGTGGAACCAGAGATAGTTCCCATAGCATCTGATTCTACAAGAGGGACTGATATGGGTAATATACTGGACAACGTGCAGACCGTTTTACTGCAAGCTGTATCAAAATTACTTAAAGTTAAGAGCGAGGATGTTGATGCCGAGGCCGATCTGAGTGAATATGGGTTTGATTCGATTACATTTACTGAATTTGCCAATCAACTGAATCAGGAATACAGTCTTGAACTAACGCCCACTATATTTTTTGAATATCCAACCCTTCATAGTTTTGCGGAATATTTGGTGGAAGAACACCAAGCAGTATTTAAAGTGGAACCAGAGATAGTTCCCATAGCATCTGATTCTACAAGAGGGACTGATATGGGTAATATACTGGACAACGTGCAGACCGTTTTACTGCAAGCTGTATCAAAATTACTTAAAGTTAAGAGCGAGGATGTTGATGCCGAGGCCGATCTGAGTGAATATGGGTTTGATTCGATTACATTTACTGAATTTGCCAATCAACTGAATCAGGAATACAGTCTTGAACTAACGCCCACTATATTTTTTGAATATCCAACCCTTCATAGTTTTGCAGAATATTTGGTGGAAGAACACCAAGCTGTGCTTAAAACAAAAATGGGCGTACAAATTAAGGCTGAACCCCCTGTGCAAGTTAAGGAAGAAATTCTATCCAGCATAAGAAAAAAACGTTCCCGGTTTGCAAGAATGGTGACGGCACCCACATTAGAAGCAGCGAACTCATCGAAGACGGATACTATCAGTCCTGAACCTATTGCAATTGTAGGAATAAGTGGTATATTTCCTATGGCCAAAGATGTAAATGATTTTTGGAATAATCTTACAGAAGGTAAGGATTGTATCACTGAAATCCCTAAAGAGCGTTGGGATTGGCGGGAGTATTATGGTGATCCTAAACAAGATAGAAATAAAACAAATGCTAAATGGGGCGGCTTTATTGATAGTATAGATGAGTTTGATCCATTATTCTTTGGTATATCTCCCAAAGAAGCCGAGTTTATGGACCCCCAGCAGCGCCTATTGATGACCTATGTTTGGAAAGCCATTGAAGATGCCGGGTATTCGGCTCAAAGTCTTTCGGGAACCAACACAGGCATTTTTGTGGGAACAACAGGCACTGGTTATATGCAGCTGGTCTTTCAGGCTAATAGGCCAATTGAAGGTTATTCTAATACTGGCATTGTGCCTTCGGTAGGACCCAACCGGATGAGCTATTTTTTAAATATTCATGGACCCAGTGAACCTATTGAAACAGCATGTTCAAGTTCATTAATCGCCATCCACCGGGCGGTAAGTGCCATAGAGAGTGGAACTTGCGAGATGGCAATCGTTGGTGGTGTAAATACTATCGTGATGCCGGAGGTTCAAATCAGCTTCAATAAAGCTGGAATGCTCTGTGAAGATGGACGATGCAAAACTTTTTCCGACAAGGCTAACGGTTATGTGAGGGGAGAAGGGGCCGGAATGATATTCCTGAAAAAGCTCAAGGATGCGGAGCAAGCAGGAGACCATATTTATGGTATTATTCGGGGTACTGCCGAGAATCATGGGGGGAAGGCCAATTCCTTGACAGCTCCCAACCCTAAGGCTCAAGCAGAAGTGTTGAAAGCTGCGTACACTAAGGCTGGAATTGATCCGAGAACCGTTACTTACATTGAGACCCATGGAACTGGTACAAAACTTGGTGATCCGATTGAAATCAACGGGCTAAAGACAGCTTTCAAAGAACTGTATGAGGCCACAGGAGATTCTCATGTTGTAAGTAGCCATTGTGGATTAGGTTCGGTGAAGAGTAATGTTGGTCATTTGGAACTTGCTGCCGGAATCGCAGGTGTAATCAAAGTCTTATTGCAACTCAAACACAAAACACTGGCCAAAAGCCTTCATTGCGATACCTTGAATCCATATATTGAGCTTAAAGATAGTCCATTTCACATAGTCCAAGAAACTAGAGAATGGAAGACGTTACAAGATGCGAGGGGCAACGACCTTCCGCGGCGAGCTGGTGTGAGTTCTTTTGGTTTTGGGGGAGCCAACGCCCATGTAGTAATTGAAGAATATATTCCTAAGAATGAGGAACGATCTCAAAGCACAATCACTCAGAATAATCCCGTGATTATCATATTGTCAGCAAGGAATGAAGAGCAACTTAAAGAGCAGGTGCAGCAACTATTGGCAGCTATTGGAGAAGAGCAATTATCAGATGCCAGTTTAGCTGATATGGCCTATACTCTTCAGGTAGGACGGGAAGCCATGGAAGAACGCCTGGCTGTGATTGTAGGATCTATGAAAGAACTTGAGGAAAAACTAAAAGCTTTTGCAGAAGGTCATAAGGGTATTCCAGGTCTATATCAAGAGCAGGTAAGACGTAATAAAGAAACGATAGCTATTTTTGCAGCAGATGAAGATATGGCAAAAACGATTGATGCTTGGGTAATTAAAGGAAAATATTCTAAACTTCTGGACCTTTGGGTCAAAGGTCTGAGTTTTGATTGGAATCAACTATATGAGAAGAAAAAACTTCATCGTATCAGCCTGCCAACCTATCCCTTTGCCAGGGAACATTACTGGATTTCAAGGAACAAGATTAAGTTTGTTGGTAGCACGGCAACCCTAGCGTCAACAGCTCCTATTCATCCGCTGTTGCATCGAAATACTTCAGATTTATCTGAACAACGTTTCAGTTCGACCTTTACAGGTCAAGAATTTTTCTTGGCGGATCATATAGTGAAAGGTGAACGAGTCTTGCCTGGGGTAGCTTACCTTGAAATGACTCGCGCGGCAGTAGAACAAGCTGCAGGAGTTCTAATAGATGAGAAGACCCAAATTCAACTCAAAAACGTGGCTTGGGTTAGGCCTATTGTCGTGGGGAATCAGCCGTTACAGGTACATATCCGGCTATACCCTGAAGACAACGGAGAGATTGCTTATGAAATCTATAGTGAGTCTAAGAAAGTTGGCGCGGAGTCTGTAGTGCATAGTCAGGGCATAGCAGTAATGAGTTTGATCTCTGAAATTCCAATCCTGGATATTAAGAAATTACAAGCCCGTTGCAGTCAAAGCCTTTCTTCCGACCAATTCTACGAAGCTTATAGTGCAATGGGAATTGACTATGGTCCGGGTCACCGGGGTATTGAGATGGCATTTGTGGGATCAGATCAAGTGTTGGCGAAGCTATCCTTGCCTTCCCATATCTCTGATACGCAAGAACAATTTGTCTTACACCCTAGTTTAATGGATTCAGCTTTACAAGCGTCGATAGGTTTGATGATAGGTAGTGTTAATACACCTTTCTCTGGCAGCATAGCGTCTCGTAAACCGGCATTACCCTTTGCTTTACGAGAACTTGAGATCTTTGGAAAGTGTTCTTCTGCAATGTGGGCCCTGGTTCGATATGGTGAAGGCAGCAAAGCTGGAGATAAAGTGCAGAAACTTGATATCACATTATGTGATGAAACAGGGAAAATATGTGTACGGATGAAGGGCTTTTCAACTAGAGTACTGGAAGACAACGTTTATAAAATCCCATCACTTTCCTTAGATGATATGTTATGGCAAGTAGAACGGGGAATTTTAAATATCGAACAGGCTGAACAATTGCTGTGTCAGCTTTAATAAATAGGAGGAAAAAGATGAAAAAAGAGGATATTTTCGAGATTATTGCACGAAATACTTGTGAGGTAATTCCAGAGTTAGAAGGTCATGTATTTAAACCTAGTGATCGCTTGACAGAATTAGGGGCGAACTCGGTGGATCGTGCTGAGATTGTAGCAATGACCATGGAAGCCTTATCTTTGCAGATTCCGCGTGTGGAGCTGTTTGGAGCAAAAAACATAGGAGAATTAGCAGAGGTGTTATATGAAAAATCAAAATCAGTCTGAGCTCTTGATTACAGGTGTTGGTATCACGTCGGCTATTGGGCAAGGAAAAGCTGCATTTACTCCGGCACTGATGCAGGGGCAGCATGCATTTAGGGTAATGCAGCGCCCTGGGCGGCAAAAAGACACTTCATTTATCGGTGCAGAGATACCTTCCTTGTCTTATCCAGAACGTTTTTCAAAACGCGTGTTGAGAACTGCATCTTTTTCGGGGCAGGTGGCTATGGTCACTCTGCAAGAAGCCTGGGACGAGGCGAATTTGGCTGCAGTGGATCCTAGCCGCATTGGGTTGGTGATTGGCGGATCTAACCTACAGCAGCGAGATTTGATACAAACCTATGAAAATTATAAAGATCGTGCCCATCTTGTACGACCCACATATGGAATATCCTTTATGGATAGCGATTTATGTGGACTTTGTACAGAGCAATTTGGGATTCGAGGATTTGCATATACGGTGGGAGGTGCTTCTGCTAGTGGTCAAGTGGCCATTCTTCAGGCAATTCAAGCGGTTCAAACGGGCCAAGTTGACATCTGCATTGCTATGGGAGCTTTAATGGATCTTACATACTGGGAATGCCAGGCATTGCGATCTTTAGGCGCTATGGGAACTGATCGATATGCTGATGAACCTGCCATGGCTTGTCGACCTTTTGATAAAAATCGGGATGGATTTATTTATGGAGAATCCTGTGGTGCAGTCGTAATAGAACGAGCCGATTTTGCCATGAGTCGCCAGATAAAGCCCTATGCAATACTGTCAGGTTGGGCTGTAGCGATGGATGGCAATCGGAATCCGAATCCTTCCTATGAGGGGGAGGTTCAGGTGATTAGAAGAGCTTTGAAGCAAGGGAATTTATCGCCTCAAGAAATTGATTATATTAATCCTCATGGAACAGGTTCGACGATTGGCGACGAGATAGAAATAAAGGCAATTCAGGATTGTCAGTTATCGCATGCCTATATCAATGCAACAAAGTCTATTACTGGCCATGGACTGAGTGCAGCAGGAACTGTAGAGATTATTGCTACTCTTATACAAATGAAAGAGTCTAGGCTCCACCCTACAAGAAATTTAGAAGACCCCATAAATTCCTCTTTTAATTGGGTTAGAGGACAATCTGTTCCGCATGATATTAAACACGCCTTAAGTTTAAGCATGGGATTTGGGGGGATTAATACGGCAATTTGTTTACAAAATGCAAAATAACTACGTGAGGGGGAATAAATATGATTTCTGTTGGAATTGAAGCGATGAATGTTTTTGGAGGAACGACTTATCTTGATGTAATGCAATTGGCCCAGCATCGTCAATTGGATATTACCAGATTTGAAAATTTATTAATGAAAGAAAAAGCTGTAGCCCTGCCCTATGAAGATCCAATCACCTATGGGGTTAACGCAGCAAAACCAGTGATAGACTCTCTTTCTGCAGCGGAGAAGGAGCAGATTGAACTATTGATTACATGCACGGAATCTGGTATTGATTTTGGAAAATCTATGAGTACCTATATTCACGATTGTTTAGGACTTAAGCGAAATTGTCGCTTATTTGAACTCAAAAATGCTTGCTATTCGGGTACTGCTGGATTTCAGATGGCAGTTAATTTCATTCTATCCCAGGTATCGCCTGGTGCTAAAGCCTTGGTAATAGCAACTGATATTTCCAGATTTATGATTGCTGAAGGGGGAGATGCTTTGACAATGGATTGGTCCTTTGCAGAGCCAAGTGGGGGTGCGGGAGCTGTGGCAATCCTGGTCAGCGAAAATCCCCGTGTATTTCAAGTAGATGTGGGGGCCAACGGATATTATGGCTATGAGGTGATGGATACTTGCAGACCGATTGCTGATAGTGAAGCTGGGGATGCGGATTTATCATTAATGTCCTATTTGGATTGTTGTGAACAAGCATTTTTGGAATATCAAAAACGGGTAACTGGTGTGGATTATCGAAAAACATTTCAGTATCTTGCATTTCATACCCCCTTTGGCGGTATGGTGAAAGGTGCACATCGCAGCATGATGAGGAAGATGGCCAAAGCTAAGCCCCCTGAAATAGAAGAAGATTTTGCACAGCGTGTGATGCAGGGATTGACTTATTGTCAACGTGTCGGAAATATTATGGGAGCTACAGTATTCCTTTCCTTGGCCAGCACTATTGATCAAGGGCACTTTGATTCGCCTAAACGAATTGGTTGCTTTTCCTATGGGTCGGGTTGTTGTTCTGAATTTTATAGTGGGGTTGTTACAGCACAAGGGCAAGAATACCAGCGGCGTTTTGGAATGGAGCGTCAATTAAATGAACGCTATCGATTATCTATGGATGAATATGAAGCTTTATTAAAAGGTAGTGGTACGGTAAAATTTGGTACCAGAAATGTCAAATTAGATTCAAACTTTATTTCGGGAGCGTTGGCTTCCTGCAAAGGAAAGGAACGCTTATTTTTAAAAGAGATACGAGAATTTCATCGTGAATATGAGTGGATTTCATGAGTTATCAAACGATTCAAGTTCGCTTTCAAGAGCCGATTTGTTTCTTACAGTTTAATCGTCCTGCGGCCAATAATACAATTAATGAGCGCTTGGTTGAAGAGTGTCATCAGGTGTTGGCATTGTGTGAACCATCTATTACTATCGTAGTGTTAGAAGGCTCACCGGAAGTATTCTCTTTGGGGGCTGATTTTCAGGGTATACATGAAAAGATGGTAAGTGGACAAGCCAATGGACAAAGTCCGGAGCCCTTATATGATCTGTGGTTGAAGCTGGCAACTGGGCCGTACATAACAATTTCCCATGTTCGTGGAAAGGCGAATGCAGGGGGGATAGGATTTGTTGCAGCTAGCGATATTGTAATTGCCAATTCGACAGCGCAGTTTAGCTTGTCTGAATTACTGTTTGGTCTTTTTCCAGCCTGCGTTTTACCGTTTCTGATTCGTCGGGTTGGATTTCAAAAGGCTCATTATATGACGCTAATGACTCAGCCGATATCAGTTCAGCAGGCACAGATATGGGGATTGGTGGATGCCTATGATGTTAATAGTGAAAACTTGCTGCGCAAGCATTTACTTCGTCTTAAATGTTTATCTAATACGGGAATTTTACAGTATAAAAGATATATGAGCCAGTTATATGAATTACTACTTCAATCAAAATCCTTGGCCGTAGCGGCAAATCAAGATCTGTTTTCAGACCCTCGCAATCTGGAACGAATTTTTCTGTATGTGGAAAAAGGACAACTCCCGTGGAGAGGCTGATACAATATCGGTATTCTGGGTGATGAATAAGATGAAAGTCGCTCAAGGTACGTCTAAATATAAAAGATACGAGGAGGGATATTGATGAACTCACAAGAAATTTTACTTGCTCTGCAAGCAGGGAAAATAAGTCATGAAGATGCAAAGAGAGCATTAATGAAAAATATAAAAACAGTTTCAACAAGTGGAGGTTTACGGATAAAGGAAGTTTCATCAGGTGTGCCGGAAGGTGAAGTGGGCACAGTGGGTTCTTCAGAACCTATTGGGACTTTGAAGCTTACGCCTTGCTGGAAGGAAAAAGTTATTCTTCAGCAAGCCACAGCGCCTGACTATGCTCAGCAGATAGTTGTGCTTTGTGAACCGGATGAAGTTACTAAAGAAATCATCGAAAGCAAAATGACTAGAGTGCGTTTCCTTACCTTGCAATCTGAGCAGACGGATATTGAGGAAAGATTCCAAACCTATGCTATTGAAGTCTTTGAGGAGATTCAACGTATTCTCAAAGAAAAACCTATCGGTAAGGTGCTAGTCCAGATAGTAGTTTCTACTCGGGATGAACAGCAACTCTTTTTTGGACTTTCTGGGCTTTTGAAAACCGCTCAGCTTGAGAATCCCAAGCTCATTGGGCAATTAATTGGAGTGGATCGGTGGGAAGATTTTGAGAAAATGGTAGGAAAACTCAAGGAAAACAGTCAAAGTCCCCATGAAAACCAAATTCGATACCAAGAAGACAAAAGATTGGTTAGCAGTTGGCGGGAAGTTGAAGCATCCCAGAAAGAAGCGAACATTCCTTGGAAAGACCAAGGCATCTATCTCATTACTGGAGGGGCTGGTGGTCTAGGACTCATTTTTGCCAAAGACATTGCATATAAAGTCAAGAATGCGTCATTGATTCTGACTGGACGATCCCCGTTGGGGGAAGATAAGCGAGAAAAGTTTAAGGAATTAGAGGGTTTAGGCGTTCGAATAGAATACAAACAGGTTGATGTGACGCAGAAACAGGCTGTTGCTGATTTAATCCATAGTGTTCAGAAGCAGTATGGAAGTCTTGATGGCATCATCCATGGCGCGGGAGTGATCCGAGATAACTTTATTATTAAAAAGACAAAAGATGAGTTCCTAAAAGTGTTGGCTCCTAAAGTCACAGGATTAGTCAATCTAGATCAAGCAAGCCAGGATATAGGACTGGATCTTTTTGTTCTTTTTTCCTCGATAGCTGGAAGCTTAGGTAATCCAGGTCAGGTGGATTATGCAACTGCTAATGCTTTTATGGACGTCTATGCAAGGTATCGTAACTTGTTGGTGACTGCAAAGCAACGGCAAGGTCAGACGCTATCCATCAATTGGCCGCTGTGGAAAGAGGGCGGTATGCAGATTGATGAAGAAACTGAAAAGTTGATGATGCAAAGTATGGGTATGATTGCCATGAAGACATCAAACGGCATTAGAGCCTTGTATCAGGGATTAGCATCTGATAAGGATCAAATGATGGTCATGGAAGGGGATATAAAACGACTCCATACAGTATTTTTGAGTCAAACAACTGGAGTAGAAGTCTCCAACCCATCTTCTACAGTGGAAGAAAAGAAAACAGTTCCAGTTCTTGAGCCAAAATTGTTCAAGGAAAAAGCAATAAATTATTTTAAAGAGCAGCTTTCATCTATCATCAATCTTCCGAAGTATCAAATCGAAGCAGATGTTCAGCTGGAAAAGTACGGAATTGATTCACTGATGATTATGCAATTGACCAATCAATTAGAAAAAACATTCGGCTCGTTGCCGAAGACTTTATTCTTTGAATATCAAACAATTCAAGAACTAACCGAATATTTTGTTGGTTCCCATAGAGACCAGTTGATAGAATTGCTAGGGCTTGAGAGGAAAGCTGAAAGTATCGAGAGCGCCAAAGAATATGTAACTGTAGCAGAGCCTGTACAATCAAACCACAGCAGTCGCGGACGCTCACGTTTTGCATCCCTTAATATAAAATCACAGAAAGAAAGCAATACGGGACATAGGGATATTGCGATCATTGGTCTTTCAGGGCGTTATCCTGGAGCAGCCAATATCCAAGAATTTTGGAGAAACTTGCGAGATGGTAAGGATTGCATCACTGAAATTCCCAAGGAGCGTTGGGATCACAGTTTGTATTTTAATGAAGATAAGAACAAGCCTGGAAAAACTTATAGCAAGTGGGGAGGATTTATAGAAGGCGTAGATCAATTTGACCCTTTATTCTTCAATATCTCTCCAAGAGAAGCGGAAATATTAGACCCTCAGGAGCGATTGTTTTTGGAGTGCGTCTTTGAAACGTTAGAAGATGCGGGCTATACTCGACAATCCTTTAGTTCGCGGGACTTTGATTTGGAAGGTAATGTAGGTGTCTATGTAGGAGTGATGTATGAAGAGTACCAGCTCTACGGAGCTCAAAAACAAGCATTAGGAAAAATGTCTGCTCTTCCTGGGAATCCGTCGTCGATAGCCAACCGTGTGTCTTATTTTTGTAATTTCCATGGACCTAGTCTGGCCGTAGATACGATGTGTTCTTCTTCTCTCACGGCAATCCATTTGGCTTGTCAAAGTTTGCGACAAGGCGAATGTGAACTTGCAATTGCAGGCGGTGTCAATGTTTCCATTCATCCTAATAAATATCTACTACTCGGACAGGGAAAATTTGTATCAAGCAAGGGACGGTGTGAAAGCTTTGGTCTGGGAGGTGATGGCTATGTGCCTGGAGAAGGCGTAGGCGCAGTGCTCTTAAAACCATTGTCTAAAGCCATTGTAGACGGGGATAATATTTATGGAATTATTAAAGCGACTGCAATCAATCATGGTGGAAAAACAAATGGGTATACAGTTCCTAATCCAAATGCGCAGGCTAGTGTTATTAAACGAGCTTTTGCAAAAGGCGGGATAAATCCAAGGAAGATTAGTTATATCGAAGCACATGGCACTGGAACTTCCTTAGGCGATCCAATTGAAATATTGGGTTTGAATAAAGCTTTTCAGCAATTTACGCAAGATAAACAGTTTTGTGCTATTGGATCGGCAAAATCAAATATTGGGCATTGTGAGAGTGCAGCAGGTATTGCAGGGGTGACAAAAGTATTATTGCAACTCAAATATCATCAATTAGTGCCCTCATTACATTCTAAGACATTAAATCCTAATATTGATTTCAGCAATACCTCTTTTAAAGTTCAGCAAGAGCTTGAACAATGGCAACGACCGGTTCTGGAGTTCAATGGAGAAAGCAAGGAATATCCACGAATGGCTGGTATCTCTGCATTTGGTGCAGGAGGCTCAAATGCTCATGTAGTAATCGAAGAATATATTTCCCCCCAATTGGAAAGACCTCAGATTATGAATACCAATCAGAATCCAGCAATCATTTTATTATCGGCAAAGAATGAGAAACAACTTTATGAACAAGCTAAGCGATTGCTCACTGCTATTGGGGATCAGCAATTCTCAGATGCCAGTTTAGCTGAGATAGCATACACTCTTCAAATCGGACGGGAAGCAATGGAGGAACGCTTGGCTGTGATTGTGGGATCGATAAAAGAACTTGAAGAGAAACTGAGAGCTTTTGTAGATGGTCAGGAAGAAAATATGGAAGATTTATATCGAGGTCAAGTCAAACGTAATAAAGAGATGTTGGCTATTTTTAAAGCAGATGAAGAATTGTTGGAAGCCGTTGATAAGTGGATAGAGCGTAGGAAATATGCAAAACTTCTCAATCTTTGGGTCAAAGGTTTGATTTTTGACTGGGATAAGTTATATGGTGAGATCAAACCTCATCGTCTTAGTCTACCAACGTATCCTTTTGCCAAGGAACGTTATTGGGCACCTAAGCAAGAGAGCAAATTTGTCAGCGATACAACTGTAAGACAAGCTGCTGCTATAGACCACTCTTCGTCGTATCGAAATACTTCAGATATATCTGAACAGCAGTTTAATTTGACCTCTGCCCAACATTTATTGCAACCCATAACAGAATCAAATTCTTCTAAGCGATTTGACAAACAGGGAGGGGTTCTTTTACGGACATTATCAGATCAACCCACTTTACCGAGCAATCCAGCGGGTCAAACCAGACAATTA
Source organism: Pelosinus fermentans JBW45 (assembly GCF_000271665.2). GTDB lineage: Bacteria > Bacillota > Negativicutes > DSM-13327 > DSM-13327 > Pelosinus > Pelosinus baikalensis. Next base: position 4,829,924 of record NZ_CP010978.1, on the reverse strand, counting down.
ATTGCATTATCGTCGACAAGTGTTTCATCATTACAACCTAAAAATAACGAGGAATCTAAACTTGTGACTCATGCTCAACCAGGTATTCCGACAGAATTATTACAGGAAGAGCTGGCAACAAGCTTGGCGGAGGCTTTGTGTATGAAGCGAAGTGATGTTGATGTGGATGTAAGTTTTATTGATATGGGGTTGGACTCGATTATAGGTGTGGAATGGATTCAGGCAGTCAATAAGCAGTATGGTACCACAATTATGGCAACCAAGGTGTATGATTATCCAAGCATTCGTGAGTTCGCCGGATTCTTGGATAAAGAATTGAGTATACAAAGCAATCCCCCCAAAAGAATACAAGCGATTTCAGGTTTAGACCAGTCTCCAAAGGAATTTTCGCTGCAATCCGTCGAATTGACATCAATAGAATCAGCAACAGATCTAAGGGGTTCAACATCTGATCAAATTGAAAACCAAGGGAAGTCCAATCCATTGGCGGTTTCCTTTTCGGTAGAAACATTACAGGAAGAATTGGCAACAAGCTTGGCAGAGGCTTTGTACATGAAGCAAAGCGATGTTGATGTGGATGCAAATTTCATTGATATGGGTTTGGATTCGATTATAGGTGTGGAATGGATTCAGGCGGTCAATAAGCAGTATGGTATCACAATTATGGCAACCAAGGTGTATGATTATCCAAATATTCGTGAGTTCGCCGGATTTTTAGAAAAAGAATTAAATAACCACCATAGGGGAGGATTGAATCAAGTGTCCTTACAATCAATTTCATCCCCTTCCTTACGCGAGTTGATACAGCAAGTACATCAGGGAAATTTAGATATCGAACAGGCTGATAAACAATTACATCAATTATATATAAAGGCCTAATGGTAATATGATAATAGGCTAAAACTATTTTTTATGGTCATTGGAAAACAGGAACTCAGGTTGCCAATCGTGGAGTTCGATTAGCCGGGGAGTAAAAGCGGATAGCTCATGGGCTAATGGCTCTGGTTTCTCGTTATCCTTTGCGATTGCAAAACATGGATTATGACATTAAGGCAGAAATAATAGCAGGAGGTTATTTATGAATTCAAAAGATATTTTCCGTGCACTACAAGCAGGCAAAATGAGTCCCGAAGATGCCGAAGAAGAGGTAAGAAAAATGATCGGGTTAACACCGCAGCAACCTTTGGTGCAATCACCAGAGCGGCACATAGCGCATGGCCATGGAGAAATAAAAAAGACACAATCTATGGTTGCTTCACCTGTAATGAAATCACCTATATGGCCGCAATTTCCTGAACTTATTCATCTCAATAAAGAAAATCAAGGTAAACCTGTATTTTGGATTCATGGCGGAAGCGGTACTGTATCAGGATATAGGATCATTGCTCGGAAGATTCAGCGACCTTTTTATGGTATTGAACCACGGGGCTGGATAGGTAATCGCTCTCCATTATATGGGATCCAAGCAATGGCTGCATATTATGTTCACATTATTTTAACAGTACAACCCGAAGGGCCTTATGATATTGGTGGATATTCTTTAGGTGGGCGTTTGGCGTATGAAGTTACACGTCAATTACAAGAATTAGGGCAAACTATTAGCACGATTGTCATGGTAGATTCAGTATCTTTGGATTCGCCATATAATGCTGAAGCTAAAAAAGACATGCAAAAAATTATATTTTTGCAAGCCCTTAACATGGTGTTAATGTCAAAAACGATGCAAGAACCGGAAAAGTTTATCCAAACACTCATTCATAGGGATGAAGTGAATTTAGATGTAGATGATGAGACGTTTTTCCAGCAGTTAATCATGATTGCCAAAGCACGTGGATTGCCTCAAACAGAAGCTGAGTTATATGCCCAGATACAGAAAAGTACAACGGTTCATCATGCTTATGGAGTAGAACATTTTTCTGTATTGCCACTAACTGAACCTCAGTCTGTAACTTGTTACTATTTTCGCAATAAGAGTGGGGTATTTTATGGCGAATTAGAACCATATTTTAGAATTTCTGATCATGAAATAGGATTTGATCATCAGAATTATTGGAAGAACTGGGAAAAGAACATTCCCGATTTTCACATGATGGATGTAGATTCCCCCAGCCATATAGCGTTGTTAGCTGAACCCAAGGCCTATAATGCAATTAGTGACTTTTGCGAAACGCTATATTCTGAAAAAGAAATCGTTCAGAATTTCAGATCATTTATAAAAAAGTAACATGGCAATTTAGAAGTTTCTGCAGTGAAGGTAAAGTAGCTAAGAGGATGTTAAAGAAAATTGAGAGGCAGGATGTGAGAGACCGTAATGTTGCTGAGGGCAAGTTTGGAGAAGTAATCATAAATATGACCCTTGGATCGAATCTTTGCGCGTCTCAAGGCTGAGTCGAGTTATAATAGTTAATACATCTGAGGAGAAAATATATTGAAAGTATCTGCCATTTCAGATATTCATGTTGATTTTGCAGAAATAATAGTATTTATATTGGTGAGATGGGTTTAATTAGACCAGATAATGTATTTAAAGCAACCTTATGTTGCTGTTTTTTTTCTAGTAAAACAGATTATGAAGGAGTAATTCAGTACTTGCATATTAATGAGCATATCTACTATAGTACATTAAAATTTGAAAAGCGAATCAGAACTTATCCTTGCAAATCTGGCGTATACCCTCTAGGTAGGTCGCGAAGCCATGGAAGAACGCTTGGCTGTGATCGCGGGGGCAATCAAAGAGCTTAATGACAAACTCAAGAGTTTTGTAGAAGGTAATAATGGAATAGTCCAGATGTATCGGGGGCAGGTGAAATGCAATTACATGTGTTATCTGGAGACCATTTCTTTTTGAATAAAGAGCAGAACCAAGATGAGTTGCTTGCACTGATTAAAGAAGATATAAACAAATATATATCCTAATGATGCTTTGCAGCCAGACTTTATAACAGTAATCAACAAGAGAGTCGTCTGTCTTCTAAATTTGAATTGAGCCTTTTGTGTTAGACTTTTTCTAAAATGTCCAATACAAAGGGCTCAGTCAGATTAGTGGATTGCTTAAGAACCCGCTTACCATCTGCGAGAAATATACTCAATATTTAAAGCATCTATTTTCACAAAAAAAGAATGTATTTTTTGCAATACAAAATTTCTTTGACTATTATCTTGTCGTATTTTTAAATTCATTATATTGCGTTGGGGAATTTGTAGCTCACTTACTTGAAAATTTTGAACTGACTTCTTCACAATTAAACCTCCACAGAATTACTTTATTCGCCATTTTATAGTATCAAACTTCCATTTAATATTTCTTTGAAATTACAAGCTTAATTAATCAAATCTGGAACGATAAAGCAGTCAGATTGTATGAAAATGTGAAACAAGGTTGATGGCATACGTTAATCCTCCAATTATTCTAAATTGATTTTAATTATACTTGAGAAATGTGACAAAAATATTACGGTTTATTATACGGCTTTCTTTTACAGAGATGCGGATTATATCATGGGAGTATCCATCAAGCTGGGAAACTGGGAAATAAGCGAATTCATATAGAGTGGGTGACACTGGTAGTTTTTCAATAAAGGAAGCTATTGGATATAGATATTATATATGGCAATAGCAGTCACTAGTTTATGGATAAGACAATGGCACAGTGGTTATCTTTTATATCTGTCACTTTGGCATCTTAAAAGCAAAGATATATGAAAAATTGCTGCAAAGTAGTTAACTTTGCAGCAATTTGTATTTCGATATCAAACCAATGGTAACCCAAGAGCTAGTTAGTTTGCCGGATATTTATTCCTTTGAAAGCATGGATGAATGCTTCTAGGGGAGTTAGGTTGTATGTCCCGGTTGAAAAAATGGCAGTGTCAACGACCATGTCGGTGGCGACATCATACACAGCCTGGGTTACTGTTATGTAATAGGTACTTCTTTCTTGTTTTACACGAAAGGCGCTTACCTCAGAGATAATGGCCCATCGACAGCCGGAAGCGACAGCGGCTTCCCGCCATGCATTAGGGGCTGTCTGTGTATTGGCTATAACATAGTCTGGCAGTATTTTTCGGTACTCATCCTTTAATGCTTCATGCATATACCAAAAGTCTGCTGTTAAACCATCAGGAAGGTTATTTTGGAGTGGGGCAATGTAGACGCGTCCGAGGTTTATCTGTTTTGTAGCAGGCTCGGCGGGCAGTTCCATTCCGGCCTTTACGGCCTGGCTGCGCTTATCATAATAGTTTTTTATTGCAGAATCGACATAGCTGACCAATTTATGGGGATCACTCACGGTGCCAGGCGAAGTCCATTTAATTTCTCGACCAAATTGCTGATAGCCGCCAACTAAGGTTTGCAGAACGCCAGTTATCGGATCGCCTGCATTGACGACTCGTGTCAGGTGGAGAATCGGTTCGAATTTAGCAGCAAATGCGGCATTTCCCACGGCCGGTGCGCCGAAAGTAATTACTTCAACTTGTTCCGGATTTATTCCCATAGTGAGGAGCCTTGCTCCAAGCAATGTTGCCGCCGCACCACCTAAGCTATGGCCGGTAAGATACACTTTAGCATTTTTATCAGCCATAAGCAGATCAGGAAGTGAGAGACGGGAATGCTGGGGATTACGCAAGACGGCAGACGGCATCGTTTGTACAAATTTATTAAATCCTTTATGAACCTTAGGTTCTGTGTTGGGAATATCTTTTTTATTGGCATTGACTGTGAATTCTTTGGTATTGCTACCTGCAAAATAAATTTTGTCAACCTTTAGGTCAGTTTTTATATCCTTGTTTTTTTCTGTTCCAACAATAGCAATAAGATACTCTGGAGCACCACCTGGATGGTCTTTTTTTGCAATGAGGAAGCGGGCACCGGTATGATCCTGTGCTTGGACGTAATGATCAATCTGCCAACCGTCTTGTGCTAAATAGCGCGTAGCCAACTCGCCAATCCGGTCGCTATAAGCCGCTGCACTGTTCCCGGCGGCAATATATAGTTTATAAGCTTCTTCATAGTCTTCTCTTGGGTCAGCGTGGACAAAAAAAGGATACCATAATAGCGTAAAACTGAACAAGAACAGTACTAGCTTCTTCATCATAAGCCTCCATGGGAGCAAATTCATTTCAGATTACCGCCACACGGATAACTCGTTTGAATGCGGCATCTACTATTTCGCTGCAGGTTAAAGACTGATGAGATTATTGCAGCGTATTGGTTTCGATATTATAGGTTACGGAGTCTGCTGACCAGGTGTTATCACCTTGGGTAATCTGTACTTGCCCGTTGAATATCCCTAGTTTAGTACGCCAGTTAAAGTCTGCTGTATCAGAAGTTATAGTTAAGTTAGGCTGTTTAAATGTCACGCCGCCGTCAAGCATAGCCTTCTTCTGACTGCCATATACGTAAACGCTGCCGGCTGTAAGATAAATATTATCTTGTGTAAGGGTTATGCCGTCTGAGCCCCAGACTTCCAGTGAACTCAGGCTGACTTTTGCCTGGCCCGCCGTTATGATGCGATTGGAAACTTCAATATATACATTTCCCTTTAACATATAGAGCCCGGTATTTACATCGTAGTAGGTGGTATCAGCATTGATGATAGGCTTGGCTGCGGAAGCTATTGTAGTGCTGACAAAAAGACACGAAAGCAAGATGAGGGATAATAAAATTTTATGGTTCATATTTGATTGACCTCCCGAGCTGCTAAGCTGCTGTTAGCAGGTTATTTTCTTGGTTCTTGTGATCATCCCGAAAAAGATTCTATTTGTTTTAGTATTGAACTTTACTAAATCAATGGAATGGCTGTATGATTCACTCCTGCAATGTTGCTCTCATGGGGACAAGTTGGATAAAAGGTTGTTCATAAGAGTGGACCTGCATCCATTGCCCATCACGTATAATCTCGACTTTTCCCAGTTTTCTGCCTTCCCAGGTCCAGGATTGAATGACTTCGCAAACCAGCTTGTTAATTTCTTCCCGTGATAAGGAAGGATCTGATTCAACGGGTATGCCATGAATGATTGTATTACACATCTGCGATACCTCCTTAGTTATAGGTTAATGATGCTCGTCGATGAAAGCACACAGCAAAAGCTGCTTAACGAATGTGTTCGTGGTGTTGAAATTAGTCTAATTAAAACTACCCATCCAGTTATTGACTGAATGGAGTTTTTTATATTCATTGTTCTGAATCGTTGATAACGATACGTATCGTGCCTTCTTGCATCCCTAATGCTTTTGCCATGAGCTCTTCTGCAAGCTTGAACTGGCAGGTCAGTAGGTCGTCAGGTGATTTTTCGTAGATTGCATCAATCAGGCAATCAATGATAGCCTGAATTAAATTCATTGCTGCTTTGGGATTAGAAACATGAAAATAGTTTTGCTGTTTCCCTTCCTCGATAATTTTCAGCAAAAAAGGTGCCACTAACTGCTTAGCCTGGCGTGATAATTTGTCTAAGAGATGTAAAGTCCGGTCATCATATAAAAAATAAAACAATAACCCTTCTTTATATTGAATGGTACGGAATATAGCCTGTAGCAGGGATTCGATTTTTCGGGGCGGGGCAATGTTTTCGGAATAAATGATCGGCGCAAATGCTGATGTAAATTTGAACATGTGGCGATTGATCAGTGCTTCTAATATTTCATCCTTCGATTTAAAGTAATAATAGAGTGTTCCTTGAGCAACTCCCATTTTTTTTACGATGTCGCTGATTGCTGTTTCATGATAGCCATTGGCATAAAACAGCGGTTCGGCAGCATCCAGGATCTCGGCTATTCGTATTTGGGGATCTTGTGGAGGACGTGCCATGGTCATCACCTCATTAATTGATTTCAGTCAAATTATAAACTTCGCTGGAATTTGATGTCAAGGTTTATTTTTATTTAAAATAAAGAGTTTGAATTACAGGGACTGTCTCAAAATGCAAAAGCATGTAAGACAGTCCCTTTTGTGAAATCTCCTATTACCTAACAAATGTGAAATGATTGATTTTATCCAGGACAGAGGGGATTTGATAAAATGTGTGGAATACAGGGAATGTGAATTATCTGTTTTTTTAGATAATTCCTAATGTGTTTACAGTACTGTGTAGACGATGGGGAACAAGGGGGGGGGATCTATTGTCAAAGGATGATACATCTTATGGTCTAGAACATAAGATGCATAGAAAAGAGAAAGTCTATTTTAAATTAAGAACGCTCACTCAGAAGATTGATATTAGCAAGTATAAAGTACTAGAAAAAATCGGTTTTGAAACAACCCTTTTATCAGAGAAGCTAAACATTTCCAGGAATAATGTTAGCACGGAGCTAAATAGCCTTGTGGCTGAGGGAAGGGTTATTAAAATCTTAGGTAAACCTGTGCGTTATCTGGATCGAATTTGGCTGGAAGCAAATGCAAAGATCATGATAAAAGATCCAATTATTAAAAATGATACTGATTTTAGAAAGTTAATAATAGGAACATCGCTGCTTTGTAATGCAAAAGAAGAGGCATTTTCTTGTAATAAAAATGAGATACATCATTTAATAGAGAATCATGTAAAACCGAAAGATGATATCTTTGCAAATATAGTGGGTTCTAAAGATGATTTAAAGAATCAGGTAAAGCAGGCGCGGGCAGCGATTCTGTATCCGCCGAAAGGATTACATACGTTATTAATCGGTCCTACTGGAATCGGAAAGACAACTTTTGCGGAAATCATGTATCGTTATGCAATCGAGATAGGGCGATTTTCCTTCAATGCTCCCTATGTCATATTTAATTGTGCTGATTATGCGGAAAATCTGCAGCTGTTAGTTTCACATCTTTTTGGTAATGTAAAAGGTGCATTTACGGGCGCAGATATTGAGAAAAAAGGATTAGTGGATCAAGCAAATGGAGGAATTCTGTTTTTAGATGAAGTTCATCGTTTGCCGCCAGAGGGACAAGAAATGCTGTTTTCATTGATGGATAGAGGCAGTTATCGTCGCTTGGGGGAATCGGAAAATACCCGTAAGGCTGACATACTGATCATTGCCGCTACGACTGAAGATCCTAAGAAAGTGATCCTTGGTACGCTGCTAAGAAGAATTCCGGTAATTATTATGCTTCCTAGTTTAGCAGAGCGTTCATTGAAAGGACGAATGACCCTTATCTGTCAGTTTTTTAGAGAAGAGTCTGTCAAAATTAAAATACCTGTAACGGTATCAAAAGAGGTCCTAAAAGTATTGCTGATTTACAAATGCCCAGGTAATATAGGACAATTAAAAAATGATATCCAACTTATGTGTGCCAATGCATTTGTAGAATATGTCACTGAGCAGCAAAGTGATGTGCATATAAAACTATCTCAGCTCTCACAGCGCTTAAAAGAAGGAGTTTTCACCATTGATAATAAGAGGCAGGAAATAGCAAAAGTTTTTAATTTAAACGATTTCGAATCTATCACATTTAATGGTGCAAAGGAAGACTTACATGCAAGTCTAAAAAACGTGCTCTTGTATGACGATTATAAAACCGAAGAGGACTTTTATGATGTAATCCTTAGAAGTGCGCAGAAATTTCTAGAAAAGGGTCTTTCTGTAAATGAAATTAGAGAACGTATGAATCAGCAGATCCAAAATCGCTTTCACGATTCTTTTTCTGCAAGCCAAGATCATAATCTATTGTTAGAAAAAGAAGTTCTGGCAAAAATCGTTACTCCCGAGATTGTCAATATCATTGAGGAATCTTTGGCAGAATCAAAAGAGGCTATGGGATTGTCATTTGATAGTAAAGTAATATACAGTCTAGCCTTACATATGGAAACTCTTGTAGAAAGGCTGCGCTTAGGGCAGATCTCCATACATCCAAATATCAAAAAAATATATGAAGAGCATCAGCAGGAATTTGCTATTGCTGAAAGAATCAAAAATAAACTGGAAGAGAAATTGCCAATCCATATCCCTGATGATGAAGTTGCCTTTACCGCCATGCTGCTATACTCCCTGCATATAAAAAAGAGTGAGGAAAATATTGAGGTATTAGTTATCACTCATGGGTATGCTACAGCTACCAATATGGTTCAAGTAGCCCAAACCCTTCTAGGTTATGAATGTATTCATGCGATAGACATGCCTTTGGAAGAAAAGGTAGAAGTAATTTTGAACAAGGCAACTGAAAGGGTGAAAAAAATCAATAAGGGACGAGGCGTGCTGCTCTTAGTCGATATGGGTTCTCTTACCACCTTTTCCGAAATCATTTCAGAAAGAACAGGCATACCTACAAGAGTCGTTAAAATGGTGAGTACCCCTATGGTGATCGAAGCAGCGAGAAAAGCTATGTTACCGAATATCAGTCTTGATATGTTGGTGGAAAGTGTAAAGGCAATGAGTCCGTTAATTGGCGGCAGAATAAAAGTGGATAACTCACCAGTAGAATTTGGTTACTCACCCATTATTTATCAAGAGCGTGCTATTGCTATGCTAGAAGAAATTCTCACGTTCTTAAACGTAGGGAAAGCATCAAGATTACTCAATGAAGTATTAGAAAAGGTTGCAGATACCTGTAATGGAGTTATTGATGAAAGCATCAGGATCAAATTCTTATTTCATTGTTCTTGCATGATTGAAAGAATCATAAGAAATGAACCCTTACCTTATACAAATTTCTTGCATATTAAGGAGTCCAAGGAATCTCTTTTCAAGACGATTAAAGATACGTTCATTATCGTGGAAGAGGCATTTGGCATTGAGATTCCCAATACTGAATTAGCCTATGTCGTTGAAATGATGGATGGGCATTTCAATATCCTATCGAACTGAAAGAATAGCGCAAAGAAGCTTAAGAGAAATGTAAACTCTTGAGCTTCTTTTCATTCTTAAGGAGTATTCATTTACCTGTCATTTTGCGAGCATTAGTGAGAAACGGTCATGAAATAAATCACAGGAGTGTCAGAAAAGATATCCGATGCCCTTTTTTAAGGAACTTTTCTTGATAATGACAAAAAACGCTTTGTAGATAAAAAATATAAGCTTTTATGAACCACAAAGGCACAATGCCACTGATAAAACCCTTTGTGTCCTTTGCGTCTTTGTGGTTCGATTTGTTCTATATGTTTTAAAGGGTGCGAAGTGTTTTTCTTATAATGATGTGTCTTGGATTTTGAGACACATTCTATGAAATATGACTAAGACACATTTTAAGACACATTCTTAAAAAGGGAATGCGCCCAAAGGTTAAATTTTAATTTATGTAGCAACTCTGCCTTTATATCCTAGACTATAGGTTGTTTGTCATCTGACTGGCAGGTAATGAGACACATAGTTGGCATAGGAGTTGCAATAATACTTAGTACAAAGAAAGGAGGATTTTAATGATTGGAATTTTAGTAGTAACCCATGAAAATTTTGGTGAAGCAGCTTTACAAACTGCTCAACTAATTTTGGGGAAGCAGGAAAAGGCATTGGCGCTGGGATGTTATCGCGGAGATAGTATTGAAGCGTTTTGCGAGAAGGTCAATGCAGCCATCCAAGCATTAGATACAGGAATGGGGGTGCTGGTATTTGCCGATTTATTTGGCGCGAGTCCCTATAACAATACTGCCAAAGCGAGCAGCACCATTACCAGTAACTTTAGGTGTATTGCTGGTTTCAGTTTACCAATGATCATTGAGGCTTTTAGTATGAGAGAGTCCTATGGATTAGATGAGTTAACGAATGTATGTATCCAGACAGGTATCACGGGAATCAGAGAACTTTTTAAAGAAATTGAACGTTTTGATGAAACTAATAAGTAAGAAGAGGTGGATGTTATGTTACATATTGTTCTGACTCGAATTGATGACCGATTAATACATGGTCAGGTGATTACAGCCTGGACAAAAATCACCAAAGCAGATCGAATTATTGTCGTGGATGATGAGGTAGCCGAAGATTCTTTTATGGTAAAAGTGTTAAAGATGGCGGCACCATCTTCTATAAAAGTAGATATTTTTAATACTCAGGATGCCGCTGTAACACTAGCAGGAGAAGATACTGGCGAAAGAGTTATTATTTTAGTTAAGACGCCCAAAACCGTACTTGGTCTTATAAAGGCTGGAGTTAACATTGCCGACTTAAATCTAGGCGGTATGGGAGCAACACAGGGCAGAAAGCAGCTCTACAGAAATATTTCGATATCGGCAGAAGAAAAAGCGATATTTAAAGAACTATTGACTCTTGGCGTGGATGTTTTTGTACAAATTGTTCCTGATGCAAATAAAATGCCAATGGCAACTATGATTTAATCTTCAAAGTATATGATGCTTATCTTATACTCATCCTTTGACTGTTTACGTCTATAGGATCATTTTGGCGAGAGTAACACAAAATAAAGGAGGAAAAAAGTATGCACATCTCTTTTTTACAGGCTGCGTTAATCGGTGTCTTTTATTATCTTTCATGGAGTCCCTGGTTTACCTATGTTGGTTTCTTTACCTTTAATCGACCGCTGGTAGCTGGATTTATTACCGGTATCATTTTAGGGCAGCCCTTGGAAGGAGCATTAATTGGTGCGGGCATCAATGTTATTTATTTGGGTTTTATTTCAGCCGGTGGTGCCCAAATGGGTGACCCTTCCTTTGCAGGATACGTTGGAACGGCTCTTGCTTTAGTTTCTAACCTGGATGTAGCCACTGCCATGGCGATATCAGTACCCTTAGGAACCATTGCAACGGTGCTCTGGATTGCTAAAATGACGGTGAATTCCTTTTTTGTTCATTGGGCGGATAAAGAGGTTGAAAAAGGCAATTTAAGGCGGTTAGCCTTTATCAATGTATTTCCTCCTCAGATTTTGCTATTCTTAGTTAGTTTTATTCCTGCCACCTTGGTAGTATTCTATGGACCGGATGCTGTATCAGGAATGCTGCGAGTGATGAGCCCTAGCGTACTGCATGTGTTTACGGTAATTGGTGCCATGCTGCCTGCTCTGGGTATCGCAATGAATTTGAAATTAATTGGCAATTCCTTTACCATGCCATTTTTTGTCTTAGGTGTTATTTTATCCGTATATTTCAAACAGGACATATTGATTATTGCCATTATGGGTGTTGTGTTAGCCCTGACAGTAACTTCCATACGCTATTCCAGTAGAAAAGATGTCAACGTATAAATTTGAAGGAGGTAAGTTAGCATGCAAACTGCAAAGACATTAACGAAGAATGATGTGCTTAAATCTTGGTTTCGATGGTATATGTTTGCCCAATCCAACTATAATTATGAAAGAATGCAAGCTACTGCATTTGCCCATTCCATGCTGCCTGTTATTGAAAAACTATATCCTGATAAAGAAGATGCCAAGGCAGCAGTACAGCGGCATTTATCCTTTTTCAATACAGAGCCAATATGCGGCGCTGTGATTCATGGGATTACGATTGCCATGGAAGAGGAAAAAGCCAATGGCAAGCCTATTACTGATGGAGCTTTCAATGGGATTAAAACTGGTTTAATGGGACCTTTAGCAGGTATTGGGGATACATTAACGCAAGGAATTATTACTCCCATTATGCTTGCGATCTGTATTGGCATTACCAATAATCAAAATCTTGCAGGTCCCATCATTTTCTTAATTGCTCAATTCGCTATTATGACAACCATTCAACTTACCATGTGGATGAATGGCTATACCTATGGCAAGAAGGCAGTGGAGCAAATTTTAGAAGGCGGTATGATTAATAAAGTAATTGAAGGTGCATCGATTTTAGGAACTCTTGTCATGGGAGGGCTGGTAGGTCGGTTTATTCCCCTGCAAACCTTAATTAGTTTCGATGTAGGTCAAGTGAAATTTAACTTACAGACCGATTTACTTGATAAACTCATGCCAGGATTGATCCCGCTGGCGTTAACCTTAATTGTTCTTTCGATGGTCAAAAAGGGCGTTTCTCCTATTAAGCTAATGGGTATCTTAATAGCCTTAGGTGCTGTTACAGGAATTTTAGGTATATTTTAAGAGCTATAATGTTTCTTATAGAATTTATCAACCACAAAGGTACAAATATAAATAGAACCCTTTGTGTACTTTGTGTCTTTGTGGTTCGATTCGTTTATATGTTTTAAAAGGAAATTTGGTGATAAGGGAGCAGCAAAGATGAATATAACACTAGATAGGATTGAGCGTTTAGAAATAGAAGATTTTTTAGGCAATGACATACATTGCGAATGCAAAGAAGCTCATCGCGTTGCGATTGATCGTATCCTAATCGAAAAGGATGGGATTGATAAACTGCCTGAATGTTTAAGACAATTTCAATATAAAAAAGCATTAGTCATTGCTGATCTTCACACTGATGAAGTCGCTGGCAAGCAGGTAGAAGCAGTCTTAAGGCAAGCAAACTTTGCATACAAAAAATTTGTATTTCAAGGAGAGGGAGAACTGGTTCCTGACGAAGCAACCGTAGGCGCATTATTGATTCAAGTGGAAAAGGATACAGATGTAATTGTTACCATTGGCACAGGTACACTCAATGATTTAGCTAAGTTTGTCAGTCACAAAATCAGCATTCCAACTATTATTGTAGCAACGGCCCCCTCCATGGATGGCTTTGCTTCCACTGGCGCCGCCTTAATTGTTGATAATCTTAAAACCTCCTTTGAATGCGTCTGCCCCAAAGCCATCATTGGAGATATTACTATATTAAAGCAAGCACCCATGAATATGATTATTGCAGGTTTTGGTGATATTGTTGGAAAATATTCAGCTTTAACCGATTGGAAATTGGGTAAAGTGATTAATGGTGAATATTATTGCGATGTAGTCGTAAAAATGGTTACAGAATCTATGACAAAATGTATCAATAACGTAGAAGGAATAAAAAGCAGGGACGAAGGTGCTATTAAAAACTTGATGGAAGCCCTGGTAATGACGGGGATTGCCATGAGCTTTGTCGGCAATTCAAGACCCGCATCCGGTTCAGAGCATCATTTAGCCCATTATTGGGAGATGATGTTTTTATTTGAACATAAGAAGGCTGTACTCCATGGCACAAAGGTAGGGATCGCTGCCGTAATTACGGCAAAGTTAAGTGAACTATTAGCCCAATCAACGATTGATTTTGACGACGCTATTAGCAAAGCCAATTCATTTGATCAGGATCAATGGAAAAAAAGTGTTGAAAGACTCTATCAAAAAGCTGCCCAGGAAATTATTCATATCAATGAAAAAGAGCAACGAAACTCTATAGCCAAGAAAATTGCAAGGATTCATACCATTCAAGAAAATATGAATGAAATTATCGATATTGCTAAAACTGTACCTTCGGCAAGAGAGATTACAGCCATCCTTAAACATGCTGGAGGAGCAAGTCGTCCCAGGGAAGTTGGCATTGATGAACAACATGTCATCAATGGTATCCTGATGGCGAAAGAAGTTCGGACAAGATATACCATCCTTAATTTCTTATCTGACCTTGGACTTTTAGAGGAATTTGCTCATGAGGTTTATGATTACTTAAAGAAGGAAGAAGTATAAATGAATGGAAAGGTAATGAAAGGCAAAGCACAAGATATTTTACATAAGGTAAAATGCTTTATTCTGGATTTAGACGGAACGGTATATTTAGGTGGTAAATTATTAGATGGTGCCATTGAATTCTTAGAAACACTAGAAAAAAATAAGATTGCTTTTAAATTTTTTACCAATAATTCTTCACAAAATGCAAAGTTCTATATCAATAAAATTCATCATATGGGCTATGATGTAAAAGAGAATGCGATGTTGATTTCAAATCATGTCATTATCCGTCATCTGCAAGAAGCAATGCCAGGGAAAAAAGTATTTCTATTGGGAAATGAATATTTAACAAGTGACTTTCAAAATTCCAATATACATTTAGTAGAAGAAGACCCGGATGTAGTAGTTGTAGGTTTTGATACAACCTTAGCTTATGAGAAGGTATCCAAGGCTTGTAAGTTTATTCGCGCAGGGGCGATTTTCTTAGGGGTTCATCCTGATTTTAATTGTCCAACGGAGGATGGCTTTATTCCCGATTGCGGGTCCATATGCGCCATGATTACAGCTTCTACTGGGATTTCACCAGAATACTTTGGTAAGCCGACAACTCATACCTTGCAGTATATTTTGAAAGATACAGGTTTCAAAGAAGAGGAAATTGCTGTGGTTGGCGATCGATTATATACGGATATTGCACTTGGCAAAGGAAATGACTTGGTGACGATTCTGGTTTTATCAGGTGAAACTAAGTTAGGAGATTTGCAGAAGTCTGAGATACATCCAACTTTAATATTTGATTCACTAAAAGAATTAAAAGCCTATTTTGCGTAATTCTGATCCATTGCGTAGTTTATTTTTTGCAATAAGAAAGCACCCTGAAGGGTGCTTTTCTCACAAACTTTAATATTTTTTATTCCTCTTTCGCAACATCAGCGTCATCAATACAACCATTGCTTGGACCAATAGCGATAATTTCATCTACATTGATTCTAACAATATCACCTTCTCGAAATAGTTCGGGATTTATGGTCTGTATTGTGGCGTTATCTCTTATTATTGCAGGTTCGCAAGATAGTGACAGTACAATAAATTCAGGCTCATCTTCCAATTTTGCTTTCACTTCTACCTTCGGCCATTCCTGCTTGCAATAACGATCTTCAACTCTTTTTATCTGTCCCTGAAATATAATACGGTCATCTGTTACTATAGTTACTGATCCGACACAGTCAACAAAGTCTTCTTTTCGAAATTTCATACATTTTTCTCCTTTACATATATTTGGCTTTCCCCTTATGTATATTACGCAATTCTAATATGTAACGTGTATAAATTCAGATGAATCTTCCTAATATAAATAATCAATATTGCAAATAATAGTGGTACTTAAAAGGAAATAGATAAGCCAAAGAGGAAGTTATGCTGTAGAAGGCAATAAAAATGTTTTAAGGAGAGAAGACAACAGCCTTACCCATTTCCCGGAGGCGCGAGACAGCCTTCATGGCGAGAGAGTGATATTTGGACTGATCGTTAAACTGATTTTAGAAGACAAATCTGATGCTGAAGTAGAAAAACTTGTAAATCAAATTGATGAATAGGACTCCCTATAAGTCTTGATCAGCTCGGAATTACAGACAATCTTCCAGAAAAAATTACAGAAATTGCAAGAGCTGTGGATTTGAAGCGAGTGGGTCTGGATAGGGAAAAGGAAGAGGAGTTAAGAAAAGATATAGAAAAAGCTATTCTGAAAGCGGAAGTTATCGGTAGTGATTACAAAAGGTTGAGAGAGGTAAAGTGTTAGGTCTATGCATAGTCTTGACTGGATAAAAAGATTGTTATATACTTTTTAATACAACATACTATACCGGGGTATGGCATGATGAGAAAGAGGAGGTGAATAGAAATGGGTCAAACGGGTAAAATCGTAATAAAAATCGAGGGTATGTCTTGCGGACATTGTAAGGCAGCCGTCGAGAAGGCTCTTAAAGAGGTTGCAGGAGTTACGAGTGCTGCTGTTAATTTAGAGAAAAAAGAAGCGGTAGTGACTGGGTCTGCAGAGCTTACCGCCCTTCATCAAGCGATAGAAGAAGTAGGTTTTGATGTAGTTGCATAATGCTATTCATAACCTAGAGGGAAATACCCTATAAAGTAGACAAGGAGATGTCTACTTTATAGGGTATTTCTTTTGGAATGCAGAAAGGCTTAGGGGAAATTCTGCTCTTTCTATGGTATGATTATCTTAAATAAAGCACAAAGACTTGAAAAGTAAGAAGAGCAACATTCTGACTCGAAAAGACTCTGAACATTCAATTATTACGAATTTACATATGTAAAAGAAAAGATAGGAGTAATCATCTATGCATAGAATTGGCATCGTTGGCCCCGAGCGTACTGTGGAGCGAATTTTGGAGGTAGCTGCAGATTATAGTCAAGAAGTTGAATGTATACCTTTTCCTTACGACGATGAGATGGAAATACAAAGTATTTTGCATGAACATCGCAGTAAGGTGAAAGGCTGGCTTTTTTCTGGTCCCGTTCCCTATATCATTGCACAGGAGTATATAGAGTCTAATGATACGGTAGCTTATTGCCAAACAATGGGTGGAGGATTCTACCTCTGCTGTCTGCAAATGGCCTTTGCCCACAAAGTGGTTTTAGAACGTATTTCTGTTGATTTTATTGAATCCGAAGTAGATATAGAGCAGTTACTTCGTGCTACGGGAATACCATGGAGTGATGTTTTCATTAAGTATTACAGCCGCCAATATGACCCGGAAGAGATTATTCAGTTTCATCTTCAATTGTGGCGGGCGGGTAAAATTGATGGAGTGATAACGGCCTTGCGCAGTGTTATGAATGCATTGCAAAAAGAAGGCGTTCCAGTCTATCACTTTACATTAAGTGAGCAGGAAATTTATCAATCTCTCAAAATTATTATTGAGAAAGTGCAGTCATCTTATTTCAAGAATACTCAAGTAGGACTAGTGATTATTGAAGTTGGCAATTATGGGAAGATTATCGAAAGAGCGAAGACTCCCTATGATCTGCAGATCTTGGAGTTAAGGCTAAAGGCAATATTATTGCCTCTTTGTAAGAGTTTGGATGGCTATCTGTTGGATAAAGGAACGGGCGTATATGAAATTTTTAGCTCTCGCGGGGCGGTGCAGCGGGAAATAAATATGCTGCAAGATACAATTGAGCAATTAATATTGGCAGTAAACATCGATGTTCCTATCACCGCTGGCATTGGTTTTGGCGAAACAGTTTTTGCTGGTGAAATCAACGCTCATCGAGCACTTCGGAACACGAGAGAACAAAAAGGAGCACGCGTTGTAATTGTGCAGGATGATGGAAAAATGGTTGAGGTAGTTAAATATAATAAAGCATTAAGTTATGAATTTTATTCGAATGACACGGATTTGCTGAAAAAGCTAAATAAAGTGAGTGTGGGAATCAAGACGTACCGCAAAATTGAAAGCATTGTACAGCGTATGGGGTGGGGTTCTTTTTCAAATTCTCAAATGGCTGCTCAGATGTCAGTTACCGAGCGGAATGTTCGAAGGATTATAACAAGTCTCTGTGAAGCTGGATTAGTTGAGCAGGTTGGCGAGGAGTATGCAGCAGCAAGAGGGCGGCCAAACAAACTGTACCAAATAGCCTCGTATAAAAATGAAAAACATTGATTCGTCGAGAATACCATATGCTTTTTGCATGGTATTCTCTTATTTTCCATTTAGAACAATTGAAGACATACAAAGGTACTTGCTGTTTCTAATCATGCTGTTATATAATTATTTTAGGAAAAGTACCGTATATATTCCTTAAATAAAAGAGGTGATTTGCAAAAGAAAAAATATCATAAAAACAAATTTCTAAAAATAATTTGGGAGTGATGTAGTGGATATTTTGCGTAATTGGAAAATTCATCTTTTAGTACTTATTATTGTTGTTATGTCAGAGAACCTTGGAATTATAAAGTATGGTCTCATTATTTTGCTGCCGCTGTTGCATGCATTGGTACTTGGCGGCATCATCAGTTTTCCTAAATTTAAGATTCTATCAACAAAGCAAATGGAAGTGGCTGCTGGGATCTTGCCCATTGCTATGATGCTTTTAATCGTTAAAATTGGCTTGGATATTGGACCGAATTTATCCTTGTTGTTTCATTCGAAAGGAGCGCTGCTCCTTCAAGAAATCGGTCATTTTTTCGGCACGGTTATATTAGGCTTGCCAATTGCTGTATTTTTAAGGATGGGGAGAGAATCCATTGGCGCTACGTATTCTGTTGCGAGAGAACCCAATATTGCCATTATTGCAGAGAAGTACGGACTTGATTCGCCAGAAGGACGGGGTGTAATGGCCACGTATATCTGTGGAACGCTAGTTGGCGCAGTATGGCTGTCGATTTTAACAGGGGTTGTTGCCAAATTGGGAATTCTTCATCCCTATGCATTGGCTATGGGGTCAGGTGTAGGCAGCGGTAGCATGATGGCGGCTTCAGTTGGTTCCATTATTGCAGCCTATCCGGATATGGAACAACAAATTCGGGCCTATGCAGGGGCAGCGAACTTAATGTCTACTATCTTGGGCATTTATGTAAGTCTCTTTTTTTCTTTACCACTGGCGACCAAACTGTATAATTTTTTAAGCAAGTTTCAGAGCGATAAAGAGACTGCAAAGGAGAAGGTATAATGAATAAATTGCAGAATATGACCGTTGCCATGATACTATCAGGATTGCTTATGGCAGTTGGTAATGTCATTGGTTATCAAGTAGATTGGTATAGTTCCCTATTAGGTGTTCTTGTAATTATTGTGATTGGTCTTATTGGAATGGCTATCAGCCAAGTGCCTGGACTGAATAAATTGCCTATGGTTTTTTGGATTTCCATTGTTGCCATTATTATTTCTCTCCCAAGCTTTCCCGGCAGTGCATGGGTGATCCAAATAACAAAAAAGGTACAATTTTTAGCCGTTACTACTCCTATCTTGGCCTATGCCGGCTTATCATTGGGGAAAGATATTGAGTTATTTAAAAAGTTATCTTGGAAAATCGTACCGGTAACATTGGCTGTGATGACGGGGACTTTTTTATTTGCTGCGATTATTGCCCAATTTGTCCTAAAATGGGAAGGCGCGATTTAATATAAAAAAAATGGTGCTGGAGGTAGACGATGAAAAAGGAAGAATTAAAACAAAAGATTTGTCAGGCAATAGAAGCAAGTAAAGAACAAATCTTTGCGTTGGGAGAGTCTATCTATAAAGAACCAGAGCTAGGTTTTAAAGAAACGAAGACTGCTTCCAAGGTAGAAGAAATATTTCGTACATTAGGTGTATCTTATGAAAAAGGATTGGCACTTACTGGTGTCAAGGGACGTCTCAAAGGTAAAAAATCGAACCGTACGGTTGCTATACTAGGTGAGCTTGATGCTGTTACTTGCGCTGCCCATCCTGGCGCAGATCCGTTAAGTGGGGCTGCTCATTGCTGTGGTCATAACGTTCAGATTGCAATATTGATGGCTGTAGGCAGAGCCTTACTGGAAACAGGTGCCATGGAATACTTAGCTGGAGATGTAGTGCTTTTCGCTGTTCCGGCAGAAGAATATGTTGAGATTTCCTATCGCAATAAGCTTCGTGAAGAAGGTAAAATCACGTATCTTGGCGGTAAGCAGGAATTGATTCACCTGGGGGCTTTTGATGATATTGATATGGCCCTGCAGATTCATTTACTCACTAATACCCAGGTCGATAGTTTCATCCGTCTTGGCAGTACCAGTAATGGATTTATCGGCAAATTGGTTAAGTATCGAGGTAAAGCTGCTCATGCCGCAATGGCGCCTTCAGAAGGAATTAATGCTTTGAATGCAGCCATGTTAGGCATAATGGGAGTCAATGCCCAGCGGGAGACTTTTCGTGAAGAAGATTATGTGCGGTTTCATCCGATCATTACCCAAGGTGGTGATTTAGTCAACGTAATACCCGAAGATGTGCGCATGGAAAGTTATGTTCGTGCTGCCACTATGGAGGCACTGCAAGAAAGCAATGGAAAGATTGACCGTGCCTTGCGCGCCGGTGGGGATGCAGTAGGTGCTGAAGTTTCTATTCAAAGTTTACCCGGTTATTTGCCAATGTATAATAACCAGGATCTGAATCAAGTATTTAGAGGCAATGCGGAAGTGTTATACGGACAACCCCAGGTGATTGACGGGACGCATGAAGCTGGCAGCACCGACACCGGTGATCTTTCTCACATTATGCCGACGATACATCCTTGGCTTGCTTGTGTATCAGGTGCGTTGCATAGTAAGGAATATATTGTGACTGATGTTCACGCGGCTTATATAAAGTCCGCTCAGGCACTGGCGATGACGATTATTGACCTATTGTATGGCGATGGCGAAGCAGCAGAGAACATATTGCATGATTATAAACCATTGCTAACCAAAGAAAAATATGTGGAATTTTTAAATTCCTTTAACCAAGCGGATTAAAAAAGTTTGGCACAAGTCTGGCATAAAGAGATAATTTAAAATGGAACCTACAGAATGGACACTAATAAGAGTCTATTTCTATAGGTTCTTTTTTTATTTTAATTATATAAGATGGAAGACTTCTTGAATGATATATCAATAGCTGAGGAGTGTTCAAAAATATTGTATAAGCACCTATACCTTTTTGGGTTAATTTGTACGGATAAATAATAGAAGAACAAATCTAAATTCAAAGACCTTTCAACCATTGGATTTCATTTATTATTTTTTGCAGAAACAAAGGTGAAAGTCTAAAAATCGGCTTAGCACAGGAAAGAAATTCAACTGGTGGTTTCTTGATCGAATAACTCCTAACGTTGTTTAGGATGTCAGTTATACCAATTTAATTGCTATCCTGAGCGAACCCCAGGGAGCTGAAGGTAGTTCCAACATCCATAAGATAAGACGTCTGTACGTGTTTCGTAGATGATGTTGACTATGTGGCCCATGATGCTATTAGGTTCTAAACTCTAATCTTCAGAAAACAAAGGCGGCAAAAACAATGGCACAATTTCCAAATATTCAACAGCCAGTATATCCGTTTACCACCAAAATCAAAGACCCCTCGCTGCAATCTGAAATGGAAAACGGGCTGGTCATTTCCCGGGTCAAGTTTACCCGGTTACCCCAAATCTTTACTCTGAAATGGACGGCTCTGCCGGCGGCCGATTACGCGGCCTTGCGGGATTTTTACCGCAATACGGTTTATGGCGACGTGGGGACAAGTTTATTGTCCCAGGAGGAGGGGATATATACATGATAAATCATTCATGGGATGTATTTGATACTTTGATTGCTAGACGATGCATACATCCCTACGGTATTTTCCATATAGTAGAACAAGAGACTAGAATGACGGGATTCGCAAAAGCCCGTATTCAATCAGAACAATGTGTCGCAGCAAGAAAGTGTGAAACTTATACCATAGATGATATTTACGAAGAAATAATTAGCAGTTACAAAGTTGATCCTTCTATTGGAGCTAGGTTAAAGGAACTTGAAATAAATACAGAAATAGAACAAGCAATACCAATTGTCGAGAATATTAAAAAGGTGAAACCTGGTGATATCTTGATTTCAGATATGTATTTGCCAAAAGATGTTATAAAGCTAATGCTTCTTAAAGTTGGATTAAATGTACCATTTGAATTAATTGTTACAACTAATGGAAAAGCTAGTAGCCGAATATGGAATGACTTTATTTGCCAAGATATGCAGCTATCTCACACTGGAGATAACATAACTACTGATATTGCCGTTCCAGGGAAAATGGGTATTGATGTCGACTTAACAAATTTAGCTAGGTTAACACCTTCTGAAGATTATTTACTAACGCAAAATCAAATCGAATTTGCCCAATATTTGCGCAGTATTCGTCTGAAAAATAAATATTCTACAGAATTAGAAAAAAGTTATTGGCAACTTTTTTCATCAGGAAATTTGGGGATATTATTAATATACTTAAAACTGATTGAAGATTTTGTTCAATCGAAATCTTATGAATTTGTCGGTTTCTGTGGAAGAGATTGTTACACTTTAGTGGAAGTTAGCAATGCAGGAACATATACTCAGACTGAAGTACAAAGGATGGAAGGCAGAAGTAAGTACTTTGAGGGAATAGATAATTTTTTTGAAAAATTAAAAAGGGAAGCTGCATCTCAACGAGAATATAGTGAGAAGAGGCGACAAGAAAGGAACCAGCCATTTGGGGACTTCTTGGATTCTTTAGTAGTTATTCCAGGAGGCGCAGTCATCGGAGAAGGAGTTAGTATGCTTAGGTCGCTCAGGGGAATAGGTAAGATTTCTGAGGGGCTTGGTAATGCTAAATACTTAACCAGGATTGAAGGCAAAGTTAAGGGAATTAAAAAAGAGGATTTGGCAGAAGGGATAGCCAAATCTTTTACAGATGGAAACTACAGAACAGTTGTAACTAATGAAAATGTTACTTTATACCGTACGTTTGGTGGCAGAGCTGATGCGGGTGGGCTTTTGCGACAACATTGCGAACAAGCAATAGAATACAAGCAAAAATTGATGCTGCATTGTTGCCAGTATGGGGAAATACAAGAATGTATGAAGCTGTGATTATAATACCTAAAGGACAAATATTGAATATAGGTAAGGTAGCTGAACAATACACCAAATCTGGAGCTAAATTGGAAGGACAAGTAGATCAAGTACTATTACCCAAGAATTGGTCATTAGAATGGATAAAGGAGATACATGTTATACCATCTAACTAGGAGGATATTATGAGTAATAAGGATGAATTAAAAAAGCAAGTAAAAGAAGTTATTAAGTACCTTGAAGAAAAATATAAAATAAATGAGGAGAAGGGCGTGTTAGAATTAATACACAAACGATATATTAATGCTCTCAATTTACTCGAATGTAATGAAGCTAATAAGGATAATCTATATATATTAGGTGGAGTAAGAGCATATCTGGATAGTTATAGTGATTATGATAATCCATTATTGAGTGAAATGGGCAAAGCAGAAGAATTAGTGCAAGAATTATTTTATTAAACCATATATACTTATTAACAATTGGTGGCAGCATCTCACGAGATGCTGTCATTTCCATTATGTTTTTAAAAAACTTTGGATTTAAAAGGGATGTTTTGCGCAACATTAAGTAGCTGTTGCTCATTTGGCGCATATGCAAAATTGGTTTTTAATATCAATATTAATCTAAAAAAATAAAGGAGGAAAAAACAATGGCACAATTTCCAAATATCCAACAACCGGTATACCCATTTACCACCAAAATTAAAGATCCTTCATTACAGTCCGAAATGGAAAACGGGCTGGTCATTTCTCGGGCTAAGTTCACTCGGGTGCCGCAGAACTTTACTCTCAAATGGACGGCTTGCCGGCCGGCGATTACGCGATCTTGCGCGATTTTTACCGCAGTACGGTTTACGGCGGCAGTTTGGCCTTTGACTGGTATTATCCAACCGTTGTCAATGACTCATATTCCGGCAAGCTGTTTTCCGTTCGGTTCAAAGGTGAAGACATTAGTTTCGATTTAGCGGCGCCGGGTTACTATTCCGGTAGCATAACAATCCAGGAGGTGTAATATGCTGAATTTATCAGTTGCCGGTATGCTTGAGAAAAGTCAGCTTTCTAGTGACGGTGTGTGGCTTTTACTGGTGGAGGTTGCCATCCCGGATTCTGATGAACCTATGCGACTGGTGCGCAATAACGAGGACATCATCTGGAATGGTTATACGTGGACCGCGTTTAATTTTAAACTCGGCGACATCACAGAGGATAACAAAGGTAGACCGCAGTCCGTACCACTGCAGATTTCGAATATTACGCAAACTGTCCAGGCTTATGTAGAGGATAACAACGGCCTGACCGGTACGATGGTAATACTGCGGGTAGTTCATTCCCAGCATTTGAGCAGTACTTCGCCCGAGCTAGAAGAAATCTTTACCGTGCAATCGACGACCTGTGACAGCAAATGGATTACTTTTTACCTTGGCTGCGAAATATCCATTCAACGTCGGTTCCCTTCTAGACGGGTGTTGAAGAGTTTTTGCGCCTGGCGCGATCAGTACAAGGGAATCGAGTGCGGATATAATGGGTCCTTGGCGGAGTGTGACGGCACGCTGCAATCCTGCCGCAACCGAGGCAATTCGGTCCGCTACGGCGGCGAACCCATTATCCCGGAAGGAGGGTTGTACGCCTAGTATGAATACGATGAATATAACATTTACTGATCTTATTGGTTTGCCGTTTGTCGACGGCGGGCGGGACCCAACCACTGGCTTGGACTGCTGGGGACTATCTACGGAAATCTTTCGGCGTTACGGGGTGGAACTGCCCGACTATAAAATATCTTGTGAAGAAGCTAGTTTGATTCACAGTGAAGTAAATGAGCAAAAGCAATTTTGGCGCAGGTGTGAAGGAGAAATCCCCATTCCTGCGCTTGTTGTTATCCGCTTTGCTGTGTACTGCGACCATACAGGGGTCTACATTGGCAACGGCCGGTTTATCCATACACGCAAGGGAGTTGGTGTCAACATTGACCGTGTCGACAGCCTCGCCTGGGCGAAACGTATTGAAGGATTTTATGTACCGGAGGTGATGGCATTATTACAATAACGATTCTGAAAAATCTGTTCAACCACAGTGACAAAGAAGTCCATGCCCAAGAATATATTCCCGGCAGAACGGCGTATGAATATATTCAGCCTTACATTATGGGGCTGGAAGACTATATTGTCAGCATAAACGGCAATGTTGTGGAAGATGCGAAAGCGCAGCTGGTAAATAGTGATGACTGGCTGGCCGTTTGTCCGGTTGTCGGCAAAAGCGGTCGGGGCTGGTTTAGAATTATTGGGACATTAGCATTGGGATACTTTACTGGTAGTTTAGCTAAAACTTGGGGAACCACTTGGGGTTCTACATTTGGAGGTGCTTCTGGTTTCTGGGCCAATATGGCTGCCGGCGCTGTCAACATGATTGGCGGGAATCTCATCAATCACTGGTTCCCGCCAATCAAAGCAGACCGCGCGGCCGAAGTCAATCCATCCTATAATTGGGGCAACGCCCAGTCCCAGACCGGTCAGGGCAATGCCTTGGCCGTTACGTATGGCACCATGCGAACAGCCGGTCAGGTACTTGCCCAGCATGTGTCTAGTGATAATGAAGACCAGTATCTGAATATCCTGCTGTGTGGCGGCGAAGGGCCAATTGACAGTATCAGCGATATCCGTATTAACGACAATCCCATTTCTTATTACAGAAAAGTAACTGCCGAGCCCCTGTTAGGAACCAATGATCAAAAGGCGATTTCTAATTTTAATGATACCTATGACGATCAGTCCTTAGCCTATGAATTGAACAAAGACGGGACCTGGGCCACGCAGCAAACCGAGGGAAGCGCAGTGGAAGGACTGGAAGTCACGCTGCAGTTTCCTTATGGTCTATACTATGCTAAAGATGACGGCAGCCTAGGAGATGCTTCTGTTACTGTAAAGATTGAGTACCAAAAAGTCGGTAGTGAAAACTGGGCCTATTTTGCCACTGCTACAATTAATGCGCACCAAAATACGGCTTTCTTCCGTACTTACCGCCTGGATAACCTTACCGCCGCCCAATATGAAGTAAGAGTCCAATGCACAGATAAGAGCGGTATTAGTACTCGGTACTCCACCCGCGTGTATTGGACGCAATTATCAAGCATCATGTATGACGACTTTGCTCGTCCTGGCAAGGTGCTTATCGGCATCAAGGCACTGGCAACCAGCCAGTTGAGCGGAGGTGTGCCAATTATAACTTGGCTGCAGACTCGTGAGAAGGTTTGGGTATGGAATGCTGAAACAAGTAAATATGAGCAAAAATCAGCTACGAATCCGGCCTGGGCAGCCTATGATATGATTCACCGCTGCCGGCAGATCAAAAATATCCACACCGACAACTACGAGTTTGTTGTTCAAGGTGTTCAGACGTCGCGGGCGGTGTATCAGGATTTCGTCAGATGGGCTGATTTTTGCGAAGATCGGAACTTGACCTTCAATTATATCTTCGATACGGCGAACGTCCTTTGGACGTTGCTGCAGAAACCGGAAGGTGTTGGCCGGGGCAAGGTAATCATGCGGGGCACCAAGTTCGGCTGTGTCTGCGATGCGCCCGGTGATCCGGTGCAGCTGTTCACGGTCGGTAATATCCTTACCGATAAATTCAAGGAAACCTTCGTCAGCCTGAAGGATAGGGCTAACGCTATAGAAGTTTCCTTCCCTAACAAAGACAAAGCCTACGAGAAGGACGTCATCACGGCTTATGCCGACGATTATGATGAGTCCACGGAACCTAACATCACCCAGATTACCTTGGATGGCGTTACCACCGTCGAACAGGCGTACCGGGAAGCCAAATATCGGCTGCGGCTCAATCAATACCTGGTGAGGACAGTGGAACATAGCGCGGATATTGATGCAATCGCCTGTCAAATTAACGACGTGGTTCTTCTGGTCCATGATGTGCCTCAGTGGGGATTTTCTGGACGGCTGCTAGCTGCAACGGCCACGACGGTGCAACTGGACCGCGAGGTAACGCTGGAACCCTATAAATCCAATGTCGTGGCGATTCAGATTACCAATTTGGCGGCAACGACATGCCAAGATGTCCAAAGTATTGTAACTGTCGGCGTGCAGGGTGTAAGGTCGGAAACCATCACCGATACTATCACTCTTACTAATGCGATGCCTACAGTTCCTCTAAAATGGGATCTCTACAGCTTTGGTGAAACGAACAAGTGATACGGTTTATGAAAAATATAAATCCATTAAAAGAATGTACACCTATAGAGAAAAAAGTAGTATTTTCAATATTTACAGATCAAAGATTATTTTCTATGTGTGCAAAAAAAGTAGGTATAGAAATAAAACCATTTATGGAATTGAAAAATGCTAGAAGACAAACGAGATTTTCACATATATGGACATATAAAGATGTGTTAAGGGACAATCCTGTTGTAAGAAAAGATTTTTGCATTAAGTTTTTAAATCGTATAATAACAGAGTTTCCAGAATATGAAGCTATGATATATAACATCGAAATGTTTCATAAATATTTAAAGAATAATAATACCTATGCAAAGTAAAATGACATTCCATATAATGCTAAAAATATTACAATCGAGGTTTTTATATGAATCATCAATAATAAAGACTTTGGCACGTTCTTTTTATGAGTCAGCGCAGAAACAGTTTGAATGGTTTCACTGCTCAGACTACTGAAAAATCCTTGTCCTTATGGACTATCAAGCAAGCGACCCTAATTTCTGTGATGAAAAATGATTTGGAATACAGATGTTATCAGTAGTCATGGCATGCAGGACGGATTGAGAAAGATCTCATGACTCAACTTTACGCGGATACTATTAAGGTATCCGTCTTTTTTTATTGTGTAAACGAATACCATATGCTGTGCATGTGGTATTCGTTTACACAATAAAAAGGCTGCTAGAATTAATCGAATCTCCCAGCTTTCAGATTTCAGATCAGCATTAGACAGTACAGTATTAAGCGCTTAGATACAACTTTATTTTTAAAAATAGTAACATGAGGTAAAATTCTAAAGTATGAAGATGTTCTAAAATAGCGTCTGGGTTTCAAGCTGAAGTAAAGCTTTCTTTTTATCAATGCCTCCCGCATATCCAGTCAGGCTTTTGTTGGATCCGATGACTCTATGGCATGGAATAAGTATGGAAATAGGATTATGCCCAACAGCGCCACCTACTGCTTGCGCAGACATAGAAGGTAGTCCCCGCATAATGGCAAGCTTCTTGGCAATTTCACCGTAGGTAGTAACTTGTCCGAAGGGGATCTTTAAAAGGATCTCCCAAACCGCTTTTTGAAAAGGAGTTCCTTGAGGTTCAATCTTAAGGTCAGGCATGGAATTTTTACCTGAAAAATACTCTCCTAGCCAAAGTCGCAGTGTCTCAAAAACAGCATAGTTGCACTCATCCATCCATGTACCAGTCTTGGATGGATAGTACTTTTGTCCAATAAACCATAAACCGGTGAGCGCTCCATTTTCAGCGGACGCTGTCATCGCGCCTAATGCAGTATCAATTGTGCAAGTATAAATCATATTTTTAGCAGCTCCTTCTTAATGGTGCGTAGATATACTTTCGAAATGGGTGGTTGATCTGTTGGGATTGATTCTGTTAGTTGCGGTAAAAACATAAATAAATTATAGATTGCTATTCTTCCTATTTCAAGTATTACTTATTTTGACTTGATAGCAAGTTTCAGGTTAGTATAAGAGTAATAGAAAATTCTGCGCGCTGTTTGTTGAAAGATTTTTGATTGATGGTTAATTACTGGATTTAAAAGTGAGGTAGTCAATTGTGGAGGCAAGGATTTTATTTGTAGCGCCATTTGCGGATTTAGCAAAGTTGGCAGAGGAAGTGGTAGCGGAACGGTTTGCTGATTCATCACATCTCATTAAGGTAGTCAAGGGAGATCTGCAAGAATGCATTGCTATTGTTAAGCAGGCGGTGGAAGATGGTGTTGAAGTAATTGTTAGCCGTGGTGGTACGGCTAACTTGATTAAAAAAAATGTAAATATACCTACTGTGCATATCCAAGTCACTGTAATGGATGTGCTGCGTGCATTAAGGCAAAGCACTGAGTATCCTGAGAAAATTGGTATTGCAGGGTTTGAAAATGTGATTTATGGCTGTGAGGATTTAGCAACGCTCCTTGGCATTACTTTTGTAGAAATTGCTTTAAAAAATGAAGATGAGGCTCCGGAAAAGATTGCTGCTGCAGTAAAAAATGGCGTAGAGCTCATCGTTGGTGATGCGATATCAACGAAAATAGCGGCACGTATTGGTGTACAGGGAGCATTGATTCAGTCTGGCAAAGAAGCGATTTATAAAGCCATCAATGAAGCAGCATTAATTGCACATATCCGGCGTGAAGAACAAGAGAAAGCAGAGTTATTAGGCACTGTGATTGATACGTCAGCAGAAGGTATTATTGCAACGGATACCAATGATCGAATTACTATTTTTAACCCAATGGCGGAAAAAATTTTCCAAGTATCCCATTTGGAGGCTATCGGCAATCAGCTGCAAACCGTCATTCCCCAATTCTCGCTGGCAGGAAATGATGATTCCAGCGAGAAAATGGCTGATGTACAACGCATTGGTGATAAGACATTGACGATTAAATATAATCAAATCAAGGTGAAAGGTGAAATCATTGGCAGCATTTATAACTTCCAAAATGTATCACAATTGCAGCAGTTAGAACAGAATGTTCGTAAAAAGCTACATGCCAAAGGTTTGGTGGCCCGAATAAAAATGGCTGATATTGTTGGATTATCATCAGCTTGTAATGCATTAAAACGTAAGGCCGCGAAATATGCATTGACGCAATCAACCATTTTAATTACCGGAGAGTCTGGTACAGGCAAGGAAATGCTAGTGCAAAGTATCCACAATGTGAGTACCCGAGCTGAGGGGCCTTTTGTGGCTGTAAATTGTGCAGCATTGCCTGAAAATTTATTGGAAAGTGAATTGTTTGGTTACGCGGAAGGGGCCTTTACCGGAGCTAAAAAAGGTGGCAGGCAAGGATTATTTGAACTGGCCCATGGCGGAACCCTTTTCTTAGATGAAATTGGTGAAATGCCTTTATCCCTCCAATCAAGATTACTGCGTGTATTACAGGAAAAAGCAGTGATGCATTTAGGGGGCGATACCGTTATTCCGGTAGATGTACGTATTGTTGCTGCAACCAATCAAAATTTAGCAAAACTAATCGAAGAAAAGAATTTTCGGCAAGATCTTTATTACCGGCTTAATATACTGCGTATTCATATGCCGACGTTGCGTGAAAGAATAGAAGATATCCCGCTGCTTGCAAAAGAAATGATCAAAAAAATGAAACATATCAATGGGAAGGTTACGGGGATTCATTTGGAAGCCAGAGAGTATTTAAAGCAGCGCAGCTGGCCGGGGAATATTAGACAACTGGCAAATACGATAGAGCGAGCTATGCTCTTAAGCAGCGGACCAATTATTAGCAAACAGGATATGATTGAAGCCTATGATGAAGAAGGCGAATCAGTAGGAGAAGGAAGCCGCGAAAAAGGCGAGATGAAAGATAGTTTGGCTATGGTGGAACATGAGATCTTACTGCGTGTGCTGGGGGAAGAAGAATATAATTATAATCGGGCAGCAGCCAGGCTTGGGATTCATCGAACTACCTTATGGCGAAAATTAAATGCCAAAGCAGCAAAAAAATAATTCGTGCATATTGCACTAAAAACGTTGCAGAAATGCAACGTATTTTTTATGTTGCAGAAATAAATCCAGTATTATCAAGGAAAATCATGTTGGCACGAAGTTTGCAATACATAGCAGCGAGGTGCAATAGAGAGAAGGTGATAGAGATGATAAAACTAGCGGTTATTGCAGATGACATAACGGGTGCAAATGATACAGCAGTACAATTTTCTAAACGTAATATAAGCAGTTGTGTAAGAATTGATTTTGATCAAGAAAAAATACTGAAAGAAACTGCTGATGTGATTGTTATAGATACTGATAGTAGAGATATTGTACCATCGGCGGCTTATGACCGGGTAAAATCAGTTTGCGAAGTTTTGCAGGATAGTGGTGTAAAAAACATCTACAAAAAAATTGATTCCACCCTGAGGGGAAATCTGGGTGCTGAAATAGAAGCGACGGCAACGGTCTTTCAACCAGAGATAGTTGTGATTGCCCCTGCGTTTCCCAGTAATAAAAGGGTAACTGTAGGTGGATATCATTTGCTAGACCAGATTCCAATCGAATTAACTGAAATTGCTCATGCGCCGAAGAGTCCAGTAGATGAATCGCGGATTGTGGAATTATTACATAAACAAACCGATAGTAAGATTGGCTTAATTTCACTCCATGTTGTCATGAAAGGATTAGAAGCAGTAAAACAAGCCATTAAGCAATGTCTGGAATGTGGTGAAAAATGGATCGTTTTTGATGCAGTATTGGATGAACATTTAGAACGTATTGTCAAAGCAACACAAGACTATCATAAGGTTTTGTGGGTAGGTTCGGCAGGCTTGGCAGAACAATTACCAGATTTTTATCAATGGTCCGCTGAGCAAAAAAACATAGGGATTGCAGCAAAAGGACCTGTGCTGGTGATTGCCGGCAGTGTGAGTAAGGTCACCCAAGCACAGATTAGTACAGCGCTGAATTTACCGAATATTGAACTAGTAAAAATGAATGTAGCCAACCTTATCCAGGATAAAGAACTAGAAATAAGGCAATGCACAATACAAGCGAAAAAACAATTGGAGCAGGGTAAAGACATAGTAATTGCCAGCGCGGTTGATGACTGTGATGTTCTTGCCGCTGTAGCAGCGGGAAAAATTTGCGGACTTAGCAGTACCGAAGTGAGTGAGCAAACGGCGGTTGCTTTAGGTGATATTGCCATACAGTTAACAGATTATCAATTGGCTGGGATGGTTCTTACTGGCGGTGATACAGCCATTCATGTTTGCCGTTCCTTAGGGGCTGAGGCTATTGAAATACTGGAGGAAGTTGCTGTTGGTATTCCTCTAGGTCGATTGGTCGGCGGTTGTTGCAATGGCTTACAGGTGGTAACAAAAGCGGGTGCCTTTGGTCAGGAAGATGCATTTGTTCTATCCATACAGGCAATGCGAAAAGTGGATGAAAAACTAAACTGTATTTAATCCTATATGGATTTGAAAATGAGCTGAGTTCTTAGATAAATATACAAGATAGGAGGAATAACAGATGAAACCGATATTAGGAATTACCATGGGTGATGCAGCGGGAATTGGTCCGGAGATTATTGTCAAAGCATTGGCTGCAAAAGAAATATATGAGATTGCAAGACCCGTGGTTTTTGGCGATAAAAAAATAATGGAACGTGCCATCGGGATTGTCGGTGGGGACTTAAAATGCCAGACGGTTCAAGAACCAAGTCTAGCTGGCAAAACGTATGGAACGATTGATGTTGTTGACTTAGATAATCTACCCTTGGATTTGCCTTTTGCACAAGTTGATGGAAGAGCTGGTAAAGCAGCCTATGAATATATTGAGAAAGCGGTTGGCTATGCGCTAAAAGCAGAAATTCATGCAATTGTCACTGCTCCTTTAAATAAAGAGGCATTAAATCTTGGCGGCTGTCATTATCCCGGGCATACAGAAATACTGGGGGCTTTATCCGGGCAAAAAGATTATTCCATGATGCTAGTCGGTGGGGCTCTTAAAGTTATTCATGTGACAACTCATGTACCGCTTAGAAAAGCTTGTGATCTTGTTAAAAAAGATCGTGTGCTGCGTGTCATTCGATTAGCAAATGATACATTGAAAATGATGGGCATTGTAAAGCCACGGATTGCTGTAGCCGGACTGAATCCTCATTCTGGTGAACATGGTTTGTTTGGTACAGAAGATGAACTGGAAATTACACCAGCCGTTGATGAAGCAAAGGCAATGGGAATGGATGTTACCGGACCGGTACCGCCAGATACTGTATTTTATCAGGCGGCAATTAGGGAAAGATTTGATATTGTTGTAGTTATGTATCACGATCAAGGGCATATTCCCATTAAAGTGTTAGGTTTTGAAACAGGAGTGAATGTTACTGTCGGGTTACCATTCATCAGAACCTCTGTTGACCATGGTACCGCATTTGATATTGCAGGCAAAGGGATTGCAGATGGAAAAAGTATGACTGAGTCATTATTACTTGGTGCAAAGATGGCAAAAGTAAAATTTGCCGATCTTTAAAATAGATCAAATACTATAAAAATTCAAACTGAAAGGATGATTATTATGTTTAAGCCAGAAGGCATTATTGCTCCTATTCTTACTCCCTTAACAGCAGAGGAAAAATTCAATGAAAAGGAACTGCGCAGTCAAATTAATCGCTTAATTAACGCAGGAATCAGCGGTATTTTTGCTCTAGGGACAAATGGCGAATTCTATGCATTTTCAAAAGAAGAAAAAATCGAAATCATTAAGGTTACGGTTGATGAAGTAAAAGGCCGAGTACCTGTATATGCGGGTACTGGTTGTATCACAACACAGGAAACAATTGAGCTGTCAAAAATTGCTAAAGAGCTAGGGGTCGATGTATTATCCATTATCTCTCCATACTTTGCCGGCATTTCACAAGATGACTTATATCGTCATTTCAGCAGTGTGGCCCAAGCTGTTGATCTGCCAATCCTGCTTTATAACATTCCGGCAAGAACAGGCAATAATATCGATTACACCACAGTGAAAAAATTGGCGAAATACGAAAATATTATTGGTATCAAAGACAGCAGCGGTAATTTTGACAATACGTTAAAATACATTGAAAATACCGACCCGCGCTTAAGTGTATTAGCTGGCAGTGATTCATTGATTCTATGGACATTATTGGCAGGCGGTACAGGGGCGATTTCCGGTTGTTCTAATGTATTTCCTGAATTAATGGTGAGTATCTATCAATTATGGTCACAGGGTAAAATCGAAGAGGCAAATGAAGCACAAAAGAAAATTAGACCATTTCGTAATGTTATGCAAATGGGCAATCCAAACTCTGTTGTTAAACGTGCGGTCAACTTACTGGGGCACCCAGTTGGTCCAGGCCGGGAACCTTCAAATTGCAATAAACCTGAAATTGATGCAGCATTACTTAAAGTTTTTGAATTGTACAAATAGTAATCAAAGGCTAATCTGTAGTTTTTAAATATAAAAGAGTAAGAGCATAGAGTTAATGAGTTGCCCAGATGACTAGGAAACAGTATTGACTCTATGTTTATAACTCTAATTCCTCTAATTTCTAACAAGGAGCGCTAAAAATGAAAAAAGTTGTTATATCCCATAGATTACACGATGATGGAATGGCTGTTTTAGAAAAAGCAAACGTAAAGGTTGCCATAACAAACAATGGTGATCCAAAGGCAATGCTGCCTGAATTGCTTGATGCGGAAGGTCTTATCATACGCATTGGCTCCATTGACAGGGAAACAATGCTGGCTGCAAAAAATTTAAAGGTTATCGGACGTCCTGGTGTTGGTGTTGACGATG
This sequence comes from Pelosinus fermentans JBW45, assembly GCF_000271665.2. Classification (GTDB taxonomy): domain Bacteria; phylum Bacillota; class Negativicutes; order DSM-13327; family DSM-13327; genus Pelosinus; species Pelosinus baikalensis. Next base: position 4,795,377 of record NZ_CP010978.1, on the reverse strand, counting down.
TGGATGTAGAAGCTGCAACGGAACTTGGTATTCCTGTAGTCATTGCTCCTGGCGCTAATACTCGTTCGGTAGCCGAACATGCTTTTGCCTTTATGTTTGCTGCGGCGAAGGATATGGTGCATAGCGATAGAGAGCTTCGTAAAGGTAATTTTAATATACGAAGCAGTTATAAAGCTTTTGAGATATATGGCAAAACATTAGGTTTGGTTGGTTATGGTCATATTGGCAGTGTTCTTGCGAAGATGGCGTCTGGTGTTGGAATGAAAGTTGTTGTGTACGATCCATTTGTTGCACCGGAAGCAATCACTGAACAAGGATATCAGCATGAAACAGAATTGAATGCGGTTTTAAAAATAAGCGATGTGATTTCTTTACATGTTCCTTTGACACCTAAAACCAAAAATCTCATTGGTGCAGCGGAGCTAAAAATAATGAAGTCAAGTGGCATTTTAATTAATTGCTCCCGGGGCGGTATTATTGATGAAGCTGCTTTGGCAAAAGCGTTAGAAGAGAATCAAATACATAGCGCAGCCACGGATGTTTTTGAGAATGAACCAGTGACTGTTGATGAACCTTTATTTAAGTATGACAATATTATCGTATCTCCCCATATGGCAGGGCAGACCAAAGAAGCAGCCTCAGGTGTAGCAACCATGGCAGCAGAAGGCGTGATTGCGGTAATCAATGGTGAACGCTGGAAGAACGTATGCAATCCAAAGGCCTATGAACACCCTCGGTGGAATCAATAATGTTCGCTAAAATACGACTTTTTTGAAATAACTGAAACTTGAAATATTTTATTTAGAAAAAAGTCAGCCTTAGCATAAATTTGATAATTAAATGATGGGAGAATGTAATCATGAGTAGTATATATTCGTTGCTGAATATTGGAAAAATCGTTGCTGGTGCAGGTAGTATTGAACAAATAACAAATATCGCAGCTGATTATGAAGCTAAAAATGTAGTGATTATCACTGACCAAGGTGTTTGGACTTCTGGTTTAGTGGACAATCCTAAAGCCTTACTTGAAAGAGCAGGTGTGAATGTCCATGTAATCAATGATACTCCGCCTGAACCAACGGTAGATCAAGTAAATGCAATATTCCAAGCTGCAAAGGAATTTGAATGCCAAATGATTATCGGCATTGGCGGCGGCAGTTCCATGGATGCAGCAAAAATCGTTTCTTTGTTACTTACAAACAGTGTAAATTTACGTGAATTGGTGAAAGGAAAAGCGCAAATAAAACGCCGCGGCGTACCAACACTTATGATTCCAACAACGGCAGGTACTGGTTCTGAAGCGACACCAAACGCCATCGTTTTAGTGCCAGAAGAGGAATTGAAAGTTGGCATCGTCAGCGAAAAGATGGTACCAGATTGTGTTATCTTAGATCCCAATATGACAATTAATTTACCGAAACATATTACTGCCAATACAGGAATGGATGCGTTATGTCATGCCATTGAATGCTATATTTCTAAAAAAGCGAATCCTTTCAGTGACACTTTTGCATTGAAAGCAATTACTTTGATTTCTCGCAGTATTCGCACTGCATATCATGATGGACATAATGTAGCAGCCCGGGAAGATATGCTTTTAGGAGCGATGTTTGGCGGTATTTCGATTGCAACTTCTAGTACCACTGCAGTACATGCGTTGTCTTATCCTCTGGGAGGAAAATATCATATTCCCCATGGCTTATCCAATGCAATTCTGTTACCAGATGTAATGAAGTTTAACTTGGACGTTTGCGAAGAGAAATTTAAAGATATAGCGGTTGCAATGGAGCTTGAAATTTCCGGCAGTACCACTAGACAGGCTGCAGAGAAAATGATCGATAACCTATATTCCTTAATCAAAGATTTGAATGTTACCTGCGATTTACGGGCCAAGGGCATTAATGAAGCGGCCCTCGACGATCTGATAGAGGCAGCGGCTAAGGTAACACGTCTTTTGGATAACAATCCGAAAGTGGTAACAAAAGAAGATATGAGGGCAATTTATAAAAAATTATTGTAATTCAATCCGCTTCCTTCCTGCAATAAAAAGGAAGTTTATGAACAAGCGAAAGTAATAAGCGTAATAGCAATACATATAATGGAGGGGTTATCTTGTCAACAGAGAAAAAATCTAATGTGCGATGGGTTGTTGCAGCGTTAATGTGGTCAGCAATTGCTATTAATTATATTGATCGTACCGTGCTTGCAGCTGCAGCTCCTTATATTACTAAGGAATTTAGTATAACGCCAAGCCAGATGGGTATTATCATGTCAGGATTTTTTTGGTCATATGCCTTGCTCCAGGTTCCAGCAGGTTGGTTTGCTGATAAAATTGGACAGAAAAAAACACTTGGCTTTGCTGTAGCCTGGTGGTCGATCGCCACAGCCTTAACGGGACTCGGAACAGGGTTTAAATCAATACTAGGGTTTCGCGTAGCTCTTGGGATTGGCGAAGCGGCTGCGTATCCAAGCAATGCAGGGATTTCTTCCAAATGGTTTCCTGATAAAGAACGGGCAACTGTTGGCGGGCTCTTTGACAGCGGTTCGAAATTTGGCGGAGCGGTTGCCATGCCGCTTATTGTCTGGCTTATTGCTTTATTTGGCTGGAAGATGACTTTTGTTATTATCGGTGGGGCGGGGATTGTCTGGTCTATCATCTGGGTCATGTACTTTAAAGAAATTCCCGAAGAACACAAAGGTGTCAATGCTGCTGAGTTAAAATACATTCGCGATGGACAGTCAAAAAAAGAAGGTCTTGATAAAGAACAGCCGATGAAATGGTACGAACTTTTAAAATACAGAAATATTTGGGCAATGTGCATCGGGTTTTTTATGATTAATTATACTTCTTATTTCTTTATTACATGGCTTCCCACGTATCTGATCAAGGAAAAAGGCATGGGAATGCTGGCTATGGGTTTTGCAGCTATGCTGCCTCTGTTAATCTCAATGTTTGTTGAAGTTGCTGCGGGCTGGGCATCGGACAAGGTACAGTCAAAAGGGTGGCTGTCTTTAACTGCTACTCGTAAGGTCTTCTTAGTTGGCGGTCTTCTGATGGCATCTTGCATAGGTCTGGCAGCTTTCGCGGAGTCGGCGGTAACCGCCATCGTACTTTTATGTATTGCAAAATCCGGTACGACAGTGGCTGCTTCCCAGGTGTGGGCGCTTCCCGGCGATGTTGCACCTAAAAATATGACCTCAGTGGTTGCTGGACTCCAAAATTCGGTTTCTAATATGGGCGGAGTGATAGGTCCTATTGTCACCGGCGCAATTTTGCAAGCTACCGGTTCATTTACTATGGCGTTGCTCCTTTCTTCAGCACTTTTGGTTGTTGGTATTTTGAATTATCTATTCTTGCTGGGAAAAGTTAAGCATATAGAGGTGTAAAAAAGATAAACAAGTAGGGACAACTACATTTAGATTAATATAGCAAATGCTTTGACGTATCTTGCAGACTTAGCCTGTGCATCAGGTGGTGATTTCCACCTGATGCATTTTATCTTACTATAGGGTATGCAGTATCTTAAATATTGAAGTGATTGAATAATACTGCTGGATAAAGGATATTTAAATAACTTTGAGTAGATTTGCTATCACATTTGATAGGAGGAATCCACAAAATGAGTGTTAAAAAGAAATTATTGCTCATTATGATATTAATAAGTTTTATACCGCTCATACTATTGTCGGTTATTTCAATACGGTATTTAAGTGCGGAACTAGAGAAAGAAACAATTAATCAATGCAAGGAACTCGCAATTGAAGTTAATCTGCAAATTAATGGATATCTTGATAAATCTTTTATTGCACTTAAGACAATAGCTGCCAATCCAACGGTAAAGTCTTTTGATGTACCTAAGATAAAAACATTTCTGGTTCAGGTTCAGAAGGTGTATCCAGAAAACTCATTTGCCCTTGACGATGTAAAAGGAAATCAGGTTGTACGTGGTGACAATATCCCGGTTGCTAACATTTGGGAGCGTCCTTTTTATCAGTTAGCGCTCAAGGGGCAAGATGAAGTAATATCAGGAGTTGTTTTTAGCAAAAACTCGAATCGTTTTGTTATTAACCTTGTAACGCCTGTTCGTGATGCAGATGCAGCAGGCGGGATAATCGGAATCATGCAGGGGTCAATTACCCTCACGAAAATAAGTGAATTTGTGACGAAATTGTCTAATGATGGTACGGTTGCTTATGTAATTGATGGTGAAGGTAAAGTATTGGCTCATCCAGATCAAAATTTGGTCAAAGATCGTGTCGATATGAGTGAAGTAGGTTTTATAAAACAAGGCTTATCTGAGAAGAAAAGCGGATTTGCAACTATGGAGGATAAAGAGACAGGTAAAAAATTAGTTACGTATACTTATGATGATAGAACAGGCTGGCTGATATGTTTGGAGGTACCTTATACTGTTATAACAGAGAAAACCCATTCTTTATTAGTTATGATGGGATTGGTAACGCTGGTGGTATTGGTGTTAGTGGGGATATTAGCTTTTTTTATTGCCAAAAGTTTTTCAGAACCAATCTTAAAGATGCAGAAGCTGGCGAGCCAGATTGCCCAGGGTGATCTTACCCAGAAAATCGAGATATCTTCCAAAGATGAAATCGGCCTGCTAGCTGCCGCTTTTGCTACAATGGTAACTAATTTGAAAAAACTAGTCGGTCAGGTGCAGGGGAATGCTCATCAGTTGGCCGCAGCATCGGAAGAACTAACGTCCAGTGCTGAACAGTCCGCATTGGCTGCGAATCAAGTTGCATCATCCATAACGGAGGTGGCAGAAGGAACGGATCAGCAATATCATGTACTGAGTGAGGTAACCACTGTAATAGAACAAATGTCGAAGAATATTCAGCAGGCTGCAAAGAATGCTAGTGGGGTATCAGAGCAGTCGATTAAAGCCGTCGATACAGCCCAGGAAGGCGGCAGGTCAGTACAAGGCGCTGTTAAGCAAATGCTGGATATTGAACATACGGTTAGTGCTTCGGCTATGGCTGTTGCGCAACTGGGTGAAAGGTCAAAAGAAATAGGACAAATTGTTGATACGATTTCTGGAATTGCAGGTCAAACGAATCTTTTAGCTTTAAATGCAGCGATCGAAGCGGCGAGAGCAGGTGAGCAGGGGCGCGGTTTTGCAGTCGTTGCTGAAGAGGTTCGCAAATTGGCGGAACAATCCCAGGAGGCGGCAAAACAAATTGCTCATCTGATTGGCGAAATTCAAAGTGAGACAGACAAAGCTGTAGTCGCTATGCAAGAAGGTACGACGAAGGTTAAGGCTGGTGCCGGAGTTGTAAATGAAGCGGGCGACAGCTTCCAAGAAATCATTGTGATGGTAACAAACTTGTCAGTTCAGGTTGGGGAGATATCAGCCGTTATCGGGCATTTGGCAAGTGACAGTCAACACGTTGTGCTTTCGGTACAGCAGGTTGATCAATTAACGAAGGGCGCAGCAGGAGAGGTACAGAACGTTTCGGCAGCAACAGAAGAGCAGGCTGCTTCTATGGAAGAAATCGCAGCTTCAAGTCAGAAGCTTGCCCAAATGGCTCACGAGTTACAAGTAGCAGTTAGTAATTTCCAGATTTAGCAGACTGTGTAGTAGGAATTAACATTTGTTTTATAGAAAATACCTGTAATCTACCTTATCAGTAGATCACAGGTATTTTTTGCGGTGTAGTCTATTGATAAGCTAAGTGGAAAATGGGAATTCTTTAAAACAAAATTTTGAATACTATGGCATGAAAGGCGGCACCAGACAATGCAGGAATATATTATACAAATTAATTTTATTAATTGTCCGGGATTAGGGTATAAAATATTTCAGATTACCGAAGAACATCATATTGATAAAATCGCCATGGAGGTCATTCCCAACTATGGAATGGTTCTTCAATTTCAGTGTGATTCTCCAATGCAAGTTCAAGAATTCGTTGCCGACTTAAGAACATTAGAGAATATTCAATCCGTTACATTCCGCAGTCAAATGCCTTATAAAGAAAAGGAGCATAAATTACGAACCATTCTCAATTCCGTTAGCGAAGGGGTGCTTGCCATTGATGGGCAAGGTGAAATTTCCCATATTAATCAAGTTGCATGTAAAATATTCAATTGTACTCCAGATGAGGTCGTCGGCTTACAAGTGGAAAAACTGCTGGGAAAAAACCCATCTATTCTCGAAACATTACAGATGGGACATACGTACCGCTTAAGAGAGCGAAAGATTCAGAAGGATGGCAGGACGATACAATTTCTCTTCAGCAGTGTTCCAGTGAAAAATGATCAGGGAGAAATTATCGGGGCGGTCTCTACCGTTCAAGATTTTCATCAAGTAAAAAATATACTATTGCAATCGGATAAAACCCGTCCTTTGATTACTTTCGATGATATTGTGTATCAAAGTCCCCAAATGGCTCGACTCATAACCGTTGCCAAAACCGTAGCTAAAAGCTCCTCAACCATTTTGCTGCGGGGGGAAAGCGGTACTGGCAAAGAATTATTTGCAACAGCTCTTCATACGGGCAGTCTCAGGTGTGAGAATCCTTTTATCGCTATCAACTGCACAGCATTGACGGATACCCTTCTGGAAAGCGAATTATTCGGTTATGAAGAAGGGGCTTTTACCGGCGCTGTCAAAGGAGGAAAAAAGGGACTTTTCGAACAGGCTGACAATGGTACGTTGTTCTTGGATGAAATTGGAGACATATCCCAGAGACTGCAAGTTCAGTTATTGCGCGCTCTGCAAGAAGGCACTATTCGCAGAGTGGGGGGGAGTAAAGAGATTGCGGTGGATGTGCGGATTATTGCCGCGACCCATCGTAATTTGGAAGAATTAATCTGTTCGGGTAAATTCCGGGAGGATTTATATTATCGGCTGAATGTGATCCCATTGATTATTTTGCCCCTGAGAGAAAGAAACGAGGACATTCCCTTGCTTGCCCAGCATTTAATCCGAAAAATCTGTACGAAACTGAATAAGTCAGAAATGTATTTGGCAAAAGAAAGCGCAGCTCTCTTGATGGAGCAAGAATGGCCCGGCAATGTAAGGCAGTTGGAAAATACCCTGGAGCGTTTGATTAATTTGACTGATGCTGCTGAAATTAGACCAGATCATCTTTTCGCTTGGGCCGATATCACTGCTTACAGTCATAGCAGAAAGAATATCTCACGCAATGAGCAAACACTGCAAATTGAGATTCCCCTTGAAGGTGAATGGCCTTCGCTAAAAGATATTGTTGCCGGTATTGAAAAAGAAGTCATTATGAAGGTCTTAGAAAAACACCCTTCATCAAGATTAGCAGGACAAGTTTTAGGAGTATCAAATACCACGATATTAAATAAAATTCGGGCATATAAGATTTGAAAGATATATTTATATTCATTATTGGTGGCCTTTCGGTTTAAGAAACAAGTTATCGTAAAAAAAGAAGAACTGCATCGTTAGGGGGCTAACTTGGTGCGTTTTTTTATCAGCTGAGAAGAAAACGTATCAAGAAAAATTATCGGAATGTTCAATATGCTATTAAATTCCCACTTAAACTGATTTGGCATGAGAGTTGCATGATATAAAAGATGTAAAAGAATTCATTGATTCATTGTCAAGGCAGAGCAGTATAAAAGTGACAACACATTAAAAAATGGGGGAATTTGTGATGGCAGTTAAATATATTCCGGAACCTTTTCGAATCAAAATGGTAGAACCTATCAAAATGCTCACTCGAAAAGAAAGAGAAGAAAAAATCAAAGAAGCCAATTATAATCTGTTTAACCTTGCTGGGCAAGATGTTTATATTGATCTTCTAACGGATTCGGGTACTAATGCCATGTCTGATCAAATGTGGGCTGGCATTATGAGAGGCGATGAAGCCTATGCGGGATCTTCTAGTTATTACAAACTGGTCGAGGCCGGAAAGGATATTTTCAATTATGGCTTTATTCAGCCGGTTCATCAGGGACGTGCAGCGGAAAAAGTTCTCTTTGGTACAGTACTAAGCGAGGGTAAAGTGGCGATCTCTAATATGTTCTTTGATACGACGAGAGCACATGTAGAGCTTTGCGGCGCAAGGGCCATAGACTGCGTTGTTGAAGAAGCAAAAGACCCCGCTAAGAGAGCTCCCTTCAAAGGGAATATGGATGTTAAAAAGATGGAGAAGATCATCTTAGAATATGGTCCTGAAAATGTCGGATTGGTGGTTATAACCGTTACCAACAACTCTGCCGGTGGTCAGCCTGTATCTGTGCAAAATGTTCGCGACGTAGCCGCTGTCTGCAAAAAATACAATATCCTTCTGGATATCGATGCTGCCCGTTATGCTGAGAATGCCTACTTTATCAAATTGCGTGAGGAAGAATTTAAAGATGCATCCATTAAGGAAATTGTCAGAACCATATTTGCCTGTGCAGATATGTTTACCATGTCTTCCAAGAAAGATTGTGTAGTAAGTATGGGGGGGCTTATTGGTATTAAGGATGCTGATTCTCCGTTGATTCTGCCTATTAAGGCTCGCTGTATCTCCTTTGAAGGCTTTACCACTTATGGAGGTCTTTCTGGGCGTGATTTGGAAGCTTTGGCTCTGGGGCTTTACGAGGGACTGGATGAAAATTATCTGCGATACCGTATCGGTCAAATGGAATATTTGGCAGCTCGCTTGGATGATGCAGGAATTGCTTATCAGTCGCCAGTTGGGGGTCATGGTGTATTCGTAGATGCTAAGGCGATGTTCCTCCAACTGCCTTATTATGAATTTCCAGGTCAGGTTCTTGCGATTGAGCTATATAAGGAAGCAGGAATTCGTACATGTGATATCGGCTCCTATATGCTGGGGAATGATCCTGATACCAAAGAACAGCTTCATGCGGATTTTGAGTTTACTCGTTTGGCTATTCCCCGCCGCGTATATACCCAGGCTCATTTTGACGTAATGGCTGATGCCCTTATTGCCATCAAAGAAAGGGCACATGAGATCAAGCATGGTTATAAAATCACATGGGAACCGCCCATCCTTAGACATTTCCAGGCATCACTAGTCCCAATTGAAGAATAGGAAAAACTAACAAAAGGACTGCCTTGTTACGATATTTTTTAAATCGTAATGAGGCAGTCCTTTTGTTAACCCTTAGTGCCCTTTGCGTCTTTGTGGTTCGATTCGTTTTATTGACTAAAATGAGAATATTATAAAAATGTCAACAAGTCCTATGACGAAATCGAATTTTGATTTTCTTGAAAAGCATATATAAGTATTATATGATGCAAATAGAACATTATATTTACATTTTTAAAGGAGGAACGCCAAGTGGAGAAAGTTGTAGCGAAGCAAAAAGATGGTTTAGGAACACGCGCGACGATTCAAAAGTTCGGAAGGTTTCTTAGTGGAATGGTAATGCCCAATATCGGAGCTTTTATCGCATGGGGATTTATTACTGCTTTATTCATTCCAACAGGATGGCTGCCAAATGAAAACTTATCAAAACTAGTCGGACCCATGATTGTCTATCTGCTGCCCTTACTGATTGGTTATACTGGCGGGAAAATGGTCTACGATGCCAGAGGCGGAGTAGTTGGTGCCGTTGCCACTATGGGTATTATTGTTGGTTCGACCCAGCCTATGTTTTTGGGTGCAATGTTAATGGGCCCTATCGGCGGCTGGGCCATTAAAAAGGTTGATGAAGCATTTGAAGGCAACATTCCTGCTGGCTTTGAAATGTTAATCAATAACTTTTCAGCTGGTATTGTTGCCGGTGTTCTTGCAGTCTTGGCATTTGTTGGTGTCAGCCCTATCATGTTAGGGATTACGGCAGCATTGTCAGCTGGTTTAGCAGCCGTTGTAAATGCTGGATTATTACCTTTAGCAAATGTATTCATTGAACCTGCTAAAATTCTTTTCCTGAATAATGCTTTAAATCACGGAATTTTAAGCCCTATTGGAATGGAACAGGCAGCCAAAGCAGGGCAATCTGTTATCTTCCTATTGGAACCAAACCCAGGGCCGGGTCTCGGCATATTGCTGGCATATTGGTTTGCAGGTAAAGGAAGTATCAGGCAATCTGCACCGGGTGCCATTATCATTCATTTCCTTGGCGGTATTCATGAAATTTACTTCCCTTATATCCTGATGAATCCTCGTTTACTATTAGCTGTTATCGGTGGTGGTGTCTCTGGTACTCTGACTTTCCAAGCTTTAGGTGCTGGTTTGGTTGCTGTGCCTGCTCCTGGCAGTATTTTCGCATTGATTGCAATGTCTCCTAAAGGCGGTCTCTTAGCCGTATTAGCAGGTGTTGCCGTTGCAACAGCCGTAGCATTTTTCATTGCCTCTGCAATTCTTAAAATGAGCAATCAGGTTGCAGATGAAGACGAATTAGTGCAAGCCACTGCAAAAGTACAAGAACTCAAAGGCAATAAAGTAGAAGTTACTCAAACTGTTTCTAAAAAAGTAAATAAAGTGGTATTTGCTTGTGATGCGGGCATGGGGTCTAGCGCTATGGGAGCTACGATTCTTCGTAAGAAGTTTAAAGAAGCGGGCATAGACATTGCTGTTATCAATACGGCAGTCAATGAACTTCCTAGCGATGCTGATATTGTTATTACCCAAAGAACGTTAACCGAACGTGCAAAAACGAAACTGCCGACGGCAGAACATATTTCGATTGAAAACTTTTTAAACAGCCCTGAATACGACCAGTTAGTAAAACGTTTGTCATAAGCTAATTCTTCCTCACTTGAAGTCGCAGACATACATCGTTCCTGACTACGTAACATAAAAAGAAAGTTCACGCTGGCAATGTAACTAGCGTGAACTTTTTTCTTATGCATCACAATGGATCCTGCAGTACTTGACGTGAAGAAAACTTTAGTATACGATTGTAATACTTAAAACGTATTATACGCATGAAGTATTAAACAAAAGAGGGAGGTTGTTGGGTGAAGGAGTTTCAGATACTTCATAAACTAATTCATATATTTAAAGAAAAGGAAATAAGGCAGTTTGAGCGAACAGGACTCTCGGGCAAAGAGTTATATGTACTGCAGCATATACGTACAGATGATCCTTGGAGGTTCAATGATTTTGCCGAACACTACTGTATTAAACCCTCTACGTTAACTGGAATTGTAAGTCGTTTGGAGAACAAAGGGCTTGTTAAGCGAGAACGGACGGAGAAGGATCGAAAGGCTGTTTATTTATACTGCACTTCTAGTGGAAGAGATCTTGGAAGAAAACATATAGAAGAAGACCAGTTGTTTTTTCGTTCGCTGTTATCAACATTAGAGCCACAGGAGAAAGAGCAATTTATCGGACTTACCAAAAAGATTATCGACAATCCTGAACGTTGCCAGTAGTAATAATAGTAGCAATGATGACTAGTAAATCACACCATTTCGGCGACAAACGACTTTTAAATATAAATTTCGATTATTTTTAAAGAATAATCGACAAATGCGCGCGATTTTGCTATTATTAGTGTCGTAGAAAATTATAGTATGCAAAAAATAAGTATTTATCTTTAAATAATATACTTTTACATAAGATCATTTTTTGAGCTTGGGTAGCTCATTTTAAAATAATATTTATAAACAGGAGCTTTTAAAAATGACAATTGCCACGCCTTATTATTTGATTGATGAAAAAAAACTGCTGCGGAACTTGCAGATCATTCAGCAAGTGCGTCAGCTTTCTGGAGCCAAGTCAGTATTGGCCCTAAAATGCTTTTCCACCTGGAGTGTATTTGATTTGATGAAGCAATACATGGATGGCACCACATCCAGCTCTCTGTATGAAGCACGTCTAGGACATGAAAAATTCGGTAAGGAGACCCATGCGTATTGTGTGGGATATTCCCAGGAGGATATCCTGGCTGTAACCGAATTTGCTGATAAAATTATTTTTAATTCTGTTTCCCAGCTTGACCGATATTACGATGTGGCCAAATCAGCTAAATTGGGTTTGCGCGTCAATCCGGGAATTAGCCATTCTCATTTTGATTTAGCCGATCCAGCACGTAAGCATTCAAGGCTGGGAGTTGTTGACAAGCAAGTATTGGCACAGCAGCTTCATCGTCTTAGTGGTTTGATGTTTCATTATAACTGTGAAAATGATGATGTGGATACTTTTTCAAAGCAACTTGACTTCATTGGTGAATACTATGGGGATATGCTGAAACAATTACAATGGGTAAGTCTTGGCGGCGGATTATATTTCACCAAAGAAGGGTACCCAATCGAAACTTTCAGCAAAAAATTAGATGATTTTGCTAAAGAATTTGATGTTCAGGTATATTTAGAACCAGGTGAAAGTGCGATTACTGGCTGTGCAGAGCTGGTTACCAGCGTGGTTGACTTGGTTCATAATGAAATGGACATTGCCATTGTTGATGCTTCTGTGGAAGGACATATGTTGGATTTATTAATATATAGTCTTTCTGCCAAAATAGATGAGAGCGATACCGGAAAGTATCAATATATGGTTGCCGGCCGATCTTGCCTAGCGGGAGATGTTTTTGGCACCTATCATTTCCAAGATAAACTGCAAATTGGCAGTGAAATTCGGTTTGCGGACGCGGCCGGTTATACGATGGTAAAAAAGAATTGGTTCAATGGGCTTAAGATGCCAGCTATTGCTGTGCGGAGGTTGGATGATACTGTAGAAGTGATCCGCAGATTTAGTTATGCAGATTTCTTAAATAGTTTATCATAAAAATTGTATTACAAGTAAGGGAGGAAAAAATGAAAAAAAATGTTTTAATTGTAGGTGCTGGGGGAGTGGCTCATGTAGTTGCTCATAAGTGCGCGATGAACAACGATGTCTTAGGGGATATTTGCATAGCTTCTCGGACCCAGCAAAAGTGTGAGGCAATCATCGAAAGTATACTGCGCAAAGGTCACTTAAAAGATTCAACAAAGAAACTGTATTCACGAGAAGTAGATGCTTTGAATATTCCATCTTTGGTGGAGTTAATCAAAGAGACCAAATCAGAAATTGTTATTAATGTAGGTCAGTCCTATATTAACATGTCCGTTTTAGAGGCATGTATTGAAGCTGGTGTCGTGTATATGGACACAGCAATTCATGAAGAGCCGGATAAGGTTTGCGAAAATCCGCCTTGGTATGCGAACCATGAGTGGAAACGCAAGGAACGCTGCGCTGAAAAAGGGATTACGGCAATATTAGGTATTGGCTTTGATCCTGGTGTAGTAAATGCCTGGTGTGCATTAGCGCAAAAGGAATACTTTGATACCATTGATACAATTGATATCTTGGATGTTAATGCTGGCAGTCATGGCAAGTATTTTGCCACTAATTTTGACCCAGAGATTAATTTCCGAGAATTTAAAAAGGTATGGACTTGGATAGATCGTAAATGGGTGCTGCAGAAAGTTCACTCCATACGTGTAGATTATGATTTTCCTGTGGTGGGATCATGTCCCGTATACTTGACAGGACATGATGAGCTGCATTCTCTATCTAAGAATATTGACGCAAATTCCATTCGTTTCTGGATGGGTTTTGGCGAGCATTACCTTAATGTATTTTCCGTTTTGACCAATATTGGTCTTACTTCGGAAAAACCAGTGAAAATAACAGAAGGTGTGGAGATCGCGCCTCTTAAAATATTAAAAGCTTTACTGCCAGACCCATCCTCCTTAGCTCCTGGTTATACTGGCAAAACCTGCATTGGCAATTACATCAGCGGAACCAAGAATAATGAACCAAAAGCAATCTTTATTTATAATATTTGTGATCATGCTGAGTGTTACCAAGAAGTAGAATCCCAGGCAATCAGCTATACAGCAGGGGTACCAGTAGCAGCGGCAGCGATGTTAGTTGCCCGCGGTGAGTGGGATGTAAAACATATGGTAAATGTTGAAGAACTAGAGGCAAAGCCGTTTATTGATTTACTTGATACAATGGGCTTACCTACTGAAATTAATGAAGCTCCAGTAGCCTTTACACCGCCGATAATTGAATCATTAGAGTCTGTTTGATGATATAGGGGAACCTCTTATGGATACTAAAAGTATTCACAAGAGGTTCCTTTTTCTTCTAGTATAGTGACCTATATTCCAAGCTCTTTGCGCTTTTTCTCAATATGGTCTACATAAATTTGAACGGTTTTGTCCGCAGATGTTTCCACTGTCAATTTGCCCAAACCCAAGGTTTCAGTCGTTTCTGTTAGTGTTTTTACTACTAAATCGCTCCCTGTCACCGAAGGAACTGGGGCAACATGTACTAGCCACCCCAGGGCAATGGCAGTACAAGCATCGGCAACTGCCTTTTGCTCTAAATATTCAGGTGCACCAATAACAATTGGCAGCATATTCGTATCTACATCTAGCGCGTCAGCAATCTCTTTAGCCGTCTGGGTCATTTTCCCAATGTCTACACATGCACCATAAGAGAGTACTGGCGGAATTCCTAATGCCTTACACACTGCCTTCAAGCCACTTCCCGCTTCGTCCGCTGCCTTGGGATCTGCCAGCCCAGTATACTGCATTACGGATGAAGTACAGCCACCAGATAGTACTAGGATGTCTTTTTCAATAAGACCTTTCGTAATCCGGAAAATGTTACTACCACCTTGTCCATATCGAGCAGTTGTACAGCCAACGATCGTAGCAATCCCGCGAATTTTCCCCTCTACAATTGCATCTATCAGTGGCTTCCACGAACCACCTAAAGCTGCTTTTACTGATTCGGTACTAAAACCAATCATACAATCAGACACATGTGGGGGAATATAGACTTCTCTATTTTCTGCTTTTCGCTTAGAATACGCCTCAATTGCCATATTTAAGATCTTTTCCGCCTGTGTACTCATCTCTTCAGGCTTAAATTCTACAACTTGTGTATCAGGCATACGAATGACTTCATGGGTACTAACCATAGTAGTGCCAAAGCGCTTAGCATATAAGGGCAGGGTCGGAATCGTACAATTGTAATCAAACATAAATAGATCCACTGCCCCAGTTGCTAACAGATATTCTTCTGACAACCATTCCCCTTCCTGACCACCGTACGCGCTCATCTTCCCAGTATCTTCATAGTTAAGCAGCTGTTGCCCTTCACAAACATGACCTAATATCTGAAGACCCGTTGCACCTGCTTTTCGTGCCTTTTCCTGCCATTTAGGAGTGGAAGCTAATTCAATTACAACGTGTGCTGTAAGCGGCATATGTCCATTGGTAATAATATTTACCATATCCTTATTGAGTAAGCCCATATTTTGTTTTGCAGTTCTTATCTTTTGTGTACCCATTAATATTTCTTGTAAAATATCGAGAGCAAATAAGCCTTGATATTCATTTGCGACACCTAATCGTACGGAAGTGAGTAAAAAATCAACTGGATCGGCATTCAGATTTGTCATGCACTTTGTTTGCGCTAATGCGATTTCACTAAAACCACCACCTGGGAATAAGCCTAATTTGCGCCATAATTCTTGACGTTTAGGAGGAGCAAAGACTTTGGTCATTGCCGACTCTTCCCAATAAGGTCTCCCCATATCTTCAAGCACCCAATTGGCGAAATTAACCGCCACTTTATTTACATCTTCATGGCTGTTTAATCCAGCCATTTCTGCATATTTGAGTAATTTTTCTTTATCACGGATTTTTAAACCACTATTGGGATTTTCGGCAGCTGCTTTCAAAGTACGTGCAGCTTGCTGCGCGTGGAATATATTTGCTGAAGTTCCAATCGTGACGTGGCGATACACAAAATTTCTCGAGACCATTACATCTGCATCAACACCGCAGTTACCTCGGGGCGTCTTGGCATTAATACGACAGGGACCATTGGCACATAATTGACAAGATAAACCGGATGTACAAAAATTACAGCGAATCTTCTCCTGTTGCTCGAACCGATCAAAAACATTAGTGAGACCTTGCGCGTGAACGTGCTGATACATTTCACGCATGGCAGGATCGACTATTATATTAAGGGGAAACCCATCTTTACTCTGATCATGGGTTTTAATATGCTGGCGCTGCCATTTATGTACTTCCTCCATAGAAGCAGGCGATTTTTCAATATCATAGTATTTTTTAGCATTCTCATGAACATCAAAATGTGCATTAGGATTATTGGTACCGCTTGCGTCACCTTTCCCAGCAATTGACTCCACATCACCACGACTAGTTTGATCCGAACTTTTAATTAATGTTTCTTTCTCATTTGACATTAGCATAATCTCTCCTTCTTATTATAGTTTCAACAATTTTCCTGTGAATATTCATTTATCAACCCTTGCTGTTACAACGTTAGCACGAGCATATACATGTGTAACCACATAGGCTGCATTATCCATTAGCTTGGTGAGAAAGCACAACGATTGACATGGCTACCCTTATCATAATATCTCCTCCATTTCTGATACTTCATGGTTTTATTTTAGTATCTTCATATCTTTTATAAATCATACGCAAAGGGGCTATATGAATGATAATTGCGATAACGTTTCCGTGCATTCGACGATATAGGACCAGAGTTTCTAACTAAAATGGAAGGAGTAGAAAAAATAAGCCTATAAAAGGCTTATTTAAAAGATAAAAAGATCGCTGTACCTGTTTGGACTATTTTAGCCATACAGCAGCGATCTTTTTATTTTTTACTCTTTTGTCAAAATTGATTGAGCCGGATTAACGATTTGAAGAGGTGTTTCGAAATAGTGACTGGTTCTAGGGAAGGCAATGCTTACATTTTCTTCTTCTAGTATTTTCAGGATTTGAAAGTTAATATCTTGTTTGATATTTAAATATTCTTCCCAGATTGTAGTTTTTGTGAAAAAATACATAAAGATTTGTAAGCCGCTTTCACCAAATGAATCAAACTTTACAAAAATCGTCTTATTATCAATGGAAGGATGCTGCACAAGCATGTACTGAATTTTTTCAATGCACTTTTTGAGGGCATGACTTGGAGTGTCGTATGTTACTCCAAGATTGAAGGTAATCCTGCGCATTTCTCGTTTTGTGAAATTAATAATAGGAGCATTGATAAGATTGGAATTTGGTACTGTTACCAAAGCGTGCTCAAAGGTTCTAATTTTGGTGCTTCGAAAATTGATATCTTCTATGGTTCCTTCCAAATCACTTGTTTTTATCCAGTCGCCAATGCTAAAGGGGCGATCTGCAATAATCACCATTCCTGAAAATATATTGGCTAGCAGATCTTTAGCTGCCAATGCAAACGCAAGCCCGCCTAAACCGAGACCTGCGATAAAACCATTAATGTCGTATCCCCAGTTACTGCAAATTGTTACAAAGGCAAGTGACAGGATTAGAAAGCGGATCATTTTTGAGAAGAATGGAATCAAGATCTTATCAACGTTGATATCAAGAACATTACCTAATTCTTCCACATTGTTTCCATAAAGCTTCACTAACGTATGTATGCCATGGGCCATAAAGAGAACAATGAAAGAACGTAACAGTTGATCCAATAAATGATCATAGGTAAGAGGAAAAATATTTCGTAATGCTAGATAAGTTCCTAATGCGACGATTGTATTTACTAAAGGACACCTAAATGCAGTTATTAAATATTCATTTGCAGTTGCTTTTGTGTTACAAATTTTTATTAGCAAATAAAGAATGTACTTTGTAAATTTATTTCTAAATAGCCAAAAAAATAAAAAAATGACTATTGATACTCCTAAACGATATCCATGCTCATAACTAAAAGCAGTTTCGATTAGCTGATAATAATGTGTGGCAGTACTCCAAAAGCTATAATCCATATATCTACCCCCTGTTATAAAAAGTGATTCATTAGTCATTATTGTAATTCTTTTTGCTTTAGTCTGCAATGAATAATAATAGGAAGGTTTTGGATTGTAACAAAGTTATGCTTGAAAATCTGACAATGAGGGATGAATTATTTTATGGGAAGGCAAGTGGATCGAATTGTTTAAGTGATAACAATCTTTTATATAGTCGACGAAAGCTTGAACTGCAGAAAGGTTTAGGGATGAAGTGCGACATAACATCCATGTTCTTCGTAGAACAGGGGTATTATCACGCCAGTATAATTCTCGTGTAAAAAGTGAGGGCTGTTCTTTTAAGCCGATAGCTGGTAAGATCGCCCATCCCAGGTCGTGGAGAACCATTTGCCGGCAGGTATCCATACTATCGACTTCCATCGTTATTTTTGATGGGCAAGGATATGATTCACGCCACCAATTATGGACCATATCTTTTAGCGCAGAATCTGTTCCATAATGAATACGAGGAAGATAGGGTAAATCCTTAAAATCAACTGGCTGGCAGGCCGCAAGACAAAGTGGTTCTTCACTCAGCATGTATTTTTCTTCCGGCCAGAAACGATCGCCCCGTAAAATGGCAATCGTCGTTTCTTCTTTTTGCAGTAATGTATACATGTTAGAACTTAAGCCTGTTTTTACTGATATCTCGACATTGGGATAGAGAGTAAGGAACCCTTTGAGTATGGAAGGGAGTTCACAATGAGCAAAAACGGAAGAAGTTCCGATACGTAAAGAGCCTTGTACCGAATTTTTCATATTATGGATACGCTCTCGAATGGTTGTCAACTTGGTGAGTGTTTCTAAGGCATAGGCCAGTAATTCTTCACCTTGAGGGGTAAAGACGATCCCTGTAGTATTTCGTATAACAATTTGAGCTTTAAATTCTTTTTCAAGATTCTTTAGACGATAACTGAGAGCTGGCTGAGAAATATATAGACGTTCAGCTGCTTTAGTAATGTTTTTTTCTTCAGAGATAATTTTTAAAATGATGCAATCTTTATCATCCATTGTATTTCCTCACTTTAAGTAGCCATAAAAATATTTTATGGATTTTATAAAATATCGATATTTTATTTATTGAGTTTATTATAGTACAATTCAATTGAAATAGAAAGATTCTGAAGATAACAACAATAAATCATCTTTTGAAAATACGTTGGAGGTATTGTATGTTACAAATTATTCAGCCAAGTCAAGCTGGCACAGTTGAGTCAAATGACATTTTAATCATTCTTACGCCTGTCTCAGCAGATAAAGGAATTCATGTTGAGCTGACCAGTCCCGTGCTGAAAAAGTATGGCCGTCAAATCAAAAATGTGATTCAGGAGGTCTTGCGCGAACAAGGTATTGATGCTGTCCATGTAGCAGCTAATGATAGAGGTGCTTTAGATTGCACAATTCGAGCTCGTATGATGACGGCAATTGATAGAGCAGCAGAGGAGGTACTAGGATGAAATTACGCAGAACCATGATGTTCGTACCCGGCAATAATCCAGGCATGCTAATCAATGCGGGAATCTATGGAGCGGATACCATTATCTTTGATTTAGAAGATTCCGTGGCCCTTAGCGAGAAAGATGCGGCGCGTCATTTGGTATATAACGCCATGAAATTCATCCACTATTCTTGTGAAGTTGCAGTACGCATTAATCACATCAGCACTCCTTTTGGCTATAAAGATTTAGAAACCATTTTAGCCGTAAAACCCGATCTCATACGCCTGCCTAAAGCAGAAACAGCTGTTGATATTGAGGAAATTGATGAGCTGATTACTGCTGCTGAAATAAAACATGGATTCCTTCCTGGCAGCATTAACATGATGGCTGCCATTGAAACAGCAAAGGGAATCCGCAACGCTTATGATATTGCTGCAGCAAGCCCACGAATGGTAGCAATTGCTATTGGAGGGGAAGATTACTTAGCCGATTTACAGACTTCTCGAACCAAAGACGGCAAAGAATTTTTTGCAGGCAGAGGACAATTGATCTTGGCAGCCAGAGAAGCGGGGATTCATGCCATTGACACAGTATTTGGTGATGTTAATAATGAAGAAGACTTTATTGCTGAAACTACTCGGATTAAAGAGATGGGCTTTGATGGCAAATCCGTAGTCAATCCACGACAAATAAACATTGTGCATGAGATTTACACACCAACGGAAAAAGAAATTGATCATGCACAAAGAGTTATTTCAGCCTATGAAGAATCATTGACCCGTAAATCGGGCGTTGTATCGCTAAATGGTAAGATGATTGATATTCCAGTTGTGAAGAGGGCACAAAGAACATTAGCATATGCAAATGCAGTTGGCAAGAACGAAGGGGGGACAACCTTATGATGAATGGCGTTGGTAGAGAAATCCCAGAAAGTATAGTGGGAATTAAAAATGTAAAGCCTTATATCGGTCCTTTTTCCTACGTGCCAACCGGCCGCTTAACGGGTTCTGCTATTAAAGTGAATAAACCACGTTCGGAAAAGGTCCTTGCATCCATTGAGCAGGCAATTGAGGCATCTGGTTTAAAAGATGGTATGACCATTTCCTTTCATCATCATTTTCGTAATGGCGATTATGTCTTAAATATGGTGATGGCTGTCATTGCTAAGAAAGGCATTAAAGATCTGACTCTTGCACCTAGTTCTCTTAATACTATTAATGAAGAAATCATTCCCTATATCGAGCAAGGTGTGATTATTGCGGTAGAAACTAGTGGTGCCCGGGGTAAACTAGGGCAGCTTTTGACCAGTGGTAAACTCTCCAAACCAACCATTATTCGTTCTCATGGTGGACGGGCTAGAGCCATTGAATGCGGTGAACTACACATTGATGTTGCTTTTATTGGGGCACCTGCCTGTGATACCTATGGTAATATCAACGGCGTGGAAGGAAAATCAGCCTGCGGCTCTTTGGGATATGCAATGGTGGATGCAGCTTATGCGGATAAAGTAGTGGCTATAACCGATCATTTAGTGCCATATCCTCTTTTTCCCATCAGTATTCCACAAACGCAAGTTGATTATATTGTGCCAGTAGAAGCGATTGGCGACCCCAAAGGAATTGCCTCGGGAGCACTAAGAATCAGTAAAGATCCCCGGGAATTACTCATCGCTCAATATGCTACCACTGCCATTGAGCACTCTGGATATTTTAAACAAGACTATTCCATCCAACTAGGCAGTGGCGGAGCATCCTTAGCAGCTGCGCGATTCCTAAAGGGAAAAATGCAGAAACAAGGCATTACCGCTAGTTTTGGTTTGGGTGGTGTAACGGCACCTTTTATTGAAATGTTAGAAGAGGGGCTCATTAAGGCCGTATATGATGTACAAGATTTTGATATTCCGTCCATAGAATCCATAAAGAAAAATAGAAATCATCAGGAAATGTCGGCTGCTTTTTATGCAAATCCCCATAATGGCGGACCGATTGTGAACCAGCTTGATGTAGTTATTTTAAGTGCTACTGAAGTGGATGTAAACTTCAATGTGAATGTCATTACGGATTCCAATGGTGTGATTATGGGAGCTGTAGGAGGTCATCAAGATACGGCAGCAGGTGCTGCGTTGTCGATTGTGGTGGCACCACTCTTACGTGGTCGTTTGCCGATGGTAATCGATCAGGTACATACGGTTTGTACTCCTGGAGAGACGGTGGATATCATTGTTACGGAACGGGGAGTAGCAGTTAACCCCTTACGTGCAGATTTAAAGGAGAATTTGAAAGCAGCTAATATTCCTCTTATGGATATAGAAGAGCTGAGAAATATTGCTTATGAATTTGCTGGTAAGCCTGATCCCATTGAAGTGAGTGATAAGATCGCTGCGGTGGTTGAATATCGGGATGGAACTTTAATTGATGTGATTCGACCAACTGCATGACTAAAGTGAGAGAAATATTAGAAAGTAATTTAATTTTTTATGAACTAATAACGATGAAGAGAAAGAGGAGTTACTATGGTTGAAGTATTGGATCAAGCTATCTATCTTTTAAAGGGGCAGGTCGTTATAAAAGATGCTGATAAGCTTAGCTTAGTAGAGATTAATAATCGGTTGGCTTATGAGGGACTTGCTCCATTGTTGGAGTCTAATATAGAGCAAGAGCGTGCTCGCACAGGTACCATTGCATATCAAATTCTTACTGAGCACAATATGACAGCGGACAAACGCAATTTGAAGCTGCGTTTTGATGCGTTAGCTTCTCATGATATTACGTATGTGGGAATTATTCAGACCGCTATTGCCAGCGGTTTGAAAGAATTTTCTTTGCCTTATGTACTGACAAATTGTCATAATAGCCTGTGTGCTGTTGGCGGTACCATTAATGAAGATGATCATGTTTTTGGCTTTTCAGCCGCTCGCAAATATGGAGGAATCTTTGTTCCTACGCATCAAGCGGTCATTCATCAGTACATGCGTGAGATGATGGCTGGTTGTGGCAAGATGATTCTCGGTTCCGACAGTCATACCCGTTATGGAGCCTTAGGAACTATGGCTATCGGTGAAGGCGGCGGGGAAATCGCTAAACAACTTCTTGAGCGTACCTATGATATTCGTTACCCAGAAGTGATTGCGGTATATCTTGAAGGCTGCCCGGCACCAGGTGTTGGACCTCAAGATGTTGCTCTTGCTATCATCAAGGCAGTGTTTAAAAATGGCATGGTCAAAAACAAGGTCATGGAGTTTGTTGGGCCTGGCATCACTAACCTTACTGTGGATTATCGCAATGGCATTGATGTTATGACTACAGAGACCACTTGTCTATCTTCCATTTGGCGTACTGATGAACAGGTAGAAGAATATTACAAGATTCATGGTCGTTCTGACGCTTATCGGAAGTTAGATCCTCAGGAAGTGAGTTACTATGATGGATTAGTAAAAGTAGATTTAAGTCGTGTTGAACCGATGATTGCGTTGCCTTTTCATCCCAGCAATGCCTGGACCATTTCTGAGCTAAACCAAAATATGGCTGACATTCTGCACCAAGTGGAAGCCGAAGGCCGCAAGTTGATTGACAATCCCAATGTTACATTTCAATTAACAGATAAGATCGTTAATGCCCGGCTAAAAGTAGAGCAAGCTGTTGTTGCTGGCTGTGCTGGCGGTACTTATGAAAATATTGTGGCGATGGCGCAGATCCTTGGGAAAAAATCTCTGGGCGAGTTTTCCTTAAGTGTATATCCTTCCAGCCAACCTGTATTTCTTGAACTTATGAATAACCGTTCTATTGAAAAATTGACGATTGCAGGCGCTAGCATACGATCGGCATTCTGTGGTCCTTGTTTTGGTGCTGGCGATGTCCCTGCTAATCATGCCCTTAGTATTCGTCATACTACTCGAAATTTCCTGAACCGTGAAGGCTCTAAACCAGATAATGGTCAATTAGCCTCAGTGGCATTGATGGATGCCCGTTCCATTGCAGCGACTGCTTTACATGGCGGCATCCTAACAGCGGCAACTGAAGTTGACTTTTCCTCCGTGGTATTACCATATACATTCAATCAGGAGATCTATAGGAATCGAATATACCAAGGGTTTGGGAAGCCTCATCCGGAAGAAGACCTAGTTTTTGGACCTAATATTATTCCGTGGCCAAAGATACGGTCATTGCCAGAGAACCTGTTACTTAAAATTTCGGCTGTGCTTTTAGATCCTGTTACGACAACGGATGAGCTCATACCTTCAGGTGAAACTTCATCTTATCGTTCAAACCCCTTAAAACTGGCTGAGTTTACTTTATCTCGCAGAGATCCTCAATATGTCGGCAGAGCGAAAGCAATTCAAAAAATGGAGCAAAAACGCCAAGCTTTATTAGAGCAAGGGCAAGGGTTCGAAGAAATTGAAGAGCTTTTTTTAGCAAATCTAGAAGATGGACAAACAGCAGAACAACTGCAAAACTTGATCATAAATACAGGGCTTGGCAGTATTATCTTTGCCATCAAACCTGGTGATGGCTCAGCACGAGAACAGGCAGCTTCTTGCCAAAGAGTTTTAGGGGGGGATGCAAATATTGCTATTGAATATGCTACCAAACGATATCGCAGCAATTTGATGAATTGGGGCATGATTCCTTTTACAATTGATGAGGATGACAAAGGGAAGCTTTCCGTGGATGATTTCCTATACATCCCAGAAATTCGTAAGGCAATTGAAAATGGTGCAGATAAAATTCAAGCTTTCATTATAAATTCTCATGGTAAAAATGCTATCGATTTAAAGCTTGAGAATTTGTCAAGGAATGACCGAGATATTATCTTGGCGGGTTCTTTGATCAATTATTATGTGAAATCTAACAAAGGTTAAAAATTAATATTAGTTGGGACGGTATTCTAGAAAAATTGGTCACAAAATGAAAAGAATGAAAGGAGAGGTAGAGATATTATGGAAAAAGTTTCACTAAAAGGCGTCATTGATATGCATGTTCATTCATTGCCAGATATCCGAGAAAGGGCCTACAACGATTTTCAAATGATGGAGGCTGGAATCAGGGTCGGTGCTCGGGCAATTGTAATTAAATCTCACCATGGTACAACCATGAATCGAGCATTTCTGGTAAATGAGCATAATAAAATTGTCCATAAAGGAAGTAACAACTTTACGATGTTTGGCAGCATAACTTTAAATCATGCCATTGGCGGTCTGAATCCCATCGCAGTAGAAACTGGTCTGAAAATGGGTGCTAAAGTAGTCTGGCTGCCAACAACCCATGCTGCTAATCAATTGCGGAAAAACGGAAAGACTGGCGGTATTGAATGCTTAGACAATGGAAAAGTAAAGGAACCCCTTAAGGAAATCTTTAAAATGATTAAGGAATATGATGCTGTTCTTGGAACAGGGCATTTATCTCCAGAAGAAATTTTTCCTGTGGTTGATCAGGCGAAAAGTATGGGCTTAAATAAAATTGTTATTACTCATCCGGAATTTTGGGTTGTAGGAATGTCCCATGAAGATCAGATAAGAATTGTAAAGGACTATGATGTATATTTGGAAAGATGTTACGCTCAGCCTATGGGTGGTGGTCTTTACAAGAGCAATCTTGAAGATAATCTACTGATCATAAAGGAAGTCGGTTATAAGAACGTAATGGTTGACACAGATGGTGGACAGGTTGAGAATCCTAACTGGGAGCTGGCATTGGAAGAATACATGCAGTATCTGGCTGACAATGGCATTACCAAAGAACAGCTTGACGTAATGACCAAGAAAATCCCATCGATGCTACTTGGATTAAATGAATAGTTTATACAAGGAGGAAAAATATGATTAGCTTTATTGTAGTGCTTGCAATTGCAATTTCGATTGCCCTAGGTTATAAGACTAAGATTAATACCGGATTTTTTGCTATTTCCTTTGCGTACATTATCGGGTGCTTCTTTTTAAACCTAAAGACCAGTGAAGTCATAAGTATGTGGCCAATGAGCATCTTCTTTGTTATTTTTGCAGTTTCTCTTTTCTATAACTTTGCTCTTGTAAATGGCACATTGGAGAAACTAGCTACGTATCTATTGTATAGTTGTCGCAAAGTTCCACGGATACTTCCATTTGTTATTTTCTTTGCAGCAGTACTGATTGCTAGCTTAGGTGCAGGCTTTTTTACAGTCTTGGCTTTCATGGCCCCCATTACACTTCTGCTGTGTGAAAAGACCGGCATGAGCAAAATGATCGGCGCGGTGGCCGCAAACTATGGTGCACTGGCAGGGGCTAACTTCATGACCAGTCAAAGCGGCATTATCTTTAAAAGCTTAATTGAATCTGCCGGTTATCCTGCTGAAATAGCTTTTGGCTATACAACTGCCATATTTATAAGCACTATGATTATTCCCATTCTGGTTATTTCCGGACTACTAATATTCACCAATACGAAAAAGACACTTAGTAGAAACTTGAATATTGAAAAACCAGAGCCTTTTGATCAGAAGCAAAAGACAACCTTATATCTTATTATTTTGATGATGGCTATTGTACTGGCTGCTCCTGTTCTGCATATAATCCTTCCTCTTAACAAGACGATTACCTTTATTAATTCTAAAATTGACATTGGACTTATTTCCATCGTGTTTTCTGTAGTGGCACTTATGCTTAAGCTTGCTGATGAGAAAAAGGTTGTTGCTAAGGTTCCATGGAGTACTCTGATTATGATTTGTGGTGTTGGAATGCTGATTTCAGTGGCGATCAAAGCCGGAACTATTCAACTTCTTGCAAAATGGATTGGAGGTAATATGCCTGCTTTCCTGGTGCCTATTGCACTAAGCATTGTTGGTGGAATTATGTCATTTTTTAGTAGTACACTAGGAGTGGTTACTCCAGCTTTATTTCCCATTATTCCTTCTATTGTAGCTGCAACGGGCATTAACCCAATGGTTCTGTTCATTAGTGTTGTTATTGGTGCTCAAGCGACTGCGATTTCTCCCTTCTCTTCCGGCGGCAGCCTGTTATTAGGCTCATGCACCAATGAAGAGGATCGTAACAGCTTATTTTCCAATTTGTTGTTCAAAGCAGTTCCGATGTGTCTTGGAGCTGCTGCAATTGTAAGTATCATAATCTCCGTTATGATATAAGACAGTATTCATAATAAAAGTCCCTGCTATATTCTGTTTATGGAATATAGCAGGGACTTTCTATTTGTTGACCATGTAAAAGATGCAGCACCATATTACAGCTGCTGTAGACAGTGTTTACTATCCAATGGGTCTAAGTGAATGCTGCCGACAGGTGCTCCTAATAAATTTTCAATTAATTTTCCGGCAATTTCTAATTTATTCGCTACGATGATAGGATCTACTTCACGATCAAACTCTAAAGGCGAGCTTGCTTCCAGTAAGGCAGCCATAATGCCAGCAAAAAAAGAAAATGTTTCATCCATATGTATGACATTTGTTAGCCCTTCTTTGTTGCCTTGCTCTAGGATTCCTTTAAAGATTGGCTGCGTAGTGAACAGCATTTGCCGCCAAAGTTTATTAATTAACAAACCCTGTTTCTCTTTATATAAAATCTTGCCGATTAGGCCTGGTTCATCACAGTAGCATAATTTATAGAAAAGGTTAAAAAATAGTTGTAATTTCTCTAATACCGTATTTTTGTCGGAATAAAAGGTCTGAACTTCCAGCAGCATAGTTGTCACATGGCGGGCAAATATCGCTTCTAAGATCGCTTCTTTAGAAGCAAAATAATAATAGAATGTTCCTTGGGCTACGCCCACCTTTTTCACAATCGTACTTACTGTAGTTTGCTGATATCCCAGCAAAATAAATAGTTCTTGCGCTGCATCCATCAGCTCAGCCTGACGTATTTCAGGATCTTTCGTAACTCTAATCATAAAGAACACCCCTCTTCCATGAAACTGACTACGATCAGTTAACATTTTAAATAAAAAAGAAAATTTTGTCAAGAGATTGCTTCACTCTGTTCGCAATGGCAAACAGAGCAAATAGAACGATTTAACCGCAGAGACGCAGAGGACGCTGAGGGGAATTTTTAACCCTATCTGTCTTTTCTCTGTGTTCTCTGCGTCTCTGCGGTTCGGTTTACTTTCTATGTTTTAAAGTACACATAACGTTTTTTTATTGATATTGTTCAGGATAGAGTGCATGAGAAATTTTCTCGATTGCGTCAACTGTACGGATTCCACCGTTGTTAACAGTGAAGAAAGGAAGGTTAATAATGCTGCCTTTCTGAATTGCTCTCATACTTTGTAATGCTGAGACTTCATGTAACGCTTTTAATGCTTCTTCATCAGTAAGATCCTTTGCACCTTCATTTTTATCATGGGATACATAGATAATGAAATCCGGGTCAAAGGCCAGTACTTTTTCGGCACCGACAAAGGAGGTGATGTCTTGGCAAAGGTTCTTGCCACCAGCGAGATCGATCATGTTGCTAATTAAATAATGGCTGTCATAGACCGAAAAGGTGCCATTGAAATGATCTTGCAGTACAATCACTGTTTTTTTCTGAGGAATGTCTTTGGTCGCTGCTTGGATTTTGCCAACGCGGTCTTTGAGGTTTTGGATATAAGGAGTCGTTTTTTCCGGAATGCCGAAGATGGTGCCCATATCAGCAATAAAGGCATAGACGACATTATCGAGAGTGGGTTCGCTTTTGGTTAGTGTACTTTGCATTACAAAGGTTCCAATGCCGCGTTCCTGCCAGGACTTTACATCTCCCAGTTCGCTGGAACGGAAATTATGAGCCCAGCCAATGATCATATCGGGCTGCATTTCCAGTAATTCTTCTTGGGAAGGAAGATATTTGGCCCTCATGATGGCAAGCTTGGCATATTTCTCGGCTATCCGGTCTAAAGGAGCACCATAGGGGGCGATGGTGGATAAAATACGGTCTTCAAGGCCCAATTCTAACAGCAGTTCCGTTGCGCCTGGGTGAATAATGGCCACTCTTTCAGGAGCCTTTTTATAGGTATAGGAAATTGGGTTTTCATAACTGTCGTAATTAGAGATGGTAACGGGATACTTTGCATCATTGCTTTGGGAAGGGGTTGAGGCAGCTTTTGGTATAGCAGCAGGATTGGATTGACCACAGCCTGCTAGTGACAGGATGCCCATAAAGCATAGGATAAGGATAATCGGGCTCAGTCTCGTTTTTTTCATTATACATCTCCTCTTAAGCATGGCGACAAGTGGGGTAATACGTAATAGAAAGATAGCCTGTAGCTGGATTCTTTTGAATATCGCATTCAATTTCATATACATCTCGGACCAGTTGGGGAGTTAGAATTTCATTCGGTACGCCACTTGTGATTACAGTGCCTTCTTTTAATACATATAATTTATGGCAGTACATTGCTGCCAGACTTAGGTCATGCAGCGCCGCAAGTACACCAATACCAAGTGACTTTACAATTGAAAGAATCTGGAGCTGATATTTAATGTCCAAATGATTTGTCGGTTCATCTAAAATTAATAATTGAGGCTGCTGGGTCAAAGCGCGCGCTAATATAATTCGCTGCTTTTCACCCCCAGATAAGGTGGAAAAACTACGATTAGCGTGTTTCTCCATACCTACTTTTCGGATGGACTCCATAGCAATTGCATAATCGGCAGGGGTATCTGAGCCTAATAAGCTTTTATGAGGTGTACGCCCCATCATAACCATGTCTAGCACTGTAAAATCAAAGTTAATGCTATTGAATTGTCCTACGACCCCCATTTTTTTAGCGGATTCGGATAATTTAACATCTTTTAGATTCTGTCCGTCTAACAGAATCATGCCGCTATTGGGCTGAATGATTCGATAGATGGTGCGCAATAATGTGGACTTTCCACTGCCATTGGGGCCAATGATGCCTACAAATTCTCCTTTGGCAACCGCCAAGGAAATATCTTGAATAATGTTTTTATCGCCAAACTTTACATTAATATTTTTTAATTCCAGATCCATTCCGAACCTCCTTACTTATTTCCAAAATCAAAGGACTGCTTAAACAGAATATACATGAAAAAGGGTGCTCCCACTACGGCCGTGATGATACCGATGGGCAATTCACCACTTTTCAAAATGATGCGTGCCAATACATCAGCCCATGTTAAGAAAATAGCTCCGATTAGGATAGTACCTGGCATTAAACGTCTGTGATCTGACCCGACTAGACCACGCACCACATGGGGAATTACCAGTCCCACAAACCCAAAAATACCGCAGACAGAAACGATCAGTCCTGTAATGAGGGCCGTAATAATCATATATATACGACGTATTTTCGTCAGATTGATGCCTAAGGTGATAGCAGCCTCCTCTCCTAAGAGTAAGGTATTGAGGGTGCGGGATTGAAATAGAAAGAATAGACAACACAGGGTAACTCCAACAACGGGTAACATTAGATTATCCCATTTAGCTGCGGCTAATGATCCCATATTCCAGAAGGTGACGCTGCGAATGCCTTCTGCATCATTGGAGATATATACCAGTAAATTTGAGAGGGCTATGAATAAAGCACTGGCAATAGAACCGGATAGAACCATTTTCACAGTTGACATTCTACCCCCGATACCCGATAAGACCAGAACAAAGAAGGACGCTCCCAATGCCCCGACAAATGCCCAAACGGCAGTACCAAGATCAAAGAATAATCCAGAGGCGCTGCCGATAAGGATGGAGAAAGTTGCACCGAGGGAAGCTCCGGCGGATATACCAAGAATATAGGGTTCTGCTAGAGGATTTTGCACAGAAGCCTGCATGACAGTACCGCACATAGCAAGGCCTGCGCCTACAACAGCAGACAGAATAACACGAGGCAAACGGATTTGCCATATGATATCCATATGAGCAGGGGACACCTGGCTCATCACGTTATCGATATTTAAATGAAACAGTTTGTAAGCAATAATCTTATAGGCGATGTCAGGAGGGATTTTTACCGTGCCCAAACCAACTGCCAGTAACATAGAGAGTAAAGCAAGTATACCGAGGCCTGTCAGCAAAAGTAAAAAAACATGATTCTTTTGGATGACAGCATCGTATTCAATGGATGGTCGCTGTTTTAATTGTGTCATATTTGTAAAAATCTCCTACTTCATTTTTGGCAACTAATGGCAGGGGGCATCCTTTAGAATGCTATTGAGAAGAATCCTCAATACTCATTCTAAAGGGTGCTGCGCTTTTTGTAAACTACATCATTTTAGATAAATGAATATGCACTGCCCGCCAACAATGGGGGCAGTGCATATTTGATTGTAGTAGAATTTACATACGATGCTCTACGCCGACGTAGAAGCTTCGTCCTGGCATAGGATAAGAACCTGCATCATACCAGACATGTGCTAGTTCGTAAGCTTCATTAGTCAAGTTGTAACCCTTCGCATATATGCGAGTACTGGAATTGAGCTGGTAGTTTACTACCATGTCTAGTGTTAGATAAGATTTTGATGTGTATCCTTCTAAGCTACGACCAGTTGCGGATCGCATTGTAAGGTCTGCATTCCATTTATCCTGGTTATACTGCACCCCTAAATGGTATCCGTTTGGTTGACTATTATTAATATCATTAGTATAACTTGAAGCACCATCAGTTTTTCTTTTAATTTTTGTGTAAGCATAGCCAGCAGATAAATCCCACTGAGGTGATAATTTATGAGTGAAATTTAAGTCTAATCCTTGTCTTTTTTCACGATCCACGTTGAAGTATTGAGTAATGCCGTCCCATCTCCAGTCAAGAGCATTTTTAAGTTGACTACTGTAAAGGCTGGCTTGAAGTTTTGTCCCACCTTTAAATTTGGTATTCATGCCTACTGTAATGGTACTTCCTGTTTCTGGCTTAAGGTTGGGATTTCCTATCCAATAAGATGTATTACTAAAAAGCTGAGCAATAGTAGGGTTTCTTACAGATTGTCCCCAAGATGCATAGATATTGGTATTTTCGTTGATTTCGCGATTGATAGCTAAGCGAGAAGTAGTGTTGTCACCAACGATACTTTGATCGTCATAGCGTGTACCTACAGATAAAGTCCATTTGCTAGGAAGTTTCCATCTGTTTTCTAGGAAAACAGATTTTGTAGAAACGCTGCGATTTAGAGAGTCTTCATCATCTAAATGCTCTTGACGCCAATTTGCGCCACCCAACAGGGTCTGATTTTCGTTCAATTTCCAACTCTGCTGCCACTCAGCACCTTTAGCATTAAGGTCATATGAATAGGGGCTAATCCCATCTGATTTTAATAAAGAATTATAAGTGGTTCCTTCCGAGGCGTTACGATATACACGAAAAAAGTTTTCTGCCTCTGTGTTTTGCTTCCAACTATAAGTCAATGCGATATTGTTAGATGATAAATCCTCGTATCCGCCAGGATAAGAAACAGCGCCACTATTAAGAGCAGCACCGAAACCTTGTTGATCTTCTGTATGGTCAACTTGTAAGGAGAGTGCACGTCCTTCTCCCAATTCTTTATCTAATCGAAGAGTGATCAATTTTTGATCAATTTGACTATCTGCAAAGGTTTTTGTTGTACCTGTTTTTGCATCTTTATATTCAAAGCTGTCTCTTTTTTTCTGCTCAGCCGTGATAAAATAACCTATGCCATTTGTCTTTCCCTCAGTTGTAAGAGAATATCTGCGAAGTCCCCAGTTGCCAAATTCAGAAGCAATGGATGTACTGGTTGTTTCTGCTTTCCGAGTGATAATATTAATAACTCCGCCTACGGCATCACTGCCATATAAGGAGGAGCCTGGTCCACGCACAATTTCAATACGCTCGATGTTCTTTGTAGATAGACTATCAATATTTATAGCATGGTCATTGCCGCTTACCGTGAGATGAGACCAATTCATTTTGCGTCCATCAATTAAGACGAGTACTCGATCGTCTCCATTAAGGATGGGATACGTAGCAAAGCTACTTTCCCCCATTTCTACATTATTTTTGCGTAAAACATCAGATAGGCGGGTGAAACCACCTTTTTCAATTTCCTCCTGTGTAATTACTGTAACATTTGCTGCAACCTCCGTCTTTTTGACAGGAATACGGTTGGCAGTTACCACATATTCATCGAAATTATAGGTTTCTTCTGTTGCGGAGGCTTCTTCAGCGGCTACGATTCCGGAAGTACTTAATACTATAGCACTGCCTAATAGTGAGCATAATAATTTTTTTTGCTGCTTGTTAATGGTAATCTCTCCTTATATTCCGTTATTGTAATTATAAAATAGATAATGGCCTTATGTAATAAATTATGAGAAAATAGCAACTGTGCTGACTAATTGACTGACGACAGTCAGTGTGTTGTAAAAAATATATGTTTTATTTCTTCATAGCTCACACCTTTCTTTTTCCGTATCATAGTGAAAAATAGTTAGAGAATATAAACAGCAGGAGATACGTGAATTATTTATTTGACGGTTAGCAAAAAAAAGAAATATAATAACCTACGGGTCATCAATCAGATTGATGGATCAATATCCAATTGAATTGACTGACGACAGTCAAAGTGATAAGATGTTAACTTGTTGAAGATGATAATCATGATCAATTAAGATTATAGTCGTTTCAAAAATGTTAGTCAATACTAAATTATATTTTATTTTTAGGTTATGTATATTTCACAGAGGCATGGGATTGATTCACTCGCTATAAAAGACAATGAGCAAGGAAATTTTAAATACTTTATGAAAGTAGGATTTTTGCAAATGAGTAAGTTGAAATATTCTAAAATGCCACTTATGATCTTAATTGTGAATATGTTTATTGCTCAAGTGGGGGTGGGGCTGATCATCCCCATTTTACCTAAATTTGTGCAGGATTTTGGGGTAAATAACGCCACTCTTGGTTATTTGGTGTCGGCAATGGGATTCACCCAATTTTTATTTTCACCTCTTGCAGGTAAGTGGGCGGACCAGTATGGGCGCAAAATTATCATTGTTTCTGGAATCGGTTTATTTAGTGTATCACAGTATCTTTTCGGTGTGGCTAACGAGTTGTGGATGCTGTATGTATCCAGATTGATTGGCGGAATCGGTATTGCCTTTACAACTCCGGCAATTACGGCCTATGTGGCAGATATCACCACAGAGGAAAATCGCGGCAAAAGCCTCGGCTGGATAGGAGCAGCTATGTCTTTTGGTGTTGTAATTGGGCCTGGCATTGGAGGTTTTTTGGCTGAATATGGCTTACGCCTTCCCTTTTATGTGGCTTCGGCTGCTTCCGCCTTCTCCATGGTCGCAGCTTTTTTGCTGTTACCTGAGACTTTATCCCAAGAGAAACAATTACTTGCTAGAAATTCACTGCGAAAAAGTGAAAATATCTTCTCGCAGGTTGCGTTGTCTTTTAAGGCTCCCTACTTATTTTTACTGGTATTGATTTTTATTTTGACATTTGGGTTAGTGAGTGTGGAAGTGGTTTTTGGGCTGTATGTGGATGTAAAATATGGATACACACCTAAGGATATAGCGATTCTACTTATGGTAGGTGTGTTAATGGGTGTTCTTGTCCAGGCCCTATTGATTGATTGGCTGCTCCGCTGCTTTGGCGAAAAACGGGTTATCAATATGAGTTTGGTTTTATCAGCAGCATCTTTAGCACTAATGCTGCTTCCAGGGAGCTTTTGGTACATACTTCTTGTAACAACACTTCATATTGCCTTCACTTCCATTTTACGCCCCGCAATTAATACGTTATTATCCAAGATGGCAGGGGAAGAACAAGGCTTTGTGGCTGGTATGAATAATGCTTATACCAGTCTGGGAATTATCATTGGCCCATCCATTGCAGGTATCTTATTTGATATTCATATTAATTTACCCTATCTATTTGGTGTAACTCTTATATTAGTTAGTTTGGCGATACCTGCTTTGACCTTGAAGAAAGAACGGGCGCAGTCTGTTTGCTGTCCAAAGAATAACTGGTTCTAATATTGCTGATCGCGGCTATAGGAAAAAGCTCCTGCAAAGTGTATAGATAACTTTACAGGAGCTTTAAAAATATAAATAGAACCCTTTGTGTCCTTTGCGCCTTTGTGGTTCCTTTTCTTTATCCTTTCTCTTTGCAGTCTTCGCATCTTCGCGGTTCAATCATTTTATTTTTTAAGACTGTGCAATGTTTTCTTAAAAGATTTCCAATCCAATTGGGCAATGGTCACTGCCCATGACATCAGGATAAATGGTAGCCTCTTTAATAGCCTCTCTTAATGTGTTAGACACTAGAAAGTAGTCAATACGCCAACCGATATTGCGGGCTCTGGCATTCATCATATAGGACCACCAGGTATAGGCATCGATTTTATCAGGATATATATGGCGAAAAGTGTCGGTAAAGCCAGCTTCTAATAAAGCTGTCATTTTATCTCTTTCCTCATCAGTGAACCCAGCATTGCGTCGATTGGTTTTTGGGTTCTTAATGTCGATTTCCTGATGAGCAACATTGATATCGCCGCAAATAATGACAGGTTTACTCTGATTCAGAGTGATAAGATAGGTTCTAAATTCATCCTCCCATCTCATACGGTAGTCCAAGCGGAGGAGTTCTCGCTTAGAGTTGGGAGTATAGACATTTACAAGAAAAAAATTTTCAAACTCCAAGGTGATGAGGCGGCCTTCTTGGTCATGCTCTTCTATATTCAAACCATAGATAACAGATAATGGTGTTATGCGTGTAAAAACGGCAGTACCGGAGTATCCCTTTTTTACAGCGCTATTCCAATATTTTTCGTATCCGATAAGTCCAATTTCGGCTTGGTCAGGATGCATTTTTGTCTCTTGTATGCAAAAGATATCAGCATCTGCAGTATTGAAAAAACCTTCAAAGCCTTTTGAAAGGCATGCTCTTAAACCATTTACATTCCATGATATTAATTTCATATATGAACCTCACTCTTAAATATATTGCTTTAAGTTTATGTGAATGACATAAAAAATGCAAGGATAAGATGTAGGTCTTGACAGGTATTAAACTGTTTCATGTAGAATCATGTACCCATTGAAGAAGAACTTATAGTTGGCAAAGAATAAATAAAAGAGGTGATTTTTTATGGGAAAGAGCATAGAGAAGAGTACGAAGGGCAATATGGAGAATCGGATGTACTTTATGGATAATTTGCGAGCCTTTATTATTTTATTGGTAATCGTTTTTCACGTAGCTATCGGTTATATGGCACCTGCACCTGAATGGTGGTATGTGGTTGATATAAAGAGCCATCCGGTATTTAATCTTTTTGTGATGACTACTGATGTTTTTATTATGCCGATTCTATTTTTACTTGCCGGATATTTTACAATGCCTGTCTTAGAGAAACAGGGGATGAGTACATTCTTACGAGAAAAGTTCTTTCGAATTGTGCTTCCTTGGATTGCTGGTGTACTATTTCTAGCACCGGCAATTACTTATATGATTTGGTATAGCCGTACAAGTACACCGCCAGCCTATTTTACCTATTTGATTACTAATTTCTTTAGTGCTGCTACCTTTAATCATGCTCATTATTGGTTTTTAGGGGACTTAGCCTGGTTCTTTGTGTTCTTTGCTGCTATCTATAAAGCCTTCCCTTCCTTATTTCAACGTAAGGCAGAAGCTTCGTCCCCATCTTTCGTATTTTTAGTGCTGTTTGGTCTAGTTACGGCAGCAACTTTTTTTATCGCAAATTTTTATTTTTATGCAGATGAATGGTTTAGCAGGTTGTACATTATTTCTTTTCAGCCTACTCGATTTTTTTTATGTGCCTGCTATTTTGCCTTAGGTATACATGCTTGGCAAAATCGATGGTTTACGGAAGAGGGATATATGCCACATTTTAGTTATTGGATGAGTGCATCTGTTATTACAATGCTAGTGTTTACTTATTATCGCATTACCTTTACCAATACTACACCCATCGCATTAAAGGCAGGCCATGCCATTCTACATTCCTTTTTCTGTCTTACTACAGTGTTTGGTTTTATTAGTTTCTTTCATAAGGATTTTAATAGCAAAGGATATTTGTGGCGCAGGTTATCAGCCAATTCCTACAGAATTTACTATATACATCAATTTGTCGTTTTACCAATAGCATATATGGTACAAAAATTTGACGTCTCTGTGTGGGTCAAATATTTTTCGGTGTCTGCGATTTGTTTAGTATCTTGCTTCATGCTATCCGAATATGTTATAGGCAAGGTAATGTTTCAAAAATATGAGAAAATCCTTGTAAAATAAAAGAAATGGCAGTATAATGTATATCATAAGAGAACGAATGTCCTTTCTGCGCGGTAATTTTGAAAGTGAAACGCTTGAGTCAAAGGGGACTCTTCTACATTTTTGTAGAAGAGTCCCCTTTTTACGGTATTAAAACTACGGATTGCTAGATAAAAAATGGAGAAACCTTAACGTTGTCCTATATTTTTAGAGTGTAAAGTGGTAAATGCGTTATCAGCGAGTGAGCATCTAAATAAAAGGATTTTAAAATAAGATAGGGTGAAGAATATGGTGAGAGGCATAGGGGAAAATAGCTTAACGAAAATTTTCTTGACACGAAGTTTCTTAGGGCCAATATTTCGACCACTTTTGTTTTCGAGGGAAGAATATATACACGATACCTTTTTAGAAGAAATCACAATGTTAACGCAGGATATAATGGCAATGCCAGACTTGGAGCAAAGAGGTCTTACTTATTATTGGTTAATTGAGGTTCCTAAATCATTATTTGAAGGGTTATTTATCATTACGGATCATCATCAGAAAATGTGTAATTTCTCAGATTATACAAATGGTAAGGATGGGACTGGATTAGGCTATCTCACTCAAGGGTATATCTTGGCAATTTTACCTTATCTAGTGGAGAAAGATCAATTATTGGATCAGTTGGTACATCCTACAATCGATGATCTAGAAAAAATTATTTTTACGATGTTTGGTCCCGAAAATCTAATTTTCCAATATCAAAACCATTTTGGACAGTTAATCAATGATATGCTTAAAGAGCCAATCAATGATGTGATTTTGGTATCCTATATACAGCAGGTTATTGATCATATGGAGAAAAATTCAATGGTTTCCAGGGATGAGAACCAGCTGATTCAGATCCGGCAGGAAACAATAGAGTATTTCTTATGGAAGTTACAAAATATAAAACTTTCTGCTGCTGCCATGGTTCGGTATTTCAAAGAAGCAGGAATTGATAGGGCGGTCCAATTACCTGGTAAAGAAGGGGATTATTGAGAAAAATGCAAAAAATTTATCCATAGAAAAACCCAAACCGCAAGAAAACGGTTTGGGTTTTTCATAGCCTCATACTATACGCGAACATGGTTAGCTTATTGTTATCAGATTAAATAAGATGGGAGAGGTGTGCTACTTCTAGCAGTGTTAACATTACTGCAATGGCAGTGAAAGCGAAAGCGCCTAATTGAAGAACCATGAGATCAACCCTTTCTGTGTTTTTTCCCGAATGTAAAAAAGTTCTAAATAATGTGTACATATAGATTAAACTGACAATTTAAAAAATAGGATATAGATTGCGTCTATAAGGCAATTCTTAGTTTAATAGATTAGCGAAGTATTATCAAATCCTTTAAGAGGTGGTCTGACCAGCATATGGCTCATTAAACAAAATTAGATAGAATTTACTTCTATTTTCTTAAAAATTCAAACATAGCCAAACATTTGAACAAAGAAAACATTCAGAAATAAACAAATATTCTAAAAATAAGCGCAATTAATATAAATAAGTAAGATAAATTGATTTCAAAGTAGTTGATTTGGGGTGAAAGTTACAAAATGCAATTAAATTGAGAGAAAAAGGAGTTTTAATGGAATCAAAGGCTTCTTTATGATATAGTAAAAAAAATAAGCGAGTTGACACATCAAATGTAGTTAGGAATTTTTTAGGAGGCTAGAGTGGATCTATTTCTTATTATTTTTAGGTAGTTTAGGGGGCTTTAAACTTGGGTTGGCGTAGAAATCTTTGGGTATTATCTATTGCAGTGATGTTATCAGGTTCAAGTTATACAATGGTCATTCCGTTTTTACCATTATATCTTTTGGATATAGGTGTAAGTCAGAGTGATGTAAATGTGTGGTCAGGTGTTATCTTCTCCATCTCTTTTTTGGTTTCGGCCATAATGGCACCTTATTGGGGACGACACGCGGATAAAAGCGGTAAACGACGTATGATTATGCGAGCTGGATTTAGCCTTGCAGTCGTATATTTTTTGGGCGCATTTGTTAGAAATCCTGTGGATTTATTGTTAGTCAGAATTCTGCAGGGCTTTGCCAATGGGTTTGTGCCAGCATCTATGGCGATTATAGCTTCATCTGTACCAAAAGAAAAAATGGGCTTTAGTTTAGGCGTTATGCAGACAACACTTTTAATGGGCGGAATTTTAGGTCCGTTAATGGGCGGAAGCTTATCACATTTTTTCGGTATGCGTTTATCTTTTGTGATTGCTGCAGGTATTATATTTCTAGGAACCGTTGGCGTAGGCATATTGGTAAAAGAGCCAGTCAATAATGAACCGCCTAGTGAAGGCAGTATGTTGGATGATTTGAAGATTGCATTTCATAACCGAAAGCTAGTAGAAATGCTACTGCTGCTTTTCGGTGCACAAATGATTAGTATGACACTGCAGCCTCTGATTACGTTGTATGTTGCCGAGCTCCAGGGAAATATGGAGGGGGTTGCGTTAACGGCAGGGATTATATATAGTATGGCAGGTATTGCTGGTGCGATATCGGCACCGATGTGGGGCAAGCTGGGGCAGAAAAAGGGGTTTATTCAAATTTTAGTGATTGCCTTTATCGGTGCAGGGATCTTTAATATGGGACAATTTTTTATAGTCAATATTTATCAGTTTAGTGTACTCCAATTCTTTTTTGGTCTATTTATCGTTGGCGTATATCCTGCTATCAATACAATTGCTGTAAATTCGACAGATAAAGCGTTTCAGGGCGGATCTTTGGTCTTACAACTACAGCAAATCATCTAGGTTCGATGGTAGGTCCCCTTGTTGGCGGTATGATCAGTTCTTGGCTGGGAATTGGACCTGTATTTCTTTTCACTGGAAGCGTATTGATCATGATTGGATTGCTTGTCTTCTTTAAAATTCCAAAGGCCACTGGGGTGATTAGTAAGGAAATGAAATAGAAAATAATATTTGTTATGAGAAAATCTGCAACGTTTAGGTTTACAAAACGTTGCAGATTTTCGTATCAATATATGCAGATAGGGGTTAAAAATTTGAACCACAAAGGCACAATGCCGCTGATGCGGCACACAAAGGAGTACACAAAAAAATATAAATAAAGCCCTTTGTGTCCTTTGCGTCTTTGTGGTTTGATTATGTTTGTATGTTTTAAAGGACGCGTCAGGAACTAAGCCAAATCTTTATTATAGAGGCCGCCGCGTAATTTGTAGACAATGGGTTCAAAGGCAACGCCGCGATCGAAGGCATCTTCAATATCATTGCTGACGATCATCGCATCGCGTACAAAGTGAGCTGCACTTTCTACACTTTCTTTTAAGGTGTAGCCATTTATAACGCCTGCTGTAAGTACACTGGTGAAAAGGTCGCCTGTACCATGCATATGGTAGGGAAGCAGATCAACGGCTACTTCAAAGTAGGATTGATCTTCACTCATTGCGCAGTTATATAAGGAATTTCCTCTGACCACACCAGTTAATACGATGTTTTTAGCACCCATTTCAATGATTTGTGCACAGAGCTTGCGAGAGGTGTCGCTATCTACTTCTCCATCGATATAATCTCTGCCTGTAAGAATATAAGCTTCTGTAAGGTTTGGTGTAACGATATCAGCAATACTGGCAAGCTCTCGCATGGTACTGCACATTTCAGGTGTATAGGTTTTAATGATTATGCCATTATCGCCCATTACAGGATCAACTATTTTTAATGAGCATTTAAAATCCAGCATGAAATTTTTGACGATTTGGATTTGCTCTGCTGAGCCTAAGAATCCGCTATAAGCGCAATCGGTCTTAAAACCAATTTCTTTCCAATGATTAATAAACTCATTCATTTGCGGAGTAAAGTCAAAGAATTTAAATCCTGGGAAAAGAGTATTTGTAGATAACAGGGCAGTAGGTAGAGGGCAAACCTCGATGCCGGCTGCTGAAATAACTGG
The DNA here is from genome assembly GCF_000271665.2 of Pelosinus fermentans JBW45. GTDB lineage: Bacteria > Bacillota > Negativicutes > DSM-13327 > DSM-13327 > Pelosinus > Pelosinus baikalensis. The sequence goes on along the minus strand of NZ_CP010978.1, from coordinate 4,755,082 downwards.
GATTGCTACAGTAAGTGAACATTTACCATAGCCGGACATATCGTGAATTGCCACGACTCTTGCAAGTTTTTGTTTCATATTCATATCCTCCAGTATTTGTTTTATTGTGCTAAAATAGCAAGAACATAATTATCCTATAGGTTAGGGGTTTCCAAAAGCATAATTGTATTATAAAATGAATTTGAACCTTTTGAAATATACAGAAATCACATTTTTATTAGGTACAGTTTGGAGGAATTATGGATTTAATCGTATTTGACAGCCAGAGCAAAGAGCCACTGTATATACAACTTTATCTGTACTATAAAGCTGCCATTGAGCAAAATAGGCTGAGGGAAAGTGAAAAGCTGCCATCCATTCGAGGCCTTTCCAGAAGTCTTTCTGTTAGTAAAATTACGGTTGAAAAGGCATATCAACAGTTGATGAGTGAAGGCTATATCAAAAATTATAACCGTTCCCGATATACGGTAAATAAACTGGAAGAAATCGTTTTTAATACTCCTGCTGTTAGTATGGCAAATCACCACCATCATAGCCAAGAGATAAAAGAAGAAAAAATTATCTATGACTTTTCAAGTGGCGAAATGGATAGGGAGGGTTTTGATTTTTCCTTATGGAAGCGATATATTAGTAAAGCTTTTTTTCAGAAAGAGCGCCTTGTTGGATATGGAAATATTAAAGGGGAAGAAGAGCTGCGCAAAGAGATTGCAAAGTATATTGAAAAATCAAGAGGCGTTTATGTTCATACGGAACAAATCATAATCGGTGCTGGTGTGCAAAGTCTTTTGAGCATGCTTTGCAGTATGCTCAAACTGGAATATAGCAGCATTGCTTTTGAAGAACCCGGATTTAAAAATGGAAGACGTATTTTTGCCGATCATGCCTTTGCGATTGTACCAGTAAAAATGAAGACAGATGGTATTGATACGGCAGAGCTTGAAAACAGTGGTGAAAGGCTTGTTTATGTAAGCCCATCTCATCAATTTCCCACCGGATATATTATGCCCATCGGTAAGAGATACCAGCTGCTCAATTGGGCAGAACAAAAAAATGGTATTATCATCGAGGATGATTATGACAGTGAATTTCGTTATTTTGGTCGTCCGATACCAGCGCTTAAAGGGCTTGATAATAGAGAACGGGTAGTATATCTGGGATCTTTTTCAAAAGTGATTCCACCCTCCATCCGTGTTAGTTATATGGTGCTGCCAGAAAAATTTTTAGAGATATATCAAAAGAAGTCCTCCTTATATAATCAGACAGCATCTACCATTGAACAACTTGCCCTTGCCCAGTTTATGACGGATGGTCATTTGGAAAGACAGATACGCCGTTTACGTAAGCTATATTATGAAAAAAGAAAATTGTTTTTAGAAGAAATCCAAAAAATTCTTGGTGAGAATGCCAAGATAAATGGCACAGAATCGGGTCTTCATGTGATCTTGAGTTTGAAATCCGAATTGTCAGCTCAGGAATTAGCTGCAAGAGCTCTTGCAAATGGCTGTCGCGTAGCTTCAATTCAGGATTATTATTGGCAGCTATCACCAGAGAGGATGCCTCAAGTACTGCTATATTTTTCTAAAATACCTGCAAATGAGATGAAAGCGGGGATTATAAGATTAAAAGAAGCATGGTTTAGTCATCTATAGACTTAATAAGTTGACAGTTAGTGGAAGCGTAAATATACTTATAGTTAGAGTATTTTAATATTAGGGGGTAGCCATGAAGAACACAGTAATTCTCAATGCGGCGAAATTAGATTTTGATAACAAGCTGGAATTTTCTTCATTGTCCAATCTCACCACTGTGACTAAGTATGATGCAAGCAGCAATGACGAAATCCTGGAACGGGTTCAGGGGCAGCATATTGTTATCACGAAAGAGCTGTCTGTAGGAAGAGATTTGATTTCTCAATTCCCGTCTTCAGTAGAGCTAATTTGTGAGGCTGGCACAGGTTTCAACAATATTGATATTGCAGCAGCCAAAGAGAAAAATATTGCAGTCTGCAACGTCCCGAGCTACAGTACAGAGGCTGTTGCCCAGTTGGTGATTACCTTCATCTTAAATCAAAGTTCCTCATTAATTCGTCAGCAAACGATGCTTCAAGAAAAGAATTTTGATAATTTTACAAAGCATTTACAAGTTCCGCATTTTGAATTGCAAGGTAAAACTCTTGGTGTAATTGGTGCAGGGGCCATAGGAAAAGAAGTAATCAAGATTGCTCTAACCTTAGGCATGAACATTTTGGTATACAACCGTACTCCTAAACCTTGGGGTGAGGCAAAGGTACAATTTGTTTCTCTTGCAGAACTTCTCACCCAAAGTGATTTTGTAAGTATTCATTGTCCCCTTACTCCAGAAACGAAGCATCTCATCAATAAAGATAAGCTAAAGCAAATGAAGCCAACGGCTTTTATTATAAATTCTTCGAGAGGACCGATTATACACGAGGTCGATTTAATTGAAGCTTTGCAGCAAGGGATCATTGCTGGTGCGGCACTTGATGTGCAGGATCCAGAACCTCCGGAATTAAACAATCCTTTATTTTTTATGGACAATGTAATCTTAACGCCCCACATTGGCTGGAGACGCTTGGAATCAAGACAAAGGTTGATTGGCCTTATGGCTGAGAATATTGAATCTTTTATTCAAGGCAAACCATTGAATGTTGTAAACGGTTCGCTATAATTTCTCAAACCTTAATTCTATCCTGTATATCGTATTGTAAATGAACAGAATAGTCCTTTAGGAAGTAGATCTCCTAAAGGACTATTTTTATTTCTATAAATAGAGTAAAGAATATTTTTTTTAGTAGAAAGACTTTACATTGAGGGATATACTAGTGATAATGCAAAGGTCGCTGTTTAGATCAATTTAGTAATTAGGAGTGTTATGATGAAACTAATCGTCGCTGTGGATGAGCAGTGGGGTATTGGATGCAATGGGCAATTATTGGTCACTATTCCCGCGGATATGCAGCATTTCAAAGAGAAAACCAAAGGAAAAGTGGTAGTAATGGGTAGGGGGACATTTGAATCACTGCCTGGCCAAAAACCCCTTCAGGGACGAATTAATGTTGTGTTGACTAAAAATATAAAGATACATTGGGAAGGCGTTACTCTATGCCATTCTTTGCTGCAGTTATTCTCAAGCTTATCTTTATATCATAGTGAGGATATTTTTATCATTGGAGGCGAATCCGTATATCGGCAATGTCTGCCCTATTGTTCAGAGGCATATATTACAAAAATCAGTAAGGTGCATCATGCTGATACGTGCTTTCCTAATTTAGATAAGCAGTCAGAGTGGCAGTGCATAGAAGAGAGCTCTGTGCAAAGTTATAAAGATATTACCTATCGATTTGCAACTTATAAAAATCTGGAGCAGAAGGATTGGAAGACCAAGGATCGCTAAGAAGGATAAGATGACAATTTACGATGCATGAAGAACTTGTATATCAAGTAGCACGTATCAATCTATAGTATAGGAAGGAGTTTAGGTGGCTATGGCAGTGATTCATTTATCCAAAGAATTAAAAAAACAAGCTGTTGATGATCTAAAAAAATATTTTATGGAAAAGCGAGAGGAGGAAATCGGACAATTAGGAGCAGAATTATTATTAGACTTTATGATGGAGAAAGTGGGTGCAGTAATTTATAATCAGGCAATAAAAGACGCACATGCCTTTATGTTTGAAAAAGTTGAAGATTTATATGCACTTGAAAAGAACCATCGTTTGTAGAAGGATGACAGAAAGAGGAAAGCGTTGCGTATATAAAGAGATTGTGGTAGAATTTAGGGAAAAACCTAAATGCTCACTATCCTATAAGAATTAACCTAAAGCATGAATTAAAGAAGGCGTTATTCATGAATGTATAGGGAAGCAATGATGAGGAGTTTATAATATGATTATTAAACCAAAGTTTCGCGGCTTTATTTGTACTACTTCACATCCCGTAGGATGTGCTCATTCTGTACAAGAGCAGATAAATTATGTAAAAAAACAAAAGCCCATTCAAGGACCGAAGAAAGTTCTTGTAATTGGCGCGTCAACGGGATATGGTCTGGCATCAAGAATTGTTGCTACCTTTGGATCAGGTGCAAGTACTCTTGGCGTTTTTCTGGAAAAGCCAGCTTCCAATGGAAATACAGCTACTGCCGGGTGGTATAATACTGCAGCATTTGAAACAGCAGCAACAGAAGCAGGGTATTATGCGAAAAGTATTAACGGTGATGCTTTCTCTGATCAGGTGAAGGAGAAGACTATTGCGTTAATTAAAGAAGAATTAGGGCAAGTCGATCTGGTCGTTTACAGTATTGCTGCACCAAGAAGGACTCATCCTGTTAGCGGCGAGATGTTTACGTCTGTCATTAAACCCATTGGAGATTCTTTTACAAGCAAAACGATAGATATGAATTCCAATGAAATCGTCGATGTGACCTTAGAGCCAGCCAGCGAGCAAGAAATCCGCAGCACCGTAGCAGTCATGGGCGGTGAGGATTGGGAACGATGGATGCACCTTTTAAAAGAGGCGGGTGTTCTTGCTCCTGGAGCCACTACCATAAGCTATTCCTATATTGGTCCTAAGCTAACCTATCCAATTTATAAAGAAGGTACTATCGGAAGAGCAAAGGATCATTTGTATGCTACCAGCAAAGAAATAAACAAGCAAATTCAAGATATAAATGGCAGAGCCTTTGTTGCTGTAAATAAAGCACTGGTTACTCAGGCAAGTGCAGCAATTCCCGTTGTTCCTTTATATTTAATGTTATTAGCAAGAGTTTTGGGTAAAAAGGGGCTGGATGAAAACTGCATTGAGCAAATGTATCGTCTGTTAGCAAATCGATTGTATTGTGCAGAAAAGTTACTTAATGGGGATCATTTGATTCGTATTGATGATTATGAAATGCAAGATGATGTGCAAGCTGAGGTTTCTGCCTTATGGGAAAAGGTTTGTATCGGTGAGATTGATATTATTCCTGACCTTGAGGAATACCGTAAAGAGTTCTTTAAATTATTTGGTTTTGGTTTTGATGATGTACAGTATGAAGAAGATGTGAGGGAAGAGGTTCCTATTTTAAGTATTAAATCCTAGGTATAATTTTCCTATATATAAAACGTACTATAATCAGAAGGTCCTGCACGTCTATGCAGGACCTTCTGATTATATCTTCGCATATTGAATGGAATATAGGGATATTCCGTCTCTGATGATAGCTATGGGTATAGATTATAATTTAAAGGCAAGGAGGCAGGAAATTCCTTTCATGGTGTAGTTCTCCTTGCCGTCTAGAAGACTGGTCGCCTTTAACTTTAAATCTACATTTTTTACTTCGCGCTCAGCATAGGAAACATTAAAAGTGGTGGAATCTGATATTTTGTAACTGACACCAATTTCTTTTAAGGAAACGTCTTTGCCTCCCAGCATGGTCGCAAATAAAGTGTATTGATCATTGAGTTTATGAGTTCCTGTGAAACCAATATGTAAGGCTGATTTAGAGGCGTCATAAACATGAGCACCATAAGAAATTTTGGTGTGCTCATATCCTGTGATGAAGGTAAGGTTCGGATTGATTTTATACAAAACGTTAAGATCACTAGGTTCTGCTTTTGCATAAGTCGTCAATGAACCAAGAGCCGTTGGAATAGTAGATACTTTTGACTTGAACATTCCATGTTTAAACTGTACTGCAAAACGATCATTCACACCTGCAGTCGCTGTAGCTTTAAATCCAAAATCACCAACGACGTCAGCTGAAACTTTCCCTCTGCCACTAACTTTAGAATCAAGTGTACTGCCGATTTCCACGCTAATGGCACCTTTTTCAAATTCAGTTACGGGAGAGGCATAAGCGATACTGGTTGTCATGAAAAGCCCTGTTATAAGCGTGAATAGAGCGATTAACTTGCGCATATTTCCTCCTTGAAATGGGATTGGATTTTTGTCATTTATCAGGTATAGTATTTTTATCGGGAAAAAATGAGTAATTTCGACACAATGCTTATTTTACCATAAAAAAATGCAGTTAGAAACGGAAGACTATTTAGTCGCCAAAAGATTATAACAAAAAATCGTTACTCATCTTTTTAGGCAATAAGTAACGATCTTCTTATTTGGATTTTACGGTTGTAGGAGATTTTCAGAATTTCAAGGTTGCGCCAATCCCTACACCACTTTTATTTTCACCTTCGTCAGGCATGTAAGTGTGATAGGTAAAGTTGATGTCTGCATTGTAAGTGATTTTGAAGTTGGCACCAACTTGCAGTTCTTTAAACTCCTTCCCAGCGATTAGAGAGGTGTATCCTTCCCACTCAGGTGCAATGGGACCGTTTATAGCCATTCCCACATATACTTTGGCATTGGAATCCACATCATTACTGCCGATAATTCCTCTGAAGTTGTTAGCAAGTTGCAACTGTCCATAGATATTATCCATGTTGTTACGTTGATCCCAATTTACATTCTGTAAGCCTAATGTAAAATTGTCAGCCAGCTTGTGCTCAAGATAAAATGTGTTGTTACCTATGCCAGCAGCAGTTTGACCCTTATCCAGATCATTGACTGGGGCAGACAAGCCAGTACCGGTTACAGTAAGAAGTGCTGCTAAAATAATTACGATTTTTTTCAAAATAAGACCTCCAAGAATGCTATGTATTCCATCTGAATTCGAGCTCCACTTATCTGGCGGACCTTAAATTGGATAATGAATCAATGTGAATATAACAAACTAAAAATGTAAGGTCAATGAGTAAAATCTTCCAATTGCAGGCTATAAAAATATTTTAAGAAAGAAGGTAGACTAGATGTTAATCGATAAGCATACAAATTTTTCTAAAGAGAAATTATCCTTTAATGAAATCGATGAAGGTTTTACTACAAAAGAGGCTATAGCGGAGGCAAAACGCTGCTTAAACTGTCCGAAACCCTTATGTCGTGGTGGCTGCCCTATTGAAAATGAAATTCCTAACTTTATTCAAGCTTTGGCAAAAGGGAATGTTGGAGAAGCGAGTGCTATTATCGCTCAGTGCAGTAATCTTCCTGCGGTTTGCGGGCGGGTTTGTCCACATGAAAAACAATGTGAGGGTGCCTGTATTCTTAATAAAAAAAATCGCGGTATTCAGATTGGCAAACTGGAACGCTTTATTGCTGACTTTGATGCAGAAATGGGGATTGCAAGACCGAAGCCTGTCCCTGGTGTACAGGGGAAAGTTGCAGTCATTGGCTCGGGACCGGCAGGCTTGACAGTAGCCGGTGATTTGGCAAAATTGGGGTTTCAAGTCGTTATCTTTGAATCCCAAGCCGAAGCGGGCGGTGTCTTACTGTATGGTATTCCAGAATTTCGCTTAAGCAAGGAAGTAGTTCGTCGAGAAATTAAAAGAATTGAAGATTTGGGCGTGGAGGTTAAAACCGGCGTTGTAGTAGGCCAGGATATGACAGTGGATCATTTGTTTGCAGATGGCTTTGACGCTATTTTTATTGGTACAGGCACTGCTCTGCCGAGGATTCTTGATATTCCCGGTAAGGACCTGATTGGGGTGATACAGGCAACCTACCTTTTGAGAATGGTTACCTTAATTCGTACGGAAAAAATTGATCGCAAAGAAACCCCGATTAATACGCGTGACAAAGTGATAGTAGTTGGTGCCGGCAATGTTGCCATGGATGCTGCTCGTACAGCCATTCGTTTAGGAGCTTCCAAGGTTACTGTCATCTATCGCCGTACAGAGGAAGAGGTGACTGCACTGCCATCTGAAATGGAAGCAGCAAAAGCGGAAGGCGTAGAGTTTCAGTGGCTGTCCAATCCGACTGCCATCCTAGGAACAGAACAGGTTACGGGCTTAGAGTATGAATTGCAGGAAATCGATGAAAATGGCAAGTTACGCGGTACAGGAGTAAAGGAAATAATAGAAGCCGATAAGATCATTCCAGCCATTGGTCAGCGTCCGGCAGCTAGGATCGTATCTACTACGGAAGGTATTGAAGTAAGTGGCAATGGATATGTGATCACACGGGAACGTCCTTACGGCATGACTACACGCAAAGGCGTTTTTGCAGGTGGGGATGTAGTACATCAACCAGCAACCGTTGTTCTAGCTATGAAAGAAGCAAAGAAACTGGCCGCAGGGATCGCCCAATATGTGGAAGCAAAGAAACTATTGGAGAATTGCTAAAAGATCAGGTTGCAGCAAGACAATCGATTGACATTTTAAAGGCAAAAAAATCCTTACAACCTTTTGGTTATAAGGATTTTTTGCCTTTATGGAATGGTTAAGAACGTTGCAAATGTAATTAGATAGTAAAATCCGCTTTGCCTGGGAGGCTCTATTAGTTCATTTTTGCCATAATTTTTGTGAAAGATGTTAAACTTCTGATTATTCAAATAATCATGTAGAATAAAAATGGAAGTGGGGGTGAACATGATGTTGCTAAATGAACGCCGTTGTAGTGTACTTCTAGATATTTTGGAAAATGAAGGCTGGGCTCGGATTCGAGATTTAGCTCAGAAATTTCATGTTAGTGACCGCACGATTCGTTATGATCTGGATGTGGTGGATGATTTTTTGCAATTTAACAATCTATCATCATTGATTCGCAAACAAAACGGTGGTGTGAAGTTTGTCGAATCCGTTGAAGAGAAAACGAAGCTATTAAGATTGTTTCAACATTTAGGGTTGTATCAGTATGTATTGTCATCTAATGAACGACTGCAGAAAATTTTAGCCGAGTTATTATATGTTAAAGATTATATTAGAATCAATGACCTTGCAGCTATTTTATATGTCAGTCGAGGAACCGTCATCAAAGATTTACAGAAAGTGCGCGAGTGGTTGGAAAGAAGGCATCTAGAATTACGCTCCATACCTAAATATGGAATCAAAGTTGTAGGACCGGAACGAGAATTCCGTCAAGCTGTTGTGGAACTGCTGCGCAAAAATCTATCGTTGTCCTATATGTTGGAATGGATCACGACACCAGAACCTAACTTGAGTGATAGCCAGCTATTTAAATGTTGGCTGGAGAACATTGATGTAGCCTTCCTACAAACCTATATTCGTCGGTTAGAAAATGAGCTTAAGGTTGTCTTTTCAGATGTAGCATTTAGTGGACTGGTAATTTACTTAATTGTCTCCATTCATCGAATTAGAGCGGGGCGTGATATCGTTGGCCGGCAGTCAGAATTGGAAGTATTGCAGAGCTCACGTACCTTTGCCATTGCTCTTACTACCATTCCACTTTTGGAAGAACGATTTGATTTATCCATTCCTCTTGATGAAGTCAGCCTTTTTACGGAGTATATTTTAGGAAGTAATGTCGCATCTTCAGCAGTCGAAGAACAAGAGAGCAGAACGGAAATACAAATGTTGGCATGTAATCTCATTGCACGCGTAAGTCAGGATGTACCTTACGATTTGACAGAAGACCATCAATTGTTAGAAGGACTTTTGGAAGAAGTTCGCCCTACATTGTTTCGAGTAAAATATGGATTAAGTTTAGAGAACCCTTACTTGGATGAAGTCAAGTCCAATTATCCGGTGTTATTTGAATCAGTAAGAAAACATACGAATTCTTTGGCTGCTTATATTGGTGGACAACTGTTAGATGAAGAAATCAGTTATTTAACGGTTCATTTTAGCGCTGCACTTGAAAGGATGAAAAACAGAGATAAAACCCAGCCTTCAGTGCTTGTCATTTGTGCGGCAGGTACAGGAACAGCTAATTTGTTATCATCTCGTTTACAGTCTTTATTTGACATAAAAATTGTCGCTGTAGCACCTTGCCGTCAGGTTCAAATGCTGTTAGAGAGTCATCATGTAGACATTATTGTATCTACAGTACCGATTCCTCCCGTTTCGATACCCATACTGATTGTTAACCCTCTCTTACCTCCTCATGATATTGCATTATTAGAAAATCACATGGACAAAGCAAAAGGAACATCCTCCGTTGACGATCTTGTGAAGGTAATTGAAAAATATTGCAGCATTCAAGATTACCCTCAATTGCGCCGCGAGTTAGACAGCGTGCTGAATGCTACGTTAGAAGAAACGCGGATTAATTCTGATCCGCCATCGCTATATCAGCTATTGCCTGCTTCAAATATTAGACTCAATGTGCCTGTCCAGAATTGGCGGGATGCTATTTATGAAGCAGGAAATGTATTGTATCAAGAGGGATATATTGAACAAATATACGGACAAGCAATGGTTGATGTAGTCGATAAAATGGGACCCTATATCGTATTTTGGAAGGGCATTGCCCTCCCTCACGCAGATATTGATTGTGGAGTTAAAAAATCGGGATTCAGTTTTATTAGGCTTAAGGAGCCTGTTGTCTTTGGAACACCGGAAAATGATCCAGTGGATATGATATTTGCTCTGGCAGCAGTGGACCATTCCTCTCATGTTATTGCATTGCTGGAATTAACCAATATTCTCAGTGATGCAGAAAAGATAGCCTGTCTTCGCAGTGAAAGTGAAATCGAAAAAATATCTCAAATGTTTCTGTCCTGGTCCAGGGGCTAAGATAATTTTCCCGGCACATTTGTGCTGAGGCTAGGATAGAGTAGGAGGCTAAAAAATGAGTAGCAATCAAGTTTTATCAGCAGATTTAATTATATCGCAATTAGAGGCTGCGAACGTTAAGGAGATCATTGAGTCTCTTGGAAATAAGCTGCATGCTTTTGGTTATGTAAAGGATTCTTATATACCAGCAGTGATAAAAAGAGAAGGAATATTTCCCACGGGTCTTCCTCTTGGCAATATTAATGTAGCTATTCCTCATACTGATGTGGAGCATGTAAATAAGCCAGCCATCGCAGTCGCGACTTTGGCTCATCCAGTGGCTTTTGGCAATATGGGTGATTCAGGCAATACACTAAAAGTTAGTATCGTATTTTTATTAGCAATGAAAGAACCTCATGCTCAAGTCGATTTATTACAGAATTTAATTGAAACCTTTCAGAATCCTGAAGTTTTAGAAATTTTGCTAGGGGCGACTAACCCAAAAGAAATTGAAAAAATTTTAAATCAGTATTTAAAGCTAAAGGAGGTGCATTAAATCATGGAACGCGCCATTGATCGTCTGGAGCCTTATCAACGGGCCATCGCCAAAGTACATCTTGCCTCTGCAGGAATATCGCTGGATGCACTGGATGGTAAACCTTTAGTCGCTGTTGCGAATAGTTGGAACGAAGTATGTCCCGGACACGAGCCATTATTGAAGCTGGCTGAAGCTGTTAAGGCCGGCATACGGGCAGCAGGCGGGGAGCCAATTGAATTTAACACCATTGGTATGTGTGATGGTATTAGTCAAGGGCATCTTGGTATGCGCTATACATTACCTCATCGTGATATGATCGCTGATTCTGTAGAAGTAATGGTTCTTGGTCATGGAATATTTGATGGAATCGTATTACTGGGCTCCTGTGACAAGATTATTCCAGGTATGATGCAGGCAGCCCTGCGGATCAATCTTCCAGCTGTGATCGTCACCGCTGGTGCTTCTGTACCGGAATGTAAGCCATCAGATTCGAAACAGCTGCGCACGAAGTTCCTTGTAGGTGAGATTACAGAACGTCAACTAATTGAGGGTTCACTTCAATACTATTCTGGTCCTGGAGTATGTCCGTTTTTTGGTACGGCCAACACCATGGCTGTTCTCTGTGAGGCCATGGGGCTGATGCTGCCAGGCAGCAGCGTCCTTCCAGCGCCAACCAGTGCCCGGCGGTTTTCCGCTGAACAATCCGGTAGGGCGGTAATGGATATGATTAAGCAAGGCATCAGACCAAGGGATATTGCCACAACAGATGCATTTTATAATGGGCTGGTGGTATTAAATGCCTTAGGCGGTTCATTAAATGCCTTTCTGCATCTTCCAGCCATTGCTGCTGAGGCAGGTATCTCCTTATCCTGGGACAGCTTTGAAGAAGTGAGTGATAAGACCCCGCTATTGGCGGCACTTGTGCCAAACGGTAACCAGACGGTATACGATTTATATCGTGCTGGCGGCTTACCTTCGGTGCTTAAGGAGCTTCAATCGCTGCTTAAAATGGAGGCTAAAACTGTAGGTGGAATAACCATTGGTGATGTTGCCTGCAGTGCCTCAGAGGGGGATCGGGATGTGATTAAGGCTTTTGACAAGCCTCTTGCTCCAACGGGTGGTGTTCAAGTATTGTATGGCTCTATGGCACCATGCGGGGCATTGGTCAAGGCTTCTGCTGTCCCAGAGGAACAACATCTATTTAGCGGGCCAGCCATTGTATTTGAAAGTGAGGAGGCATGTCATACTGCCTTGCATGAGAATAAAATTAAGTCTGGCCAAGTTGTGGTTGTCCGTTATGAAGGACCTAAAGGAGGTCCTGGCATGCGGGAGCTGCATCGGGTTACGGAGGTACTAAAAGGGGTTCCCAATACGGCGTTAATAACAGATGGTCGTTTTTCCGGGGCCAGTGCAGGATTAAGTATTGGGTATTTATGCCCTGAAGCAGCGGAAGGCGGGCCGATTGCTTTGGTTGAGGACGGTGATACCATAACGATTAGTCTTACAGATGGCACGGTTCATCTTAAGGTTGACCCAGCAGAATTGGAACGCAGGCGTCTTAATTGGCAGCCGCTAGTGAAGGAAACCGACTCAAATTTGCTGCTTAGGTATAGCAAGCAGGTTGGTCCAACTGTCAAAGGAGCAATCTGGGGACTATAAATAGTAATAAAAAATAGTAAGGGGGATTTTGTAATGGCAAAACGAGTATTAGTATTATGTGGCAATGGGGTGGCAACTTCTACTGTGGCTTGTAAAAAGATTCAGGATTATATGGCAAATGCCAACGTTCGTTGTGAAGTAATTCAGGCAAAAATCGGAGAACTGGCTTCGTATGCTGATAAAGTGGATGTAATAGTCTTAATGGCCATGGGAGCAACACTTCCTGATACCGTAAATACACCTTTGATTAAAGGACTTCCTTTTCTCACAGGCATGGGACTAAAAGAAACCTTAGAAGAAATTAAAAAGCACTTACAATAACAAAAATAGTAGGGAGGGATAAATATGGAAATGATTGCAAGTTATTTTAAAATAATATTTGATATTGGACCTAATGTAGTACTCCCGTTTTTTATATTTTTATTTGCCTTGGCGTTAGGGACTAAAGCCAGCAAAGCCATTCGAGCAGCTATTTTCATTGCCATTGCGCTGATTGGTATTAAAATGGTTGTTGCCTTTATGGGTGATAATTTAGGGCCGGCGATGAAGGCGCTTTCCAAAAACTCAGGGCTCAAGTTGGATGTTATGGATGTGGGCTGGGGTGCTGTTGCAGCAGCTATCTGGGCTACGCCTATGGGGGCCATCGGCATTCCCGTATTGCTAATCTTTAATCTAGTATTACTTTATTTCCGCGTGACTAAAACGTTAATGGTTGATATTTGGAATTACCATCATTTGATAACTGCTGGTGTCTTAACCTATTACGCAACCGATAATGTATATCTTGGATTTGCGGGAATGATGCTGGCTGCTTTCATAACCTGGTTGACAGCTGACTGGGCTGCTCCTTTCTTGCAAAAATTTTATGGACTGCCAGGAATCTCGATGCCAACCTTGTCTTCTATATCTGAGTTGGTCATCGCAGCGCCGATCAATGAGTTATTAGATCGTATTCCTGGTGTGAAAAATATTCGCGGTAATTTTGATTCGGTGAGGAAATACCTCGGTTTATTTGGCGAACCTGCAGTACTGGCTGTCATCATTGGACTGGTTATCGGAATCATGGCTAAATATTCAATAAAAGATTCCTTAAATTTGGCGATGAACTTAGCTGCTGTTATGATTATTCTACCTAAAGTAGTTGCTATTCTAATGGAAGGTTTAATGCCAATACAAGAAGCTAGTAGTGAATTTTTGCAAAAACATCTTGGAGGCCGGGAGATATTTCTTGGTTTGGATTCAGCGATTTCAATTGGGCATCCTTCCGTTTTAACCGCAGCATTAATTTTAACTCCATTTGTATTAGTATTGGCAGCTATTTTGCCAGGAAATCAGATGCTCCCTTTTGCAGATATTACAGTCATACCTTTTCGGATTGCTTTTGTTGTGGCACTGGTTAACGGCAATGTATTTCGTACCTTGGTTATCGGTGCAGTTGTATTGGTACAAGTACTATTGTGCGGTACTGTAACTTCTCCTGTTTTGACCAAAATATTTTTAGCCGTAGGTGGCAAAATGCCAGAAGGGGCTGTAGGCGTTGCCTCTTTCTCTGGTGGTTCCTTATTTGTTACCTATGCAATTATGCAGACTTTATCCTTTATTTTGAGCGGTGTGATTATTTCCGCAGTAGTTTTTGGCCTCTTTTTATTAGTGGCAAAATCCCAGCAGCGCAAAGCAATTAAGTTAATGGAAGATGAAGAAGAAAACACGTATGCTGCGATACAAAACAAGTCTACACCGCTATAAAGAAGACTTGATTCAGATGGAGTCTTAGAGCGACTTGGTCATCGGATAAACAATAAGAAGAAAGGAGTGGAGTTCATGCATGCTGTATTGGAACATGTGACTGAAAATGGTGTAGTAGCCATTCTGCGTGGTGTTGATCCTAGCATACTTGTGCCCCTCGGACAAGCATTGGTAGACGCTGGTGTAGGGGCAATTGAAATAACATTAAACAGTGAAGGTGCACTTCAGGGAATCACGGCGCTCAAGGAAGCAATCGGTAAAAAATTGCCAATTGGTGCTGGGACAGTCATGACAGGCGAAGATGCTCATGCTGCGATCAAGGCCGGTGCGACCTTTGTGCTAACGCCGCACCTTGCCCAAGAAACACTAGCTGTTTGCTGCCAGGCCAAAATTCCCGCAGTAATTGGTGTAATGACACCGTCAGAAGCTGTAAGAGCCTATGAGTTGGGCTGCGAAATGGTGAAAATTTTCCCGGCAGCATCTATCGGGGCTAACTATTTTCGGGAACTTCGTGGTCCATTACCCCAGATTGCAACTATGGCAGTTGGTGGTGTGAACAAGGATAATGCTGTAGAATTTATTAAAGCTGGTGCAAGGGCTGTCGGTGCTGGCGGTCAGCTCGTTGATTTTGCCGCTGCCGCGCGAGGAGATTGGGAAGCGGTCAAGCGTAAAGCCAATGAAATTGTTGTTGCTGTTTATGCGGCTAAAAACAAATCTTACTAAGTATGATTATTTTTATTTTTTGGCAGTTCACCTTGATTCGAAATAAAAAAGACTAAGGCATCTGCCGATGTCTAGGGACTTGGCAGATGCCAAGTCTCTTTTATTTTTAACTATAAAAATAAATGGATGTGGGTGTAGATGGTATCGACAGTAAGACCGCAGAGCGAAGAGAAGAATAAGCAAAAATAAATTAAGCACTGATCTTGGGATCAATGCTCGATCGTGGAGTCAATAGTTCTTATGAGTATCAACGTTTATTGAGAAGTGAAATTCTATTTACAGTAAGTCCCCGTAAAGGAAATTTCTGGGAATGAAATATGATTGAGTTAAGTGACTATGAATATGTTTCAAAAAGACATAGCTAGTTTTATTTTTAATAGGAAGTATGAGAACTGGCACCTTTTTTAAGGTTGTCAGTTTTTTTATAATAATTAAAAGGAATTTCGATAATTTTCGAGAAAACGAGAAAGATTAAAGAAAAGCAGTAATAGCATGGAAAGAAAGGATAGTTTTGATGATAAATGTATATAATCGCAATTTTATGCAGGGAATGTGGCAAATTACCAAGGCGTATTGGTTTTCAGAAGAAAAATGGAAGGCTAGAGCACTGTTAGCAGTCATTGTTGCTCTTAACTTAGGACATGTTTATATATTCGTGCTGATAAATGAATGGAATAATACCTTTTATAATACACTGCAGAATCATGACAAAGATGGTTTTGTAAGTGCGATAGGCACTTTTTGCATTTTGGCAGCTTCTCATATCATTGTGGCTGTTTATGTGCTTTACTTGCAGCAATTCCTTGAAATTAAATGGCGTCGCTGGCTTACTGCAGAATATCTGCAAACATGGTTGCATAAACGAGCTTATTATCAGATGCAGCTATTGGATCATCATACGGATAATCCTGACCAGCGAATTAGTGAGGATTTGAAGCTGTTTGTTAATTTGACACTAGGCCTTTCCATTGGGCTTTTAAAAGCTGCCGTGACCTTATTTTCATTTATGTTTATTTTATGGAATCTTTCTGGCTCTCTGACGATTCCTATAGGGCAGACGCAAGTTACTATCCCGGGCTATATGTTTTGGGTTGCGATTTTTTATTCGGTAGCTGGTAACTGGTTAACCGTTAAAATTGGTAAACCCCTGGTGGATCTTAATTTTAGTCAGCAGCGTTATGAAGCTGATTTTCGTTTTAGTTTAATTCGTTTGCGGGAAAACAGTGAGAGTATTGCTTTGTATGGCGGAGAGGTACAAGAGCAAGCGAAACTGACAGAGCGTTTTCAGATGGTATTTGATAATTTTAAGGCGGTAATGTTACGGCAGAAAAAACTAACCTGGTTTACGTCAGGTTATGGCCAAATTGCTATTATTTTCCCTTTGGTTGTTGCGGCCCCACGCTATTTTAGCAATCAGATGCAGTTAGGTGGATTACTTCAAATATCTGGGGCTTTTGGCAAAGTACAAGACTCGTTGTCATTTCTCATTGAGAGTTACTCCAGTTTGGCTCAGTGGCAGTCCGTCGTTAAACGTTTACTAGGCTTTAACCAGGCTATGAATCGTGTAGAACATATCGCAGACCAGAAAGTGATTGGTGTAACCTATGGTGCTGACCCATCCTTACATGTGCACCAACTGCAAATTGATTTACCCAATGGGGAAGAACTGCTTAAGGACTTACAATTAACAATTCATAAGGGGGATTCTTTATTAATTATGGGTCCTTCTGGCTGCGGGAAAAGCACTCTCATGCGTACTCTAGCCGGTATTTGGCCATTTGGACAAGGCAGTGTTCGTATTCCAGCAGAACAGAAACTTTTATTTTTGCCCCAGAGATCCTATTTACCTCTTGGAACCTTACGAGATTCTGTATTGTATCCTTACAAAGAGGATTTTGCAGCGGATGAAAAAATTCGCAGCGTTATGGAGCATTGCAAATTAGAGGATCTTGTTGATAAACTTGACCAAGTTGAGGATTGGTCTCATGTTCTGTCTTTCGGTGAACAGCAAAGAATAGCCTTTGTACGGGCTATATTGCAGCAGCCAGACTGGTTATTTCTTGATGAAGCAACTTCAGCAATTGATGAAATAACAGAGGCTCATTTATATCAATTGCTGCATTCCCAGCTTAACTATACAACGATTATTAGTGTTGGGCATCGCAATACCTTAGTGAATTATCACAAACGTAAACTGATAATCGACGACACGGGTAGCTGGCGCCTTGAATAAAAGGGCATAGTTGGAGTAATACGAAGCTGCAGTTTGGAGGAAAATATGGAAATTCGAAAATTAACCTTTACAGCCTTATTTATAGCGATTGGCGTTTTTTCCGCGCATTTGGTGTATATTCCGATTGGTATTGCAAAGTGCTTTCCGGTACAGCATGCAATTAATGTTTTATTAGCAGTGCTTTTGGGAACGCGTTATTCTGTCAGTGCTGCCTTTAGTATATCTTTATTGCGCAATATTCTTGGTACTGGATCGTTGCTGGCCTTCCCAGGAAGTATCTTGGGATCCGCATTGGCAGGTATTTTGTATAAGAAGACCAATCACATTGCGGGTGCTATTGTGGGTGAGATTGTTGGTACCGGAATAGTAGGAAGTCTTGTGGCCTTTCCCATAGCAAAATATATTATTGGTTCTGAGGTCGGTGCTTTTTTCTTTGTGCTTCCGTTTCTAATTAGTACAACTGGGGGCAGCTTGATTGCCTATGCACTGTACCATACCCCCATTAAAACACTCTTTCATGGAAGAGTAGGATAAAACATAAAATTGTGACGGTTCTATGCATTCTAGAAAAGAAAATGAGAACTCCCGGAAAGATCTTTGGGGAGTTCTCATTTTTGATTAATAGCTTCTTAGTGATAAGCGCCGCTGTTGATAGCGGGCCAATATGGAAAGAGCATAATTAAAGACAAAGTAAGTTACCGCTATGGCAGCGAAAATAGTAAAGACTTGAGCCGTGGTACCATATTGTCCCATGATGATCATGCCCTTTCCTGTTAGGTCTTCAATGCCCACTGCCCAGACAAGAGAGGTATCCTTAATGACTGTTGTAAATTGGGATACTAGAGGAGGTATCGTATTGCGCAGTGCCTGAGGTAACACAATATAAATCAGTGTTTGTGTGTAGGTAAATCCTTGGGATTTGGCTGCTTCCCATTGCCCTTTGCCTACGGAATTCAAGCCGCCACGGACAATTTCAGCAATCATTGCAGTTGTAAAGATAGTCATGGCAACAATACCGGCATAAATAGGAGGAAGTTTTGTCATGAAGCGAACCGCCAAAATAAATAATAATAAAGGGGTATTTCGTACGACTTCGACATAAAAGGAAGCTGCCTGACTAAGGGGAGTATGATTGGAATGTCGGGCTATGCCTAAGATGGTTCCTAAAATCATGCTCAAAACAATGGAACTGATTGCAATTTGCAATGTCGTTAAGAGACCAGCTCCGAGAAAACTAAGCAGTTCCCATTGCAACAATTCTTCAATCATGATGATACCTCCAATTTGCGTTCCATGCGTTTGGCAAAAGAAGCCAATGGAAAACATAATGAGAGATACAGTAAACCGGTTACCACATAAGAAGGGCCATAGTAAAGATTATTACTTGACCAAGAATCCGCATGGTACATAAGTTCACCACCTGCAACCATGGCTAATACGGAAGTATTTTTGATTAAATTCACAGCTTGGTTGGTCAGTGGAGGATAAGAAATTCGTTTGGCTTGGGGCAATACGATATGAATCATTGCTCCCCAATAGGAGAATCCTTGGGAATAGGCGGCTTCCAATTGTCCTCTTGGTACAGATTCCACACCTGCCCGAATGACTTCTGCAATATAGGCACCATGGTAAACACCTACGCCCAGCACTCCCACAACAAAGACAGGCAACATAATCCCTAGATGCGGTAAGCCATGGTATAAGAAGAAAATTTGAATAACTAAAGGTGTATTTTGAATAAATTCTACATAAACCCGATTGAGTAGTTTAAATAGTTTTACATGTGATGTACCCAAAAGACCAAAGAAGATTCCTAGGCCTAAAGCCAACGTTAGTCCTAGGGCTGATAAAAGAATGGTCTGAACAAAACCTTCGGCAAAGACAGACCAATCATTGATCAGCGCTAACCACTTGAATCCAGCAAAAGGTCCTGGCACTATTTAAGTCCCCATTTTTGCATCAGCTTATCTAGTTCACCTGATTTTTTCATATCGTTTATGGTATCGTTTACTACTTTAGCTAATCCTGCGTTGGCTTTTTTGCTTGCTACTCCATACTCTTGTGGTGTGAAGCGATCATTTAAAATTACAGTGGTATCATCTAAGTAACCATATAAAATAGCGCCATCTACACTAAAACAATTAATACGACCAGAGTCAAGAGCTGTTTTGATTTCTGGATACGTACCAAATTCTAAGAATTTAACCTTAATGCCTTGTTTATCCGCTGCCTCTTGAATGGCTTTTTTACTGGTAGCACTTTGAGCAACACCAATTGTTTTATCTGCTAAGCCTTTAAGATCGGTAATGCCGGAATCTTTCTTGACCATTAAAGCAACACCGTCTGTGAAATAAGGATCAGAGAAATTGTAACTTTGTTTACGTTCTTCTGTAATGGTAAAGGTTGCAATGACTAAGTCAACTTCACCATTGTCAAGTAAAGGACCGCGAGTTTTGGCAGTAACTCCTTGTGCTTCGAATTTTTTCTCGTCACCGAGAATCTTCTTGGCCAATGCTCTTGTTAAGTCGATTTCAAAACCGTCAATTTGGCCCGTTTTAGGATCTTTAAAACCAAATTTCGGTACATCAACCTTAACGCCTACTTTTAATGTGCCGCGATCCTGTATCGCTTTGACTTCAGGAGCTGTACCCGTTCCACCTGCTGCAGGCTTGGAATCTGTTGTGCTGCCGCAACCAGCAACTGCTAGGGCGATGAACATCATTAAACTAAGGATAAGAACATATAATTTTTTCATTTTTAATAACCTCCATATATTTTTTATGAATCCGTTATGTTTAGCGAAGAATGCGGCTTAAAAATAATTTCGTACGATCATGTTCTGGGTTTGTAAAGAAATGCTCTGGAGAACCCTTTTCAAGTATTGTGCCTCCATCCATAAAAATAACCTGATCTGCTACTTGTTTGGCAAAGCCCATTTCATGAGTAACAACTACCATGGTGATTCCTTCTTTTGCAAGGTCAACCATTACATCCAATACTTCTTGTATCATTTCAGGATCAAGAGCAGAAGTTGGTTCATCAAAGAGCATAACCGTAGGACGCATGTTAAGGGCGCGAGCAATGGCAACCCGTTGTTGCTGTCCTCCAGAAAGCTGAGCCGGATAGGCATCTGCTTTTTCGCGTAAACCAACTCGTTCCAAAAAAGCGAGACCTGATTCACTTGCTTCGTCACGGGAGATTTTTTTTATGAGCGTTGGCGCTAATGTTAAATTTTCCAGCACTGTCTTGTGAGGATATAGATTGAACTGTTGAAAAACCATTGCTACAGACTCTCTAACTTTAGTAATCGGCGCCTTAGGTGCCGTGATGTCGACACCGTCAACTACGATCTGACCCGTGCTTGGCGTTTCTAATAAGTTCATGCAACGGATTAAGGTACTTTTCCCAGAACCGCTTGGTCCAATGACAACGACTTTTTCACCGCTGTCTACGTTGAGATTAATATCCTTTAAAACATGTAGTGGACCGAAAAATTTATTGACTCCTTGTACTTTAATCATCAAATACCCCCTTTCTTGAAACAAATCAAAGCCGTGCCCTCATAGGTATCCCTACAAGTGCACGGCGTCATTGCCAATTATGTTTATGAAATTTGTAGTTACAGTATATCATTAAAAATAGACGTTGTCATCACCTAAATGCAGAAAATGTTTTTTCAGGAGAAACATAATTGCTTAATGTTTTGAAAATGCATAAAAAAAGCCCTTACTAGTGAGGGCTTTGGCAGGGTATTTTGCAGTGGCTGGGGAATGTAATAATAAATAGGCAGTCACTTAGGATGTAGAAACAATATAAAATAAATTGTGAGGTGCATCTATCTATGTCGATTCACTCCATGGCAGGGAAAAAAGCTCCTAAAAGCATGTTAGTCAATATCCCACGTTTAGTTAGTGCCTACTATATTAATAATCCGGATGTCAATATTCCAGGGCAGCAAGTTGTTTTTGGAACTTCTGGGCATCGAGGAAATTCACTGCAATCCAGCTTTAATGAACAGCATATTTATGGGATTACCCAGGCGATCTGCTGCTACCGCAAAACCCAAAATATTACGGGTCCGCTGTTTATTGGCTTTGATACTCATGCCTTGTCTGAACCTGCTTTTATTTCGGCAGTAGAAGTTTTAGCGGCTAATAACATAGAAACCTTCATTGCTAAGGATATGAATTATACCCCGACACCGGGCATTTCTCACGCAATTCTCAAATATAACAAAGGCAGAAAAGAAGGGCTGGCCGATGGTATTGTCATTACGCCTTCTCATAACCCGCCGGATAATGGCGGCATTAAGTACAATCCTCCTAATGGTGGACCAGCGGATACTCATATTACCAAATGGATTGCTGATAAAGCTAATCAAATCTTACTAGAGGGCAATCAAAAGATCAAACGCTTACCTTATGAAAAAGCGTTAAAAACAACTTATGTACATGAATATGATTTTATTACGCCTTATGTGAATGATTTAGAACAGGTAATTGATATGAAAGTGATAAAGGCTTCCGGTCTGAAGTTGGGGGCTGATGCTCTAGGTGGTGCGGGTCTTGGTTATTGGGCACCCATCGCAGAAACCTATGGTCTTGACATTGATGTAATCAATGGGTATCCCGATCCTACTTTTGGCTTTATGAATGTAGATGCAGACGGGAAAATTCGCATGGATTGTTCGTCTCCTTATGCCATGGCCGGGCTTATCGATTTAAAAGAAAAATATGATCTCGCTTTCGGCAACGACCCAGATTTTGATCGTCACGGTATTGTTGCTCCCAGCGTTGGTTTAATGAATCCCAATCACTATCTATCCGTAGCCATTTCCTATTTGTTTCAAAACCGTAAGGGATGGCGTGAAGATGCTGCTATTGGTAAGACATTGGTCAGTTCTTCGATGATTGACCGCATTGCTGCCAGTCTAGGTAAAAGACTTGCGGAAGTCCCTGTGGGTTTCAAGTGGTTTGTTGACGGACTCGTTGATGGTTCCTTTGGTTTTGGCGGTGAAGAAAGTGCTGGAGCATCTTTTCTCAGAAAGGATGGTACTGTCTGGACAACAGATAAGGATGGTATTATTCTGTGCCTATTAGCTGCAGAGATTACTGCGAAAACTGGCCGAGATCCAGGGCTGCATTATCAGGATTTAAGTGAGAAGTTTGGAGCGCCTGTATATGCACGCATCGATGCTGCTGCGAATACGCAGCAGAAGACTATATTGTCGAAGCTCTCACCAGAGCGGGTCAAAGCGCAAACATTAGCCGGGGAAATCATTACGGCGAAGTTGACTAAGGCACCTAGTAATCAAGCCGATATAGGAGGATTAAAGGTTTGCACCGAGAATGGCTGGTTTGCAGCAAGACCATCCGGAACAGAAGAGGTGTACAAAATATATGCCGAAAGCTTTAAAGGGGCAGACCATCTCAAGCAAATTCAAGAAGAAGCAAAAGAAATCGTTAATGAAGCTTTCAAAGCAAGTAGTATTTAAGTGCGAAGAAGATGAGATTTTATGAAACAAAGGCACAATGCGGCTAATGCGGTTAAGCCCTTTGTGTCCTTTGCGTCTTTGTGGTTCCATTCGCTTTATCGGTTTTTTAAAGAATATTTAGTTGATGACATGTTATAAATGAAATGATTGAGATCATATATATTTGGACAAGGGAGAGACAGCATGCTGCACAAAAGGAAGTTATTTCAAAGCATTGGTATCTCTTTTATAGGAATTGTTCTTCTTATAGCTTCTTCTATGATGCCGTTTTTAGAGCAGCCTTTGGCAGCTGCCGCTGGGGTAGATCATGTTACCCTTACTTGGGAGTCCGATCCTAAAACAACCCAGACTATTACCTGGAGAACAGAGGAGACGGAACTTGCGGGGCAGGTGCGTTATGCCCAGAGGGAATTAATTAAGTCTTTTCCTCATAATGCCCGAATCATAGATGCCAAGATGGAGACATTAGTCACGAATCGGGAAAATATGAATATCCATTCGGTTACGCTAATGGGTTTGAAGCCTGGTACACGTTATGTATATCAAATCAATGAAGGCAGTGGATGGGGGGAAAATCGTACTTTTTCTACACCGCCAGCAAAGAATGAGGGATTTAAATTTTTGGTATTTGGCGATTCCCAGAGTATTAACTATGAGGTTTGGCGTACGACTCTGCAGCAGGCATATCAGACTAACCAAGATGCGAAATTTTTTATTAATGTGGGAGATTTAGTCGATGTAGGGCAGGATTATGCGCAATGGGATGCATGGTTTAACGCGAGTCAAGGGGTCATTGATCGGATTCCAGCAATGCCTTTGACGGGTAATCATGAGAACTATACACCAGAAAGGCGCTTTTCACAGCCTGTATTATTTACGGCTCAACTCAAAGTCCCTGTTAATGGTCCTGAAAGTCTTAGAAGGCAAGTTTATTCTTTCGATTATGGGGATGTACATTTCGTTATGTTAGATAGTCAAATCGGCGAACAAGTTCAGCTTATTCCCGAAATACTAGAAATACAGAAAACTTGGTTAGAGCAGGATCTGGCAGCAACGGATAAAAAGTGGAAAATTGTTTTTTTACATAGACCACCATACCATAACAAGGTGGGAGGAGCTAATTCCAGGATTAAAAGAGCTTTTGTACCTATCTTAGATAAATATCATGTGGATGTGGTCTTTTCTGGTCACGAACATAATTACGCCCGTACCTATCCTATATATGAGGATCAAGTGGTAGATAGTCCGGGCAAGGGGACGATCTATGTAACGACTGGGCGAAGCGGCACCAAAACCTACAATGATACGGCAGCAAGTGAATGGGATGCATTCTTTTATAATCCATTGGATGAACCAAATTATCTTGTAGTGGAGATGAAAAATCAGATTCTACATGTAAAAGCATATAAGCAAAGTGGTGTGTTAATTGATGCTTGGTCCATTGATAAGAATATAAAATTCCAATAATACACGATGTAAAGAACCAAAATTCCTTTATGAGATTTTGGTTCTTTATTAATTTTAAGCCCTTTGTGTCCTTTGCGCCTTTGTGGTTCGATTGTTTTATATGTTTTAAGAGGATATATCAGCCTTTTATAAATAATTTGAGCAAGATAGTAAAAGAAGTGGGCATTCTATTAGGCCTTTTGGAGCAGGATATAAATTAAGATTTGGATAATCATAAAGAGAGACTTGGTCAGCGAGTTAGAGTTAAGTTAAGGAAGAGCATACAATTGCCTTTGGCAATAGCGATAGGGAGGACAAGTATGGAAGCATATGAAAAGATTCATCAATTGCATCATCTGATCGAAACAGGAACAGCAGCCGATTTGCCAGGACCTTATAAAGTGGGAGTAGATTTGGGAACGGCTGATGTGGTACTGGTGGTGACTGACAGCCAGGGGAATCCTGTAGCTGGAAGCCTGCGCTGGGCATCGGTGGTGAAAGATGGTTTAGTTGTTGATTTTAGGGGAGCGACGACGATTGTTGAAGAACTAAAGGTTGAGGTAGAGAACATTATGGGGATTACTCTAGAGAAAGGTGCAACGGCCATTCCGCCAGGTACAGTAGGGCGTAATGCCCAGGCTTGCGGACATGTGATTGCAGGGGCGGGGATCGAACCTATCTGCCAAGTGGATGAACCAGTGGCAGCAGCTAAAGCTCTAAATATCGGTCATGGTATCGTGGTGGATATTGGTGGCGGAACTACAGGGATTGCTGTATTAAAGAACGGAGATTTAGTTTTCACCGCTGATGAGGCAACAGGAGGTACTCACATATCTCTGGTGCTGTCTGGAGCATATAAAATTACCTACGAGGAAGCGGAAGTTCTTAAAAAAGATGTATCCCAGCATCGACGCATCATGCCGGTTGTTTTACCTGTTATTGAAAAGATGGCAACGATTGTAAAGAACATGCTGGCAGAATATGATGAATATCAGGATTACCCTGTATATGTGGTAGGCGGTACCGCTTATCTGACTGGTTTTGGTGAAGAATTTAGCAAAGCTTTCGGACGTAAAGTACACGTTCCCCCTCATCCTTTGTTAGTTACGCCATTAGGAATTGCTATGTTTGGTTAAAACGACATAATATTACAAAAAGATTAAAAAATGGCAATAATGTGCAATAATGAAGCTAAAAAATTCTCAAGGAAATCATGTTGTCTTTGTCGAAAATTATCATTAAATAAAAAACTGAAAAATTAGAAAATGGAGGCAAAATCCATGACAAAGGTGACAGCAGTAAAACAGCCTTTAGAAGATTTTAGTAAAGTCAAGTTAGTAGATATTATTGATGTAAACTTTTTGCAGACCTTTCAGGATAACTTTGCCGAAGCTGTAGGGGTAGCCAGTATTGCAGTTGATATTGAGGGGAAGCCCGTCACTACTCCCAGCAATTTCACAACATTCTGTATGAAACATACGCGGGAATCGAATGTTGGGAACAAACGCTGTATGGAATGTGACAGCAAAGGCGGTGAAGAGTCCGCCAGAACAGGCAAGCCAGCGATTTATGATTGTCATGCTGGTTTAGTTGATTTTGCAGCTCCTATTATGCTGGAGGGTAAACAGATCGGGACGATATTAGGCGGACAGGTTTTGACTTCTGCTCCAGATGAAGGAAAATTTCGTCAAATAGCCCAAGAAATCGGCGTAGATCCTGACGAATATATGAAGTCGTTAAGTGAAATCAAGCAAGTGCCTAGAAAAAGCGTGGAGGCTGCTGCTCATGTCTTATATTTAGTTGCCAATACCCTATCGAAAATGTGGTATCAGCAAAGTAAATTAAGGAATATGGCTGGTATTATTAATGATAGTGTGATTCAAATATCAGCTACAATGGAAGAGCTGGCAGCTTCTGCAAGCGATGTTAGCGTGAATCAAAGTTCCTTGAATACAGAAATAAATAACGTAAATGTAGTATCAGGGAAAATTAATGAAGTGATGGATTTTATCAAAGAAATTGCTGATGAAACCCGTTTGTTAGGACTAAATGCAGCAATCGAGGCAGCCAGAGCAGGCGAAGCAGGTCTCGGTTTTGGTGTGGTGGCACAAGAAATCAGAAAGCTCTCCGGGGATTCGAAACAGACAGTGGGTAAAATTAAAGAATTTACTACCATTATTCAGCAATCCGTAGATAAGACCGTTGCTATGGGAAGTGCTACCAGCTCAACCGTAGAACAGCAGGCGGCTGCCATTGAGGAAGTAACCGCTAGCATTGAAGAAGTAACTGGCATGGCGGAAGAGTTATATGCCTTAGCTAATGATATGTAAAAGTGTAGTTACTGATTTAGGGCTAGGAGATGATGGTATGGCACGTGTACAAATGGTTGTTTTTGAAATGAATGGTACTGAATTTGCCCTAGAGGCAGCAACAGTACATGGTATTATTAGAGCGAATCGAGTCAATATTCAGGTGGTCCCGGGTACCTTGGGCAATATGGAAGGTATGATAAATTGGAGAGATAATGTTCGATATGTTTTTAACTTACGCAAAAAATTAAAGTTAGAAAACCAAGTAATAAATGATGAAAGTAAGATTATTATGGTTCAGACGAATGAGCGTATCGTAGGATGCTTAGTGGATGAAGTAACGGACATTGTGGTATTTAATTCCGAAGAGATCGAAGCTGCGCCCTCTTTTATTCAAGAAGCAGAAAGTAAATTCATAATTGGAATTGGCAAAGTGGAGGAGCGTCTCATTGTTATGTTAGATATGGATCATTTATTGACTGGAGTAGAGATTAATGGACTTGCATTAGAAAATTTGCAGAACTATGTTCCTGCATAAAACATATAAAACAATCGAACCACAAAGACGCAAAGGACACAAAGGGGGTTATTTATATTTTTTGCTTACAAAATTTATCTAAATTCTAATGGAATAAACAAAAAGATGGCAGCAGTTTGTTATGAACTGCTGCCATCTTTTTGTTTATTCATCTTTTACATTCTTATCTTGTTTAAGAGCGCCCGGTCCGTCATGTGCGACAGGTACCTCTGCATCGCCAAAGGTTTTCATATCATTTAAAACATGTAATGAGGCATTGAGTAAGGACATTCCTAATGCAGCACCCACTCCTTCGCCTAAGAAGATGTTGAGATGAAGGTAAGCGGGAATGCCAATTAAGTCAAGGCTGGCTTTATGTGCAGGTTCTGGGGGGCAATGAGAACCAATGAGATAGTCTTTTACTTGAGGAGCTAATTTTACCGCAAGTAAGGCAGCAGTGCTGGTTACAAGACCATCTAAGACGATGGCAGCACCGCCTGAAGCTGCACCTAGGATAACCCCAACCAGTCCAGCAATCTCAAAGCCACCCAGCTTACTTAATACATCAATTGGATCATGAATATTTGGAGTATTCACGGTAATGGCGTGACGAATGAGTGCAAGTTTTTTATTAAAAAGATCGCTAGAAGAATCTGCAGTCTTTCCCACCAACTCAGTCAGCGGGCTTTGGCTGTAGCAGGCAATGATAGCAGTACTGGAAATCGTATTGGCGACTCCCATTTCGCCTAATCCTAGGACATGAGAACCTTTTTTAATAGTTTCAGCAGCGACTCTAATGCCAATCTCGATTGCCTTTATCGCTTCTTCCCGAGTCATTGCAGGACCATGATTTATGTTTTTAGTTCCATAGGCGATTTTTTCATTTCTTACCAAAGGAAGAGGCGGTACGTTGGCAGCAATACCCATATCTACAAGGAGTAAATCGGCAGCAACATGGTCAGCGAAAATGTTGACTGCGGCGCCGCCTTGTGAAATATTATGAATTCTTTGAAGGATCACTTCTTGTTTAGAAAAAGCGCAAGGTTCTTCTGCTGCTACCCCATGGTCTGCTGCCATGATGATAATACTTTTTTTTAGGCTGCGCGGTCTAGGATTATAAGTAATACCGGAAAGCTGACGTGCCAAATGTTCAAATGAATATAAACTGTTTAGAGGTTTGGTTAAGTTATCAAGGCGTATTTGGCATTTTTCCATCGCGATTGTATCAAGTGGTTTAATTAACGAAATCGTATCTTGCATCATAAGTGAGACCTCCTGTTATCAACAAATTATGCTTCCTTTTTACCAGCAGAATCTTCATAAGAAATCATACCAGCCAGCATTTTAATAGAAGCACCCAGCATATCGACTACTATAGACGCACCAATTGCTTCTCCTAGCCGAATTCCCATATCAATGCACGCTTCTAGGCCAAGAAACTTTAGGGCAATGCGATGAGCAGGTTCACCTGATAAATGAGAAGGCATAAGGTAGTGGGGGACCATGGGATGAAGAGCGTTGGCAATCAACGCAGCGGCAGTTGTATTAAGACCATCAATAACAACCACACAGCGATTTGCAGCAGCACCCAGTATAACTCCTGCTAAAACCCCTGTTTCAAAACCTCCGATTTTTGCCAGAACATCCAGTCCATCTTGAGGATTTGGCTGATTCACAGTAAGTGCCTGGCGTACCATATCAATTTTAAAGACAAGACGGCTGTCTGAAATGCCAGTGCCGCGTCCTGTAGCTTGTTCGGGAGTAATATTGGTAAAGGCTGCTGCAATTGCTGCGCTGGAAGTGGTATTGCCGATACCCATTTCACCCAGGCTGAAACAACTGTAGCCAGCACGCACCTTTTCATTCACGATTTCGATTCCAATTTCCAGGGCTTGAGTGGCTTCTTCCCGTGTCATTGCTGGACCTTGCGTGAAGTCCTTTGTCCCATAGGCAATTTTACGATGCCATAGCCCTTTAGTATCAGATAGGTCAGCGGCAACCCCGGCATCTACTACGACCATATCAGCACCGCTAAAGTTTGCAAAAGCATTAGCGCTGGCACCTTTGGCACCCACATAATTTTTAGTCATTTGCAGTGTAGTTTCTACAGGATAGGCACTGATTTGGTTGCGAGCTACGCCGTGATCGGCGCAGGCGATAACCATGCATGTGCGAGGCACTCTAGGGAGTTCTTCTTTTCGAATACCAGCGTATTGCTTTACCATCTCTTCCAGACGGCCAAGACTGTTTTGGGGTTTAATCAATGTGTCTAATCGTAATTGAACCGCTTCCATGACTTTTTGATCTAAAGGGGCAATTTGCGAACATGTTTCGAATAATAAACTCATAGTAACCTCCAATTGTCTTTGTCACCATTAATGCAGAAAAAAGGGCTTTTTCGGAAATTAATACCAAAAAAGCCACCAACTGTTGATTTTTGCGCTGAGATAGCAACGCTATATTTATAATCATTGCCATTATATCAAGTAAAATCATTACTCGTCAATGCTGAAAATGCGTCACTATTAAGCGTTTTTTAGTAGTTTTAGCCCTAAATCTGTTACAGTTTGGAGATCTTTATTAGCTCCTCGTCCTTGTGTAGTCAGATAATGACCGATAAGCATGCCATTAACTCCGGATAAGAATCCTAGAGGAACTAATTCTCCAAGATTATGTTCGCGGCCGCCAGCATAACGAATGATTTTTGTAGGCAGAATCATTCGGAAAATAGCAAAGGTCTGCAGAATTTCCATTGGGTTCAGTTTTTCTTGGTTTTCCAGCGCGGTTCCTTTAATGGGATTCAAAACATTAATGGGCACGGAATCAACATCCAATTCTTTTAATGTAAAGGCCAATTCAATACGCTGACGCCAAGTTTCACCCATGCCAATGATACCGCCGGAACACACTTCAATGTCAGCAGCTTTCACTCTTTTAATTGTATTTACACGCTCTTCATAGGTATGAGTTGTACAAATTTCACTAAAATGACTTTCGCTGGTTTCTAAATTATGATGATAACGCGTAATACCAGCTTTTTTGAGTGCGGCTACATGTTGTTCTTGCAAGGTTCCTAAGGAACAGCAACGTTGAAGAGTTGTTTCCTGACCGATTTTTTCAATTGCTGCTGTAATTTTCTCAAAATCTCGATCACCTTCCATGCCACATCCCGAAGTAATCACACAGAAACGGTAGGCAGAATCTTCCTCTGCTCTTTGGGCTGCCTGGACAATTGCATTTTCATTCATGAGTGGGTACACATCTACTTCTACATCATGATGGGCAGATTGGGCACAAAATTTACAGTCTTCCGTACAGTTTCCTGAACGAGCATTCAGAATTTGGCAAGTATCTACATAGGATCCCGTAAACTTTTCCCTAATTTTATTTGCAACGCCAAGTAGTATGGGAATATCACTTTCTTCAATGGTTGTTAAGGACAGGGCCTCATCGAAGGTAAGCTGATTACCTTCTAATATTTTTTTCCCTAGAGAAAAAATTAAATCATAGTTGTCCATGTTGATTCCTCCTAGTATTCTTTGTGTACTCTCAAAAATAGCCATGTAATTTACGAGAGTTATTTGTTTTTTACAGTAGCGCAGGAATTAACCCAGCGTCTTGTACCATCTGAAAATCCGCCACTGTGTTACGACCTGTAAAGGTTAAGTAATTGCCAATAATAAGACCATTTGCTCCAGATAACATCAGGTGTCCCTGCATATCACGCAAGCTTATTTCTCGACCGCCAGCAGGACGGATGATTTTGTCAGGGAAAATAAAACGAAAAATAGCAAAGGTTTTAATAATATCAAGGGGAGAGGGAGGCGTAACATCTTCCAGAGCAGTACCTTTAATAGGATTGAGAATATTGATGGGAATGGAGGCAACATCCAGGCTCTTTAAGGCAAAAGCAAAATCAATGCGATCCTGCCAGCTTTCTCCCATACCAATAATACCTCCGGTGCAAAGCTCCATGCCAGCAGCTTTTGCCGTCTGAATGGTATTGACACGTTCTTGATAAGAGTGGGTTGTACATACCGAGGGATAGAAGTTTTCGCTGGTTTCTAAATTGTGAGCATAACGCTTGACGCCGGCAGATGCCAGCATGCGTGCCTGCTCTAGACTAAGTGTGCCAAGATTAGCACAGACCTTTAAGCTGGTATGGTTCATAATTACCTGTATTAACTCTAAGATCTTTGGAAAGTCAGGGTCACTGTCCATACCCTTGCCGCTGGTGACAATGCTAATCCGTTTTGCCCCTTGTTCCTGAGCCTTTTGCGCTGCTGCAGCAATTTGCGCAATGTCTAATAAATTATGTATAGGCGCCTTCGTATCGTGATAAACGGATTGGGCGCAAAATTTACAGTCTTCAGAGCACATCCCTGAGCGGGCATTTACAATGCCGCACATATCAACGTTTTTACCAGAAAATTGGATACGAATCTTATTAGCAAAAGCAGAAAGTAAAGGAATGTCTTCATTCATTATAGTAGTGAGCTGTAATGCTTCTTCATATTGAATTTGATGTCCCTGTAATATTGACTCTCCCAGAGTCATAATTTCATGATAGTGCACCCTAGCAGCCTCCTTTCACTCAATATATGCATTTTATAAATCATGAAAAATAAATGTTAACGATAAAAATAATAATGGTTAACGATACTGTTATTTTACTATTAAATTTAAAAACTGTAAATGACATTTTTGTATGATAAGGGAAGCAATGCAGAAAAAGATAATAAAGTTTTTCCATAAAACATCTTTATTTAATAAAACCAGTTCGCAGATATTGACACAGAAAGGGAAATTGCATTATTATGGAAAGATAATGAGAATTGTTTTCAATAATGAAATGGTTCTTACGAATATGTAGTAAATAATTCGGTGGAAGAATGGGAAATATCATACCGTTTGAACATCATATTTTCAGTCTTATGTGCTTAAAGAGGAGGAACAAATCTTGGTAAGTAAGCTTCGGTTCGTTTTTCTAATACTATTAATGATCCCCCAAGGCATTATGTTTTGGATGGCATTTGATTCACCTTTACGAGGGAATAAATATATTAATGAAATTGAGGCTCTATCGTTAGCAAGTGCATTATTCTTAATTTTGGTAATGCCTAGCTTAGTAGCGGACTGGCTAATTGGCAAACATTTAAATAGTATGCGTCAATTATGTTCCAGAGTGAAACAAGGAAATTACCAAGAACTTTTGTCGCTCCCTAATGAAGCAAGAGATGAAGAGGACAATATACTCACTCTTATGCGAGATATGAATTGGATGGCGAGGCAGATCGAATTTAGGGAGAAGGCTCTCAGGCAGGCCGTTGATGATTTGCAAGAGTCTCGTAGCCGTATGCAAGTTATGGCAATGACAGATCCTTTAACTGCGATTGCAAATCGGAGATGTTTTTTTGATACGTTAGAGCGACATTTTAAAGCGTTAGTATGTAATTATCATCCGATTTCATTGCTTATTTTTGATGTTGACTTTTTTAAAAAGGTCAATGATAATTATGGTCACCAGACGGGTGATATTGTTTTGCTGGAGCTGGCAAGGATTATCCAGGAAAATAGTCGAGACGGCGATTTGGCTGCTCGTATTGGCGGAGAAGAGTATGCTCTATTATTACCGGAAACGGATTCGCAACAGGCTGTAGGCATTGCCAGCAGGATTCATAAGAATATTGCAAATCATGATTTTATATTAAATGAAAATCAGCACATCTCGGTGACAGTATCCATTGGCATTTGTACAATTTCTCAATTTTTGTGCTACTTTGATAAAGAAAAATTATATAATTACGCAGATCAAGCACTTTATTATTCGAAAAAGGTTGGAAGAAATAGTGTTTCCATTTATGACCCTGATAGTCATTTGATTCATAAGGTTGCTTGAGCGTAGTGACGAGGGAGCGATGTATATCTTGTTTGATTCAGTTACGTTAGAAGATTTACATGATATTGTAGATGCCTTATCCACTGCATTGGATGCCAAAAATTCTTATATGTGCGGCCACTCGGAGCGAGTGGCAGAACTTTCCTTGTTAATGGCGCAAACCATGGGGCTGCCATTAGCGGAACAGGAACGAATTCATATTGGCGCCCATTTACATGATATTGGAAAAATTGGTATTCCAGATGCCATATTGAATAAACCGGGAAAATTGACAGAAGAAGAATTTGATACCATTCGTCAGCATCCTGAAATTGGTGGTACTATCGTAGGGAAAATTAAAGTGTTTCGTTCTGTTTCTGATATTGTTCGTCATCATCATGAGCGTTTTGATGGTAAAGGCTATCCGGATGGTTTGTGTGGAGACGAGATTTCTTTGGGGGCTAGAATTGTAGCTGTTGCCGACTCTTTTGATGCAATGACAACAATGAGGACGTATCGTTCAGCTTTCGGTGTTTGCGAAGCAATTGAGGAAATGGAGCGATGTAGGGGGAGTCAGTTTGATCCCAGCATAGTTGAAATTTTAAAGAGATTGGCATTTGAGAAAAAATTGCAAAGCACTTGTAATCGAGATTTTGCTTATCGTCTAGTGATTGCATAATTCTATGAGGAATCAGCATAGTGTATCATGTATTGGGAAGAATCGGCATAGTATTTACTATGCCGATTTGTTTATTATAGATGATGGAAGGAATGTGATGATTCTATGAAAGTCATCATTCTTGCTGGTGGTGGAGGCAGTCGCTTATTTCCTCTGTCTCGCACAAGATTTCCAAAGCAATTCTTAAAATTGAACGGAGAATACTCATTACTTGCTCAAACTATCCTGCGATTTTTACCCATAGTTAGACCTTGTGATATTGTCATCGTAACAAATCAAGAATACATTCATCATGTTAGAACGGAGCTTATTGCTGCAAAGGCTAATGAAGCACATATTCTTTTGGAGCCAGCAGCACGTAACACGGCGCCGGCAGTAGCATTTGCGGCAAGATATTGCCTCGATGTACTGGGGTGCGATGCAAATGAGATTCTGTATGTAACGCCTTCTGACCATATTATTCGTCCGGTAAAGGCCTTTAATGAGAACCTTCTCCAAGCTATAGGGCTGGCAAAGATGGGGAAGATTGTAACCTTAGGTGTACAGCCAGACCATCCAGAAACGGGATATGGATATATCCAAGCAGGCGAAGCATTTAGCAGCGGATTTTGTGTTCAGTCTTTTAGAGAAAAACCCGACCAAGAAACAGCCGAATCATATCTTGCTGCTGGAAATTACTATTGGAATTCAGGAATGTTTACCTTTACTATTGGATGTTTTATGAGTGAATTAGCAAAATATCAAATGGAGATATATGGACTGGCTGAGGCGGGGTGGAATCAAATGGGAGAAAGCTTTGCTGAAATGCCATCCATATCTCTTGATTATGCCATAGCTGAAAAATCCAAAGAATTAGTCATGCTGCCAATTACGGTGGAATGGAATGATATTGGATCATGGGATGCGATCTATGATGTGTTGCCTAAGGATCGGGACGCTAATGCATTGCAGGGGGACTGTATTCCCATTGAGTGCTCCAATACACTTATATTGGCACATAGCCGACTTATTGGCGGCATTGGTCTTGAAGATATTTTGGTTGTAGAAACAGATGATGTTATCGTTGTAGCCAAAAAAGGTGAGTCTCAAAAAGTGAAAGACTTAGTAACCCAGCTGAAAGAGCGAGGCCGAATCGAGGCAGATGAGCCTAGGACGTTGTATTATCCCTGGGGATATTGTACGGTACTGGGGGTTGGTTTAGGTTATAAAATGAAGAAAATTGTTGTAAATCCAGGGGAAATGCTTAGCTTGCAGATGCATTATCATCGCAGTGAGCATTGGATTGTGATCAGCGGTACAGCCAAAGTGATCATAGGTGAGAGTGAACAGCTATTGCATGAAAATGAGAGTGCTTTTGTGCCTCAAAATACCATACATCGTCTTGAAAATCCGGGGAAATTACCCCTCCAGCTCATTGAAGTGCAAAATGGCAGTTACTTAGGAGAGGATGACAGTATTCGTTTTAGTGATAAATATGGGAGGCCATAGGTAGATTGATTTAGGATTTTATGAACCACAAAAGCACAATGCCAAGGAAATCCCACCAAATTCGGTGGGATTTCCTTGTTTCGCTAACAATAGAATAATGTGTAGTTTTTAAGGACGTATAAATCTGTCATTGCGAGCATAGGACACAATCCCCTGCTTGCTAAGAGATTGATTTACTCTGTTCGTTAGTGACAAAAACCTTTGTGTCCTTTGCGTCTTTGCGGTTCGATTCGTTTTATATGTAGAATATCAGCTACTTATGGAATGAAATAAAAGACTTGTACTAAGTCGCCTGGTACCAAACAGTCGAATCCAAAGTTAATGTTCTCACCATCTATCTTGTAGCTCTGCTTATCCTGAAGACGTCCCTTTACAAAGATTTGGAATATACAATTAGCGGGATGATCTGCTTTCATAATACTAGTACGTGTTGTAACGCGAAAAGCCTGTTCAACAATACGCATCCAATAACCTCCTTCTTAAACATTATTTTGGGTAGAATGTCTCTCAAAAAAAGAATATACTATTTTATTCTTTCTTTCTGCTGAAATTCCTTTTGGTATAAAATTATTGAGGAAGAAATAATACGTTTACGTGATCTTCTTCATTATTAACTCTCTTGACCATTTTTGTATAGTCAGTGTGGTCAAGTCCGTGAGCCATTATTTTTTTTGTAGAGCATCTTGCTTATTTCTAAATATAAATAAAAGTAGATAAGAAATTATTGACAAAAAAATAAAATATGGTAGTATTTAGATTAAATCGATCGATTGATTTAATCTAAATACTACCAAAAACTGTTTAAAAAAATTCCGTAATCATTAGTTGATTTCACTACTTTTATATCGAATCAGCATTAAGGCAGGGGACTGAAACATTTTTGAGACCATTATTGCAATGCTCAAGAATGATTCAAAGCTATACATTTTAGAAGATCTTAAAGATGTAGGATGATTTTATGTAGACAATTGAAATGTTCTTATAAGATTATTAGGAGGGGAAAAAATGAATAAGAAAATACCTATCATTGCTATTCTTGTCTTGTCTTTGGTGGCTTTTGCTAGCTACAAACTATACTTTTCTAAGGAAAAGGGCATAACTGCGACTGGTACAGTAGAAGTGACTCTTGCTGATATTGTACCCAAGACGAATGGCTATATGTCTCAGTTAATGATTCAAGTAGGGGATTCTGTACAGGCTGGTCAAACTATTGTTCATATTCGTCGCAATGATTTAGAGGCTCAGTTGGTTGCTGATGAGGCCGCACTTGCTAAAGCTAGGATTCAATTAACCGACCTTGAGAAAGGACCGAGAGAGCAGGAAATCAAGGAAGCTACAGCCAGTATGGTATCTGCCCAGGCAACATATGAAAAAACAAAAAATGATTTGGAACGTTATCGCGCCCTTTATCATGAAAAAGCTATTGCCGCGCAAGAATTTGATGCAGCTAAAGCCAGCTATGATGTAGCCTTCAATGCTCTCCTAGCCGCTCAATCAAAACAGAGCTTGATAATAGAAGGTAACCGCCCTGATGTTATTGAAGCCCAGCGAGCTGAAATAAAAAGATTGCAGGCCGTCAGTGATGTTGACCGTGCTACCTTGGCCGATACAGTTATTTATAGTCCGATTAACGGTGTAATATTAACAAAAAATTATGAAAATGGCGAGTATCTGACTGCTGGCTCAGCTATTGCCACTGTTGGTGATCTAAATACTTGTTGGGTCAAAATTTATGTTTCTTCTGAGCAACTTGGTCTTATTCAACTGGGGCAACCAGTGGATGTTCATATTGATGCTTACCCCGATCGAATTTTTTCCGGGACAATTAAAGAAATTAGTCAAACTGCAGAATTTACGCCACGACAGAGTATTACTCAACGAGAACGGGCTAACCAAGTATTTTATGTTAAAGTATATATTGATAATTCTGAAGGTATTTTAAAGCCAGGTATGCCAGCAGATGTGGTAATCCAATGATTACATTAACTAATGTAACGAAATACTATGGCACCAGGATGGCAGTAAATGGTGTTTCTCTAGAAGTAAAGAATGGTGAAATATTCGGGTTGGTTGGGCCTGATGGTGCCGGAAAAACAACGATTATCCGTATGCTAGCAGGTCTTCTCGCACCAACGTCAGGAACTCTTACCGTGTTAGGCGCTGCCAATCCGGAAAAAATCAAAGAACATCTCGGGTATGTTCCGCAAAAATTCAGCCTCTATGGAGATTTAACAGTCATGGAAAATATTCGAGTATTTGGGGCGTTATACGGTCAGTCAGCAGAAAAAATTGATGTTGTGGCCAGCCATATCCTTGGTTTTACCAATTTAATGTCCTTCAAGGATCGCCTGGCTGATAATTTATCAGGTGGCATGAAACAAAAATTGGCTTTAGCAGCTGGTTTGATGCATCAACCCCAATTGTTTTTTCTCGATGAACCGACAACTGGTGTTGATCCCGTTTCCAGGCGAGAGTTTTGGCAAATGTTGTTCAAACTGAATAAGGAAGGCACAAGTATTTTTGTATCCACGCCTTACATGGATGAGGCGGAATTCTGTACACGTGTTGCCTTTTTACACAATGGCCAGATCGTCTCCTGTGATTCTCCGGAAGGCTTACGCCAAGCTTATCCTTACAAAGTACTGGAACTAGGAACCAAAGACCGAGATATTAAAGAACATTTAAAAAAATGTTCGATTCTTGATATTAACATGTTCGGCGATAAATATCATTTGGTAGTGGAAGACGTAACGTTAGCTACAACACAGATACAATCTGTGCTAGGCGAGATGAACATTGAAAACATCACACTAGAAGAAATTCAGCCCACATTGGAAGATGTTTTTGTCGCTCTAGCAAGGGAGGTTTTTTGAATGTATGCTGTGGAACTCACAAACCTTACTCGCCGTTTTGGAGACTTTACTGCCGTAAATAACCTTTCCTTGCAGATTAAACAAGGTTCAATCTATGGTTTTCTGGGTCCCAACGGCTCTGGTAAATCTACTACGATTCGAATGTTGTGTGGATTAATGACACCGACCTCAGGAAGTGGTAAAATATTAGGTTTAGATATTGCTCATGATAGTGAGGATATCAAGCATAAAATAGGCTACATGTCTCAAAAATTCAGTCTTTATGATGATTTAACCGTCAAGCAAAATCTAGAATTTTATGCTGGGATGTATAGCTTGTCAGAAGATGTAGGGGAAAGAAGAATTAAAGAAATGCTGTCTTTAGCTGACTTAGAAGATCGGCAAAATGAATTAGTAGTGAATCTTTCCGGTGGCTGGAAGCAGCGTTTAGCCTTAGGTTGCGCTATTATTCATACCCCTCAGATTCTGTTTCTTGATGAACCAACAGGTGGTGTTGATCCTAAATCAAGACGTATGTTTTGGGAGATTATATATAAATTAGCATCGCAAGGTACTACGATAATGGTTACAACTCACTTCATGGATGAAGCCGAGCATTGCGATGAGATTGGATTTATATTTGAAGGAAACTTAATTGCAAATGGTACTCCGTCGCAACTCATAAAGATGGTTCCAGGTGTATTGGTGCGTATTGCTACTCATGAGCCCATGGAACTACTAGAGACTATGATCGCCAGCAGTTTTCCGTATCTCGATATTTATCCTTTTGGTGCCAGTTTACATATTCTGCTTGAGGAAGATCAACTGGCTCAAATTGCAGCTTTCCCTTACAAACAAATCACGCCAGGATTGGAAGATGTATTTGTGTATTTGGTGAAATCTAAGCGTAAGGAGATGAAAATATGAAGCGTCTACGAGCATTGCTGATTAAAGAATTCATCCAAATGCGACGTGACAAGTTAACCTTGGCCATGATGCTTGTATTCCCGATGGTACAGCTCTTACTTTTTGGCTATGCCATTAATACTGATGTTAAGCATTTACCTACCATTGTATTTGACCAATCTTTGCAGCAAGACAGTCGTGATTTACTTAATTCTTTGACGTCTAGTGAATATTTTGATATAAAATATGTTGCTAACAGCTTTCAGGAAATAAATGATGCAGTTGATTCTGGAAAGACCAAGGTAGGTATTATTATACCTCCCGATTTTTCTGAGAATTTAAAGCATGGTAGAACTGCTACTGTACAGGTTATTGTGGATGCAACTGATTCGCTGTCTGCATCTTCGGCTATCAGCGCAGCTCAATTGATCGGTCAACTGAAATCACAGAAAATTTTGCTGCAGAAAATGCAAGGCTATACGGGACATGCCACGCAGAATCCTTATGAGATTCGTATCCGCCCATGGTACAATTCTGATTTTGTATCGGCCTTTTACATGGTTCCAGGCATTATGGGGGTAATTCTAACCATGACCATGGTGATGATTACCTCGATGGCCATTGTCCGGGAACGGGAACGAGGTACCTTGGAACAACTCATTGTTACACCCATGAAGAATTGGGAGCTTATGATGGGAAAGATTATTCCGTATAGTATTGTTGGTTATGTGCAAGTCACTGTTTCTATACTAGTGGGTATCTTGGTATTTGACTTGCCGATTCGCGGTAGTCTTGGTTTACTTTATGGTCTTACATCTTTCTTCATCATTGCCTCACTGGCGCAAGGTATTTTAATCTCTACGGTAGCAAAAACGCAAATGCAAGCTATGCAAATGTCCTTTTTTGTTTTTTTACCGAGTATATTACTTTCCGGGTTTATGTTTCCAAGGGAAGCCATGCCGCTCTTCTTTAATTTACTTGGCAATATATTACCGCTTACCTTCTACTTGCAGATCATGCGGAGCATCATACTCAAAGGTGTGGGTTTTAGCATCGTATGGCCACAAGTTTTGTCATTAATCATATATATAATGATTGCGCTAGTAATTAGCATCAAAAAATTTCAGAAGAAGGTTGCCTAGTGGAATACCTGAAGATGTTAGAAATGTGAAAAGAAAGCTGAAATAATCTCTCTCAATAAACAGTTAATTAAGGAGTTGCTTTAACATGGAATATAGTACAGCAGATAAAATAATGGAAACAGCCATTCCATTATTTGCGAAGAAAGGATATGTAGCTGTTTCAATCCGCGAAGTAGCGGATGCTGTTCAGATTAATAGTTCTGCCATTTCTTATTATTTTAAAAGTAAAGAAGGGTTATATCAAGCGGCGTTAGAAGCTAATTTTTCGCCCGTAGATAAGTTGCTAAAATCAGTGGAGACGATGAACGATCTAAATGCCATTGAGCTTCTTACTATATATGCCCAGAACATCGTAAAACTTCATAGAAAACATCCCTTTTTAGCTCGGTTTGTAAATAGTGAACTTGCGAATCCAACACCCTGTGGTGAAAAAATAATAAAAAAATATATTTCTCAACTTTATCAATTTGTTCACT
Organism: Pelosinus fermentans JBW45; assembly: GCF_000271665.2. GTDB lineage: Bacteria > Bacillota > Negativicutes > DSM-13327 > DSM-13327 > Pelosinus > Pelosinus baikalensis. Next base: position 4,714,492 of record NZ_CP010978.1, on the reverse strand, counting down.
CCTCTTTGTGTAAAGGAGTTGCTGCTGGAGATTTTGCTCCTGATCTAAATCTTAGCTATGCAGCAGTATCCCTAGCAGGGATACTGAATTTTTACTTTCTTACAACACCTGTTATAAAGGAATTTATCGTTTTTTCGGAGTGCTCTGACGAAGAATATATTAGTCAAGCAATCAGGATTTATCTAAATGGTATCAGTATAAAGAAATAGAATCAATCCAGTAAGATAAGAGGTCATTGAGGTGTAGATGAGAGTCTAAAACCTGTTGCATCTACTTAGATTTCATGAAGGGGGAGATTTTTTTCCATGACTAAGTAGCCTAATTGGAAAAAACATCTAGTGGCAGCGCTAATGAGTGGATTTGCAGCACCTGTAGAGATTCAGCAAGTTCGCTATAGTGTTGGAGTAGGTACAAATGTTGATGTTATTGATGCGCAAGTAGCTTTGACCACGGCTAAAACTAATTATATTCAATCGATGTATGATTTCAATACCAGCAAAGCCAACTTAATAAAAGCCATGGGAGTACCTGCTGAATAAGTCATTATTTATGAATTTTTCATGAGCATGCCCTGATAAATAGCAGGCATCTATTGACGAGAATATAGAGCTATGATATTATTTAAGCAATATTATAGCTGATCAGACAAACTGAAGGCTGAAGAAATTCCTGAAGAGGGCTTTCTTTAGTCTTTTTCTTTTTAATTGGCAAGGCACGAAATGCAATTAAGAAGATGTATATGGACCTTTGGGTCTCTTGTACCAGGTTAATCAATTGTTGTATAAAAACACATATATGTGAATAGGAAGGGGTATAAAAATATGGCTTTACCAGAAAATTTACGTTTTGATTCAGTGGCAGTACACGGAGGACAGGAACCTGATCCAACAACTGGTTCAAGGGCAGTACCAATTTACCAAACCACATCCTACAATTTTCGGGATAGTGAACATGGTGCTAATTTATTTGGTTTAAAAGAATCTGGTAATATTTATACTCGTATTATGAATCCAACTACTGATGTGTTAGAAAAGCGGATTGCAGCTTTGGAAGGCGGTGTGGCAGCCCTTGCTTTTGCCTCCGGCCATGCTGCGATTAATGCAGCAATATTAAATATCGTTCAAGCTGGGGATGAAATCGTTAGTTCTTCCACTTTGTATGGTGGTACTTATAATATGTTTGCCTATACCTTACCTCGTATTGGAATTAAGGTAACTTTCGTTGATCCTAGTGATCCAGAAAATTTTCGTAAAGCGATTACGGATAAGACGAGAGTTGTCTTTGCAGAGACCATAGGGAATCCTAAAATTGACGTATTTGATGTTGAAAAAGTAGCTGAGATTGCTCATGAAAATGGTATCCCTTTGTTGATTGACAGTACTTTTGCGACACCTTACCTTTCTCGTCCTATCGAATTTGGTGCTGATATTGTAATTCATTCTGCTACTAAATTTATTGGGGGTCATGGAACTTCCATGGGTGGTTTGGTTATTGACAGTGGTAAATTCAATTGGGCTAACGGCAAATTTCCTTCGTTGTCAGAACCGGATCCAAGCTACCATGGTTTAAGTTATACAGAAGCATTAGGATCCTTGGCTTACATCACTCGCTTGCGTATCCAAATCTTGCGTGATTTCGGGGCAGCAGTAAGTCCTTTCAATAGTTTCTTATTCTTGCAAGGATTAGAAACCTTGCCTTTACGTATGCAGCGTCATACGGACAATGCCTTGGCCGTTGCACAGTATCTTGAAAAACATGAACAAGTTGAATGGGTAAGCTATCCAAGTCTTCCCAGTCACCGGGATCATGCATTAGCTAAAAAGTATTTGCCAAAAGGTGCAGGTGCGATCCTAACCTTTGGTATTAAAGGTGGATTGGAAGCTGGTAAAAAATTTATTGATGCTCTTAAACTATTCTCAATTCTTGCTAATGTGGGGGATGCCAAATCTTTGGTTATCCATCCTGCGAGCACCACTCATTCCCAACTTACTCCTGAACAGCGTGCCACAGCAGGTGTAGCGGATGAACTGATTCGCTTGTCAGTTGGTATTGAAGATAGTGCAGATATTATTGCAGATATTGAGCAGGCTCTTGCTGCAGCACAATAAATTTTATGAAGTAGTATAACTAATCAGAAAGCTGAAGGTTAAGAATTGCTAGAAATAAGGCAATCCTTAACCTTTTATGCTAAGAATTTCTAAAGTAAGGTCGTATTTCGCTCCTGTTTCTCGCTGGAAAGAATTTAATAACGTAAAGGAAGCAACAAAATGTAGAGTTGCACAATTGTCCTAGAGATTACATAGTGCAGAATAGGATTATGCTAATTAACAAGATATTTGTCAGTTTTTGATGGAGATTCTTAGAAGGAAATTAAACATTTAACAGCGAAATTATCAGAAAATACTAATAAGGATTTTTATATGTGGGAAAGAATGCTAAATCATCTTCTTTTAGTTGAATGTTGCTATATTAAGGGGGGCGAAGTGTGTCTGTTCTCGCTAAGGAAAAAAATGGTATAGATTGCTTTGCAAAAAATCCATGTAAAAAACCTGTAAAGGTGAAAGGTAGTAAGAACACTCTTCGTGCTCTATTTACGACCATTCGAAAGTTAACAAATGTAATTACCTTTGTTCCTACATTAAGATGCATCAATATAAATCAGCATGATTCTGCTGTTTTAGAAAAGATGGGATTGCTTGAGAAGAGAACCCGTAAATGTAGGCGAATATCAATAAAAAAAGCTAAGCTTACTAGATATAAAAATAATTTACCAATTCATAAAAGTACGTTGTGCAGTAAAGCAGATCAAATGGAGAAAGCATTTAGGGAATTGTTTCTTTCCGGCCCCTTCCCCATGGCGCTTATATCTGTTGATACGCGAAAGGTTATTACAGCAAATGATCATTTCGTAAAATTGGCAGGACAGGATCACGAAACCATTCTCAAGTGGAGTATACATTCATTAAAAGAGATGATTTCTCCAAGGGATTACCATCATATACGAAAGAGTTTACTCCAGCAGCAAAGTGTAAAAGACTATAAATGCAGATTCAATGTGAAATCACAAAATGCAAATATGATTCTATTAAATATAAAATACCTAATGTTTAATGAACAGAGTATGCTCCTCCTAACCGTTGTAGATATTTCAGAAACCATTGAGTTAAAGCAACATATTGAAAGGTTAAGTTGTTTGAATCTCGTGGGGCAGTTAGCAGCTAGTATCGGTCATGAGATTCGCAATCCGATGACAACTGTACGAGGATATTTGCGCTATATGCAAAGAAAGTCAAATTTTAGTGGATTTGCAGAACAGTTTTCAATGATGATATGTGAACTGGATCGAGCAAATGAAATTATTACCGATTTTCTTACTCTTGCTAAAAATCGCGTAAATGGTTCCGCTATGCAGAATCTAAATAAAATTGTTGAAGATATAGGACCTCTGATGGAAGCCATGGGCAGTGAAATCGGACATTCTATCGAATTTGTGCTGCAGCCGATACCGGATCTGTTAGTAGATAAAATTGATATTCATAAAGTACTCATTAATCTGGTGAAAAATGGATTTGAGGCCATGGATGACAAGGGAAAAGTTGTTGTTAGCACCTTTAAGGAAGAGCATTACATTGTATTGCAGGTTGCGGATGAAGGTAAAGGAATTTCAAAGGAAATTTTGGAAAAACTAGGCACTCCCTTCTTTACGACAAAGGAGAAAGGAACAGGCTTGGGTCTTGCCGTATGCTATCAGATTGCAGCCAGGCATAATGCACTTATTGATATTCAAACAAATACGGCAGGCAGTACGTTTTCTCTTAAGTTTCCTTATAAAAAATAAAATTAATGAAAAGATTTGAACCGTCAAAGTTCAAATCTTTTTTTATATCAAAATTATAAGTTTTATAGGTGGAAAATATAAATAAAACCCTTTGTGTCCTTTGCGTCTTTGTGGTTCAAAATGTTTTTTTTAGATTGCGCAGGTTTTTACGATAATTCATTAAAATGAATTATATTAATATAACATCTTCTAAAAGCTAGAAATTATTTAATTTATTCATAATCATAAAATAAAGTTCATTTAAATGAAAAAATAATTGAAAAATAGAATTTATTGTTATATAGTATTCTTAGAAGAATACTTATTTTTTTACAAACTTAAAAACAAGAAAGAGCAGGCACAAATATGAATAAAGATATTGGGAAAAAAGTAAAAGAATTACGAACTCAAAAAAAGATGACGTTAAAGGATGTTAGTGAGCGAACCACTCTTTCTACGGGTCTTTTATCTCAGCTAGAGCGAGGGCTGACCAATATTGCAACGGACTCACTGCAAAAAATTGCCCAGGTTCTGGGGGTTGATCTAACCTATTTTTTTACGAGTCCCACAAAAAAAGAAAGTTATGTTTTGCGAAGCTATGAGAAGGAAGTATTTCAAGTCGTGAATTCTCGATTTATTCATTATCACCTGACGAATGGTGCACCTGATAAAACCTTGCTGCCTCGATTAGTAGAATTATTGCCAATCAATAGCGAGGAGGATATAAGCCAGTACGCTCATGAGGGAGAAGAGTTTATTTACGTGTTAGAGGGAATCTTAACTCTTTTTATCAACAATGAACAAATCGAGGTATTCCCTGGAGATTCAGCCCATTACAATTCCTCTACAGTTCATAATTGGGCGAATTATACGAATAAAATGGTAAGGATGCTGGTCGTTAGTTCTCCTAATCCTTTTAAAATGTAAAGCCTATTTTTAGAGGTTTGAGGTGAGTAAATGAAAAAAGCACTACTATTTAACATTCAAAAGTTTTCTGTACATGATGGTCCCGGTATTCGCACTACCATATTCTTCAAAGGATGTCCCCTTACCTGTCAGTGGTGCCATAATCCAGAAAGCCAAAGTTACAAAGCGGAAATCTTAATTAATAGAGATCGCTGTACTCGGTGCGGGGAATGTGAAAAGCATTGCAGTCAGCAAGCTGCCTGGCAGAATAATCATCAGCTGTTTTATGATGCCGAAAAATGTAATGCTTGTGAAATGTGTATTGATTATTGCTGTAAGAATGCCAGAGAAATAGCCGGAAAAGAATACACCGTACAAGATGTAATGCAAGAAATTCATAAGGATAAACCCTTTTATGAACAATCAGGTGGTGGGGTGACCTTATCTGGTGGCGAAGTGATGATCCAAATTGACTTTGTAGAGGCGTTGGTAAAGGCATGTAAAGAACAAGGCATCACGGTTGTCATCGATACTTGCGGTTATGCGCCTAGTGAAAATTTCCTGCGGATTATGAAATATGTTGATGTGTTCTTATATGATATTAAGCTGATGGACTCTCGGGATCACGAACATTACACCGGGCGGGACAACTCTTTAATATTAGAGAATTTAAGACTGTTGTCTAATCATGATGCAGTCATTCAATTACGGCTGCCGCTTATTGAGGGAATCAACACCAAGAATGAACAGATTCAGGACATCATTGACTTTATTGCCACTCTTAAGATACATTCCATCAACTTATTACCCTATCACCATATGGGGCAGGGGAAGTATAAAAAGCTTAATTGTCCATTACCAGTATTAGAAAGACCGTCAGATTTGAGGTTGGAAGAGATCCAGTCCATGTTTAAACAAGCAAATTATAAAGTGCAGATTGGAGGGTAAATTGTGGAACAAAGAGGTATGAATGAAAGAATTCGAAAACTTAGGAATCAGAGTCTAATGGTAGAGCCCCATTTGTCCATTGAAAGAGCACGTCTGGTTACCGAGGCTTATGAAAAACATTTAGGAAAGGTGGAAACGCCCATATTGCGAGCTCTTACCTTTCAGCACATTATGGAGAATAAAACGTTGTGCATTAATGAAGGAGAACTCATTGTTGGCGAGAAAGGCGAACAGCCTCAATATGCACCTAGCTTTCCAGAACTTTGTTGTCATACAGAAGAAGACCTTGAGGTTATGGATCAAAGAGATAAAATATTCTTTAAGGTTGATGACGCAGCAAAAAAATTGCAGAGGGAAAAGATTATACCTTTTTGGGAAAATCGATCCATGCGCAAGAATATCTTAGCGCAAATGTCCGCGGAATGGTTAGATTGTTATGAAAGTGGTATTTTCACAGAGTTTATGGAACAAAGGGGACCTGGGCATACAGTAGCAGATGGCAAAATGTATACAAAAGGCTTTTTGGATTCTAAAGCTGAGATACAAGAACAAATAAAAGCTCTTGATTTCTTGGAAGATCCCCAGGCTTATGAGAAGAAAAGCCAGTTAGAGGCTATGGCGCTATGTTGTGATGCTATTGTGACATATGGGAAGCGCTACGCTCAATATGCTAAAGATATGGCCCAAAATGAGACAGATGAGGACAAAAAGACAGACTTGTTGGAAATTGCAGCAAATTGCCAAGTTGTACCTGCTCATAAACCGGAAACCTTTTCTCAGGCGATTCAAATGTATTGGTTTGTACACATTGGCGTTACAACAGAAATCAATCCTTGGGATGCGTTAAGCCCTGGGCGGTTGGATCAGCATTTATATCCTTTTTATAAAAAAGGCATAGAGGATGGAACTCTCACGAGGGAAAAAGCAAAAGAGTTGCTGCAATGTTTATGGGTAAAGTTTAACAATCAGCCTGCACCTCCTAAAGTCGGGATTACATTAAAAGAGAGCAGTACCTATACGGATTTTGCCAATCTTAACACTGGCGGTGTGAAGGATGATGGGTCAGATGGTATCAATGAAGTATCTTATTTAATCTTGGAAACCATGGATGAGATGCGATTATTGCAGCCTAGTTCTAATGTTCAGATTAGCAAGAAGTCGCCTCATAATTTCATCAAGAAAGCCTGCGAAATATCTCGCAAGGGTTGGGGACAGCCGGCTTTTTATAACACAGAAGCGATCGTGGAAGAACTATTAAGAGCAGGCAAGAATATTGTCGATGCGCGGCAGGGTGGATCCAGCGGCTGTGTGGAAACAGGTGCTTTTGGCAAAGAGGCCTACATCCTGACAGGATATTTTAATCTGCCTAAAGTATTGGAATTAACTCTCAATAATGGTTTTGATCCGATCGGGAAAAAGCAGCCGGGCCTAAAGACTGGCTCTGCTGAGGATTTTAAGACCTATGAAGAGATATTCGATGCCTTTAAAAAACAGCTTCATTATTTTATCAATGTGAAAGTTACAGGCAATCACATTATTGAGCATTTGTATGCAAAGCATATGCCTGTGCCTTTCTTATCGATCATTACCAGCGGGTGCATTGCCAGCGGCAAGGATTATAACGCAGGCGGAGCTCTTTATAATACCAATTATATACAAGGAGTGGGCATCGGCACGCTGACAGATTGTCTGTCAGCAATTAAGTACAATGTTTTTGACCAGAAACGTTTTACGATGAAAGAACTGCTAAAGGCTTTGGAAGATGATTTTATAGGTCATGATACCATTCATAACCTAGTGGCAAATCGGACTCCTAAATACGGCAATGATGATGATTATGCTGATGATATTATGGTAGAAGGATTTAATGCGTTTCATAATGAAGTTGTGGGACGAAAGACCCGAAAGGGCGGGGTTTACGGTATTGATATGCTGCCTACTACCTGCCATGTATATTTCGGATCGGTGATGGGGGCAAGTCCTAATGGCAGAAAAGCCTATAAACCTTTGTCCGAAGGAATATCCCCAGAGAAAGGTGCCGACAGAAAAGGACCTACTGCTGTTATTAAATCCGCTTCCAAAATGGATCACATCAAGACGGGAGGAACTTTGCTCAACCAGAAATTTACCCCTTCTGTTGTCACTGGTGACCAAGGTTTAGAAAATATGGTATCCTTAGTTCGCACCTATTTTAATTTAGACGGACATCATATTCAATTTAATGTAATTGATTCGAAAACATTATTGGATGCTCAAAAGCGCCCTGAAGAGTATAAAGATTTAATTGTACGTGTAGCAGGCTATAGCGATCATTTCCATAACTTAAGCAAAGAACTGCAAGATGAAATCATAGAACGAACGGAACAAGGATTCTATTGAAAAAAAGACTGTCTCTCAGATGCAAAAATGTGAGAGACAGTCTTTTTTATTAACAAGGAAAACACAAATTTCATAAATCTTAACAGGAAAAATTATCAAGAAAAGTTTCTTTTAAAAGGGCATCGGATGTCTTTTCTGGCACTCCTGTGATTTATTTCATGACTGTGGCGAGCGCTAGTGACAAGAAAAGTTTGCTACCAAATATGCAAATAATGTTGTACTGCAAGAGATACAATAGCTACGGCAATCCAACAGGATAATCCCAGAAAAATCGGTTTTATACCATTGCCGATAAGTTGTTTCAAATGGGTGTTCAAGCCAATCGCAACCATGGCCATCACGATAAAAAACTTTCCGATTTGGGCAAGGGTCAGGCAAAGGGATGAAGGGAGAAATCCGATGGTATTGACAATAGACGCAAATATAAAACCAAAAATAAACCATGGAAATATTTTGGAAAAGCTGAAAGAACCCGTATTTTCAGCTTTTCTGGAAGTAAGTATAGCTAGTGCGATTGTTATGGGTACAATCATTAACGTCCGGGTTAATTTTACGATGGTAGCAAAGTTGCCAGCCGCTTGACTATACGAATAGCCGGCAGCTACTACAGAAGACGTATCATTGATGGCTGTTCCTGCCCACATTCCAAAACCCATATCATTCATTCTAAAGATGTGTCCGAGAAATGGGAAAATAAATACTGCAGCGATGTTAAATAAGAATATTGTGGATATGGAATAGGCGACTTCTTTATCGGTTGCCGCAATGACAGGAGCTGCTGCAGCAATTGCCGACCCGCCGCAAATCGCTGTTCCGACACCAATGAGAATATTCACGTTTCCCGTAAGTCGTAAATAGCGCCCCACCAGCCATGCCGTAATCAGTGCGGCACTTATAGTAGAAATCATAATAAGCAGAGACTGGCTGCCGACTGCAAAAACATGAAACAAATTCATTTCAAAGCCAAGTAAAATAATCGCATACTGTAAGACTTTTTTGGCAGTAAAGGAGATTCCAAAGTTCAAAGATGCGGGTCTTTTTAAAAAGGCAAGTATTATACCGAATAGAATTCCAAATATCGGTCCTCCCACCAAAGGGATTGCGATTCCCAAAAACCAGGCTGGAATAGCTATCATAGTAACGATAAAAGCACCTGGCATGATAGTGCTAAAACGATTATTTTTGATCATATTGATTCCTCCTCGATAAGCATGATACTATCAGTTGAAGAACAATATGTAAAATACTATAATATAATTAAAATAATAGGTAAATGCCTATAGTAAGAGGATTATGATGACATTACGACATTTGTACGTTTTTTTATGTGTATGCGATGAAGGCAATATGACTGCCGCAGCCAAAAAACTTTATATAGCCCAGCCATCCGTCAGCCAGGCAATCTTTGAACTTGAGAAACATTATAATGTGAAATTGTTTGAGAGGTTGGGCCGCAGGTTATTTATTACCACTGCAGGTCAAAAGTTATTAACGTATGCCCGGCATATCGTCAATTTGAACCAAGAAGTAGAGGAGGCTATGCGGGAGATTCATGATAATGGTATCTTACGGATCGGTGCCAGTGTTACTGTCGGAACTTATATTTTACCCAGTGTGATAAGAGAATTTAGGCAAAGTAATCCTAAGGTAAAAGTTGTATCCACTGTGAATAATACGACAGTAATTGAAGAAATGCTGCTGGCGGATCAGTTAGATATCGGACTGGTTGAAGGTAAAGTACAATCCTCTGGAATATTACATATGCCTTTTATGGAAGATGAGTTAGTATTGGTAAGCGCTCCTGCTCACCCCTTTGGCAGAAGAGGAAAGATTACGTTAGCGGAGCTTGAAGAGGCTGATGTTATTGTACGTGAAGCAGGAAGCGGTACTCGAAATTTATTTGAATCGGTGATGACAGGAAGAGGAATAAACTGGAATGTTATTGGCATTTATAATAATGCAGAAAGTATAAAGAATGCTGTGTCAATTGGCCTGGGGGTTTCCGTTATATCATGGATGGCTGTGCAAAAGGAAATAGAGCGAAGAGAACTTGCTATCATAGAAATAGAAGGGGTGTCTTTTAAAAGACAATTTAGTGTTATTTATCACCGAAATAAGTATCTATCTCCTATTTTAAAGCGGCTTATTGAATTATTGCTGCCTGCATGAGGGTACAAATTTGCACGCTTTGGAATAATTAGATACAATCTATATATAGCAATAGCCATTTGGAGGATATATGATGAAAAAGATAGGACTTACATTAGGTGATAAATGGCTGATTGGGATGCTTTGCGTAGTATCGTTTACAGGAATTATTCTTAGTGTGATTCTCTTTCCCGCTCAAGCCAATACAGTTGCTGAAATTCGGGTGGACAATAAGCTGTTTAAATCCATTACCTTAAGGCAAGGCTATTATGAGGAAATTCGTATTGGCGGCGAGACGGAATATGCCATTATAGAAGTCCAAGATGGTAAGATTCGCATACGGCAAGACGATTCTCCCCGCCAGATCGGTGTACAAACGGGATGGATTAGCAAACCGCCTCAACAAGTCGTCAATTTGCCCTATCGCATTGTGATTCACTTAGTGTCAAATGAATCTCTGGATGTAGATGACATTGCACGGTAGAAATATATATATAATTTAAATCGCAAATTACCAAAGTTTTAGACCGAATTATGGTATGGTTCACTCGTAGATCAAATTCTTTGGTGTTGTGTTGTTAAATAATTGGTCGGCCAGCTATGTCTGACGGCTGTGCTGCATTCGCAGCGCCTGATGCAAAGATGCGCCCTAATCTTCGTATGCCTTCTTTTAGCAGTTCTTCATTATGGGTAGCAAAGCAAAGACGTATTTCATTGCTTTTAGTTCCATTTGTATAAAAAGCTTCACCAGGTACAAAAGAAACACCTACTGTGGCTGCACGGCGAATTAGTTCTGCACCAGAGGCCGGAGGCGTTATGCTGCACCACAGATAAAAACCTCCCTCAGGTATATTAAAATTTATATAACCGCTGCAAAAACGTCGGATAGCGCCAACCATAGCATCTCGGCGTTTTTTGTATTCCATACGGACAGTAGCTAAATGATTTGTCAGGTAATCTTCCTCCAGACAAGTATGAAGAATAATTTGAGAAAGACTATTGCTGTGTAGATCGATGTGCTGTTTTTCTTGTGCTAATCGATTGATAACTTGTGGAGCGGCGATGACCCAGCCTGTTCGTAAACCTGGAAAAAGTATTTTTGAGAAAGTGCCCATATAAATTACACCGCCATAGGTGTCGAGACTCTTGAGGGAAGGAGGGGGCTGCTGACCGTAATAGAGCTGACTATAGGGATCATCTTCTATGATGACCAAGCGGTAGCGTGAGGCTAATCGAATTAATTCTTGCCGATCGTGCAGCGACATAACCCTGCCAGTGGGGTTTTGAAAAGTAGGAATTGTATACATTAACTTAGGGCGATAGCGTATTAGATAGTCTTCAAGCAATTCAAAATTTATACCATCAGATGGTGGCAGGGTTAGAATGCGAGCGCCAGAAGCTTCTAATGACTGAATAGCTCCTAAGTAAGTAGGTGATTCCACAATAACGTAATCGCGTGGTTCTACAAAGGCTTTTACGATGAGATACAGACCTTGCTGTGAGCCAGAGGCGACTAAGAATTGATCAGGAGTGGCTTGTATTCCCAGACGGCTTTGCCATGCTGCTAAGGAATGCCTTAGAGGAAGATATCCTTCAGTAGTCATGTGGCCGAAATCTGAAACTTCAAGGTCATATTTACTGGATACGAGAGCTTTTTCAATAATGGAGAGAGGATAAAAGGTTGGATCTGGCATACCAGCTGCAAGAGAAATTGTCTCATCTGCCGTGGGAGTAGCAATTAAAGTACGCAGCAATGATGACAGTGGTGATTTATATTGAGGTGTAAACAATTGTTCCCAAAGAATAGTGGCCGCTGACTGATCTGTAAATGATGGCCCAGCAACGTAAGTGCCGCTGCCGACTCGTGTTATTATCAAACCCCGTTCCTCCAGAAGCCTGTAGGCGTTAATTATTGTAGTACGGCTAACTTCCAGTAATCTGACGAGTTCTCGTTCTGGAGGCAGTTTGGTGCCAGCAGAGAGGGTTGAATTTTGAATTTTTGCAGCTAAACCATTTGCAAGCTGCAAATACATGGGGGCTGAACTAGATTGGTCAATTCGAATACCACTTAGCATTTTGGTAATATCCATTTATCTAATTCTCCTTAAAAGATAGAATTGGTATTTTAATTATATTATATTGGATATTTACAATTAAATTCCTGCAAGCTATTATAAGTAAAAAAACTGTAAAGTATTGGAGGGATAACAATGCAAAAAAAGGACTTCCGCAAGGGTGTAAGTGACACAATACCTTTAATAGTTGGGATGATTCCATTTGGTTTAGCATATGGTATTTTGGGAAAGTCCGTTGGTTTAACTTCAGGAGAGACCATTGCAATGTCCATACTGGTTTTTGCTGGATCTGCTCAGTTTATCTGTCTGCCGATGCTTATGGAGGGGGCTAGCTTGGCAATGGTTAGCTTTACGACCTTATTAATCAATCTTCGTCATCTTTTAATGGGAGCCTCCCTTGCTCCTTATATGAGTGGGCTATCCATGCCGTTTAAGGCTCTTCTTTCCTGTGGAATGACGGATGAGACTTATGCTGTGACAATACAACGTGCACAAGCAGGCTGTTATACAGGAGCCTATCAGTTGGGAAGCAATGTAATATGTTACCTCTTATGGGTGATGTCCACGATCGGCGGTGTTATTTTAGGAGATTACATAAGTGATCCACTTTCTTGGGGATTGGATTTTGCTATGCCAGCTACCTTCTTAGCCTTACTGATTCCTCGCTTACGTGACAAAGCCAGTGTAATCGTATGCCTTGTTGCAACTCTGGTTAGCGTAGGGGCTGTTATTTTAATTCCTGGTAAATGGTATATCATTATTGCTTGCTTGGCTGCAGCTATGGCTGGCGGTCTTATGGGAGGGAAACAAGATGCGATTTGAAATTCTCATGTATATCCTTGCTATGGCGGTAGTGACGTTTGTGACTCGTTTTGCTAGTATAGGGCTTTTGAGAGATGTACCTGCTGGGCTTGGACGTTTCTTGAAGCATGTACCTACTGCAATACTTACTGCTTTGATTGCGCCAGCCCTTTTTGCACCAAAAGGTTATATAGCACTAACTTTTTCAAATCATTATCTGCTGGCAGGCATAGTAACGGCTTTGGTAGCTTATAATCGTCAACCTCCTATTGTGACTATGGGGGCAGGTATGACCATGATATTGGTATTGCGCATGATGTGAGTTTACTGTTTTACTCAAATGGGAGTTCTATTCACAGTAAAGATTTTCATAATAATACATATAGGAGGGACTTTGTGATGGCGGTTACTTTTGCAAAACGTATGAAAACATTGCGGGCGTCAGAAATCAGGGAAATACTAAAGATTACTCAGAGGGAAGAGGTATTATCCTTTGCAGGAGGATTACCGGCTCCGGAATTGTTTCCGGTGGAAGAATTAAAGGAGATATCCATAAGGGTATTAGAACAAATGGGTAGAGAAGCCTTACAATATTCCACTACTGAAGGATATAAACCCTTGAGAGAGAAAATAGCAGAGCGAATGAACCGAAAATTTAAAACAAGTGTTACTGCTGATAACATAGTAATCACTTGTGGTTCACAGCAGGCGTTAGACCTTTCTGGAAAGCTCTTCCTGGATGAAGGAGATATTGTACTGTGCGAAAGTCCAACCTATTTGGCGGCCATTAGCGCTCTTAAAGCTTATGGACCGCGTTTTATAGAAGTGCCCACGGATGACCAGGGAATGATTATAGAAGAACTTGAAAAAATAATTGCAGCACAGAAAAGTATAAAGCTGATTTATGTAATCCCTGATTTTCAAAATCCTACGGGAAAAACTTGGTCGCTGGAGCGTAGACGTGATTTTATGAAACTGGTACAACAATATGACATTCCAGTTATTGAAGATAATCCATATGGAGAATTACGTTTTGAAAATGAGATTCTTCCTTCATTAAAATCAATGGATAGGTCAGGAAAGGTCATCTTTACAAGCACTTTTTCGAAAACGTTCTGTCCAGGATTACGTATAGGATGGATTGCTGCTGATGCTGAATTTATTGAAAAATATGTATTAGTAAAACAGGGGGCTGATTTATGTACATCGATAAGAAGTCAGATGGAGATCGCAGCCTACATGGATGTGTTTGACTTTGAAACACATATAGAGAAGCTAGTTGCCGTATATCGAAAACGCAGAGATGTAATGGTGGAAATGTTGAATAAAACAATGCCTCAAGGAGTAAGCTTTACTCACCCTCAGGGAGGTCTGTTTCTATGGGTTGAGCTTCCTAGGCATATTAAGTCCGTAGACTTACTTCATGACTGTCTGAAAAATAACGTAGCTTTTGTACCGGGGGATTCCTTTTTTCCGAATGGCGGTGTTGAAAATACCTTTCGACTAAATTATTCAAATATGTCGGAAGAAAAAATCATTGAAGGGATACAACGGTTAGCTCTTGCGATAAAAAATGTAATGATCTAAAAAAAGATTCAGCTGAAGTATTCACTTCAGCTGAATCTTAATCGTAGGTAGCTCTCACTTGTAAATAATTGTTTTTAATAGTTTGAATGCTGGTTAAAGCGGTCTGAATATCCACATTGGCGTATTCAAAGACAAGGGTTGCTTCGGGAGCCGATGAGCAAATGGCGGAAAATAATACATTCCAGTTAATCGTCCCATGACCAACAGGGAGGTGGTCATCGGATAGTCCATGATTATCATGGAGGTGGCAGGCGATAAGCCTTTTTCCTAATTGTTCAATGACATCCGGTAAGTTCCATTGGTTAATGTATGCGTGTCCTACATCGAGCAACGCACCTGCTTCTGGTAACGTTAATAGTAGTTCTAGGTATTCTGTCCAATCAAATAATAGAGTGCCTTTTGTCTGTAATCCAACATTTTCAATGAGTATTTGGATCTCATAATTTTTAGAGAATAGCAAAAGCTCTTGAAGTCGATGTTGTACTCGCTGACGGATAAGCGCTTTGTCTCCCGTAAATTCTTCATTGGTATGTACTACAATAAATTTGGCATTCCACTTGACGGCAAATTCAAAGACCTCTTTGTAATAGGTTAGATAGTGGCTGTCATTTTCATCAGCTAAGTTAACTCCAATACACGGTCCGTGAATACTTAAATTATGCGGTGATTGATGAGGATAAATTTGTTTTAACACTTTTTCCCAATGAGAATGATTGCCGAATTCATAAAAAATTTCTAACCCTAAGTTGTTGGGGAGTTGTTTTAATGCGGTATAGTTAAATCCGATAAAGGATAAGTTGCTAAGGGATATAAGCAAAGGTTTTGACCTCCTTTAAAATCGTGATGTAATAGAGAATTCTACGTCTAAAGAATAGAAGTTAGCATGCATAGTTATGAGATATTTTGTTTGGAAGTCCAATATTCTTCCCAACATGCCCATCAAATCCATTTACATGCTGCCAAGAGAAAGAAACCCCCACTGTTCCTGTAGGAATTGGTTGATCCGCTGGAAGCATGCATAGCAGGCGTTGACCGTCTTGATGTAGGCGAAGATGGATACAGCGCTGACTGCCTAGATGTTCGACAAATTCTATTTGTCCATGGAGCATGGGGGTGTCGCTTAGACAGCATTGTTCTGGACGAATCCCAATCCATAGTTCCTGATGCTCCGCTAAAAGTGTGTGCCATTTAGTGGGGGGATTTACACGGCTGCCTGCAATCCATAAGGCACCATCGCGGAAAGCTCCTTGCAGCAAATTCATCGGAGGAGATCCGATGAAAGAGGCAACAAAAGTGTTGGCAGGACGTTGGTAGATGACATCTGGTGTGTCTAGTTGCTGCAGAGCACCTTGGTTCATGATTGCGATTCGTTGTCCCACAGTCATAGCCTCTACCTGGTCATGGGTAACATAGATGAAAGTTGGGCGATAGAGATTGTGGATTTTAACTAATTCCGTACGGGCTTGCAGGCGAAGCTGTGCATCCAGATTGGAAAGAGGTTCATCTAGGAGAAAATAAGGAGCTTGTTTCACTAGTGAACGACAAAGAGCTACTCGCTGTTTTTGGCCTCCAGACAATTCGTTTGGCTTTCGTTGTTCGTAGCCTGATAGATTGAGGATTTCTAGTGCTTGTTTGGTTCTTGCTTTGATTTCTTCTATTGGTATTTTTTGAATGAAAAGACCGAAAGTGATATTTTCCCATATGGTCATATGGGGATATAATGCGTAGTTTTGAAACACCATGGCGATGTTTCGCGCACCGGGTTCTACTGTGTTTACAACTTGTCCTCCCATCTTGAGGGTACCTGCTGTGATGTTCTCTAGGCCAGCGACCATTCGGAGTGTTGTCGTTTTTCCACAACCGGATGGACCTAGTAAAATGAGTCGCTCGCCTTCTTGGATGGTCATGTTTAAATCTTTGACCACCGCAGTTTCACCATAGGATTTGCAAACATTTTCAAAAATAATTCCATTCATGAGTTCATCTATCCTTTCACCCCAGATTGCATAAAGGTATTCATAATAAAACGTTGGCAGGTTAGGTATAATAAGAGGGGTGGTAGGGCAGTAAGCATGGCGACTGCCATGGCAATGCCCCATTCACTGCCGCCTTCAGCACTGATAAACATTTGTAGTGCCAGAGGCAATGTGTACGTGGGTTTATCATGTAGAATGAGCAATGGCCAAAAGTAATCATTCCAAGAGTTAATAAAGAAGACAATTCCCATGGCAATTACGGAAGGTTTGATAAGCGGTAATATGATTCGTGTTAATATGACCCAGGGACTGGCGTTTTCTAATCTTCCTGCTTCTAACAATGGCTTAGGGATATTGCGCATGCTTTGGCGCATTAAGAAGATTCCCATGCCGTCAGCTAGTTGAGGCAGTATGACTCCCCAAGGCGTATTCAATAAACCAAGTTTGGATATAAGCAAATAGTTTGGCATCATGACAACGGTAATGGGAATAAAAAAGGTCAGTAATAATGTGTTAAAAAGCTTTTCTTTATGAGAGAATTCATAATAAACAAAAGCAAAACCAGCTAAAATACTTGTGATAATTTTAGCAAGAGTGATACTACTAGCAATTAATAAGGTATTTACAATATACTGTACTAGTGGGAGATTTTTCAGCACATACAAGTAATTGTCTATTACAGGTTTGGCGGGAAGGGGATTTAACGTGGATAGGAAAATTTGGTCCATAGTCTTAAAGGAAGTGGAAAGCATAAAGAGGAGAGGCCAAAGTTGAATCACTACTGCTAATAAAAGTAAAATATGCCAGTACCAGTCCCGATAGCTGTTAATTTTCATAGTGCACCTTCTTGTCTAATACCTTCGTCTTCACAATCAAAAAAAGAGCATATATTAGCATCGTTAATATGGCGAAGGCAGAGGCTTTGCCTGTTTGAAAAAAGACAAAACCGTATTGATACACGATGTATACCAAATTGCTGCTGCCTTGGTCTGGGCCACCTTGCGTTAACATATTCACGGGAACAAGAACATATTGTAAGCCAAATACAACGGTAATTACAAAGACATAAAGAGCTGTTGATGATGTCATAGGGACAATAATGCGTCGAAAAAGCTGCCAATTGGAGACATTTTCTAGGCGAGCGGCTTCAATCAGTTCTTTAGGAACATCCACCATGGCCGCTACTAGTAGAATGAGGTTATAGCCGAAAACTTTCCAGCCAATAATCAGTCCAATAACGATAATAACTAGCCCAGACTCTTTGAACCAACGAGGAGATTCTAAACCAATTGCCGAAAGGATAATATTGAGGGGGCCAGCTAAGGGATTCAATATCCAGAGGAAGAGAATACTGGCTACAGCCAGAGAAACTGTACTGGGGATGAATAAGGCGGAACGATAAAAAAAGCTGAATCGATTGAGACGATGAGCAATGATAAAGGATAAAAGATAGGGGAAAATGAAATTTACACAGACTAAAACCAAAATATAAAGAACTGTATTTAAGAGTATTTTGATCAATTCGTCACTAGAAAGTAACTGTAGATAATTTTGAAGTCCTACGAATTTCATCGTAGGGCTTACCATATTCCAGGAGTGGAAGCTGAGCCAGACATCTTGTAATAGTGGCCAATAAGCAAAAAGTAATAATGTAATGGTGGCTGGCGCTAGAAATAAAGCAGACTGCCAAGTAAAACGATTCATTCGGTTTGTTATCCTTCCATAAGTAGTAAGCATAGAATGTCGTAAAAAAACCTTTTGGATTGTTACGACATTTTTAGCAAAAATTGATTAAAGCATAGAATTGATTTTAGCAGCTGCTTGTTTGAGAGCATCTGCAGCAGATTGTTTTCCACTGAGTATGATATCCCGGACATCGATAAGTGCTTGTTCGGCTTGTAAACCATTAGCACCAGGGAAGCTAGCCCATTTTACAACTTCAGGCATTTGAGACATAGCCACTTGCATGTTTTTATTTTGTTCAGCAAAATCTTTCAATCCTTGAGGATCTTCTGTTACTCCTTTTCGTGGTGGCAGATAGCCAGTGCCTTTACTCCAAAGGGCAAGTGCTCCAGGAGATTCTAGAAATTTAACGAAGCGCCAAGCTGCTTTTTGTTTGTCAGAATCCTGAGAGAAGATCATGAGCAAGTTCCCGCCCGCAGGGAGTTTTCTTGTTTTTCCTTCAAACGATGGAAACTGTGTAGCCATAACGGTGAATTTTGCACTTTTTTCAAAATTATCCCGTTTTCCAATTGTTGTGCATACCATGCCTAATTTTCCGCTTAAGAAAGCTTGGAAGGCTTCCTCATTTGTTGCGTGCAGACCGTGACCATTTTTCACCATATCAGCTAGTACTTGATAGGCCTCGGATGCTTCAGGAGTGTCAAAACCAGCCATAGTGCGGCCATCTTTTTTTGCTAAAATTTGTCCGCCGTTCGATTCTATCAAGGCTTGCTGCGCCCAGTTGTCAGCATACTCTTGCATAAAGAAGCCCATAATACCAGTTTTTTCTTTAATGGTTTTGGCATATTGTGTTACTTCTTGCCAAGTGCGTGGTGGTTGGCTTGGATCTAAACCAGCTTGTTTGAAAACATCTGGATTGTAGTAGAGTACAGGTACACTGACAGAGTAAGGAAGTCCAATTTGTTTACCATCATCAGTTGTAGCTAAAGAGAGTACATTCGGTAGGAAATTATCTTTTAAGTAGGTGTTATCTTCTGGTGATAGTTTTGTGATGATATCTGGTATAGACGCATACTTTAAATTTTCACCTGCATAATTTAAGTAGCTATACCCCATTTGTACAACATCGGGACTTTTTCCGGATGCCATGGCCGCTTGCAAGTTTTGTGTTAACCCCTTATACATGTCAGGGTTATATTTCTCTACGACTTCAATATCAGGATTTTCTTTATTGAATTGTTCCACTAGCTGTTTAACGGAAGGACCGCCAAAACTTTCTGCATTTACATGCCAATATTCAATCATAACCTTGCTTGGGGTTTTTGAGGATGCGTTTTGAGAACTGCCGCACCCTAAAGCTGCAATAGTGAATGCTCCGATACATAATAAGGCAAATAGCTGAGTTGTTTTTTTCAATGTTTGTTCCCCCTATAGATAAATTACATGTATAATAATATCTTTTTGAGATGGATGTATTGTTAGAGAACGATTAAGTCTATATTAATTTATTTCTAAAGTACTTCTGTTTAGGCTATGTAATATACTACTATACGAAAATGAAAAAGGTTGGCATTTTGACTAACCTTGTTATATGTGATAAATTGTATCTTATTCAAAATACAAATTAGTAAAGAGAGTGTTGTTATGAGTATACTTAAATCGAATTTGCTACTTTTACTTGCTGCGACTATATGGGGATTAGCATTTGTAGCCCAGCGAGTGGGAATGGAATATGTAGGACCCTTTACTTTTAATGGTGTGCGATTTGCTTTGGGGAGCCTTTCTTTAATACCCTTGATTCTTTATTATCAAAATCGTTCTCCCAAGGACATTCAGGTGAAAGAGGGAACAAAACAGGTAATGATAGCGGGGATCATTGCTGGTATAGTATTGTTTATTGCCGCAACCTTGCAGCAAATCGGTTTAATCTATACAACGGCGGGGAAAGCTGCATTCATCACTTGTCTATATATTGTAATCGTCCCCATTTTGGGAATTCTTTTAAAACAATACGTCAGCATGA
Source organism: Pelosinus fermentans JBW45 (assembly GCF_000271665.2). Taxonomy (GTDB): domain Bacteria; phylum Bacillota; class Negativicutes; order DSM-13327; family DSM-13327; genus Pelosinus; species Pelosinus baikalensis. Next base: position 4,694,149 of record NZ_CP010978.1, on the reverse strand, counting down.
GCACTTGGATTGGATCTTTAATTGCCGTTGTGGGTTTATACCTTCTCTGTGTGAAAGATGGTCTTTATATTTCCTATGGTGAGGTACTGGAACTTATAGGAGCGTTTTTTTGGGCAATTCACATTTTAGTAATTGATCATTTTTCTTGTCGAGTGCCTGTATTGAAGTTGGCCTTTTTTCAGTTTATTACTTGTTCTATTTTAAGTTTAATTGCGGCATTATTTATGGAAACTATTCGTGTTGAGTCTATTTATCAGGCTGCTGTTCCTATTTTATATGGCGGTATTCTTTCTGTAGGGGTTGCTTATACCTTGCAAGTTGTTGCCCAAAAAAGCGCTCAGCCTTCTCATGCTGCTATAATTCTAAGCATGGAAACCGTATTTGCTGCCATTGGCGGCTGGTTGATATTAAATGAAAAGTTAGGTCCTCAGGAACTGGTAGGATGTATTATCATGTTTGCTGGAATGCTTTTATCTCAACTGCAAAATTTGATAAGATCAAAAGAAAGTGTAAATGTAAATGATGCGATGGTAGATTCGGATACTAATAAATTGGTGCCATAAAGATGTGTAGAATGCCGCCGCTGCTGCAGCATACAAAGATATAGAAATATAACCCTTTGTGTACTTTGCGTCTTTGTGGTTCGATTATTTTTTCTTCATTGTCTTTACATCTTCGCGGCTCCAAATTTTTATTTTTTAGGGATCCGTCAGTGTTTTTTTATAAAAAGAATGTGAAAAATCAGTTAAGGATTTAGAAGAATAGAAAGTAAGAACGCATATTAAATAGGTAAAGGGATAAAAATAGACATAACGGGAGATTTAAGACTATAATCGCTATTGATGATCGTTTTTCTACTATAAGATCATATTAATAGGGGAATTAAACATTTGACGAAATGTGAAATAGGTATTGACACATTTCGCTAAAGGTAGTACGCTCATAGTAGAAAAATAATTCTTCGTTAGGTGAGGCTCCTGCATAAACATAGGCCACTGCCCGGAAATGTCGAGAGACGCCAATGGGTAGAACAGGTATTACCGGATTAAGGTTTTACTTAAGGTGGCTGAGGGATTTTTAGTTTGTACTCTACGTTATGCAGTGCCAAAGCTCGTACGAGTGGGGAAGGTGTGAATGTATTAAGTTCGCTTTTTAAGCCTTCCGGTAACGGGGGCTTTATCTATTTTCTTGTTTTGGATGAACAATGCGGCTGTAGTAGGATATACTATAGTAAGGCAAGAAAATCAGAAATATAAATATAGAACTTCTTCGTTAGGTGAGGCTCCTGCATAAACACAGGCCACTGCCCGGAAACGTCGAAAGACGCCAATGGGTAGAACAGGTATTACCGAATTAAGGTTTTACTCAAGGTGGCTGAGGATAGTGTACCTCTACGTTATGCAGTGCTAAAACTCAACGATTGGAGAAGGTCAAAGCAAGTATTGGATCATGACAGCATGAAAAGACCTTCTTATCTAATGAGAGAAGGTCTTTTGCTATCGATTCCCATCGAAAGGTAAAGAAGGAATAGGAGGTGGTTTTATGGATTCCGGACCCAGTGGCCATATAAGCAAATATCAATGTATCAACTTGTCTGTTCACGTTAAGGCGGGCGGACTCCAGGCAAAGAAGGAGGAATAAAATATGAACGCATTAAAAATGGTAGGTGAATTCTACTTTAGCCAATTAATCGGTCAGTCGATTTATGATAAATCCGGGAATCGTTTTGGGCGGGTAAAGGACATCGCAGTACGCTGGGATGGCGTATATCCACGAGTGATTGGTGTCAAATATGAAAATAAAATACATAATCTGATTCCAATCGAATGGATTGTGCTTCGTGACAATAATAGGGTAGAGCTTGTCGAAAATTTCACTGTAGATCAAACAGTTCCTCTGCATGAAAATGATATTTATGCCAGCAAATGGCTGCTGGATAAACAAATCATTGATATTAAAGGTTCCAAAATGGTAAGGGTAAACGATATTATATTATCTTGGGTAGTGCAAGATGGAAAACAGCATATGGTGTTAGTCGCTGTTGACATTGGTGTGCGTGGTTTGTTCAGACGATTGGGGTTGGAATTTGTCTTTACAAAGTTCAAACAAAATTGGCTGATTTTAGAGTTTATTAAGCCTTTGGAAAGCTGGAATTCACACCTTCAGCTTAATCGCTTAAAACAGCAGCTGACAGAACTGCATCCTGCAGATATTGCAGAATTGATCGAGGAAATGGATTATAAACGCCGGGCCAACTTTATAGAAAACTTAGATGATCAACAGGCAATTGATACGTTAGCAGAATTAAATCTGGATACCCAGGTAGAAATTATTGAACAAATGGATGCACAGCGAGCATCTGACATTCTAGAAGAAATGGCTCCAGATGAAGCCGCTGATATTTTGGGTGAGTTGCCAGCAGAAAAATCCGAAGGATTGCTGCAATTGATGGAAAGTGATGATGCTGAGGAAGTTAGAGAACTCATGCAATATGATCAAGGCACTGCTGGAGCCTTAATGACCAATGAGTTTATTGCATTTTCTTCTCAGATTACCACAGAAGAGGCTATCAATCAGCTGCGAGAATTATCACCAACAGCAGAAACCATTTATTATCTATATGTTATAGATGATGAAGAACACCTTCAAGGAGTTCTGTCATTGCGAGAGTTAATTGTTGCTGCGCCCCAAACTACCTTAAAAGAATTGATGCATACGAAAGTTGCTGTGGTACAGGATGGAGATAATTATCAAAAAGTAGCGGAAGTCATTAATAAATATAGCTTATTGGCGGTACCAGTGGTTGATGAACAGAATATTATGGTAGGAATTGTTACCGTCGATGATATTCTTGATATATTAATGCCAGAGCGTGGCAAGCTAGATACGTACTCCTGGTTTGCCTTAACAAAAACGGCAGGGCGGGGGCGATAAATATGAATGCAATAAAGAATATGCGTAAGAGATTAGGATTATTCCTAGCTGTAATGGGACCGGGAATTGTCACAGCATTTGCCGATAATGATGCTGGCGGTATTGCCACCTATGCTGCTGCTGGAGCAAAGTATGGCTATGGACTGTTATTTATTGTACTGATCAGTAGTATTTGCCTGGCGATTGCCCAAGAGATATCAGCAAGGACAGGGGCTGTTACAGGACGGGGGCTATCCGATTTAATTCGTGAATTGTTTGGTGTTAAATGGACTTTTTTTGCTATGAGTGTGTTACTAATTGCTAATATTGGTACTACGGCATCCGAGTTTTCAGGTATTGCAACTAGCTTTGAAATTTTTGGCGTGAGTAAATACATTGCAGTACCCATTATGGCATTTTTAATCTGGTGGCTGGTACTTAAAGCAGATTATGGAAAAATCGAAAAGGTTTTCTTAGTGTTGTGTGCCACTTTTTTAAGCTATGTTATTTCAGGCATCATTATTGATCCTCCATGGGGAGAAGTATTCGTTGCATCGATTACACCTACTTTTTCTCCTGATGCGGACTTTCTAATCATGGCGATTGGTGTAATTGGCACTACGATTACACCCTGGGGACAGTTTTATGTTCAGGCATCGATTGTTGATAAAGGAATAACTGCTGAAGATTATAAGTATACCTTTTGGGATGTGATGTTTGGTGCGTTTTTTACGTGGCTGATTGCTTTTTTCATTATCGTGGCAACGGCAGCTACTTTATACGCAAATAATATTGCCATTGATTCAGTTAAGGATGCAGCGATGGCATTAAAACCAATGGCTGGTGAATATGCCAGTTTGCTATTTTCTTTTGGTTTATTGGGTGCCTCTATGTTGGCGGCATTTATATTGCCTCTTAGTACGGCCTATGCTGTTTGCGAGGCATTAGGTTTTGAAAGCGGTGTTAGTAAAACCTATAAAGAGGCTCCTGCTTTTTTTGGTCTATATACAGCCTTAATAGTCATTGGTGCCGGATTAGTACTATGGCCAGATTTGTCGTTGTATCAAGTGATGATTACCTCTCAAGTCGTTAACGGCGCGCTTTTGCCGCCCATTCTAATTTTTATGGTGCTGATCGCTAATAATAAAAACATTATGGGTAATTATGTAAATCCTGCATGGTACAATGTGGTCTCATGGACGTTTACCGTGGTGTTAATTGTATTGACCCTCATGTTATTAGCGTCTACGTTAATGCCGGATTTTATGGAGAATTTAGTAAAGTACTTAGGACTATAAAGGTATTCATCTGCAGACGAAACTAGGTATTGGAGATTAAAGGTTAAAAATGAATATATGTCGAAAGAAACTTTTAAATATAAAATGGGGGGAATTAGCCATATGTTTTATGATTTAATTGTTTCTAATCGATCCTATCGACGATTTCATGAAGAACACAGTATCTCAGTAGAACGATTGAGAGAGCTTGTTAATTATGGGAGATTATCGCCTTCAGGAGCTAATAAACAGCCTTTAAAATATATCATATCAGGGGATAAAACAAAGAATGAATTAATATTCCCCCATTTACTGTGGGCGGGTTATTTAAAGGAATGGGCAGGACCAGAAGAAGGAGAACGACCATCTGGTTATATTGTGATTCTTCAAGATACGCATATAGGGCCGAGTGGTGTTGATCATGGAATTGCAGCACAAAGTATTTTGCTTGGGGCACGCTCCATGGATCTTGGTGGATGTATGATCCAAAGTATTAAGCGCGATGAGCTAAAGGCTGCATTGCAGATTTCGGATCAATATGAAATTTTACTGGTTATTGCTCTGGGCAAGCCAAAAGAGACTGTTATTCTCGATGAAATTGAAGATGGGGATGACATTAAATACTGGCGAGACAAGAATCAGGAACATCATGTACCAAAACGTAAGTTGCAGGATATTATTGTAGAATAATTATAATGAACAAAAGTCTGATCCATTTTATGGATCAGACTTTTGTTCATTTATTTCATCTCAAACCCTTTAGTTTCCAAAAAGCTTTTCATATGGGGGCGCTGCTTGTCTTTTAGGAAAGTAGACATACCTTCTGTCCAGGTATTGCTTCTTTCCCCATTGGTTCTTGCGATGTAATAATCTCTAATGCTATGATCATATTCTTTTAAGATTTCTTCATCTCCCTCAGTATGATAACTATCCTCTTTAAAAACTAAGGATAAAGGGAGGCGGGGTTTTACTTTATTTCGGATTTCCGGGTAGCCGAGACACATGCCAAATACAGGGTATACATTATGGGGGAGGTTTAATGACTCACAAACATCCTCAGGATTATTTCGTAATGCACCGATATATACACCGCCAAGACCCACTGATTCTGCGGCAACCATGATATTTTGTGCTGCTAGGCTCGTATCTACAGTAGCTAAAATGAAGTTTTCCGTATAACCGCTTTCAAATCTTTTATTGTTCATTCTACAGGCCTTGCCTAATCGGTTTAGGTCAGCACAAAATACTAAGAAAATGGGGCTTTCTTCAACACAGGCCTGATTGCCTGCTAATTTAGCGATGGATTTTCTCTTATTCTTGTCTTTTACCCTGATAATGGTATAGGCTTGAATGTGATTGGAGGTGGAAGCTTGCTGGCCTGCCTTGATGATCTCTATTAGCAATTGATCATCAACGGGCTGCGTGGTGAACTTTCGAACCGATACATGTTTTTTTAACAATTCGATTACATGATTCATGGTAAAACCTCCCAAAAAATAAATGCCAAGACGATTTGAAGTAAGTTGCTTTGCGATGTCATGTGATTTACACTAGTAGTAAGAATATAATATTGTAATACAGTATTATTCAATGTACATAAGGGTGTAAAAAGGAGATTGTTGTGAAGAAAAATCCAAGAGTAATGTGCTTTCTTCTAACATTGATAGTTTTAATCGGAGCGTACTTTATTTTCACCAGACATGATGTAGAAAAGGAAAGCAGGTCAGAGAATGGTACGGAAAATATCCCTCCCGCTGAAACTGTGATTCTAAATAGGGAGGGTGATGGTACTGTTATAAAGGTGAAAGAGGAGCAGCCTGTTGTAGCTCCCACTAACCAGTTGAAAAATGATAAACTAACCCTATCTTCCATGCCGACAGTAACCTCCCGGGAAGATTCTGTGGATCTGGAACAACATACCTACTCTATTAAAAATAAAAAGAAGGAAATCATTCTTAGTCCTGGCGTGAGTCTTCAGCCTAGTAAAGGCATTACGATTAAAATACCTGGTGAAGAAGAAGTAATTAAAGTCCAGCGTGATAAAACCTATCATTCAGATAGTATTCACATGTTTTGGGAAAAAAAGTATTAAAATTATCCTTTTCTTCCTAAATGTTCTGCAAATTCTACAGGCGAAGGCAGGGTAGATACAGCCCACCATGGAGAGTGATCTTGTAGTTCTTCCAATGAGTATCGGCCTGTAGCTACTGCAATAGTTTGCGCACCAATGGCCTTACCACAGTCAATATCGTTAGGTGTATCGCCAATAACATACACTTGATCCAATGGCACTTGCGGGTAGTTTTGCTGCAACTTTGTGAGTGCTTGTTTGGATATCTCTCTGCGATTGTAGCAATTGTCGCAAAAGGCACTGGAAGAGAAATCAAAGAAGCCATCCAACCCATATTGGTGCAGTTTTGCTTTGGCACCAAATTCGGTGTTGCCTGTAAGGATTAGGCAAGTATAGTCTGATTGTTGCTGTAGATAGATCAGGATATCTTTTACTGAGGGAGTAAGGTGACCTTTGCGGGCTGCTAAGTGGCTTGGCAATACTTTTTCGTAAAGGCTGACTAGATTGCAGGTTTCATGGACAGAGGGCTCCCGTCCTGTGGCGAGAAGGAGTATTTGATGGGAGATGTAATAGTCAGTCATGCCAGCTGTTTTGATGGTGGTAAAATCAATTTTTGTGTGCAGGGCTTCGGAAAGTGCTTCTTCAAAAGCATATAAGCCAGCTTTAGCTGTTTTCAATAAGGTGCCATCAATATCCCAAAATAAAATCTTCAAGCGATGCGCCTCCTTTTTCATACTGATCTATACTATAATTAGATGTTTATAGTCAATATCCTTGTTGGATTTAACTTTTATTCCTATGCAAAAAAACTATCAAGATAACCTATTAGTTAGCATCTTTCCATAAAAGGATGAAGGACTTTAGCTATCTATTAACCAATAGCTTACAATATTTACTAGATCTTAACTTATTGATAACAAATGCAGCCTATTTATTATATACAATTAAATCAGAAACTATAGTATAGGGGGAGTAAACTTGCAAAAACGAGTAAAATGGTTAAGCTTTTCTCTTATAATTGTCACTTTATTGGTACTTATTGTGTCTGCTTTTCCCAAGCAAGAAATTGTCAACGCTGGTGTTGAAAATGGTTATTATGGTAAGAAGCCTAAGTATGTGTTTTACTTTATTGGGGATGGTATGGGTATGCCCCAAATTACTTCTACAGAGATTTTTAAAGGCACACTTTCTAGTAATAATCCTATGAATAAAGAAAGCTTAAGTTTTACAGTATTTCCTAACGTTGGTATACAAACAACCCACTCGGCGAATACCTTTATAACGGAATCTGCTGCTGCGGGCACTGCTTTGGCAACAGGTCATAAGACCAATAATGATATATTGGGAATGGATCCTACCAAGCAAATTAAGTTTAGGTCTATGGCGGAAATGGCAAAAGAAAAAGGTATGAAAGTAGGAATTGTCTCCAGCGTGTCTATTGATCATGCGACGCCCGCTGTATTTTATGCTCATGAAGCAAGTCGTAAAAATCTTTATGAAATCGCCCTTTCTCTGGGAGATAGCGGATTTGATTATTTCGCAGGAGGCGGATTGCTTTCGCCTACAGGACCTAAAAAGGATAAGCCCAATGCCTTAGAGATTGCCAAGCAAAAGGGTTATAAGATTGTTAATACGCAAGAAGATGTAATGGCATTAACCAAGAATGATGGTAAAATTATTGCTTTTAGTACTGATCTTGCCGCAGATTCTGCCATGCAGTATGATATTGACCGGAAGGATAGAGTGTCCTTGGCAGATTATACTAAGAAGGGGATCGAGTTGCTGGATAATCCGAATGGTTTCTTTATGATGGTAGAAGGCGGGAAGATAGACTGGGCCTGTCATGCGAATGATGCTGCTACTACTGTTCGAGATGTGATGGCCTTTGACAACGCAATAATGGAAGCCCTTGCGTTTTATGCAAAACATCCGAATGAGACGTTGATTGTTGTTACAGGTGACCATGAGACTGGTGGTATGACTGTAGGCTTTGCTGGAACTCAGTATGAGACTTTTTATAACAAGATAAATAAGCAAACTTTGTCTTTTGAAGAATTTGATAAGGCAATTAAGAACTATCGGGATACTGTTGGTCCAAATGGAGCTAATTTAGAAGATTGGCTGCCGGTTCTTAGTGAAAGATTTGGTCTGACGGAATTGAGTGATTATGATAAGAGTCGTCTGAAAGATTCTTTGGCTGCTAGTATGATAGACCCTAAAAAGAGAAGCAAGAATGAGCAAGCCTATTTATTATATGGTGGATATGAGCCTTTTTCTGTTACGACAACTCATATCTTAAACCAGAAGGCTGGTATCGGCTGGACAACCTACGCGCATACAGGTGTAGCAATACCGGTATATGCACAAGGCATAGGCGGAGAGTTATTCCAAGGTTCTTATGATAATACAGATGTTGCAAAAAAATTGATGAACATTATGGGTTTGAAATTCCAATAAAAGTATAGCATCAACCGCATGGGCGAGGGATGGAAGGAGAATTGGCTCCGAATCCATCCCTCTAATAATATAGAGAGGAACTACCTGTATGAGAGAACAGCAAAGATCTGATAAAATTTTTGTAGTTATCATTACCCTTATATCCATTTTTCTTTACCTGATTCCTACAGGTTTCCCCATTCAGGATGATGATTATGTACGCAGTAAAGCAAAGATTTTGGCTGTAGACAATCAGAACGTTCATCAAAGAGGTGTGGTAAAAACGGGTGTACAAGGTGTTTCTATCGAAATCATGGATGGAATATATAAAGGTGAAAGAGTAGAAACGACGAATACATTGTTAGGAAAGTTGGAAATGGATAAGTTATTTCAAGAAGATGATGTTGCTTTAGTAGTGATAAAAGGAGAACAAGGAAAAATTCAAGCAGCAAATTTGATTGATCATTACCGGCTAGACGTAGAAGGGATACTCTTTGCTTTATTTGCCTTGGTTTTGTTCTGGTATGCTAGATGGACGGGGGTAAAGGCTTTACTTTCTTTTATATTTACAATTTTAATTCTTTGGAAAGTTTTATGGCCTTTATTCCTAAAAGGCTGGGATCCTATAATTGTTTCCCAATTGGTAGTATGCCTTATTGTCGGTTGTGTAACTTTTTTGATAGCTGGATTAAATCGGGTAGGTGTCGTAGCATTTTTAGGAACGATTAGCGGTACGATTGCTGCATGTATAATTGGTATTATTTTTGGTGACTTATTTAAAGTGCATGGTGCGGTTGTGCCTTTTGCAGAAACATTGCTTCATGTGGGTTTTAGTCATATTGATTTAACTAAAATATTCTTGGCAGGGATCTTTTTAGCATCCTCTGGAGCCATGATGGATGTGGCGATGGATATTGCAGTATCCGTTGCAGAGCTTGTGGAGCAAAAGCCAAGTATAACTAGAAAAGAAGTTATCACTTCAGGTATGAATGTTGGTCGAGCCGTTGTAGGGACTATGACAACAACATTGCTTTTGGCATATTCAGGTGCATTTACAGCTTTAATGATGGTATTTATGGCCCAAGGAACGGCAGTAGTGAATATACTAAACTTGACTTATATTGCAGCAGAGATATTACACACTCTTGTAGGAAGCTTTGGTGTGGTGTTAGTAGCTCCCTTCACAGCCATACTGGCAGGATGGTTATTAGTACCACATTCTGCAACTTTGGTGGATCGTGGTAATAAAGTGCAGGAAAAAGAAAATATCCAGTGATAAGCAAAGACTGAATTATGGAGAATCTTTTTTACTAGAAAGTATAAGTCTTTATAAAGAGAACGTTAAACGCAAAGGACATAAAGAACACAACAGGTGTGTTCTGTGTCCTTTGCGTCTTTGTGGTTCCTTTTTATTCGCTTTATCGGTTTTAAAGGATGCGTAGCGTTTTTCTAAGATAATAGGTAGTATACGGATTTTGTGTAACAGCCTGAGATATAGTAAACTATATAATAATAAGAAAGTGTTTTGACAAAGATTTGTAGCAATAAGGAGAAGCAATGAAAATCGCGCAGTTATTATTGACATGGTATGAAAATTCTAAACGGGATTTACCATGGCGCAGGGATAAAGATCCCTATAAGATATGGGTTTCAGAGATTATGCTGCAGCAAACTCGGGTAGAGGCTGTTAAACCCTACTTTGATAGATGGATGGAGAGATTCCCCGATTTAGAAAGTTTAGCAGAGGCCGAGGAAGAGGAAGTGGTTCGTCACTGGCAAGGGCTGGGGTATTATTCCCGGGCCAGAAACCTACTGCAAGGGGTACGAGAGGTGAGCCAGTCCTATGGGGGACAAGTACCGCAAACGAAAGAAGAGGTAATAGGTCTTGCCGGTATTGGTGACTATACAGCCGGGGCCATTTTAAGTATTGCCTATAATAAAAAAGAGCCAGCAATTGATGGGAATGTTCTGCGGGTTTTTAGCCGATTATTTTGTATAGAGGAAGACATTTCTTCTTCCGCTGCTAAAAAAGCCATAAAACAGCTGGTTACGGATGAGATGTCCGAAGAGCATCCAGGTGACTTTAATCAGGCTTTAATGGATTTAGGATCATCCATTTGCATTCCGAAAACACCCCGGTGTGCCGTATGTCCACTAGCAGACTGCTGCTGTGCAAAAAGAAAAGGCAAGGAAGGACAGCTTCCTGTAAAAAAGAAAAAAGCACCGCCTAAAGCAGTGCGTCTTATGGCAGGAGTGATTCGCCAAGGCGAATTTTTTCTGTTGCATCAAAGGCCTAATAAAGGTTTATTGGCGGGAATGTGGGAATTTCCAACAGTAGAAATTGGGGAAGATGGGGAAGCTATGGATATCTTCCGTCAGGGCATCCAAGAAAAAACAGGTCAGGTAATTGAATTAGAAAGATTGCTGCTCCAATGCACACATATTTTTAGTCATCGCCAATGGGATATTTCCTTTTATTATTGTATCGCTGCACCAGATAAGATCGTACCGAATGATAGGGAACTAAAGTGGGTAAATCGTACTGATTGGGAGAAACTATCTTTTGCCGGACCTCATCGTAAAATGGAGAAGTACTTAGTAGAAAAAAATAATCAAGAGAGTTGGCAATCCTTTGAATAAAAACTGGAGGGAGAGTTTGCTATGAAAAGAATTTGGCTGGCAGGAGGTTGCTTCTGGGGTGTAGAAGCCTACTTTCAACAACTTAAGGGAGTAGTAGACACCAAAGTTGGATACGGACAAGGGCAGATAGAAAATCCTACGTATCAGCAAGTATGTTCGGGAACAACAGGACATACAGAAGTTTGTGAGGTTACGTATCATGAAGAGATGCTGCCTTTAAGGAAATTGCTAGGGCATTTCTTTAGAATTATTGATCCAGTAACTCTCAATCGTCAAGGACCGGATCAGGGGACCCAGTATCGCAGTGGCGTGTATTATTCCGACGAGATGGAAAAAAAATGCATCCTGGAATTTATTAAGGAGCAGCAGTCATCTTATTCAGAACCCATAGTAGTAGAAGTAGAGCCTGTAAAGAATTTTTACTTGGCAGAAGCATATCATCAGGATTATTTACAGAAAACACCCAATGGATATTGTCATGTCAATTTAATGCTGGCAAAACCAGAAGAAAAAAAGACTTTTCAGCATTATCAGCTGATGAGGTAGCAAACGAAGTTGGAATTTCTCGCGTTACAGCTCGTCGGTATTTGGATTACCTAGTGATGGAAGGAAAACTGCAAATGTTGTTGGAATACTTGCCCGTGGGCAGACCTATTCATCGCTTTAAAATGAAGTGATGAATAGGTTTTTCTTTAGGAGAACGTTGAACCACAGAGGACACAGAGAGCACAGAGAAGGTACGCTGAGGAGATGCTATATTTTTCTTTTCTCTGTGTTCTCAGCGCCTCTGTGGTTCGATTATGTTTTATTTGTTTTAAGGGACGTTCAGTGTTCTCCGTTTTGCGCCTTTTAAAGCGATCGTCTTTTTGCTATAGTAAGGATAGACTGGAAATTTCACTAATGTTCATATATATGTTATATTTAATCATCGCACCTTTAATTTCTGTTATTTCAAAATTATGGTTTGCGCAGGGGGGGAAATGGGACATATTGTTAATAGTGAAAAGGAATATCGTTTACTTCAGCAACGCTTAGATCGTAATATAACAGGGGCACCTTATTCCCGGTTTTTATTGAAATTTTAAAATTATTATTTTCGGTCGATAGTTATGCTCGTCCTTTGCCTGTTTGTGGCTATAGATAGTTGTTTTCGAAAGAGACTACAAGAACGTTCCAGGAGGTGGATTGAAGTGAACATTACGAATAAAGAAATCGAAGAGGCAGTTTCCCAAAATATTATTACCCAGGAGCAAGGGGAGCGTTTGTGGCATTTATGGAGTGGAAAGGAAGAGCGTAAAAACGGTTTTCAGATTTCACATTTAGCCTATTATGCAGGAGCGCTGATTGTTATTTCCGCTATGGGATGGTTTATGGATACTGCTTGGGAAGTTCTTGGCGGTATGGGAATGTTTAGTATTGCTGTATTATATGCATGTTGCTTTGTTTTCGTTGGAAGGCGCTTATGGGAGAAAGAAGGCCTAAAGGTTGCAGGAGGACTACTGATCGTAATGGCAGTTTGTATGACTCCTTTAGCTATTTTTGGCTTAGAGCGGACTCTAGGGTGGTGGCCGCAATCCTATCCGGGTCATTATCTGGATCATTATGAGTGGATGCGCGGCGGCTGGATTTGGATCGAATTAGGGACAATTGTCAGTGCATCTCTGGCTCTGCGATTTTTTAAATTCCCTTTTTTAACAGCTCCCTTATTTCTTTCCTTATATTTATTGTCCATTGATGTAACGCCTTTTTTCTTTGGGACAGGCAGTGAGTGGACGAATGTACGCTGGATGTCATTATTATTTGGTTTAGTGATGATAGTTCTCGCATTTCTTACGGATTATTACTGCCGCAAACATAGCTATAAAGAAGATTATGCTTTTTGGGGATACTTGTTTGGAGCCAGTGTTTTCTGGCTGGGGCTTACGCTACTTGACAGCAATCAGGAGTGGTCCAAAATACTATATTGTCTCATTAATGTCGTTTTATTAATTGTAGGAGTTCTCTTGCAGCGCAAAATATTCTTGGTGTGCGGTGCGATTGGGGTAAATGGTTATATTGGCCATTTGGCTTATCGGGTATTTAATCATTCAATACTCTTTCCCTTTGTTTTGAGTTTTGCTGGTATTGGAATTATTTATATTGGTATTCTCTATAATCGAAATCAGTTAAAAATAGAACAGTATATTAAAGATAAAGTGCCAGAAGCAATTAGAAAGTTTCTGCCGAAATGAAAAAACTGCCGATTGATGAGATTCTGTCTACATTAAGACAGACGATATGTGATTCTGTGAATACTGTTTTAGTAGCGCCGCCAGGGGCTGGTAAAACCACACGTCTTCCCTTGGCCCTCCTAGGGGAAAGTTGGCTTACAGGGAAAAAAATTCTCATGCTGGAGCCGCGGCGTCTAGCCGCCAGGGCTGCAGCTCGCCATATGGCAGTTCTTTTGGGAGAAAAAGTAGGAGAGACGGTAGGCTATCGGATTCGCCTCGATAGCTGCATCAGTTCTAAAACTCGTATTGAAGTGATTACCGAAGGGATTTTAACGAGGCTGCTGCAGAATGATCCTGGACTAGAAGATGTTGGGATGGTAATCTTTGATGAATTCCATGAGCGTAGTATTCATGCTGATTTAGGACTGGCTCTTTGTTTGCAGTCCCAGTCTGTACTGCGTGAGGATTTAAAAATCCTAATTATGTCTGCGACTTTAGATACGGCACCTAGTGCGTCTTTACTAGGAGATGCACCTGTTATCATCAGTAAAGGTGTATCTTTTCCTGTTACGACTCATTATATACAGCGTCCAATTACAGAGCGTATTGAGTTAGCTGTTGTCCGGAAAATTCAGGAGGCTGCTATAGTAGAGCAGGGAGATATATTAGTGTTTTTACCTGGGGCTGGCGAAATACATCGAGTTGAGTCCCAGCTTTTAAAAATCGGCATGCAAAAGGATGCAGTAATTACTAAACTTTACGGCGGCTTATCTCAAGAAGAGCAGGATATGGCGATTTTACCCCAGGCATTAGGAAAACGAAAAATCGTATTAGCAACTTCCATTGCCCAGACGAGTATTACCTTGGAAGGAATGCGCATTGTGATTGATAGCGGTCTTATGCGGATACCTCGTTTTTCACCTCGTACTGGTATGATGCATTTAGAGACGGTTAAGGTGTCACGGGACGTTTCTGATCAACGTCGTGGTCGAGCAGGACGCACTGAGGAAGGAATTTGTTATCGCTTATGGACCTACGAGGAAGAATTGGCTCATAGGGACAAAAGCATTCCGGAAATTATGGAGGCTGATTTGACCTCCTTGGTATTAGAATTAGCTGCTTGGGGGATACAAGATCCAGGTGAATTACAGTGGCTTGATCTGCCGCCTGAGCCTGCCTTCCTTCAAGCGAGACAATTGCTTTTTCAGCTGGGAGCTTTATCCTGTGACGGATGTATTACTCCTCATGGTCAGCAGTTGATAAAAATCGGTCTTCATCCTCGTATTGCTCATATGATCTTTCAGGGTATAAGGTTAGGATATGGAAAACTAGCTTGTGAAATGGCAGCTGTACTGAGTCATCGAGAGCTTTTTCAAGGCTTGTCTGATGCTGATTTGCGATTACGCATTGAAATGGTACGTAAAGGTAGCTATCATTCCATCCAAACCGAGATTCGTTATTGGAAACAGGTCTTTGCGGTTACTAATGGGGGCATTGATAGCCTGGAAGCCTGTGGTTTGCTGCTGGCCTTTGCTTATCCGGAGCGGGTTGGTCAAGGGCGGGGAGATGGACGTTTTCTGCTGCGTAATGGTCATGGCGCAGCGTTTAAAGAACCTCAATTGCTGGCGAAGGAACCCTATCTGGTAGCCGCTGAGTTAGGGGGAGATCAGCAAGGCGAAAAACGTATTTTTTTAGCAGCACCAGTTCACCTAAACATGATAAAAGAGCATTTTAAAGAACAGATTAGCGTGCAGGATCGCATTGCCTGGGACCATGAAGCAAAAGCTGTACGGGCACGAAGAGTCGAAAAATTAGATGCTCTGCTTTTAGAAAGTATGCCTTTGGTAAATTGCAATTCAGAAGAACTTCTCTTTGCTCTCCTTCAAGGAATTAAAGGGGAAGGATTGCATCTTCTGCCCTGGACAAAAAGTGCATGTCAATTTCGTAAGCGGCTTATGTTTATGCATGAAATTGATCCTAATTGGCCAAATGTGTCTGATGATTCCCTGATGACGACATTAGGAGAGTGGTTAGGTCCCTATTTATATGGCATGAGTAACTGTGATCACCTGCAGCGATTAAACTTGACAGCTATTATTGGAGGAATGCTTAGTTGGGAACAAGGGCAAAAATTAAATGAATGGGCACCAACTCATATTCTTGTTCCTAGTGGGCAGCGTATACCCATTGACTATAGTGATGCTACTGTACCTGTACTGGCAGTGCGGCTGCAGGAAATGTTCGGTTTAAAAGAAACGCCGAAAATTGGACAGGGAAAAGTAGCAATAACTCTTCATCTCTTATCTCCAGCTCATCGCTTGGTACAGGTAACCAAAGACATTGCTAGCTTTTGGGAGAATACCTATTTTCAAGTGAAAAAAGATCTTATGGGGCGTTATCCGAAGCATTATTGGCCGGATGATCCGCTTAAGGCCATGCCAACCCATCGCGTTCGTCCTCGTTCCTAAAAGAAGCTATGATTCAGTTGAAGTTAAAACTGGTTTTGAATCATAGACTTCTTTATGTCATTATGAACGCAAAGAACAAAATTCTTCCTCCCTTTAGTTCAGTATCGGGGGCGTTTGGTGGAAAGTTCTTGGATATTGGTAGACAGGCATTAAAATGTAAGAGTTTTTATAGAAAAAAATGTGATTTTGGTAATAAAGTGAAAATAGACTGCCACAAAATTGGGCAGTCTATTTTTATAGCATTTTTTTAAGGTTATAATATTCTTGATTGTTATCCTGGCTTGTTTCAAAGGATGTTAAAAGCTTTTTTAAAATGCCATAAGAAATGATATCATTCACATTTTCAACAAAAGGAATATTAGCTGGGCTGCGGCTGGCGATAGCACCACGCAGTAAGACAGGGGTAAAATCAAGATCAAGGGCGCCTCGATAAGTAGAAAAGACACAATATTCCGCGCAATATCCTGTAATAATGAGAGTATCAACATGCAGTTCACGCAATAATGCCTCTAAGGAGGTTTTATTGAAAGCGTTGCCATAGGTCTTATGGATGTGAGGATCTGTAGGTAGAATCCCAAGAGATTCTGGCAGATCAAACCCTTCTGTACCTGGCATCAGACCATTTTCTTTTACCATGTGCTGAATACAAATAATTGGGAGCCTTTTTTCTCTAAATAATTCAATTCCCATGTTTATTTGGGCAATTGCCTGATTGAGAGATTGGGTGGTTTCAGGGTTTTTGAAAAATGCTTTTTGCACATCAATTACTAAAAGAGCCGGCTTCATATAAAACACCTCTTTGTCATAGTATTTATAGTATAGATACGACAAGATTCAATGCACTCCTGCGCAAAAAAAGAAGATTATTTTTAAAATTGAGAACTATTCTTATATGTATGGTCTTCCTAAATATGATATAATTTATAAGTAAGGATTAAATAATATTTATTATTAAGTAATAGATTGAAATCTAGCTTTTAGGAGGTTGAAATGGAAGAAGTTATGAATGCGGTTACTCACGGTATTGGTACTTTATTAGCGGTTGCAGGATTAGTATTGTTAACGGTATTGGCTTATTTACATGGAGATATTTGGCATATTGTTAGTTTCAGTATTTACGGTACGACATTGGTGTTGTTGTATTTGGCTTCGACCCTTTATCATAGCTTTACGAATGAAAGAATAAAGAGAATTTTTAAGATCCTGGATCATTCTGCTATTTATTTACTTATTGCAGGGACATACACACCATTTACTTTGGTACCACTTCATGGTGTACTGGGATGGACTGTTTTTGGTGTTGTATGGGGGCTTGCTATGATTGGAATTGTTTTGAAAATCTTTTTTGCTGGACGGTTTAACATTATCTCTACCTTGTGCTACCTTGGCATGGGTTGGTTTATTGTCTTTGCGATCAAACCTCTGATTGCAACAGTCCCTGCCTTAGGAATGACTTGGCTGCTGGTGGGTGGTTTATTTTACACATTAGGAAGTATTTTTTATCTGTGGAAAAAGATACCTTATAATCATGCCATCTGGCACTTGTTTGTTCTAGCAGGGAGCATATCTCATTTTATTGCTGTATTCTTTTATATTCTGCCAGTTCCATTGCGCTCTTAGCTCACAAAAAAAGTTGATATACAGTAAAAAGATTAGAAGGTGTTGCTCATAATTGGACGAAATTATATACAAGATTATGCAAAGTGCTGATCCTAGAAAAGAATACAGGAGGCATATGTTGAAAACATTCAATTTCCACAAAGCATTTTTATGTAGAAGTAGCCGCGATACACAGCACTTTACTGGGAGGAAGTACTATTGTTGTTCATTAGATAAAGATAGTCTTGAAATAACGTATGTTATCCATGTGGATACAAAGATCGTTGTGGATGCTACTCATGCTTTTTTAAAATTACTAAAGTATGATGTTGAAGATTTAGGTAATTTTTCTATATATGATAT
Source organism: Pelosinus fermentans JBW45 (assembly GCF_000271665.2). Classification (GTDB taxonomy): domain Bacteria; phylum Bacillota; class Negativicutes; order DSM-13327; family DSM-13327; genus Pelosinus; species Pelosinus baikalensis. The sequence continues at coordinate 4,676,172 of NZ_CP010978.1, read as the reverse complement.
CATTGGCGCTGAAGTGGAAGAGGTAAACGCTAATATTCATAAAATCGTAAATCATGGGCTGCTAGAAATCGGTTTACGTCAATATTGGTGTAAAGATGGACAGATGCTTTATGTTGGCAGTTCCTTTAAAGTTGCCCAACGTGATAGTGAAAAATATTTAATGATTACGTTAAGGGACATAACGGAATTGCAGCAAATGCGCATTCGTTTGCAGCTGGCTTTACAAGTATTTGAACATGCCAGCGATGGTATTTTGGTGACTGATATAAAAGGAATTATTCAATATGTGAATCCCGCTTTTGCAATGCATACGGGATATTCCATGGATGAGATCGTAGGAAAGACGCCTGGGATATTAAAATCAGGCAGGCATCAAGAAGAATTCTATCAGGATATCTGGAATTCGTTACATACAGATGGACAGTGGAGAGGCGAGATTATAAATAAACGAAAAAATGGTGAACATTATTCTGAATGGGTAGTAATTGATGCTGTTAAGAATGAATTAGGTAAGGTAACTATGTATTGCGGAATCTTTAGAGATTTATCAGAACGTATGAAATATGAGGAAAAGATTCGCTTTCATGCCTATCACGATGGTTTGACTGGTTTGCCCAATCGTATATTATTTTATGAGAAAATCAATCAATGTCTTGCCTTGGCGAAACGCTATCATCATATGATGGCTGTGATGTATGTTGATCTTGATGGTTTTAAACATGTAAATGATAACTTAGGGCATGACAAGGGAGATTTGCTGCTCAAAGCAGTTGCTGATCGTTTAAAAGAATGTGTAAGGGAAAGCGACATTGTTGCCCGGATGGGCGGTGATGAGTTTACCTTAATTCTGCCGGAAGTTGCGAAGAGTGCGGATGTTGAAATCGTTGCTGCAAAAATAAAAAAGCAATTAAATCAGGCCTTTGAGTTATTAGGATGTACGGTGACCATTTCCAGCAGCATTGGAATCAGTTTTTATCCTACGGATGGAGAGGATGTAGACAGCTTAGTCAAGAAGGCCGATAATGCCATGTATCAAGCCAAAGCATCTGGCAAAAATGCCTACCGTTTCTCTGATCAAGCGTAATCGCTTTCCTATGATGCTGTAAAGTATAAGTTTTATAGTGGAAAAATATAAGATTGTATGAACCACAAAGGACGCAATGCCCCTGATGCGGCACACAAAGGAGGTACACAAAAATATAAAAATAAAACCCTTTGTGTCCTTTGTGTCTTTGTGGTTCAATTCGTTTTATATGTTTTAAAAGACGCCTCATCTTTCTTCTTATCATAAAATTGGATCTTACAGTTTTTGCTGGAGATCCATTTTTAATGCATTATATAAATAAAAAGCAAATAGGAAAGTCTTTCTTTTGGTATTATAATAGAGAAGACGAGATTTTGATCAGCAAAATGGAGATGCACCAGATGAAAGAGATGTTAAGGAATTTTTGTAATTCAATTCATATTGAATGCATGGGCATAGCAGGCATTGGACCTTATTGGGAATTAGAAAGAATTTTAAAAGAACGTATTGATAAAGGGCAGTATACGGAATTTGAGGAAAAAGATCTTAAAAAGAGAATTGATCCTAAGGTAACAATGGAAAATGTACAGTCGATTATTGTATGCATATTTCCTTATTATGTTGGAGAGCAGCCAGAAGCAAATATCGCTAGATATACCTATGGGCTGGATTACCATACAGTTATAAGAGATAAATTAGAGACAATAGGAAGTTTCTTAACGAAACAGTTGCCTGAATTTGAATATAAGGCTTATGTTGATAATGGACCTTTAGTTGATCGTTATTTGGCATATTTAGCCGGACTCGGATTTTATGGGATAAACAGCCATATTATTACTGAAAAATATGGCTCCTATGTAGCAATCGGTTATATTCTTACCAATTATCCTTTTACAGTTGATAAACCATTACAGCGTACTTGTCTGCAATGCGGCCGATGCAGTAAAGCATGCCCGGGAGAGATTATTCTTGGTAACTTTGCCATTGATCCAAGAAGATGCAAATCGTATCTGACGCAAAAAAAAGGGCAATTGACAGAAGACGAAATCAAGATTATAAAAAAGACGAATCTAGTTTTTGGCTGTGATAGCTGTCAGGATGTGTGTCCTCATAATTCTCAAATTGTCTTATCTAACATAAGAGAATTCCAGGAGAATATTGTGCAGCAACTAAGCTATGAAGAATTGATGAGTATATCAAATAAAGAGTTTAGCAGAAGATATGGGGATCGGGCTTTTAGCTGGCGAGGCAGAAAATTGCTTGTAAGAAATTTTGAATATATAATGCATTAAAAACTTATGGATTAATAGTTTGTCACAGATGAATAAAAGGATATCCATAGGTGATGACTGTTGTGTAATCGTTTTTATAAGATATAGAAAGTATAAGTTCTTAGGTGCGAAAAAGATGAGATTATATGAAGTTTTTTAATTTATCAAAAAAATATATAATACGGAAGGGAAGGCGTATGAAATGGAATCAAATAAAGAGAAGTTAGTACAACGATTTATCGAGTATGCTGGTTTTAATACCCAATCTGATGGGGAGCAAAGCCAGTGCCCCAGTACAAGGGGGCAGATGGACTTAGCTCAATATGTGGCAGAAGAGTTAAGGAAGTTGGGGTTAGTTGATGTACAAGTGGATCAAAATGGCTATGTCACAGCTACCTTAATAGCCAATGGCTGTCAAGAAGCTCCAGTAGTTGGCTTCATTGCTCATGTAGATACGAGTCCCGATATGGCTGGCGGTCCAGTTAAACCTCGTTTGGTACAAAATTATGATGGCGGGGATATTGTACTTCATTCCGAGAAGTCGATCCTGCTTTCCCCAAAAGATTTTCCTGAACTTGCGAACTATATTGGGCAAGAGTTATTGGTTACGGACGGATTGACACTATTAGGAGCTGATGATAAGGCTGGCATGTGTGCTATTGTCAGCGCTGTAGAGTATTTATTGAGTCATCCGGAAATTCCTCATGGCAAGGTGCGGATTGGCTTTACACCTGATGAAGAGATTGGGCGGGGAGCTGATTTATTTGATGTAGCAGCTTTTGGTGCAGAATTTGCTTATACCGTTGATGGTGGGGAGCTTGGAGCGATTGAATATGAGAATTTTAACGCTGCCAATGCAACCGTCTTCATTCAAGGAAGAAGTGTTCACCCTGGGACGGCTAAAGGGAAAATGGTCAATGCACTATCCATAGCCGCTGAATATCAGCAAATGCTTCCAGCAGGTCAAAGTCCAGAATATACAGATGGTTATGAAGGTTTTTTTCATGCCCATAAACTTAGCGGCGCTGTAGAGACGGCTTCCTTACATATATTAATACGAGACCATGACCGTCAAAAATTTGAAAACCGTAAAACGTTGCTGGAATCAATGATAGCATTTTTGAATGTGAAATATGGTGCAGGGACTGCGACAATCGAGATTAAGGACTCTTATTATAATATGAGAGAGAAAGTTGAGCCTGTTAAATATATTATTGATTTAGCATGTGAGGCTATGGAAACAGTCGGCGTAAAGCCAAGTATAAAGCCAATTCGAGGTGGTACGGACGGGGCCCGCTTATCCTTTATGGGATTACCTTGCCCAAATTTATTTACTGGCGGACACAATTTTCATGGTAAATATGAATTTTTGCCAGTAACATCTTTAATTAAATCGGCTGAGACTGTTGTTGAGATTATTCGTAAAGTAGGAAAACTAAAATAGAAAACAAAATTAAATAGAGATAATATCGAAAAACATTTTGAACCGCGAAGGTCGCGAAGAAAACAAAAGACACGAAGAGATAATATGTTATTTCATATCCTTCATAGTCTTTCGATTCTTCGTATCTTCGCGGTTCAAAATGTTTTATTTTTTTATGAAGAAGTGTTAGTATTTTTCTTGAGATTTACAATAAGAACATCTACTATACATAATGCATATAGTATGGTAAGTAATTGGTTTCAGGAATCGTTGCGCAAAAGGGGGTGACAAGGTGAAATATATGAGAAATAATTTTGAGAGAAGTAGTAAGGACGTAGAACAACTCATAAAAGACGCAGAGGAAAAAATAAAAGAAGTGGGGACAATTATAGATGATCAAGTACAAGCAACAGCAGGTAAATGGAATGTTTCTAAATGGATCATATGGACTGGAGGTACAATAGCAGTTTTGGCGTTGATCAAGGTTTTCATATAACTAAGTTGCTGGAAAGCGTTTATCTTTAAACGGCATACGTCTCGTAGTTGGGAAAATATAAAAGATTATGAACCACAAAGGCACAATGCCGCTGTGCGGCATTGTGCCTTTGTGTCCTTTGTGTCCTTTGCGTCTTTGTGGTTCGATTTTTTTTATGCTTTAAAGGACGCGTCAGCGTTTTCTTATACTATAGTAATACCTTCCGATTTTAGGATATTGGTGGCAACTACTATATCTTGGGTGGTAGCATCAGGGACATCATCTAAGGTGTATTTCATATTCAGTGTTTTCCATTTGTGCCGTCCTAAAGAGTGATAGGGCAGCAATTCTACTGGAACTAAAGCCGGCAGAGTATGAACAAGACCAGCAAGTGCCTGTAAATCTTCTAATGAATTGGTGAGCCCCGGGATGATTACATAGCGTAACGTTATGGGAATTGACTGGGCTACATAGTTTAAATTTTCAAGAATCTGCTGATTATCAAACCCTGCTAACCAACGGTGCTTTTGAGGATCTACAGCTTTTATGCTAAATAATGCTGCATTAGTATAGGGCAAAACAGCAGTGAGGTGCTTTTGATCATAATATCCGGCAGTATCAATGGTAGTATGGATATTATGGCTTTGACAGGAGGAGAATAGTTCGGCAAGAAATTGAGACTGAAGCAATGGTTCACCACCGCTTGCTGTAATTCCTCCGTTAGAGGCATCGTAAAAGTGGCGATAATGTAATAGGTCTTTTAAAATCTGTTCCGTGGTAATGGTTTGGCAATTTTGCTGCCAAGTATCAGGATTGTGGCAGAAGCGACAACGCAATTGACAGCCTGATAAAAATAATACATAACGAATGCCTTGTCCATCGACAGTCCCAAAGTGTTCTATAGAATGGTAATATCCTTGCATAGTGAACATCTCCTAGTGTTAAAGAATAATTGAACCACAAAGACACAATGCCGCTACTGCGGCACACAAAGGGGACTACAAAAGACTATTTTTATAGACCCTTTGTGAAAAATCTTTGTGTCCTTAGTGTCTTTGTGGTTCAAAATTATCTTTTTAATCGTATTTTGAGACTTTCCATTGATTTATTGGAATTTTTTTACAATGACTCATAGAATGTGCGGTCAATTACTTCTGCCTGTTGGGCGGGGGTGAGTTTGATGAAGTTAACGGCATAGCCTGATACCCGAATGGTCAGTTGAGGATATTTTTCAGGATGCTTTCTTGCATCTTCTAAAATGCTGCGGTCCAAGGCATTTACATTAATGTGGTGTCCTTGGTTGGCTGCGTAGCCGTCTAGTATACCTGCTAAATTTTGTATTCTGGTATCTGCTGTTTTTCCTAAGGTAGCAGGAAGAATGGAGAAAGTGTAAGAGATACCATCACGGCAATCATCATAAGATAGTTTGCAGATGGACTGCATAGCAGCGAGTGCTCCTTTTTTGTCTCGACCGTGCATTGGGTTGGCACCTGGGGCAAATGCTTGACCTGCTTTACGTCCGTCAGGAGTTGCACCTGTTTTTTTACCATACATTACATTAGAGGTAATAGTAAGTATGGATAGTGTATGTTCCGCATCGCGATAAGCAGCGTGTTCTTTTAATTTTTGACTGAATTCTTGGCTTAATTCTGTTGCCAAAGTATCAACCTGATCATCATCATTACCGTAGAATGGAAACTCTCCATCAATAACAAAGTCTTTAGCAAGACCTGTTTCATCACGCAGTGGTTTCACTTTCCCATAGCGGATAGCACTTAAGGAGTCAGTTGCTACTGATAGTCCAGCTACGCCAAAGGCCATGATGCGTTTAACATCGGTATCGTGCAGCGCCATTTGTGCTCTTTCATACGCGTATTTATCATGACTAAAGTGAATCAGATTCATTGTATTTACGTACAAGCCAGTGAGCCAGCTAAGAACTTTTGATAAGTTGCTCCTAACAATATCGTAGTCTAAATACTCTCCGACAGGAATTGGCATAACAGGTGCCAGTTGTTCGCCGCTATTTTCATCCCGACCGCCGTTAATTGCTAATAGTAAGGCTTTTGCTAAATTCGCTCTAGCACCAAAAAGCTGCATTTGTTCACCGACCCGCATTGCTGATACGCAGCAGGCAATCGCATAATCATCACCATATACAGGTCTCATAATGTCGTCATTTTCATATTGGATAGCGCTGGTATCTAACGAGACTTTTGCGCAGAATTTTTTAAAATCAGCTGGCAGATCTACTGACCATAAAATAGTCAAATTCGGTTCAGGAGCAGGACCCAAATTATATAAAGTGTGTAAAATTCGATAAGAAGTACGAGTTACTAAGGTACGGCCATCCAGTCCCGTGCCCCCAATCGCTTCGGTTACCCATAATGGATCACCAGCAAATAACTCATTATAATCAGGTGTACGCAAATGGCGGGCTAAACGTAACTTAATGACCATTTGATCAATGAGCTCCTGCGCATCACTTTCTGACAGCGTACCATTGGATAAATCTCTTGCAAGATAAATATCAAGGAAGGTGGATACACGACCAATGGACATAGCAGCACCATTTTGTTCTTTAATAGAGGCAAGATAGCCAAGATATAACCACTGAACGGCTTCCTGCGCATTTTCAGCCGGGCGGCTAATGTCAAAACCATAGGATTTTCCCATAAGCATTAGATCTTTAAGAGCTGCAATTTGGGCCGATACCTCTTCGCGCAAGCGCAGTGTCTTTTCATCCATTGGTTGATTGGCAAGATCTTGCAAGTCAGTTTTTTTAGCTTCTAATAGATGATTGACTCCGTAGAGTGCTATGCGGCGATAATCGCCAATAATGCGTCCTCGGCCATAGCCGTCAGGTAAACCAGTAATAATTCCTAATTTGCGGGCTTTTTTCATCTCATCTGTATACATATTAAATACAGCAGTATTATGTGTAGTAACATGGTTACGATAAATATCACTTATAGCAGGATTCAGCTTATAGCCATAAGCTTCGCAAGCCTGCTCAGCCATTCGAACGCCGCCATTGGCAATAACACTTCGCTTAAGAGGGGCATCTGTTTGCAAACCAACAATGATTTCTAACTCTTTTTCAATATACCCTGGCTGGTGAGAAGTGATTGTGGAAACAATATCGGTATCAACATCTAATACACCTTGTTTTTCCCGCTCTTGGGATAATAATGAGCTGCATTTATCCCATAATTTTTTAGTGCGAGGCGTTACAGGAGCTAAAAAATCACTATTGCCTTCGTAAGGGGTATAGTTATGTTGAATAAAATCTCGTACGTTAATCGAGGGTTGCCATTTACCTGGTTTAAAATCCTTCCATGCTTGTTTCATATTGTGATTCCTCCTTGAATTGATAATTGTTATCAATTAACTTTATTATAACCGTATTATCATGTTTTGCCTATGATATAAATCATATACTAAATAATTTTTATGATTTATTTAGTTTTTAAATAGAGAAGACCGCCTGGGCACAACTAAGTAAGTTATGCCCAGGCGGTCGGCTAATTCAAGATACAGTCCCTTGTGGTTATTCCACGATCCGCCAGTTCTGTATCCGTTTTATGAAATATAAATATTTCTTATGAAACAAATTTTATCTTTTTCTTAAGGTCTTGTCAATATAAATTATTGAGATATGAATCGATAGAATGGATCATTATTTTATAATAATGGTTTTCTTATATTTAAAGAGGGATAAATTGATGAATAAAGAATAAATACTAATAATAATCTAAATGAGACAATACCTAAGCGATATTACAATAAAAAGGAGAATCTGTTTATGCTCAAAGGAATGAAGGGCTTTTTTCAGGAAGAGCATGGGCTGAATCTAAGGGCCAGGGAGATATTACGATATATTGGACCAGGGATACTTGTAACCGTCGGATTTATTGATCCTGGGAATTGGGCCGCCAATTTAGCTGCAGGGGGAGAATATGGTTATAAATTGCTTTGGATGGTAACCTTATCTACCATTATGTTAATCGTCTTGCAGCATAATGTAGCTCATTTAGGAATTGTTACGGGGCGATGCTTATCGGAAGCAGCTACTGAATATCTGCGGCCCTTAGTATCAAGAACGGTATTGTTTTCGGCAATAACGGCGGCAGTAGCCACTGGTATGGCTGAAATATTAGGAGCTGCCATTGCCTTACATATGCTATTTCAAGTTCCACTGAAAATTGGAGCCTTATTAACAGGCATAGGCTGCGGCTGGATGTTATGGGCGAATTCCTATAAACGACTGGAAATATGGATTATGGGTTTTGTTTCTATCATTGGTGTAGCTTTCTTATTTGAACTAAGTTTAGTCAATATTGAGTGGTCTGAAGCCGCTATTGGATGGGTAACACCTGTTATTCCGGATGGAGCCATGTTAGTAGTCATGAGTGTACTTGGGGCAGTGGTCATGCCTCATAATTTATTTTTGCACTCTGAAGTAATTCAAAGCAGGCAATGGAATTTAGAAGATGATGCTGTGATCAAGCGTCAGTTAAAGTATGAGTTTGCAGATACTTTATTTTCTATGTGTATTGGCTGGGCCATTAATAGTGCTATGATATTGGTTGCTGCTGCCGTATTTTTTAGCAATCAGGTATCGGTTAATGAATTAGAGCAAGCAGAAATTATGTTGCGGCCTTTACTGGGGAACGCTGCAGCGGTTGTTTTTGCGATCGCTCTTTTATTTGCAGGCATTTCTTCCACCGTTACTGCAGGTATGGCTGGTGGTAGTATCTTTGCAGGAATCTTTAGAGAACCCTATGATATTAAAGACCGCCACTCTTGGATGGGAGTAGCGATTACCTACGGACTGGCAGTTGCGGTCATCTTTTTTATCGAAAGCCCGTTTGAGGGGCTGGTATACTCCCAAATGTTTCTTAGCATTCAATTGCCTTGGACGATATTCTTGCAGATTTACTTGACATCATCCACAAAGGTCATGGGAAAATATGCAAATACAGGCTTACAGCAAATCGTGCTATGGTGTATCGGCCTTATTGTTTCTGTCTTAAATATGATGTTGCTGTGGGATTTTATTAAATAATGGTGTAAGAAAGAGTAAGAAAAGATGAGTCACGTTTTTCGTATTACTTTTTAACTTGCAAAGAGGCAGCAAATTTGCTACAATGAATCCATCATCATCACTCGGTGATAATGATTATCTCTGGGGCTAAAATTAAATAAATTGAAATATCTTCAGGGCAGGGTTAAATTCCCGACCGGTGGTAAGCAGATTCTGCAAGCCCACGAGCCGTAAGGCAGATTTGGTGTAATTCCAAAGCCGACAGTATAGTCTGGATGTAAGAAGAGAAAGCAGCACATTGTATGTATAACGGAAAGTTTAACTTTCTGGAGATACATCCGTGTATGGGCTTAGTAAGCCGACATTAAAGATGTGTTTGCATGTAGTGATTAAATCCCCGAAGACATTTCGGGGATTTTTTTTGATAAGTAGAGAAAATAGAGTTTAATAGTGGAAAAAAATGAGATTTTATGAACCACAAAGGCACAATGTCGCTGATGCGACACACAAAGGAGTGCGCAAAAAAATATAAATAAAACCCTTTGTGTCCTTTGCGTCTTTGTGGTTCGATTATGTTTTATCTGTTTTAAAGGATGCGTAGCATTTTTCTTATTTGTATAAGTTGATTTTAACGATTACTTTTATAGGGGGATTGGACATGATTTCTGCTAATACGCGATATATTACTAAAATTGGGATTTTATCAGCAATTGCTGTAATCTTGATGTTTTTTGAAGTGCCGTTGCCGATGATGCCTAGTTTTTTAAAATTAGATGCCAGTGAATTGCCTGCGATTATTGGAGCCTTTGTACTTGGACCTATGGCAGGGGTTGCTATTGAATTAATTAAAAACGTATTACATGCTGCGAATACGCAGACAATGGGAATTGGGGAGATTGCTAATTTCTTGGTGGGAGTGGCTTTTATTCTGCCGGCGAGCTATTTGTATCGGCGCCATAAGAGCCCTACGGGGGCTGTGGTTTCTCTCCTTATTGGAACCCTCTCTATGATGTTTTCAGCGTCTTTGCTGAATTATTTTATTCTGTTGCCTTTATATCAAGCTGTGCTGCATTTTCCCTTAGAGCAAATTATTAATTTAGGAACAATCGCAAATCCCCAGATTGTTGATTTAAAATCCTTCATTGCCCTGGGGATTGCACCTTTTAATATGATAAAAGGAATTGCCATGTCTCTTCTTACATTGATGATTTACAAGAAGCTTTTCCCTGTATTATGCGAAAGATAAGCATGGCTTTGGCCATCGAATAAAATACTAAAAGGCTACTCTGTCAGTATAGAGTAGCCTTTTAGCATAGTTTTGTATGGAAAAATACAAAATTTTATGAACCGCAGAGACGCAGAGTGCGCTGAGGGGTATTTTCTAACGCTATTAATTATTTTTTCTCTGTGTTCTCTGCGCCTCTGCGGTTCATTTCAATTCGTTTTTATAGTTGCTTGGTTCCAGGCAGTGTGAAACCTCTCCCTAGAACTTCTACAGCATCTTGAACGATCATAAAGGCGTTGGGATCTACATCTTGGATGAGAAGTTTAATCTGGCCAATTTGGGTCAAACTTACGACTACAAAAATCACTTGTTTTTCTTGGCGGGTAAAGGCACCTTCTCCATGGAGGATCGTTGCGCCTCGCCCTACCTCTTTCAAAATGACTTTAATAATCTCATCGGTTTTATAAGAGACGATATACACGGTTTTCTTACGGTTAAATCCTTCCACCACATTATCCGTAATATTGGCTGCAATGAACATGGAAATAAGGGTTAATATCGCAAGTTTAATGCCGAAGAGAATGGCAGCAATCACCATAATTACACAGTTAACCGAAAAAGAGGCAATACCTACATTCAAAGAATAGTATTTTTTTAGGATGCTGGAAACGACATCAAGCCCTCCGCCGCTGCCATTGGCCTTAAATATAAGACCTGAGCCAATGCCTGTAACAATACCGCCAGTAATGGCTGAGAGGATCGGATCATCCACGACCATAAAATTTGACAAGTAGTCCGTTGCATCTACAAAGAAGGAAAAAAGTACTGCTCCATAAATGGTCTTTAAAAAATATTCTTTTCCAATGAGCCGATAAGCAGCATAGAAGAGGGGGAGATTCATTACAAAGATTTGCAGACCAATGGGCCAGCCAGCTAGATAATAAAAGATAATGGCTAACCCGCTTACTCCGCCGCTTAACAAGTGGTGAGGTACGAGAAAACTATTGATTGCAACAGCGCTTACCAGGCAGCCAATACCAACAGAAAGATACTGATAAATTTTATAACGCATGTAGTTCCTCCTAGTATAAAATGAAAGACTTAGAATCTATTGATCAGATTTTGGATAAAAGGGTATTGATAGGATTCACCATAAAAAGCTTTACTTGCTGCAATAATAGATGTTACGAGCAGAATAAGCCACAAAAGACCTACGATAGGAAGCAGAAAGACACCAATTATTAATATGCATAAGGAACTAACAATGAAGGACGCAGCCAGTATGCTCAAATGGGCAACGAGAGCCTGTTTTGCATGATGAAAGACGAAAGCGTCGTCTTTTTTTAATAAGAAGATGACTAATGGTGCAATAATAAAGCCCAATCCTCCTAGGAAATAGGATATATGGGCTAAAATAGCTAAGAGTTTTTGTTCTCCTGTTATTTCGTTCATAAGAACACCTCCTAAATATATTTTATAGTAGGTTCGATCGTTTGTATATCTTATTCGAAGATTTTCAGTTATGTATACTTGTCAATAAAACATAATCATATAAGTTAAAAGTAATGAGTTTGTCATATAAAATCCTTGTGTTTTTATTATGGTTTATGATATTATCGTTTTGTAGTTAAAATGGCGAAGTATTCTTTAGGTGGTATCAGTTATGAACCATACTGTAAAAAGGACTTGTTGCTATAGTATTCCACAGTTTCATATCGAATTATAGCCGCTTAGATCTTTTAATGGACTGAGACGGGAGGTTGCATGGGAAAAGTATGCCTTTCGGACAAGCTCCGGAAGGCTTTTTTATATTTTCTTTTCCTTTGGGGCTGCCAAGTAGTCTCTTGGAAAGTCTCATCCTTTGCCTGTTAGTATGGTGCAAAAAGCGCCGCCAGTGAACGTTTTGATAGTTTTGAAGACACACCCTAGGTAAATGGAGGAAATATGAACGTACAAAAGCCGAAAGTAGGTATTGTTGGAGCTGGAAAAGTGGGTAGTGTGTTGGCACGAGGATTATCTGATAGGGGGTATCAATTATCTGGAATTGTCAGTAGCACTCTAGAATCAGCAAGTCAGCTGGCTAGGGAATTGGGAGTAGACGCGAGTGTAAGAGCAGCCGATTTGATGCAAGATGCTGAGATACTATTCATTACAACACCTGATCGTTGTATTGGGGAAGTGGCAGCACAAATAGCCAGAGAGAATGGTTTTAAAAGAGGACAAATAGTGCTTCATACTTCAGGATGTCTGCCAGCGGAAGTACTCATGCCAGCAAAAGAGCAAGGAGCCTGGATTGGCTGTATGCATCCGCTGCAATCCTTTGCAAATAAAGAGCATACTAGTGAAAGGTTAGCGGGCATATATTTTGCTTTAAGCGGACAGGTTCAGGTCATACAGCAAGCTGAAAAAATTGTGAATGATCTAGGAGGAACCAGTTTTCATATTTTAGATACAGATAAGTCTTTTTATCATGGGGCTGCTTGCATTGTATCGAACTACACGGTTTCCTTGATGCACTGGGCAAGTCGGCTGTATGGAAAATTTGGTTTATCTTCTGAGGAAGCTTTAGCCGCATTATTGCCGTTGCTGGAAGGAACCCTGCAGAACATAAAGGAAATGGGAGTGGTCCAAGGGCTGACTGGCCCAATTAGTCGTGGAGATGGTATTACGGTAAAGGCGCACCTAGAGGCTTTGGAAAATGAAAGAGATAAGAGTTTATATCGGGAGCTTGGGATGTATACTCTGAAGATTGCCTTAGAGAAAGGTACAATTGATCAGGAACAAGCTGCAAGCATAGAAGAAATAGTAAGAAGTGATAACAGGGGGAAATAATCATGAGTGGCAATGAAAAGATTACAACGACAGTGATTCAGCAGCGAAAAATAGAGGGAAAAGCCATTACCATGCTAACAGCTTATGATTTTTCTACGGCAAAGTTTCTTGATGATGCCCAGATTGACATGCTATTAGTAGGCGATTCTTTAGGAAATGTGATATTGGGATATGATTCGACTCTGCCTGTTACGATGGAGGATATGATTCATCATGGAAAAGCAGTATGCCGAGGGGCAAAAAAAGCAATGGTAGTTGTAGATATGCCCTTTATGTCCTATCAGGTTTCCACAGAACAGGCAATAGCCAATGCAGGCAGGATTATGAAAGAAACAGGTGCCCAAGCTGTTAAATTAGAAGGCGGCAGTGAAATTGCTGAAGCAGTAAAGAAAATAGTTGCTGCCGGGATTCCTGTAGTAGGACATTTGGGTTTAACCCCCCAGTCAGTTCATAGTTTGGGCGGTTTTAAAGTACAGGGAAAAGAAGAAAAAGGAGCACAAAAACTGCTTAATGATGCCAAGATTCTAGAAGAAAACGGAGCTTTTGCTGTTGTTCTAGAATGTGTGCCAGCCTTACTAGCACAAAAAGTAACTCAGCAACTCAATATACCAACCATTGGTATCGGCGCAGGTGCGCACTGTGATGGTCAGGTATTGGTCATCAATGATCTGCTCGGCTTATATCCTGGGTTTGCTCCTAAATTTGTGAAGCAATATGCTGCATTGCATGTAGCAATAGCGCAAGCAGTAGCCGACTATAAAAAGGAAGTGGCAGAAAAAATATTTCCTTCGGCGGAGCATAGTTTTAAAATATCTGATGGCATCTTAGAAAAATTATACTAAGGCAGCAAGGGAAGAAGGGGAATGAAATCATGAGAATTATTGAAACCATAGAGGAAATGAAGATTTTTGTTAAGCAAGTAAAAGCAAAAGGCTTGTCAATTGGCTTAGTACCCACCATGGGCTCCTTGCATGAAGGACATCTTACGTTAATGCGTCAGGCCAAAAAACAGTGTGATGTCGTTGTGGTGAGTATTTTTGTGAATCCTACCCAATTTGGTCCTAATGAAGATTATGCTAAGTATCCAAGAGACTTAACTGGCGATAGTGTTCAAGCAGGTACTGCGGGAGTGGATGTCATTTTCCATCCCCAAGTACAAGAAATGTATCCCAAGGGATATAGCAGTTTTATAGAGGTTGATGGCATTACTCAGAAACTATGCGGTTTGTCTCGGCCAGGTCATTTTCGTGGCGTAGCAACTGTTGTAGCTAAGTTACTTAATATCATTGAGCCTGAGGCAGCCTTTTTTGGTCAAAAAGATGCCCAGCAGGTGTTGGTGCTTCAGCGTATGGCTTCTGATTTAAATATGAATGTAGTCATTGCGATTGTACCTATTGTGCGGGAAAAAGATGGACTCGCCATGAGTTCGCGGAATGCTTTCTTATCTGTTAAAGAACGCAGAGCGGCATTGGTGCTGTCTCGTAGCTTGCAGCTGGCCAAGCAGCTTGTTGCTAGCGGTGAGATGAATGTAGAAGCCATCAGGCAGCAGGTGATAGCAAACATCCAATTGGAAGAACTGGCGCAGATTGATTATGTAGAAATACACAGTTATCCGCTATTAGAAAATATAGACCAGATTGTCGGTAAAGCTCTTCTAGCCTTAGCCGTGCGCATTGGCAGCACTCGTTTAATTGATAACATCATTTTGGAGGGATAATTTCTATGTTTATTACATGTTTAAAGGCCAAACTTCATTGTGCCACGGTGACGGAGGCTAATCTTAATTATATGGGAAGTATCACCATTGATGAAAGCTTATTGGAAGCTTCAGGAATTCTGCCTAATGAAAAAGTGCAAATTGTAAATAATAACAATGGTAATCGTTTTGAAACCTATGTGATCGTTGGAGAAAAAGATTCTGGAGTCATTTGTTTAAATGGGGCCGCAGCTCGTTTAGTACAGCCTGATGATAAGGTCATCATTATTTCCTATGGGATGATGACTGAAGAGGAAGCAAAAGACTTTACTCCTACTGTAGTGATGGTAGGTGAGAATAATAAAGTTAAGGAAATCCGCGGCAAAGAAATCCATGGACAGATTGCTGACTAAAAGTAGGTGCAAGAGGCAGTGCAAACTGCCTCTATTTTTATAGAATTTATGAACCACAAAGGCACAATGCCGCTGCTGCGGCACACACCCCTTTGTGACCTTTGTGTCTTTGTGGTTCAAATTTTTAAAAACTCTTCATTGACAGAGGAAAGGCAATAAAAATAAAGAATAGATATAAAATAGAGTTTTAAAAAAAGGAGGATGCTAACATGATTTATGGACAGTTAAAAAATTTTGAACAAGAGAAGGCTGCTTTGTCTCCTGCCTTACAAAGAGGTTTGCTGTATTTAATCAATACCGATTTGTCTAGTTTGCCAGTTGGTCGGCATGATATTGAAGGGGATACTATATTTGCCTCCGTTTCAGAATATGAAACGGAACCTAAAGAGAAAAGAAAACCAGAGGCCCATCAGAAGTATATTGATATACAGTATGTAGTTTCGGGGGAAGAAATGATTGGGTGTAGTCCGCTATCTCCAGAATATGAAGTCCTTCAGGACGAACTGACTCTAAGAGATCTGATTTTTTATCAAGGGGTACAGCAAGAGGTAGAACTGCTGCTAAAACCTGGGATATATGCCGTGCTTTTCCCTAATGATGTTCATCGGCCCAATTGTACGCTGCACTCGGCGACCAAAGTTAAAAAGGTAGTGATAAAAGTAGCCCTTTCTGCATTATAATAATTAATTTCTAGCTATGAAAGGAAGAACTCTCGCAGATGAAAATTTGTTGTAGCGTTCTTTTTTTATAGCTATTAAGAATACTTTATTGACAAAACACTATACTAAAGATAGGAGAGTTGCATCCTTTTTCCTTTATTTTATAAGCGCAGAGGGATTCGAAAAAATACTATTTACAGCAATAAAAAAGTAGGCTATTATGTAGTACTAGAAGTACATTTTATTCGATGAATAAGCCGCTCTACGACTCCTATTTTTAGTAGGTGGGAGCCCTAGAGGGGCTAAATGTGACGGATAAGTAGGACTTAGGTTAGGTGGTGAAACTCCATTTGACTAAGAAGTATTCTTTAGCATGATAAGTGTCAAAGCAACAAAGCTCCTAGCAGGCGATGATACCGTACTGATTCAGGGCATGACTTTGAAATTGTACACAAGTAAGGAGAAGAAATATGGAAATAAAGTCAATTAAAAAATTAAAATTGTATGGATTTAACAACCTGACCAAGACACTTAGTTTCAACATGTATGATATATGTTATGCGAAAAGTCCGGAACATCGTCAAGCCTACATTGAATACATTGATGAAGAATACAATGCGGAGCGTCTTACAAATATTTTAACAGAAGTCGCTTTTATGATTGGTGCGAACATCTTAAATATTGCAAAGCAGGACTATGATCCTCAAGGTTCTAGTGTAACCATGCTGATTTCAGAAGGAAAAATGGCAGTTGAGGCACCGGAGCTGATCGATCTGCAAGAAATTAAGTCCGATGCTGTGGTAGCCCATTTAGATAAAAGTCATATTACCGTACACACCTATCCGGAAAGTCACCCTGATAAGGGGATTAGTACATTTCGCGCTGATATTGATGTTTCTACCTGTGGAGAGATTTCACCACTAAAAGCACTGAATTATCTTATTAACAGCTTTAGTTCTGATATTGCAATTATTGATTATCGAGTACGAGGGTTTACCCGCGATGTTACAGGGAAAAAGTTTTATATTGACCATAAAATTAATTCGATTCAAAATTATATTACACACGATACTCGTGAGTTATATCAGATGCTTGACGTGAATATCTATCAGGAAAATATTTTCCATACGAAAATGATCTTAAAAGAATTTGATTTGGATAATTATTTGTTTGGTACAGCCAAAGGTGAACTTCTGCCTGGTGAGAAGAAGAAGATCAAACAGCGCTTGAAAAAAGAAATGTCAGAAATCTATGCTGGTCGTAATATTCCTAAAGTGAAGTGAAGTCTTAATGATCCATTAAAGAAGCTCTATAGTGAGGCCACTGGTATATGACATTAACGCTTCGCCGTGCTACTTAACCTACGCTTTTAATGTCATATACCAGTGACCTATGCAAGGTGTAAATCTTTAGTGGTTGCTATGTCACTATAACAATTCAATAAATTTCTGTGCTGCAAGTGGAACTGGCAGATAATCATGAGTCATAATCCCTAACTCTCGCGGAGGTATATCAGTGGTGAGGGGAAGGGTAAATAATTGATTGTCGGCCAGTTCTTTTTGTATATATTCCTTGCTGATAAATGAGATCCCCAGTCCGATTTTTGTCAGTTCGATCATTAAGTCCACACTGCCTAATTGAATCTCAGGCTCAAATGGGAGATTATGCTGGACGAACATAGAATCCAGGAAGGTTCTTGTCGTTGTATTCTTTTCTAATGTGAGAATGGGTAAGGCAGCGATATCTTTAAGAACCAGGCGTAGACTTTGCAGATGAGCAAAAGCAGGACTGGCGACAAAGACATCATGCAGCATTTTACATTTGCTGATGGTCATGCCCGGATACAGTTTTTCGGCGGCAAGATTAACAACACTAATGTCCACTAAGCCTTTTTTTAATAAATCCACACAAACAGGAGATGGGCGATTGGTAATATTGAGTTTGATTTTAGGATACAGAAGGTTAAATTGTTTAAAATAAGGAAGTAAGTAGTATTTGCAAATGGTATCACTGGCACCTATTTTTAGCTCTCCTTGTTCTAAGGAATGCATTTCATTGATGCTGCGTTCACCTGTTTTTAGAAAATGAAAGGCTTGCTCTACATGGGTAAATAAAAGTTTGCCTGCTTCTGATAATTGTACGTGTTTGGTACTGCGAAAAAAAAGTTTTGTATTCAGCTTTTCTTCCAATTGTTTTATTGCCTGGCTGACAGCTGACTGAGAGATATATAATTCATTGGCAGCTGCTGAGAAACTTAAGTACTTGGCAACATAGTAAAACACTTTATACAGCTCAAAATTAACGTCCATATATAAACACTCCTTATGAGTTTTATTAATACTATTAATTATTATAATTAATGATAATATATTACAATAACAATAGCAAGATGTAGTCTCAAGGGAAGAAAGCAACTACCGGTAGTTGTAAACAGGCAAAGGATGAACATAACTATATTATCCTTTGCCGTCCTAAATGAGATTTTCCAAGGGACTAGCAAGACGATACTAGGAGGTAGAAACATGCCATATGAAGTCAAACGAATTTTCGTGGAAAAAAGGCAGGATTTTGCGGTAGAGGCCAAGGGGATGTATGCTGATCTTACCGAGAATCTTGGCATTACAGGTTTGAAACATGTACGCCTTGTCAATCGTTACGATATATCGGGGATTAGTCAGGAAGAGTTTGTAGAAGCTAAACAAAGCATATTTTCTGAGCCGACTGTTGATGATGTTTATGATGAAATACTCACCATAGAGCCAGAGGATAAAATATTTGCAGTAGAATATCTGCCGGGTCAATATGACCAGCGAGCTCATTGGGCGGCACAATGCGTGCAAATACTAACAAAAACAGAAAACTTATCCATTCGTACTGCCAAAGTCATTGTATTACAAGGCAATATTACAGAAGATGAGTTTAAGAAAATAAAAGAGTATAGTATCAATCCGGTAGAAGCGCGGGAAGCTTCTTTAGAAAAACCCCGTAGTCTTGAACTAACAGTGGAAAAACCTGCTGATGTAAAGACGATTCCCGGTTTTATTACCCAATCAGCAGAAGAACTAGAATTGCTGTTAAAAGATATGGGACTGGCCATGGGACTAGGAGATATTGCATTTTGCCAACAATATTTTCGTGATGTGGAAAAACGCAACCCAACAATCACAGAAATCAGAGTGTTAGATACCTATTGGTCAGATCATTGCCGTCACACCACTTTTTTCACTGCAATTGAAAATGTAGATATAGGAACAGGTCATTTTTCAGAGCCGATTGCTAAAGCCTATGATCAATATCGTAAAGCCAGATCCCTTGTATATAAAGATCGACAAAAAGATATCTGCTTGATGGATATCGCCGTTATGGGGATGAAAGAATTGCGCCTGCAAGGCAAACTCACAGATCTGGATGACTCGGAAGAAATTAATGCCTGCAGCATTGTTGTTCCTGTGGATGTGGATGGCAGCATAGAAGAATGGCTGGTTATGTTTAAGAATGAAACCCACAATCATCCAACAGAAATTGAGCCTTTTGGTGGTGCGGCGACTTGTTTAGGCGGAGCCATTCGTGATCCATTATCAGGCAGATCTTATGTGTATCAAGCCATGCGTGTTACAGGGAGCGGTGATCCTCGTACAAAAGTAGAAGATACTTTAGCAGGAAAATTGCCCCAGCGTAAAATAACCTTGGGAGCGGCAGCAGGGTATAGCTCCTATGGAAATCAAATTGGCTTAGCCACGGGTCAGGTAGCAGAAATTTATCACGAAGGTTTTATCGCAAAACGAATGGAAATCGGCGCAGTGATCGCTGCTGCTCCAAAAGAAAATGTAGTACGCGAACGACCAGCAGTGGATGACATCGTGGTTGTATTGGGCGGAAAAACAGGTCGGGATGGCTGCGGCGGGGCAACGGGCTCCTCAAAAGAGCATACGGAAGAATCCCTGGCAACCTGCAGTGCAGAAGTACAAAAAGGCAATCCGCCTACAGAACGGAAAATACAAAGGCTGTTTAGAAATCCTAAAGCAAGTCAAATGATTAAGCGCTGTAATGATTTTGGTGCAGGCGGGGCATCTGTTGCTATTGGAGAATTGACAGATAGCCTGGTCATTGATTTAGATGCGCTGCCGAAGAAATATGCAGGTCTGGATGGTACTGAACTGGCGATTTCCGAATCCCAAGAGCGTATGGCTGTAGTCATAGCACCTTATCATTTGGAGGAATTCATGTCCTATGTCGCAATAGAAAATCTGGAAGCGGCAGTAGTGGCAAAAGTAACGGATACTGGGCGACTCGTCATGTTATGGCGGGGAATTCCCATTGTTGATATTAGCCGGGAATTTTTAAATACGAATGGTGTTAAACAAAAAGTAGATGTACAGGTGACTGCGCCAGTAGAAGCTGAAAATTATTTTGCTGCTAAAACAAATGATGCAGAAGCTCTTGAAACAGCTTGGTTTGATAATTTGCGTGATCTGAATGTATGCAGCCAAAAAGGTCTTGTCGAAATGTTTGATAGTACGATTGGTGCAAGTACTGTATTGATGCCCTTTGGCGGTAAGTTCCAAACCACACCGGCAGAAGGAATGGCGAGTAAAATTCCTGTCCTTAAAGGGAATACGAATACAGCCACGTTAATGACCTATGGGTATGATCCGCAGCTAACCACCTGGAGTCCTTTCCACGGTGCGGTATATGCTGTTGTAGAAGCAGTAGCAAAAATCGTAGCTATGGGTGGTGAATATCACACCGTTCGCCTGACCCTGCAAGAGTATTTTGAAAGATTAGGGCAGGATGCGGTAAAATGGGGCAAACCTTTTAGTGCTCTTTTAGGCGCTCTTCATGCGCAAGAACAGTTCTCGATTCCTGCCATTGGCGGCAAGGATAGTATGTCTGGGACCTTTAAAGAACTGACGGTGCCTCCTACTTTAGTGGCTTTTGCCGTCAACGTGGTTCAAGCTGACCGGGTGATTTCTCCAGAGTTCAAAGAGATCGGAAGTCAGATCATACAAGTACCGTTAATTCGTGATGCATATGAATTGCCAGATTTTCCTGTCGTGTGTCAGAACTATGCTAACATTACTCAATTAATAAAAGCTGGTCATGTGTTAGCTGCTCATACAATTAAAAGGGGTGGTTTAGCAGCCGCTATTAGTAAAATGAGCTTTGGTAATAAAATCGGCATGGTCTTTACTTCTCCTTTGTCATCCCAAGACTTATTTGCTGCCGATTATGGCTCCTTGATACTAGAGATCCCTTCCGGTATCGCTGTAAAAGAGATGTTAGGCGAGATGACATATTCTGTCATAGGTCATACTCAGGAGCAGCCAAGGATTGATATCAATGGTTATTCTATTGATCTTGAAAAAGCGCAAACTGCTTGGGAACAGCCTTTAACTAAGGTTTTTGCCACACAAACTGAAATAAGTAAGGAAAAGCCGAAGCAGGAGTTGTTTGCCAGCAATCCGAAAAAAGCAAAACATTCTTTTGCCAAGCCTCGCATCTTTATTCCGGTTTTCCCCGGAACCAACTGCGAATATGATTCTGCCAAAGCATTTGAAATGGCAGGCGGTATCGTAGATACGATGGTCATTCGCAATCTGACTCCATCAGCAGTAGAAGAGTCTATAGAAGAAATGGTTAAGTCTATTGATCAATCTCAAATTATTATGCTGCCAGGTGGTTTTAGCGCTGGAGATGAACCAGACGGCTCAGGCAAATATATTGCCACCATGTTTAGAAATCCAAAAATTAAAGAAGCCCTGCGGGAATTTTTATCACAAAAAGACGGGCTGATGCTGGGCATCTGTAATGGTTTCCAGGCTCTTATTAAATTAGGTTTAGTACCTTATGGCGACATTGTTGACTTATCACCAGAGTGCCCTACGTTAACCTATAATCAAATCGGCAGACATATCTCTTGTATGGCAAACACCAAACTTGTGTCTAAACTTTCTCCCTGGTTTAATAACATAGAATTAGGTGAGGTTCATACCATTCCTGTATCTCACGGTGAAGGTCGTTTTGTTGCCAGCAGTGCGGTGCTAAACAGCTTGCGGCAAAAGGGACAGATTGCGACTCAGTATGTAGATGAAACAGGACAGCCTACCTATGACATCCGTTATAATCCTAACGGATCTGTAGAAGCAGTAGAAGGAATTACCAGCCCAGACGGAAGAATATTAGGAAAAATGGGTCATTCGGAACGAATTGGCAACCAGGTAGTGAAAAATGTTCCTGGCAGCAAAGATCAGCAGCTATTTGCCGCTGGAATTGGATACTTTAGGTAAGAAGAAAAAGAAAAGTAAAAAGACTACCATTTTTATGGTAGTCTTTTTACTTTTCTTTACATTACAATTTTGTAAATAAATATATGATTTTGATAAAAAATGTTAAAATCTATACCTTTTGGCAGATGAAATAGTTATCAAAATGTATTATTGTAACGGTAATGGTTTAAATTGGTAAAGAAAATACTGGAAAGGAAATAAGAAATTTTGCAGAAAAAAGGAAAAATTTTTAGCCCAAAAGCGGGGTAAAAGCATGAGGCATAATCTTACATAGAATTTAGAATTTCAAAAAACTTTTTTGGGAAGGTGGTGAAAAGCGGATTGATACAAACGAATTTTATAAAGAATCCGGCGTTTCTTTTCCTTTTGTTGCTCGCACTGCTCATCTTTTTTGGGAGCGCCTCCCACAGCGTGACGGCGGCGGAAGCAGTAAAAAGACATGAAGTCGTTTTCCTTCTCGATGTCAGCAATTCTATGAATACGACAGATGCGGAAAAACTCGCGCCGGATGGTCTGGAAGAAATTTTATATACATTGCCATCGAATTATTCAGTAGGCCTTGTTGCCTATGGCAGCGACGTGCAGGTGGCAAAGCCGTTGAACGCCAAACGCGAACAAATTGGCGTTGCGCTGCGCCAGGTGAACTATACCGGTTATACGAACGCCGGGGCAGGATTGGAAAGAGCGTTGACGTTATTTAAGGATAGTACAGCGGACAAAACGGTGGTTTTGCTTTCCGACGGCGAAATCAGGCTGGACGATCCGGTCGCGACGGGAGCCTCCGAGGAGCAATTCAACCGGGCGATGCAGACGGCGTCGGAGCGCGGCGTTCGCGTCTGTACGGTCGCGATCGGTGATCCGGGCAACGTGCCGCAGTCGAATATTTACGATTCCGCCAACCGTCAGGGCTTGCTGTTTAACGTTAGTGACGTCGCACAGCTAAGCGGCATCGCCAAAAAGATTTTATACGAGGTATTCGGCATTGCCAAAATAGCCGTCAGCAGCGGTGATCTGCAAAGCGATACGCTGCGCGTGCGCTTGCCGCTTGCACGCAGCGACTCAATCAATGGAGCGAAAATTCTCCTCACTTCCACTGTACCGCTAGGCAATATCGGCGCCAGCTACACAGCCCAAAGCGGCGAAATTTTAGCCGGCAAACGATTTGCCGTCTTGAACCTGCTGCATCCGCAAAGCGACACGGCGGAGATCCGTTTCGGGTCTGCGGGCGGCGGCAATGTGCAGGCCGACCTGATTCTGGAAATGAACGCGTCGATTCAGGTGGAAGTGAAGAATACGACCCTTGGGCAATCGGAGCAAAAGACGGCCGAGGTGCGGCTGATTCCCGTCAGTATTGCAAATCAGAACCTGCGTCTTTTGAATGACCCTTATTTTGAAGGCAAATCAGTCCGTGTAACGGCGGATGGTCAGGAAATCACGGCGGTGGTGGAGAAAGGGGCAATCCGTTTTTCTCTGCCGGCCGATATCACACGCAGCGTAGCTGTGAAAGTCCGTTACGAAGATCTCGGCGTCAACATCATTGCGCCGGATACAACAACTGTGCAGATCAACCAGCCGGAAGGATATGGGAAAATAATTGCGTTCGTTGCGGCCATTGCCATTGCAATCGCTGCGCTGGTCTGGTGGAGAACGCAAAAACCGAAACCAGTGCCGCCGGCTCCACCGCCCGCAAGCCGCTACGAATACGCCGGCAAACTCAAAATCTATGTCACTAAGGCACCGGACGACAGCGACATCGCGCCCATGGAATACAATTTGTACCGCCACTTCAGGAAAGAAGAAATCAGTCTGGGGGCGCTTCTGGAAAACTGCGGACTTTCCTTTGCCCTGGCCGGCGCGTATAAAGTCTTTTTCAGTCCGGGTGCCAACAAGGCGCTGGTGCTTACGAACAAGTCGGACTGCACCATTTTGAAAAACCGCGACCTGTTGGTAAAAGATCATAGCTGCCTCGTTTATTTCCATGAAAGAATTCATATTACGTTTGAGGACGAGCGCAGCGAACTAATCTTAGAATACAAAAATGTCAAGCCGTCTGAACGGCCCTAATGCAAAGGAGTGGACAAATTGGCTATTATTACGCAAACAAACCGGACCCTGCTTTTAGAAGAGATCAATCCCGAGAAACTCGACCTGCTCACCATGGTGGGCGACGTAAAGGGAATGGACAGCCTTAATGATGAGAAGATCAAAGAGATCAACGAGCATCTCTCGGTCAAGAGCTTTGACGAATTTTTGGAAAAATTCGATCCTGTCGTCTATTCCTTTTACAATGCTAACAACCAGCGCGTCATGTACACGCTGAAAAAACCGGAAACCATTCCGGACGAACTACTGACGGAAATCCATCTCAACATGCACAACGACTTTCTCAAGATGCTGCTGACGCTGGTCGAAACGAAACGCTCGCAAGGACTCTTAAACGTCGATTTTAAATTTGAGAAACTGACCAATCTGATCTCGCCGGCCAAGGTCATGGAAGACATCCGCCAGATCAGAAAAGAGATGCGCTACGTCTACTCCGAGTACGCGTTACTTGAAGAAGGCGACCCGAAAAGACTCGACGTGGGCGACAAGTTGAACGTCATGTTTGAAGAAGCCAGCATGAACTACAACAACGTAATGGCTATGCTGCCGCTGGCGATCGAAGACATCAAGACGCGGCTGCTTCTGGGCGCGGGCGGCGACGGCAAGAACAACACGCCGCTTACCTTAGGCGTCCTGTCGATGGGTGAGGAGGGCGAACTGAAGATACTCGAAGCGCCGAAACCGGAAACCAAAGCCCTGGCCACGCTCGACGACCAGATAAATCAGGGATTGATCACAGCAATTGAGGATGACTACCAAGCGCTGAACGAGGAAAATCATAACGACTATGTCAAGGCGCTCGTCGCTCGGACGTTCTGCCCGCTGCCGTCCACGATCGTATCGACCGTCGATACGGAAAAAGAAATCGCCAACTACAACTCCTATCTGGAATTTTATAAAACCGCCAAAGACGATTTCATCAAAACAGTCAAGCCGCTTATCGAAAAAGTGCTGGGCGTCAGGCTGTTCTTTGAACAATATCCGGCCAAGCTTAAAGGCATGCGGCCGACCCTTCTCATTACCAACGTCAGCAACGAAATGGTGGCCAAAGCGTCCAATATTCCGCGCCTGATCACCTTCCTCAACACGGTCAATGCGAAAAATGACTTCAACAATACGGTCTGGTATTCGATCTTCCCGTCCGTCTCCCTTGATCAAAACTCCAAGATGAAGCTGACGCGTGAACGGTTCCAGGGCAACAAGGTCGTCGAAAATCCCAACGTCAACAGCGTGGAATCGCTGGCCCGCATCCTTGACGTTCTGAAAGACTATCGGGTACAGTGCTTCTTCAGCTACGAGACGGGCGACAAGACGACCTTCAACTACATGGCCACGGAAGGTATCGACAAATTCGTCGAGCGCTGCACAAGCCTGACTGGTAAACCCTACAGCGAATTTGCAATCCCCTGCGTTCCGAACTTCACCATCGTGCCGAAGGACAAATCCGGTGTCGTGCTCGACAAAAAAATGTTCTTAAACGACGCCAATATGGCGGAACTATCTGGCGCCAAGGAAGACATTATGAAGCTGTGGATCGACGGCGTCTATATTGGCGCGGCGTTCGTCGCGGCAGGTCTGTACGCGGCCACGCAATGCCCGGAATACCTCAAGAAAACTTTCAAGCGCAACGTTGATACCGAACTGCCCGGCGTGCGCTTCGACATCGAAGCCGGCGACCACCCGCTGCGCGTGCGGACGTCGCTGGCCAAAGAAATCACCGGGTTTACAAATAGTATCAAGGATGATATTAACCGCAAGAATTTTGGCTTCGTCTTCTCTTCGGAAAACGCTGCCTATGACGGCCTGAACATTACGGACATCATGGTCTACAAGGCGCGCAACCTCCTCTACGACGCGGAGCTTGGCGTGTACGAGCCGATCTACAAGACACAGGTCACGACGTACATCGAACGCGTTCTGCGCCACGGCACCGGTGATTTCAAACAGGACAACATCATCAAATTCTTCTCCAACAATCCGCAGAGCCAAAAGAGCCTGTGGATCGGCAAACGCGATAAGGTCAACTCGATCATCAGCGAAGGCGACGACATCAACTACGTCATCGACGAAGCCAACGGCATCTGCACGCTGGATATCACGTTCAACGGCAACGTGAAGAACCTCGAAATCGAGATCAACCGTCTGACGTCGGCAGGCCGAACCGCGTAAAACGTTGCCCCAATGCCGGCGCGAATTTTTAAATGTATTTGCCATATCCGATTTGCGCCGGCAAGTTTATCCGATGACTAACTCGCTCTAAGACTCCCGCTTGTGCCTTATGGGTGCAAGCACTCCCATAAGGCACAAGCGGGAGTAAGAGCGACTAAGTCCCTGGATAAGTTTGACTACCGCTTCAGATGAGGTTAAAACCTCACCTGAAGCGAAGTCTCACTTGATATAAAAAATGAAATGGAGGAATTGGTATGGGTTTCAGATTAAAGGTAACTGGCGGACCGGAGGAAATTGCATTTGATGAAAGAGCGGTCCTGAAGGCGGAGTTCTTCTCCGACTCGCCAAACGACTCCAATGCAAGAGCGACCGATGTGGCGCTCAGCATCAAGGTGTGGGGCAAAATGCTCTACTCCCTCGGCGGCAAAGAAGCCGATGCCACGCTGAACGTGGCGAAATGGTCGCAGGTACCGAGCGAAAAGGCGGACTGCTACAGAAACGCCCAGCTTGATATCGTCGCCGCCAGCCAGATGGTACGGCAGTACACGCTACCGGACGCCTTCGTGATGGAATACAAGGAAGAACTCGACGACGAAACCGGCGTCGGCACCTTCTATCTCCACATGAAGCAGAAAAAGGACCAGAATGCTGCAGTGAAGCTCGACGGAGGTTTCGGGGCGGAATAGCAGAAGGGACGGTAAAATGAAAGAATTTCTTTCTGAACATCATTGGCTGTGGGATGCGGCAATTGTCCTGCTGGTATCTATGCTGGTGTTTTATTTCGATCCGGTTTGGAATGCCTATCGGATAACGCACACCGGGAAAGATGGCGGGATATTATCCATCCTGGTCACTGTCTCCATCGTAACAATGACAGCAAGCGTTCTATCATTACGGTATTATTGGAAATTTATTCCAATAACTATATTCAGTGTAACAACAGTCAGTTTTGTGCATAGTTATCACAGGAGTTTTGAGGATTTGCAGAATACTTTACACTATACGCATCAAATGTATATTGAGGAAGCTGTAGTAAATGCTCTGATATTTTTAGCTTTTGCGATACCTCCCACTATAGTGGTGCGCCGCATAAAGGAAGGAGGGGGGAGGCGTGAGTGAAAATCGGTATACGCTGACAGTATATATTGCGCCGCCATTTTCCGATGAATCAAAGGTTGGTCATATGTGGATTAGCTTGGATGATCATCAAAAGGGTTTAGAAGAGCATTATGGATTTCAACCATCCGAACCAGACCACGCATTTACTAAAAATGGACGAGTAGTTACAGACGATCCCTATCATTACAAAATTAGAGCTACTCAAGAATCGTTTCCGATTACGGCAGAGACCTATAGCAAAGTGCGGGAATATTGCCAGCAAACATTGTTGGGCAGTTTTGGCTCTTATATTGGCATTGGCAATTCTTGCGTAGATTATGTCGAGGCTGCGATGAGAGAAGCCGGAATTGCTGAACAACAGATAACTTTTCTTGGTCATACCGCACGTCTCAGCGGGGTGAAGCTCCACGCCTTTCCAATTGTGAATCATTTCGGCGTTGAAATTCTCAGTGGACGCCATAAGACGCAATGGGATGAACAAAACAAAGAACCAGATGAATATGAAAAAGCGAAATCGATGTTTGAGAGCGAATGGGGAAAACAGAACTTTCCCTGGTAGTAATTTAAAAAGTAAAGGAAGGGTGAAACAATATGGCATTTAGAATCAAAATCGAAGGACAGGAACCGTTTGACATTCCGCCGGAATGCACCAAAAGCGTACAATTCACGACGGAAATTCCACTCGACTCCAATGCGCGCACCAAAGACGTGGGCACAGGCCTCGTCATCATCGGCAAAATTCTCGCCGCCACCGACGGCGACCCCGACGACAGCACGCGCAAAATGGCATTGTGGTCCGTCGTACCGGCGGAAAAAGCCGATTGTTACCGCAAAGTCACCATCGAACTGACCGCGGCAGGCGTAATCGAACGAAAATACCACTTTCCCAATGCGTTTGTCGTCGATTACCAAGAAAAATACGGCGATGTGGACGGCACAGGCACCTTCATGCTGGCGCTCCGTCAGAAGAAGGACAAGTTTGCGAACGTTACCGTAGAAGGCGGATACCCTGCCTAAGAAAAACGAAAAGGCGTGTCCCGGTCGGACACGCCTTTTCTAAATTGACTGACGAAAGCGAGTGACAAAATGAATCTGAATCCTTATGCAATATTGGGAGTGTCAAAGGACGCTGGCGAAGACGAGATCAAAAAGGCGTACCGGAAACTTGCCAAAAAATATCATCCGGACGTCAACCGGAACAATCCGGCGGCGGGGCAAAAATTCAAGGAGGTCGGCGAAGCCTACCGGATTCTAAGCGACAAACAAGCGCGCCGGTCCTACGATGAGGCAGCGCAAAAAACGGCCGCAGCGGCTAAAGAGCCCCGGCGGCAGTCCGCCGGCGCGCCGGCCGGCGGCGCGTTTGACATTGCCAATATGGCGCAAGGCATGCAAGGCAGCTTTGAACGTTACTTCGGCTTCGATCCGCAGACGGGCAAGGTTACGCGCGAGGAAAAACTCAACGTCAACGCCAAAAAAAAGAAAAACCCGCTCGATACGACAGTCATGTTCGAAAGCTTCTTTTCCGACTTCAAAAAGTGAGGAGGTGTATCAATGGATAAGAAAAAAAATATCGACCTGGTCATCGCGATCCTGTGCGGTCTGGTCGCCCTGATTGCACTGTACGGGATGGAAGACGCGCCCATCGGTATATATATTGCTGTTTGCGCCGGCAGCGGCCTTATCGCCTTCCTGGCCTTTTATCTGACGGCCGTCGCCAAAGAGCGGGCAGTGCAGGAAACGCCGGTTCCGGAGGGCGGTGCCATCACGGAACTGTTACTCCTCAATGAAGAGGAAAAACCCATTGCTGCCTGGGATATGTTTGGCAAGACGGCCCTGGTAATCGGCAAGGACATCAAAGAAAACCATGTGGATATTAACCTGAACCAGAGCGTCTACGCCTCGATGATCGACATCGAGCATGCGGTTTTAAATTACGCCGACAACCACTGGTACATCGAAGATCTGGGCTCGAAAAACGGTGTCGTACTGCAAAAAAAAGCCGACGACCGGAAATACAAGCTTGCCGCCGACCAGCCGTGCAAGCTGGACGCGGGCGACGTCATCATCGTCGGCCTGACCAAACTGCTGGCAAGATAAAGCACTCAAGATAAAACATTAGAGAAAGAAGGAATCGTATGAGCAATTTAATTCGCTGCCAAAACGGGCATATGTTTAGTTCCCGTCGCTACGGAACCGTCTGCCCGTACTGCAATATCGAGACGGCTACCAAAGAAAAAAAGGAAACTGGCCAGACGGACGTAGATGTGGAAGAACTGCTGTTTTTAGAAGACGTGCAGCCTGTCTGCGGCTGGATCGTTTGTATTTCGGGGCCGCGGCAGGGCAAGGACTACAAGATTAAGACCGGCAAAAACTTTATCGGCCGCGCTGACGATATGGACATTCAAATTCTCGGTGACAACAAAATTTCGCGCCGTAATCACGGCATCATCGTTTTTGACCCCAAGAAAAAAGAAATGGTGCTCTTGCCGGGCGAATCGAACGGCATCGTCTACCATCAGGGCGACGCCGTCTATACGCCGAAAGTGTTAAATACATATGATGTTATCGAACTGGGCGACAGCAAATTCCTCTTTATCCCGTTCTGCGGCGAGCAATTTAACTGGGAAGATGTGAAGAAGCCGAAAGATACGGAAAACAGCGCTGCGGGAGCAAAAGCATGATCCATGCACCGGCTGCCCTTATCCTCGTGCTGTCCATAGCGATGATTGCCCTGGTCATTAAGCGGATGACGCTTACGCCTGCCTGCAATACCAGAGTGGGTCAGTGCATGACCATCGGCGACCGCGAAGTACAGGAAGACAATTACGGCGTTTTGGCAAATCAGACGGGAACGCTGCTGGTGCTGGCCGACGGCATGGGCAGGAAATACGGCGGCAAAATCGCCGGGCGCGTCGCCGTGGAGACATTCGTGGACTTATTTAAAGAATACAAGGCGTTTGAAAAACCGCAGTATTACTTCCGCAAAGCCTTTCATGCAGCCAATCGCGCTATATTGAACAAGGTGGAAGACGGGCGCGGCTCGGCCAGCGTCGCCGCGGCCCTCATTGCGGACCATACGCTCTACTACGCCCTCGTCGGCAATATCAAAATCGCCGTCTATCACGGCGGCGACCTCGTGCCGGTCAGCGAAGGCCATACCATTGGTGTGCTGGCCCAGCAGAAATACCTGCAAGGAAGCCTGGCAAAAAAAAGCGCGATCGAGCTCTTGGACCGGCACCGTCTGTATAACTTCGTCGGCCAGGATGGCTTTAAAGACATTGAATTCTTCAGCCAGCCGCTGCCGCTGCGCGCCGGCGACGCCGTTGTCCTTATCAGCGACGGCATCTACGAGACGCTGCTTTGGCGCGAGATCGAGCACGAGCTTGCGCAAGGCCGGGATGCGCAGCAGCAGGCGCTCCGGATTATCGAACGCGTTAACCGCAGCAGATTGCCTGACAAAGACAACGCCAGCATTGTTATCTATAGATGTTAGACTTTGGCAGCCAAAATCCAGCGTCCAACGTCCATACAGGGGGATTCTATGAAAAAGCTGAACAGTGAATTTAAAACCGCATTTATATCGGAAGCCGGGGCGGCGCTGACGAACAACGACTATTTTGCCTTCGTCGAACTTGACGACTACGCCTGTTACGTCATTGCCGACGGCATTACGGACCTGGCGCAGTCGGAAAGTGCCCAAAAGGCGGTCGAGAGCGTCATCCTGCACTTTCAGGAACGTCCGTCACTGACGCGGCGGGCCTTGCGCGCCTGCCTGGAAAGCGCCAACCGCGATCTTCTGCAGGCGAATGGCCGCGAAGTGCTCAAGGCCTCGGTAACCGTGATTGTCACCGACTATGAAGCCGTACGCTACGCTGCCGCCGGCAACACGCGCTTTCGCCTATATCGCGACGGCATGCTGAATACAAAATCAAAGGACATGTCCTTAAGCCAGGACCTGGTCGAAAAAGACGAAATCACGCCCAACGTGCTGTCAAGACACGAAGAAAGGCATAACCTCTATACCTATCTCGGACAGGAAAAAGACTTCCGTCCGCACATATCCGGCAAGCTGAAGCTCATGAACGGCGACATCGCCGTGCTGTATACGCGCGGCATCTGGGAAAACCTTGACGAGGCCGACATCGACGACATCTTTTCCGAGACGACTGACGATCCCCAGGAACCGCTGAACAACACCGAAGAAATGCTGCTGTCGAAGCAGCCGCCGAACCTTGACAACTACACGATGGCGGCCGTCTTTATCAACAAAATCTTCACAGACCCCAACCGCGATCGCCGCCGCAAACGCATAATCAAGATAGCGATTATTGTCGTTATTGTGCTCCTCATTGTGAGTATTATTGCCTACGTCCTGTACAGCCGGCACAAAGACAAAGTGGACGAAATGAACCTCAGGGCGGACAGCACCATTGCCTGCATCCAGGACAACAACTACATCCGGGCCCGGGAAGAAGTGAAAAAAGCCCTGCAGCAGGCGGAAAATCTCAAAGACAAGGAAAAAATCCAGCAGCTTAATAACTATCTGCGGCTGATTGAAAGCGTGATCACGGCCGACGATACCTACCAGAACCAGAAATTCGAAGATGCGTATCAAGGCTATCAGACGGCACTGGAACGGTCCCGCTACGCCGACAAACTCGGCGAGGCGTACATCAACCGCCGGATTTCGAGCGCCGAAGACAACCTGACGGTAGCTGACTTCATCAATCTCGGCGACAAAGCTATGGAACAAGGCGACTTCGGCCAGGCGGAAGTGTACTACCTGCGGGCCAAAGCATTTGCTGCCAAAATCCACGCCGCCGACGGAAAAGTACAGGCGCAGGCGGCACTCGACAAACTGTACGACGCCAAACAAAAGCAAAAAGACGAACAGGAAAAAAAAGACAAACAAAGGTTAACCGGCGATATCAGTGATCTGATCACCCAGGGTGACACGCTCTCAGAGTACGGCGATCTGGATATGGCCGAACAGAGATACCTGGCCGCGCGCTCTCTGGCAGCGGCACACTACGACGCTGACGGCAAAAAAGAAGCACTGGCGGCGCTTGACAAGCTCGGTCAAACCAGAGGCAAAGCCGCGGCGGCAGCGCAAAAAGAAGCGGAAAAACACGCTGCCGAGTATACGGCCGGCGCCGCGCTCGCCGGACAGGGTGACGCCGCGTTCGCGAACGCCGACTACATCGGGGCGGCGGCCAGCTACAACGCGGCACTGGCTCAGTACACCGCGCTCGGTGATACGGCCCAGAGCGCCATCCTCAGCGGCAAACTGCAAAATGTGGCCGCCAAGCAACAAGCCCTCGACCAGCAAAGGGCCGACGCCGCGGCGGCACAAGACCAGGCCGGCGAACTCTACGCGCAGAAAGAATACACGGCCGCCAAACAGGCGTACCGCCAAGCGCAGCAGCTCTACCTAGCCCTTGGCAACCAGGCGAAAGCGGACGAGATCAAGACCATTCTCGACCGAATCGACGCCGACGCCGCGATTATGTCGGCGCTGCCGCAGTAACCGACGTCAGACCCTGAGCGGGAACGGATGGTTTCGCTCAAGTCCCAAGTCTGCAGTCTTATGGAGGCTATACTTTATGGATAAATACGGTTATACCTTGAATATTGATGGCAATGCGATCAAAAAAATGCAAAACTGCTATTATAAACGCGACCTGGAACTGATGACGGGGCACCAACTCCGGGAAATCTGCCGGCGGGAAAAGATCATTCACGGAGTGGTAAGCCCGCTCGACAAGGACGATCTGATTCGCGTCATTCTAAGGTATCGCGGTGCGGATGAGAACCTTTTGATCAAAACGTACAACGAAGAAGGGTACGCGGCTTTGCAAAACGTGATTTCCAGGGTTCAGATCCACTACGAAACGGACATCCGGCCGGACTGCAGCGCTAAAATTGTCGTCTATGAAGGGCTGTCCCTCGACTACTATGATGAACTGACCATTAAATATCATGCCAAACTGGCTGGGACGAACGCCTTGATCGTCAGTGCCGACTTTTGCCTGTGCGGTATCCTGAATGTTGAGACGAAAGGCGGCGGCAAAAAATCCCTGTATCTGACCAAAGGGGCCGGAATGCCCTGCAGCGAAGCCCAAATCAAGAACTACAGCCTGCTGTGCATGAACAAGGCGAGCTCCGAAATGCTGCACCGCATTTACAGCGGCGATTACGCCTATATGCCGCAGCACCTGATCGTCTATCGCGTGCCGCTCTTAGACTTTATGGTAAAAAAGCCAGTGTCGCTTACCATGCCGATTGCCATCGACTTTGGCACCACGAGTACCACGGCCGGCGTGTATTTGGACAGCCTCTATTTCGAACGCACCGACTTGGAGCCAGGACAGCTCGGTCTCCTGGAAAACGACGTCAATTACGCCGTATTCTACGATAGCACCCAGGACTATCATGAGACGACGCTCCTGCCAAGCGTGGTCAGCGTTCTGGCGATCAATGGCGGAATGGAGCCAGAATACCTGTTCGGCTATGATGCCGTAAAACTGGCCAATTCCAGCTATATCGACGAAGGCTTTTGCGTTTTCTATGACATCAAGCGCTGGATCGGCGACTATGAAAAGAGCGAGGAAATCATCGACAAACAGGGCCGGCGCGCTTTTGTCAAACGCAAGGACATTCTGAAAGCGTATTTCCGCCATATTGTCGAAGCCATGAAAAACCGCTTCAAATGCGATATCCAGGCCGTACATATTTCCAGCCCTGTCAAGCAAAAATACCTGTTTCAGGCGTTGTTCGCCGAAATCCTGCCCGAATACGCCGTGGAAAAAGACGATATGCTCGATGAGGGAATCGCCGTGCTCTACAATACCATCTCCGAAATGATCACGCAAAAGAGCGCCCAGGAAAATACGACGTATAAAGCGCTCATCATTGACTGCGGCGGCGGCACGACCGACTTATCCTCCTGCAGCTTCCGCGTCAGCACGCAACGCGTCTCCTATAAAATCGACATCGAAACCGCCTATGAAAACGGCGATACCGACTTCGGCGGCAACAACCTGACCTTCCGCATCCTGCAGCTTTTAAAAATACGGTTGTACAAAGCGCTGGCGCCGCGGGACCGTCAGGAGGACATCCCGGACATCAATGACCTTTTGAATACCTTCGACCTCGACGTGTTCCGGTATGTGGACGAATACGGTCCGCGTAAAATTTACGAACAATTCGACGCCGCCTATGCCGGAGCCGAAACGTTCTTGCCGACGAAATTCCGCGACTGGGAAAAGCTCAGCCGCACCGACTATTACAAGGTGAAAAACAACTTCTATTTTCTTTTTTCTACCGCCGAGCGCATCAAAAAAGAATTCTACAACAAAGTCGGCACGCTGCGCGTCGGCTTGTCCTGCCACAAAAAGAGCGAACCGTCGGCCACCATGCTCTTCGTCGACAAATGGAAACTAACGGCGATGCAGGGCAAAGAACTCGTAACCGTCAAGGAATTTCCCGAAGTGTATTTCAGCATCTTTGACATCATGCTCATTCTGCGGGCCGACATTTACGGCGTCGTCCACAAATTTATGGACGAGATGTATGACAGCCACGAACTTGATGAATACACAATGATCAAGCTTACTGGCCAGTCCTGCAAAATCGATATTTTCCGCGACGCGTTAAAAGAATTCGTACCGGGCAAGACCATCAAATTCAAACGCAAATCCGGCGATCTCTCCGACGATTTCGAGCTGAAAATGACGTGCATCGACGGCGCCTTAAAGTACCTCAAAGACAAAAAATACGGCTTTGCCGACGTCAAAATCACCAGCCGTACACCGGCGCTGCCGTATATTATCACCGCCTACACACATACCGGCCGGGAAATTGTCCTGATCCACGGACTGCAAAAGGGCAAAAGCTGCGGCCATATCTCGCGCAATATGGACGATCTGACCCTGAAGCTCTATCTCAAGGACATGAACGAAAAGGTGCGCTATAATTTCACCTACGCCTGCACGTTAGGCGAATTTTGCGCGATGGAATATGAAAAAATCTGCGAAGTGTACGGCGTCAATATCCCGCAGGACGACGTCGACAGCATTGTCGACCGCGAAGTGAAGTTCTTTGCCTGGACGGAATCGCGCCGCTGGGGATTTCTCGTCCTGCCGATCTATCGCGACGGCGAAATCCTAATGCTGGGACGCTCGCAGTTCTTCAGCTTCGAAAGCGACGCCTGGGTGGAGAATTTCTTCGACGGGACAAAGTGACAACCGACGCATAAGGAGGGTACCGATGAAAAAAGCAGCCCGATGGATGGCGGCACTCCTGCCGGTGCTTGTCGTCCTGGCCGCACTGCCTCAAGCGCAAGCGGTAAACATCAGTCAGGACGAAGTAAAGAAAATCGCCGTCGCCGGTACGGCAGTGGCGGCGGTAGAAAAAATGAAAGCAAAAGCCAAACCGCCGGCAGTGCCGAAAACGCCACAAGTGGATATTCCCGGTGCATCGCCGGAAAAACCGGCGGCCAATAAAAAAGAAGCCAAAAAAGCAGCCAGGGAAAAAGCCGACGCCGCCAAACAGGCGGCCGACGAGGCTTTTGGGCAGGTAGAGGCCATGGCCAAAGCCGGCGACATCCAGGCGCAGTATATCTTAGGATTCGCATACTATACCGGCCGCCAGGTAGACACAGACGATAAGGCGGCGGTCGAGTGGTGGCGCAGGGCTTCCATCAGCGGCCACCCGGACGCCAGCGCCTATGTGGGGCTGGCCTATGCCGAAGGCTTCGGCGGTAGGCCGAAAAGCCCAGCGGAAGCCGAGCGGCGTTACCTGCGGGCCGAACAGGACGGCTCGGCGCTTGCCAGAGTGCTGCTGGGCATCGACGGCTATAAAACGAACATGCAGGCGGACAAAGCGGCGGCTGTGAAGCGGTTCCGTACGGCGGCGCAGCAGGGCAATCCGCAGGCGAAAGACTTTCTTCAAAAAATTGGGCAGAAAGGGACGGACGTCAAGCTGGACTTTGGCGAAAATCTCGACTGGAAAAAGGAAGCAGAAAAGACACCCCTGACCGAACTCTATACGCAGGCGGGCACCAATGCATTCTGGGGCCGCCTTGTCACCCAGGACTACGCGGCCGCCGTCCGCTGGTGGCAACTGGCCGCCAGTCAGGACTATGCGGCGGCGCAGGCGCTCTTGGGAACGGCGTATTATACCGGACGCGGCGTGGAGCAGGACGAAAAAACAGCGGTTGCGCTTTTTAAAACGGCGGCGGCCCAAAACGAGCCGCTGGCCCAGTATATGCTGGGCAAAGCCTACCTGGCCGGCAACGTGGTGCAGAAAAACAAGGAACTGGCGC
Organism: Pelosinus fermentans JBW45; assembly: GCF_000271665.2. Lineage (GTDB taxonomy): Bacteria > Bacillota > Negativicutes > DSM-13327 > DSM-13327 > Pelosinus > Pelosinus baikalensis. Next base: position 4,639,104 of record NZ_CP010978.1, on the reverse strand, counting down.
TCAAGCTTTTCCGCGCGGCCGGTGCGGCCGGCATCGCGGATGCACAGCAGCAGGCGGACAGGCTGGAGAAAGAGGGATAGACATGCGCATATTTGACGAAGAATTTGACATGCGAAGTTATATAAAAAAAAGACTGCTTGAAATTGATAATCTGGAAAGCCGCCGTGTCTTCACATCCGTTGTCGAAGGACTGTTTCTCGAACTGCACGGCGAAATCGAAGCAGAGTACAAGGGACTGGAGCAGCGCGTGTTTGAGGAAGTGCCGATGCCGGTGGAAGGCCCGGCGATTGTAACGAATATTATTGACCGCAGGCTCTGTGACGTGACAGATGACTTTTTACTGCCCATGCGGCCGGAAGACATGCGGCCTCATCAGGTGGACGCCGAGGCGCTCCTTACAAGCCTTAATGAAAAGTCGCCGTTTTTTCTCTATACCGTTTTTCTGCAGGCAGACCATCTGGAAGCTTGCCAATTCGACCGGCCCGAACGAAATTTCCGCGGCGTAATCAAGACACGGCACAGCGAATACACCGCGCAGTTTCATGTCCGCCGCAACCTGGCGTACAGGCGACAGATTGAAGATTTGTACCGGATTTTTCACTTGAACTACCTGCCCTGGCGCAGCGTCTGTGCGCCGTATTTATACAAATTGTTCGACGTCTATATCGACGGGATCGAAAACTGGAACGCACAGGAAATTATTGAAGAAGCCGTAATTGACTTCGAAGAATATGCCCCAACGATCCGTTACCACCAGGTGCCGCTGTGGAATCTGGAGACGGTTGCCATCCGTACGAGCACCTATCCGGAGCCGTGCGTGGACAAGATTAATTACGAACACCGGATTTTCCGGCATAAATTCCAGGAAGATGCTCGGTATCTTGTGACCAATTCCGATGTGAGCGTTGCCAACATCCGCTGGACCAAAGGAGATCTTCTGATCACTTGCCCGCTGGAAGATCCTGTGACCTGGGAAATGTACCAGTGCAATCCCCAGGACAAGCGTGAGTATTCCAACCGGCTGATGGGCAACGCCAAACAGGCGTCTTTCGCCGATACGCTTATGGGCGTATTACGGCAGCCGATCAAGACCAAGCTGGAACTGAGCCGGCTGATTCAGGCCTGCGGCTACGAACGGGACCTGACCTTTGCCGGTGTGGAGCTGGTAGCCAATTTTCCTGACAAAGAAACCTATATCGTGGACGACTTCATCCGGGACGAACTCAGAACAGGTACCTGGGAAACGGCAATGCGGCTCGATTTTCAGCCTGCCGACTACGATTTTTACCTCAACCGGGATATTATGAGCTTTTTAGTGAGCGTGGTGCAGCGTCACTTTCCCGAATACGAATGCTGCGGCCGGCTGGTGTAAGGAGGGGGAGCCGTGAATTTTATCTGGGACATCGTTTTACAGGCCGAAGCGCAAGGCATGGACAAAGCTGAGCTCTTGTTTCAGCAGGCGAAAGAATACAGTCCGTATTGCGAGCAGGCGTTCCCCTGCATCAATCAGGACAGGCTAGAAAGCACGGTTGCCGAGATCAACGCGCTCTATCGGTTCAGCCATATTTTTCAGGAACTTCTGCATCCCGAGCTGCTGGCCCGGCCGGAAAACCGGGATTTTGCCCAATGCGCTGCCAGCTTTTTCGATATTGTCGTGCATCTCTTAAGTGAAATCGATTTAAAGCACGGCCTTACCAAGCGGGAATACTTCGTCCGCCAATTGCGGGCCGAGCTTTTGGACGGCGTTTACGGCCGGGAAGCAGCCGCGGCGGTGGCGGTCATGGACCGGAAGCTGCAATTTAGTCTGGCCAACGAACTCCTAACCCAGCTTCAGATCGGAACCAGCCTGCGGGTTTTCCGCCGGGCGGTCCGGACGGCGTTTACCGGCAGCCTGCTGTACCAAAGCAATTATAACAACAAAGAACTGCTCTTGTATCTCGGCGAAAAAGAAACAAAAGAGAAGGCGCAAATCCTGCAGTTCCTGCTCGAATTGTTTCTGCCCTTTGGCTTTTCGGCGCGGCTGTTCTGGGAATACCATTTCGGCATCATCGGCGTAGACGCCGCCATGCAGCCCGACGCCATCGCGCTGTTTTAGGACTGCTTTTGAAAAAGGAGGCAAATGATTTATGAATGGACAGGTTTTTCCCCTCTTTGAACATGCACATGTACTGCGAACGACCATGCTGACAGAACTGCGCGACTACGCGTACGAATACGGGCGGCTTATCCACGAAGACTATAGCGACGGTATTGTCAGTGGCTGCCGCATTACGACAACGGTGGATACCATTACCTTACACCGGGGCGTCATCCGCTATAAGGACAATGTATACCTGATTATCGAACCGCTTTCCCTTGCTTACTTTCCGACCGACAATTGGGCGGTCTTCAAGCTGGAGTTCAAGGACGAAGTCCGAAAAGACGGCTATATCTACCGCGAAGTGGAAACTACGCTTGCGGACAATCTCAGGCTGGGCAAAGAAGAAATGGAACTATGCCGCTTTAAACTGCAGGCCGGCGCCAGGCTCCGGATGAACTATGTGGATTTTGCCGACCGCAATACCGAATTCGATACCGTCAACACCATCTACGCACCCTTTGCCGCTGGCGGGGCCAGCTCGCTTTCGCCGGACATCACCCGCGCCTTTGCCCGGGAAGCGGCCGCGTACGCCATGGACCCTGTCGATACGGCGTTTTGTCTGCAGGCTCTGAACGCTAAGGAGGCACTGAACCGAGAGGTCATACTCCTCTATACAGCCACCAAGCTGAAAAAAGCCTTTACCGAATACGACAACCTGGTGATTTTTGAAGCGCTGCTTACCATATTAAGCCGGATCAAAGACAACGGCGAACGCGAACTTTCCCGCACGGAGCGCCAAAGGCGCCAGGTTATTGTGGATTGACAAAGGAGGCAATGCTGGAATGGAAATGGACGAAAGAATCCTGGAACTAAAAAATAGTGTGAAAGCGGCAGAAAAAAACGCCCATGCCGACGAGGCTGTCGAACGGGAACTTACGCAGAGCATTTACGACGAAACGGTCGATATTTTCGGCTATCCGACCGTATTTGCCGACCGGGAACTACTGGACGGACAAATCTCCATCCGGCTTCCCGCAGACTTTATTCCCCTGGAAGCAGACGTCGTACAGGCGCTGTTTCCCCTGGGCAACTGCCCGCAGCTTGTACTGGGCAACGAGCCGCTGTATTTTATGGTGGGCTTTAACCATACACGGCACGTAGTACCCGAAGAACAGATCAAGGAATTTCCCAAACTGGCCCGTGGCCTGCTGGAAAAAGGTGGCCCGCAGGTAAAAGTGGTCAAAACGGAAACCATCCATTGCGGTGGCCGGCAGGTGGCGAAAATGGATTTTATCAGCCAGACGCTGGAAGGCGCGCTCTATAACATGATGTTCTACGCTAACGTTGACGCCCGGCTGCTTATTGGCTTCGTCAATTTCCGTTATCAGGACCGCAAGCGGCTGGAGCCGCTTGCCGAGGAAATCATTGCATCCTACCGGATTTTGGTAAATAGGGAGTGAGAACGGTATGAGTATCATACACAACATGATTCAAGTGGAAGGCTTCCCCTTTACGCGCATCAAGGAACTGTATATTTCGCACCGGCCCAACGAACACGGCCAGATTACCATTGTCGGTGAAATCGCGCCGGAAGATGCCAAAGACTGCCAGCAGCGGGCCGACGAAACCACGTCGATTACCGTGACCAGTTCGGCCGGGGAAGAGACGGTCACCCTGTTTACAGGCGGCGTCAAAAACCTGTCGGTGGCGAATGAAGCCGGCTACAGCGTGCTGACCGTTCGGGGCATTACCACCAGCTTCTTGCAGGACATCAAAAAAATATCACGCACCTATCAAAGTGGCGGTAAAACCTACGAACAGATCCTCAACGAAGCCTACGACGGCAACGGCAGCGTGGAACTGACCGTAACCGACCAAGCCATCGGCGCGCTCGTCATGCAGATGGACGAGACCAACTGGGAATTTACCAAACGCATGGCCTCCCGCTTCAACGTACCGGTCTTCACCAGCATCACTGCGCCTAAACCGCTGGTGTTCGTCGGCTTGCCGCCGGTGGCCAACACCAAGGAAATCACCACCACCTCCTTTCTGCATGGCAAGCAGGACGACGAATATAACCAGGTTACTGAGAACTATATGGCAGACGGCGGCGAGGCGCTGCGACAGGATTTCTCCGCCCTGATCGCCCGGTCCTACGACTATGTCTACCTGGGTGACATCATCTCCATCAACGGCAGCGAGTGCCGCGTCAAGAGAGTGGAAGCCCGGCTCGTCGACGGCATTTTGGAAATGGAATACCTCCTGGCCGGAAAAACCGGCTTTGTCGCGCCGCAGGTGTCCAACACCGCTTGCGCCGGCCGGGTGCTGATCGGCCAGGTTAAAGACGTGCAGCGCGATACCGTCAAAGTGCATCTTATCGAGATCGACAAAGAGTACGACGGCAGCGGTGACTGGTGGTTTCCCTATTCGACCGCCTACTCCAGCAGCGACGGCAGTGGCTGGTACTGCATGCCGGAAATTGGCGATTACGTGCGCATCATGTTCCCTTCCAAAAATGAAGCGGACGGTTTTGCTGCCAGCTCGATCAATACGGCGCCGCTGGCCAACCCGCGCCATAAGAGCCTCAAAGCTCCCAGCGGCAAAGAACTCCTGATGACGGACGGGGGACTGTATATCATCTGCCAGCATCAGAAAATTTTCATTGACCTGACGCAGGACGACGGTATCAAGATCGTCTCCGCCCAGAATATCACCGTCGAATCGGAAGCCAACGTCACCGTACAGGCAAAAAAAGACATCCAGGTGCTGGCCAAAGAACAGATCCTGCTCAAATCGGGCGAATCGTTCATCAACATGCTGCCAGACCAGATTACCCTGGCGGCCAAGGACGTTGTCATCACCTAATGAAAGGAGACGGAACCCATGAAAGATGTTGTCGCCGCATTCCAGGCGGAGCACTATGTCCCGCTGGCAGGTAAGCTGCTGGCTGACACCCTGCGGGATCTTGCCAAAGAGGCCGCGGCCGCGCCGTGCGTGGCCGCCGTGGAAAGCGCGATGGAAAACGCGGCGCGGCGGCAGCAGGAAGCAGGCTTGCCGCCGGCTGCCTATCTGTCTATATCGGTGCTGTACACCGCCATGTACTTTGGCGAGCCCAAACTTCGTCTCGACTTTTACAGCAGCGAGTGGCCGGTAACCGACCCTTTTTACAGCGAATACATTGACGCCGCCTGGCTGTTTGTCCATTGGCGTTTCCACGAAGACGCCCTGACGGAAGCGGCAAAAAACCAACGGACCTGGGTACGGAGTGCCCACCTCGAAAGCCTGCGCTGGCAATCTGTCCGGCTGCTTGCCTACGGCCTGTACACGAAGCTCAAATACTGGCTGCAGGACCTCGCCGCATCCCCGGCGCTCGGCGCACTTAGGCGCGAGGACGAATTCTACATCCTGTTTGGCGAGTACCAGGACTGGCAGGGCGCGGTGTTTGCCCTTCTGCCGCCCATCGACATTTTTAATTGCAGTACGGACGACTCCCTGCGGTTTCGCACCTACGAAAAATGTCGCTACAGCAAAAAAAAAATTAACCAGCTGGATTTGAGCGTCAGCCGGTTCCAGGATTGCACCTTCGAAGACTGCACCTTTGATGACGTTGATCTAAGGGACGTCACCTTTGCCAACTGCCGCTTTGCGCGCACCGTATTTACGCAGGTCCGGTTGTCCGGCGCGCTGTTTCTGGATACGCGGCTTAGTGAAGTTGAGTTCCGGGACGTGCTGGCCGAATCGCTGCGCCGAGACAATGAAAGAAACGATGTCTACCGCAATCTGGAATTTGCCAGTTGTACAATGGAAGCCGTGCGGCTTACCAACTGCCGCTTTCCCGGTGCTTTGCTGACAGACTCTTTACTGACGGAAATGGAAATCGAGGGCGGCGACTATACGGATTCCGATTTTCAGGAACTGGCCGCAGTCCAAACGACGGAAGGCGGGGAAAAATAACATGACAGACGAATATTTCCGGCTTTTCCAAAGCCATATCGTATCCAATTCCATTGCCATCGAGAATCTTGACCGGGAACACTATCCCTACAAAATGGATCGGGCCGCCTTTACCAGACTGGAGGACTTGGTCGTCGCCTATTATCAGCCCGACATGGGTCTTGAAATCTGCGATATGCTCCAGTCGCCCTGCTTTATGATCGCCGACCGGTTCCGGGACCTGTTCTCGCTCCTCGAACCGGAGCTCCAGTTTAAGGGTATTCAGCTCTACCCGCTGGATTTTGACGCGGCGGAAGGCGTGAAGTCGCCGGTGCCGCTGTATTGGATTCCGCATATCGAATCAACGGAGTGTTTGCACAGCACGGCAAAAATCTACGATACCGGTATCGTGGAAGAACTCGTGGTGAAACAAGGCGCCGTCCGGGGCAAACACATTCTCAAAGTGGCCGGACTCGTCGAAGAAATCTGGCTCGTATCGCTGGCCGCCGCCGAAAGCATCTTAAGAAGAAGACCGCTGGCAGCCGGCCTGGAACGGGTGAAAGTGAGGGAGTAATATGTCAACCACCGCATCAGGACCCGCGTATATCCCTCGGGGAACCAAATCCAAATGCAGCAAAGGCAGTTCGCAAAACATCCTGAATTTGCCTGAAGATCACGGCGTGGCGTACACGCCGGGACTGGAGCCGCTGTTAAACGCCAACGATCACAAACCGGGCCAGCATATTCTGAAATACGGCTTCTGCGCAGCGACAAAATTGCCCTGCTCGCCCGTAACGCCGTTGGCCTGGATCAACGTCAACAAAAAACATATCCTGGAGGGCGCGCCAGCCCTAATCGAACAGAGCAAACTCACCTGCGTCAAAGGAGGCGTGATCTCCATCGTCATTAACGCGGGCAGCGCCCAGATCGACGACCGCAACGAGGCCGCCGGCGATGAAGTGGAGGCAATCGCCGCCGCCACAGAGGCGGAAAATGCGTCAGGTGCAGCAGGCGGACCCACTTTAATGGAAGCAGCAGAAATGGCAGCGCACGTTTATTATAAAAAATCCCTTGAGGAGGCAAAGAAAGATATATTACCCGGAGGTTGGCAGTTAGATGATGCTAAGGAAAAAGGAAGTATGAGAATCGGCGTATATGCAAGGACGGTAGAAGGGAAAACGGAATATACGCTGGTTAATAGAGGAACACAAGATTGGGCTTGGAGTGCGGATGGAGATGATAATGCTAAACAGCTTTTTGGCGAATCAGACGATGTGCGGAATTCATTAGCCTATTCAAAAAACTTTGTTAAAGAAAAATATGGCTCAAATATAACATTTGTCGGTCATTCTAAAGGTGGCGCGGAAGCTGCAGCTAACGCAGTGGAAACTAACAAAAATGCGATACTATTTAATCCTGCAGCTGTTAATTTAGATGCTTATACCCCAAATGGTCCAAACTATTCTGCCTCAATGACTGCATATATTGTAGATGGTGAAATTTTACACACTGCTGAAGGCTGGTTTTCAAAACCAATTGGAAGCGTAGAGTATTTACCTGCACAATACCCAACTAATACGTGGAATCCAAAGACGAATGTTAAAAATGCAGTTAAAAATCATTTAATGGATGCAGTAATAGATGGGATTAAAGAAAAGGGGGGAGAAAACTAGATAATGAATAAAAAGTTATTCTTTATAATCCCCATGCTGCTGATCCTTTTTTCTGTTCTATTATCCGGATGTCATAGCCAAGAGAGTGAAAACGCGAAGGGAGAATATAAAATGACGAATATAAATATTTTCAAGGATACTCCTGTTTGGGAATTGGCAATCGCGGTAAAGGAGCAAAAAACTGCAGCCATAGAAAAACTAGCAAAAGATAAACCGGAACTATTGAATTATCAGGATCCTAAGTACAAAGTGACTTTGCTGCTATGGGCGGTCGGAATGGAGAAATATAATTCTGCAGAAGCATTATTAAAATGTGGCGCCGACCCGAATATAGCATCTGTAAGGTATGAGACCTATTCAGAAGAAACTCCCCTTTCATTAGCAGCACATTTTTCCTGGGTGGATATCGTTGCCAAAAAGGATCCGAAATATGTCAAGCTGCTGCTGAAATATGGTGCTGACCCTAATTGGATTTATATTGGTCATGAACATGGTATGGAGCCGGGCACCAGTATATTAATGGAATCTATTGGATGTGGTATTGAGAAAACAAAAGCTTTAGTAGAAGCCGGGGCTGATATTAACCATAAAACGAAAAGCGGGAGAACAGCTGCAGTACAAGCATTATTAGCAGGGGGCCAGCATTAGAAAGAAATGCATATGCCCATTATTTGATTGTTGAAAAGAAAGCAAAAGTATCGGAACCATATTACAGAAGTATTAAAACTTATGGCAATGAAGACCCGAATGAAAAGTTTTTTCCGGTAGATATATTAAGGGATTGGATTGTTGCTATAGGATCAGAAGAATATAAGATGAAAATGGAGATTGTTGAGGAATTTGCCCGGCAGGGTGTAAATTATTGGGATACTAAGATTCCAAGTGATAGGCTGAAACAGATTAAAAAGCTTCACCCGAGTACTTGGGAAGAGTATATAAAGCAGTATTGATAGGGTTATACATTGCGTATGCATGATTTGAATGTAAGCTCGGTCGCCATAACAATAAGAAGCTAAAGGAGTGTGTATTAGTGTGGCGGATGACATACGAACTTACGCAAGGCGGCGGGTTATTGCAGGTATTCTTGATATAGTATTTTTCGTATTTATATATATAGTATTGCTTTCGATAAGTTTGCCAATCATTGGATTCTTAGCAGGTTTGTTCATAATAATGCTATATAATGGTATTATCTCAGAATTTTTCGTGGGAAAATTGACCATGATGTTATATTTTATCGTAGAATCTGGTGCCTATAATTTACTTTTCTTTTTATTATGTATATATTTCTTTTCGGTTGTTGAGAATTTTTTACAAGCCTCTCCTGGGAAAAAATTAGTAAGACTACGGGTAGCCAGTATAAAAGGAAACCGTATCGGATGCGGCATTCTTTTTTTAAGGAATATTTTAAAATGTATCAGTATTGGTTTTTGTGGTGTGGGTTATTTTATTTGTTTTAAGAATAAACATCGACAGGCTTGGCATGACAAAGTTACAAAGACAAAGGTGATTATACCCCAAATGGTTCAGACTATTCTGCCTCAATGACTGCATATATTGTAGATGGTGAAATTTTACACACTGCTGAAGGCTGGTTTTCAAAACCAATTGGAAGTGTAGAGTATTTACCTGCACAACACCCTACGAATACGTGGAATCCAAAGACGAATGTTGAAAATGCAGTTAAAAATCATTTAATGGATGCAGTAATAGATGGGATTAAAGAAAAGGGGGGAGAAAACTAGATAATGAATAAAAAGTTATTATTGATAACCCCCATGCTGCTGATCCTTTTTTCTGTTCTATTATCCGGATGTTATAGCCAAGAGAGTGAAGGCGCGAAGGGAGAATATAAAATGACGAATATCAATATTTTCAAGGATACTCCTGTTTGGGAATTGGCAATCGCGGTAAAGGAACAAAAAACTGCAGCCATAGAAAAAATAGTAAAAGATAAACCGGAGCTATTGAATTATCAGGAATCTAAGTACAAAGTGACTTTACTATTATGGGCGATAGGAATGGAGAAATATAATTCTGCAGAAGCATTATTAAAATGTGGCGCCGACCCGAATCTAGCATCTGTAAGGTATAAGACCTATTCAGAAGAAACACCCCTTTCAGTAGCAGCAGGTTTTTCCTGGGTGGATAACCTTGCTAAAAAGGATCCGAAATATGTCAAGCTGTTGCTAAAATACGGTGCTGACCCTAATTGGATTTATATTGGTCATGAACATGGTATGGAGCCGGGCACCAGTATATTAATGGAATCTATTGGATGTGGTATTGAGAAAACAAAAGCTTTAGTAGAAGCCGGGGCTGATATTAACCATAAAATGAAAAGCGGGAAAACAGCTGCAGTAAAAGCATTATTCGCAGGAGGTCCAGCATTAGAAAGAAATGCATATGCCCATTATTTGATTGTTGAAAAGAAAGCAAAAGTATCGGAACCATATTACAGAAGTGAAACTTATGGCAATGAAGACCCTAATGAAAAGTTTTTTCCGGTAGACATATTAAGGGATTGGATTGTTGCTATAGGATCAGAAGAATATAAGATGAAAATGGAGATTGTTGAGGAATTTGCCCGGCAGGGTGTGAATTATTGGGATACTAAGATTCCAAGTGATAGGCTGAAACAGATTAAAAAGATTCACCCGAGTACTTGGGAAGAGTATATAAAGAAGTATTGATATGGTTATAAATTTCCCAGTATTGGAAAATCATTTGGCGGTAGGTATGCTTGGTATTTGTTTAATGTCAATGAATAAAAGTGACGAGGATGACCAGGATGATCAAAAAAGTGTTTGACTGGTTTAGAACGATAGTTGTTGGGATAGGTTTTTTTATTGTTCTGGGTTCATTAATAATTCCGTTTCTTTACCGAGTTGTTAACCCCTCAGATATAGAAAGTAGAGAGCAAAATTTACGTTTTCAGTTTCAGTCCATTACACATCCGGAAGGCGCAAAACAGATAGAGTTTAGTATAAATAGAAGAAAAATGGTCAAACGATGGATCAATGCTGAATATAAATATGACAATATGAGTGATGCAGAAGTGGAGAAATATTACTATCAAGAACTGATCCGAAAAGGATGGGTTAAGCAGCCTGTGAGCGAAGAGTCCTATAAGCATTTTCACGAGTCAATCTATCGGAAAGGAGATTATGAGATAGTTTTTAAGCCGAGTAAAGATTCAGTGGCAATATATCTGTATTACAGAGATATTTTTGATAGATTAGGCTTGTAGGGTTAGAGTGACGTATTATGCTGGTGTGATACTACCAGGGGGAATAAATCTTTTGACTGCAAAACTCCACCCAAACTGATACAAGACAACGGGACGGAAGTAGAGTCGTATGATGAAAATGAGAGAAATAATAAAAATCGTACTGTTTGCTATAATTGCTTTCTTCCTCATCATTCTGGATAGAGTAGATGTTTTGAATGATGTGATTATATTTTCTGATCCGGCAAAGCAAAGTAGATTCCAAATTTTTATGCTTGCAATAACCATCTGGGGAGCAATGGTAACAGTAAGCTTTCTCTTAATAAAGCGTTTATTGTTGTTTTTTTTCGTAAGCTGTCTTTTCCATATTATTTATGGGATTTGGTTCTCAATCGGGGCAGTTGTAGATTACAAAGAGAATATTCCAATCAGTCAAGGAATGGCTACGTATCGTGTGGGAGAAGCCATGAGAAATTTTGCTATGGTACCATCTTTTTGGAATGTGCTTATGACAGGGATTATGTACCTGACTACATTTTCATTTTTTGGTGTTGCGATGGGAGGGACACTGGCGATTAAAAAAATATATGATCAAATTAAGAATGCAGTTAAAAATAAAGGTGGAAATTACAAAATTCAATAGAATTTTGATTAAAGAAGATAAGAAAATGTCTATTAACGTCATATAAAAAAATGGAGGGGATACTATGGGATTCAACCTACAGATCGAAGGTCAGGAGACATTAACCTATGACGACAAAATCATTAACAATGTACAGGCTATATTATCGACGCCAAGCGATTCTCTGGCGAAATCTACCAGAGGCTATATGACGCTAGTTATAGCGGGAACCCTTCACGCTGACAGCGAGGATAGTGGCAACAGTGAGACAGTCAAGTTGTTCAAATGGGCGCAGGTCCCGGCCGAGCAAGAAGACGCGTACCGTAAGGTAACAGTACAGATTGAGACTAAGCCGAAACGCACCATCATATTCGATAAAGCATTTGTCATAGATTATAACGAAGTATATCGCAGTCAAGCGGGTATGGGGAATTTTAACATCGTAATCCGTCAGAAAGTAGATAAGATTGACGATGTAATAGTGGATAGCAATACGGCACCTGCAGAAGCTCCTGATGTAGCCGTAGCAACTGCAGCCAGCACACCGGGTGATTTTGTAAGTACAGGGTCGCAGGCGGGAGTCATGGAGCAGATCGGACGAGCCGCCATTACTGCGGCGCTGAACAAAGTGGACCCATCCGGCACAGTCGCAGCCGTGCAGGCTGGTCTGGATAAAAAAAAGAATAATGAGAATACGGCAAACGCTTTGGACAATATAAAGGGCTCAAAGCAGGTATTATTATGATGTGAAAAAGATACGATCTCTTTTTTATCGAATTTTAGCGGTGGTCTTTTTGCTTTTTGTGGCGATTTTTTTACTTTTTTACGAACCAGATGGTAGAACCGATAATACTGTAGTGATTATCGGTAAATCGGATAAATTTAGCGAAGCGGAAATTCAGGCTGCAATACCTTTTGTAAAGGGAAAATTCAAGGGTTTTACGGGATGTAACCTTACAAAGTTATGGTATGACGAAGAAGTATCAAATCGCATTACTAACTCGTATATGCATGGTGGGAAAGGTATGCGGAATGGTGTCAAGGCTGAGAATGTCCTTGTGTTGATGTCAAGTTTTGAGGTAGGTCCTTCAGGGGGGGGATGGGACCTTAAATCCAAACTCCACGTATTCCGGTTGAAATTGGACATTAATAAGGGATAGTAAAACCAGTAATTGGAGATTGGACGATTGGGGATATGAATAAGGGAGCTGGAAAGCCACTCTCAATTTAGAAGAAGGAGATTAGAATCATGAAGCTCGATCTTGATAAAAATGTTAAGAAAGGCGCTAAAGAGTTCTATGGCATTATCAAATATGGTATTCGAGACGGATTTTTTAAAGTTCAAATTGATCGTAGAGTAGCTGTAGAGTACGCACTTAGCCATTGCGGAGAGTCTGATGATCATCCTATGAACCCTAATTTCTATTATTTTGGGGATAGTGAAGATTGCACAAATTTTGTAGCGCAATGTTGGAATGCCGCCGGGTTATCTGCAGCATATGATTTTTATTGCGATGGCCGGTACACTAATACATATAGTTGGATAAATGTAGATGACTTTATGGATTATGTGGTATTACGTCAAATTGCTAGAGTGGAATGGAGTAGCACTACGATTAAACCAGGAGATATAGTTCAGTTTTGTTATGAATTAACAGATGGCTCTCAAGTATGGCAGCACTCTGCAATAATAACTGGTTATGATTCTAATGGAGGTTTGTGCTATGCCGGTCACTCGGATCCACGATGTAATTGGCCGTTAAGTGCTATCTATCCCAATAAAACAAATATTACCGAAATTAGATTTCTTGTTCCTCTATACCCCACAATTAATTGGTGCTAGGCCTATGAAAAAACGAAAGGAGCGTGAAATTTATTCTTTTTAAAACTGTTATCCGTGGGAGCTTGTTTATTATAGTATTTGCGACAGTAAGTTTGCTAGTGATCATATTTTTAAAAACGCAGATATATCAAAGTATTAACGACCGCTATGAACCAACAATATCGGTGAACGAAGTTGACAATTTATCTAATACGGAAATAGTAGAGAAATTATTGACACTATACTTGGAACATTATAAAGCCAAACCTGTATTTGATGATCAAAAAATAAAAGCATACAAGAATATAGAGGCTAGAGTGGCAAAAGGGACTGAATCCGTCGCAGGGAGAACAGCATTTATCGTAAGTTATGAAGTTCAGCAGCACTTTTGGAATGAATATTGGCAGTTGGGCGGAGGAAGAACTCTTAAGGAAGGCGGGAGGGCAGTTATACTCCATTATGCCATTCTTATGAAAGAAAACGACCATTTTAGATTGAAGATGAAAGGTCTTGAACCTCCTACCCCTGATGAAATACAATCAGCCTTCGCTCTAATTAGCTCAACAAAGAGGTGAGTTAAATTAAGATACATTAAAAAAACAATAGCAAGTATAATAAAAATCGTTAGGAGCAAAGAAAGGAGGAACCCCCATGGGAAAAGAACTGATGGAACTGGGGCGGCTGAAAGTTGAATTCGCCAAAGAATATCTCCGGGTCAAACACATCCACATCCTGGACGGAGCCAATGAGCATGGGCACATGGAACTCACACTCATCAGCAAACGCCTGCTGACAGTGGCCGAAGTCCTCGAGCTCGAAGACGCGCCCGTCAAAGTCACCGACGCGGACGGAACCAACGTATTCGTGGGCATCTGCCAAAGCGTGGGCCTTAACAATGAAGCCGACTACAGCGAACTGGTCCTCGAAGCCAAAAGCCTGAGCATACTGGCAGACCGGAAGAAAATCAGCCGTACCTTTCAAAGCACCGTCAAAACGCTAAGTGAGGTGGCCAACACCGTCATGGCGGCCTACGGCATCCAGGTGGAAGTGGCCGAAGATATCCAAATCGAGCAAATGCTCTACCAGAACGCCGAAACCGACTGGCAGTTTCTGCGGCGGATCGCCAACCAGTACGGAGCCTACCTCTTTACCGACAGCAAATCGGATTTGCTGCGCCTCGCCGTGGGCACCTACCCCTTTGCCTGCAAAGAACTGGGGGCGGAAACCCGGAAAAAACCGGCCGACAGCGGTAAAGACATCCTGAAATACATCCAAATCCAACAAAACGTCGACGACCAAGCCGAAGCCTACCAATTTGAAACCGAAGGTAAGACAAGCTATGACCTGACCATCGGAGCAGGCTACCAGCTCGAAAGCCAAGGGGAACGAGTGCGCTGGAGCCAGCGGAGCGAAATCGTCAGCGTAGGCGAAACTGCGGAAAACCGTCTAACCCTGGCGCACCTGGAAGGCTGCCGGCCGGACAGGGAAAAGAGTGCCGGTGCGCTCAACCAAAGAGACGCCATCAAAGGGAAAATCATCCGGGTGCAGGGTACGCAAATCAAAGTCCACTTCTATTGTGACGCCGAGCAGGACGAAGCCACCGCCATGTGGCTGCCGTTTGAAAACACCATGAACAACTACTTCTACTCCATGCCGGACGAAGGCGACGAAGTATTCGTCTACTACGAAAATAACGGCAAAGCCGTAGCCTTGGGGAGCCGGCGAGCCAACAGCGCGACACACGGGGATTACGTCGATCCCGCGAGTAAAATGATGAACTCGACCAATAAAATGCTTAAAATGACCCCGGGCAGCTGCGAACTGGTAGCGGCGCGGGGCGCGTACGACCAAGGGGGTGGCAACCAGGCGCTCATCCAGATGACAGACGCGGGCGGCATTGTCATCAAAAGCACCCAGGACATCCACGTCCAGGCCGACAAACGGCTCAAACTCGTAGCGGCCAAAAGCGCCATCCCCGAAGGCGAAATCACAGCGGTGCAAGCCAAATACGATGCCGGGCATACACAGGGAGCGGCCCTGTACATGGCTGGCGGCGGCAGCAAGCCCTACAACTCGGGGCAGGAAATCCTCAAGCAAATTGGCAGCGACATCGCGGTCAGCTTTAGTGGCGGCGTCAAAGCCATGGCGGCAGAAATTCCGGCCTTCGTAAAAAACGTCGAAAGCATCTTCGGCGGCGGAAGCGGTGGCGGGGGAGGAGAACCCGCGCCGGCCTCACCGGAAGAAAAAGCAGAACGACCGCCGGCCGAATCCCTCATGCTGTACGGAATGGAAAATTGCAGCCTGGGGATTGGGGCGAGTGAACTCAAACTCAGCGGTGGAGCCATCACGATCAGCACACCGGCGTTCCGGCAACTGGGCTACAACAAAAACAAGCATGACATCGTGGCTGCGCCGTCACTCTTCGACGCCGCGCTCAACGGAGTCCAGGTCCTGCTTGATATCGCCGGCTGCATCCCGGGACTCAGCGTAGTAGCCAACGGCCTGAACGCGGCCATCTCGCTGGCGCGGGGCGACTACTGCGGCGCGGCGTGCTCCCTCATAGGGTGCATCATCCCGGGCGCGAACGTGGCGGGCAAAGGACTCAAACTGGCGGTGGCGGGTGCCAAAGTGGCCAACACGATCGCCAAAACGGCCAAAGCAGCCAAAGCCGTCCGGACCGTCGAGCGACTCATCATGGGAGCCATGGGCTTCAACGCGCTGATGCGGGCTAAAGACGGCATCAGCGACCTGGGCCGGAAAATCATAGACGGCACCTTCAGCTTTAACGACCCGGAATCGCTCAACCTGTTCTTTGATACCCTGCAAAACGTGGCGATCGTAGGCTCGGCGGCAGGACACAGAAAAAAAGGCAGGGAAGAAAAAGGCGGACACGAAAAGGCAGGCGGAGAAAACAAAAGCGGCGGTCACAACGGACCGGATACCGAGGGACGTATACCTACAAAAGAAACTTGTCTCAAAGACCCGGTCAACGTCGTTACCGGTTCCTTTAGCCTCCGGATGACCGACCTCATCCTCAGCGACCTCGGCGAAGACTTCGTCCTCACCCGAAGCTACGAATCCTTGTACCAAAACAAACACCAGCATCTGGGCAGCCGCTGGCTGTTAAGCCTGGGCAGCCGGATTGAGCGGCGCCAAAACCAGGTCCGCATCCTCCTGCCCGACCTTCATATCGAAACTTTCGAACAACAAGACGGCATCTACCAGAACCGGCGCGGCGGCGACCGGTCGCTCGTACTCACCGAAGAAAAACACGGCTACCGCCTTCAATTCATCCGGGAAAAGAAAACCTGGGACTACAACGAATTCGGACGGCTGACTGCCATCACGGACAAGAACGGCAACCGGGTGAAAATCGAATACACCGGCTCCTTTATCAGCCAAGTCACTTTGGCTAACGGACACACATTGCAGTTTACCTATGAAAATGACAAACTGACACAAATCCGCGACATGCTTGGACGGAACATCCGCTACCGTTACCAGGGCGAACTCCTCACCGAAGTCACCTACCCTAACGATGGGACTATTACATACGAATACACCGACCAGGGCTTTATCGCGGCCATCACCGACCAGAACGGTCAGCGCTACGTTGCCAACCAATACGACGGCCAGGGGCGTGTCATCCGGCAAACCCTCGCAAACGGAGCCGAAACGCTCTTCTTTTACCAGGACCAGGATCGGATGACCACCGTCACCCAGCCGCACAACGGGGAGCGCACCTGCTACTATTACAACCGGCGCCATCTTGTAGAAACCATCCGCTACGCTGACGAAACGACAGAAGAAACCAAGTACGACGACAAAGAAAACATCCTCTGGCAAAAAGACCGGTGCGGTCATGAAACCCGCTATACCTACAACGAAGAAAGCCAACTGACGGCTGAAATATGGCCCAACGGACTCATCCATACCCTTGAATACGACGCGGCCGGCCGGAAAATCGCCGAAAGCGACACCAGCGGAGTCGACATCCGCTACCGTTACGACGAAAGAGGCAATCTGGTGGAAGTCAAAAACCGGATCGAAGGCGAACGCTGGCAAACCGTCCGCTACGCCTATGATGCCAAAGGAAGAATGATCAGCTACACTGACGGAAGCGGCAACCTGACAACCTATGACTATGCCGAAGGCCAAAACAAACCCCAAAGCGTCACCACCGCCGAAGGTGATAGATTCACCTACCAATATGACGCTGCAAGCAGGCTGATGGCGGTAGAAAGCGTTCTGGGAAGAAAAGAATACGGCTACAATCATCTCGACTACCGGACGCTCGTCATCGACGCCCTCGGCAACACCTGGAAAAACGACTATGACAAGCTGGGAAACCGGATCAAAGAAATCCGGCCCAACCAGTACCACGAGAAAAGCCACAGCGGCCCAGGCTGGCGCTACATCCACGACGCCCTTGACAAACTCGTGGCTACCATCGACCCCCTCGGCAACACCGTAGCGACCATCCGGGACGCCGAAGAAAACATCGTCAAAGAAATCCATCCCAACACCTACGACGGACCTAGCCAAGACGGAACGGGCATCGAAAACGAATATGACAGCGACAACCGTAAAATCAAGATCCGCTACCCCGATGGCGGTATTGAGCGGCTACAGTACGACGCCAAAGGCAATATCGTCAAAAAAATTCTGCCTGAAAACTACAACGAAACCACCGACGACGGACCGGGCTACACCTATGCCTACGATGAGAGGAACCGTCTCACAAAAATCACGGGCCCCGGAGGCGTAGTAGAAAAAGCCTACGTCTACGACCTGGCCGGCAATATCGTAAAAGAAATCGACGCACAAAGCTACCTGGAAGGGGCCACCGACGAAACCAGGCCGGGCATTCTCTACCACTACAACTGCCTGGGCTGGCTGACCGAAAAAAGAATCCCGGTCGGAAAGACCGCCGGAACGCTTCGCTACCAGACTACCCAGTATAAATACGACAATGCCGGCAATGTGATCGAAGAGCGAAGACTCCTCGACGAACAGGACGAAACCAGCGCCAGCGGCCGGGTGCTCAGCCTCCGTTTTGCCTACGACAGGCAAAACCGGCTCACCGAAATCAAAGACAACACCGGCGCGGTCATCGAATACGGCTACAACTGCCTGAATCAACGGACCTATGAAAAGCGCAAAATCAACGACAACGCCTACCAGATGCTGCGCTACCACTACGACGCGGCGGGCCGGCTGGTGGAAATCGAACAACGGGCCGACCGGGAAGGCAGCGGCGACTTCACCGCCCGGACCAAATACCAACTGGACAACACCGGCAACGTCATCAAAATCACAACTCCGGCCGGCTATTGCGTCGAGCGCCAATATGACGCCGCCGACCGCTTGATCGCTGAAATCCACAAAGATAAAGAAAACGGCATCGAAAACAAGACGGAAATCACCTACGACAAGGCCGGCAACATCATAAAAATCCAAGACGGCAACGGTGTCGAAGAAAGCTACGAATACGACCTCCTGAACAGGGAGACCCAACACACCGGCAAAAACGGCGGCGTAACAAGGACCGTCTATGACAAAAACGGGCGCATCACAAGAAGGATACTGCCCAACGAATATCAAACCAAAGGCAAGGACGGCCACGGCTATCGCTACACCTATGACCCCCAGGGTCGGGTCATCACCGTCCTCGCGCCCGACGGCAGCATACTGGAGACCAACAGCTATGACAAAGCCAGCCGGCTTCTACAGCGGCGCGACGCGACCCAAAGCGGCGTCGACTACGCATACGACCTGGCGGGCCGGATACAAACCATCCGCACGCCGGGAGGAGCCATCCAGTCCTACCAATACGACGCCCAGGGCAACATTATCGGCGTCAGCGACGGCAACCAGAATAAAACGGAATACAAGCTGGACAAATGGGGCAGAATTACCGAAATCGTCAAAGCCGACGGCAGCCGGGAATATTACGGCTACGACTACGCTGGAAACATCACCGAAACCACCGACGGCGAAGGAAATACCATTCGCTACGAATACAACCTCATCAACAAGCTGAAGGAAATCACCGACCCTACCGGCCAAACCGACACCTTCCACTACGACGCCCAAGGCCGGCTGAAGTCCCACAACGACCGCAACGGCAACCAGGTTGAGTACCGCTACAACATCTATGATGCCCTGACCGAAAAATTAGAACGCTCCAGCGGCCTAAGAGAAATGTATGAATACCACCCCGACGGCAAGCTCAAAGCCGCCATCGCTCAGGGCATGCGCTACGGCTATCGCTACTACGCCGATGGAAGGCTACAGGAGAAAGCGGCCAGCGGCCGAAGATTGCTCTCGTACGAATATGACCTGAATGGCAACAAGATCAGGCAGACTGATGTTACCGGCAAAACGACGGAGTATATCTATACGGCAACAGACCTTCTACAGGAAATCCGTGACGAAAGACAAAGTATCGTCCAATTCACCCATAACGCCGACGGGACGCTGAAAGAAGCCCTTCGTGCCAACGGAATGCGGACAAGCTACGGCTACGACATAGATAAGAACATCAGCGGGCTGCATATCGACATGAACGGCCAAACGCTGGCGCAAAACCGCTACCACTACGACGGCAATGGCAATCGGACAGTCAAAGAACAACTCCGGGGTACAACCCACTACACCTATGACGGCCTGAACCGGCTGGCGCAAGTCCAGTACCCGGACTACGGCGAAGAATTGTTCTACGACAAGGCTGGCAACCGCAGCCGGCGCATAGTAAACGGCATAGAAGAACAATATACTTATGATGCTAGAAATCGCCTGACTAGCCATACCAAGCAGGGCCAAACAGCACAGTACACCTATGACAAGGCTGGCAACCTGCTCAGCGACGGGGACAAACAGTATACCTACGACAGCTTCAACCGGACAACCAGAGTGGAGACGAAAGACGGCCAAAACCAAATCAACCGCTATGACGCCGAAGGACTGCGTTACGAGCTGGAAGAAAACGGTAAGCTGGTGCAGTTCATCTTCAACGAGAACCGGGAAGTGGTCTTGGAAGAGACAGACCAAGACCAAAAACGCTTGATCCGCAGCTTCGAGCTGTGGGCCAGCAAATGCACGCAGGAAAAAACGTGGTATCACTATGCAAGCGACGAACAGGGGAGTATTATATTTGTAACGGATGAAGCTGAGGCAAAGAATCGCTACGAATACGACGCCTGGGGCAATGCGGTCGTCTGCGAAGAACAGGTAGAGAACCGCTACCGGTACACCGGCCAGCAGTATGATCCGGTGACCCAGCAGTATTACCTGCGGGCAAGGTATTACAATCCTGTTATCGCAAGATTTACGCAGGAGGATATTTATCGCGGCGATGGGCTAAACCTGTATGCATACTGCGCCAACAACCCGGTGGTGTATTATGACCCGAGCGGGTATGCGTGCGAACAAAAAGATGTAAATAGACAAGACCGACACGAAACGCCTGAGAATACGTCGAACCCCAATCAGCCGAGGAAACCGGAAGCTGATGTACCTGAGGGGTCGGGTAATGCTACTTCTGAAGCTAAATATGTAAGGGAAATAAAAACAGTTGAAATTGACGGTAGGCAAATAACTACTGGCCCATATAGACAGATGCAAAATGCTGGATTAAAAGACGCACATCATATTTATCAAGATGCAGCAGTAAGAGAGCTAGAAGGGTATAGTAAATATGATGCACTGACGGTTCAAGTACAAGGACCTGCTAATAAAGTTGGTACACCACATTATAAGTTAACACAGGCCCAAAATGTATTAGACGGTGGCACACTTAAAGCAGAAAGAAGTATAGCATATAAGTCACTTAGAAAAGGCGGTTTTACAGTTGATCAATCTAAATATTTAGTAAGAGAAGCAGATAAATATTTTGAGCACTTGGGACACCATCTTGATTCAGCAACAAGATGGCCTGGTAATAGAAAATAGCATCAAAGGAGGGATAGAAAATGAATATTGAACAGCAAATTAAGAACGGTGTTAAAGAAATAGTTGAGTTGCTAGTTAAAGAAGAATATAGAAAGCTTGAAGAAATGAATAAAATCGGAGTATTAACAGCTAGTGAACTAAGTGAAGCAATTCTACAATATGGAGAGAAGCTGACTTTACCTCCAAATCAATTTTTTGATGAAATGGATATTTTTAAATTAGATAATTCTCAGAAGTATAGTGAAGAATATTCAATTGACTTTGAATTATGGTCAAATAATCGTAAAAGTGATTTAACATTATCTTGCGAAGCAACAGTTAATGAAAAAAATGAGGTGAATGTAACAATTTATTCAGTACATGTTCTTTAAGGCGGAGTCAGATGACGCTTTCTTGACTTATTTCGGAAGGTGTCAACAAGATACTGCTAACATCCCCCAGTAATTTCAAGAGGTCAGCGGACAAAATCCGTTGACCTCTTTTCATCTCAGGTGTCGTCTCGTGATCAAAACTAAACTGGATAATATTATCTATTAAATCACCATTTTCAGTGATTCAGAGTCACCTGAAAGATTAACTGAGGTCGAACCAGGAGTATGGCTTGACCCAGGACCACAATAAACAAAGTAAAGGATTGATTGAAATGGATAGTCGAAAATATACGGATTTTATGTCGAAGCACGGAATAATTTACTTAGTTATTGTTGATCTTGAAAGTTATGCAATAGTCTCGTTTGGGTGGAGCTACAAACTTCCTTATGCCGGATTGCTTGATTTGTTTCATGATGAAGAAAGTATTAAATCATTAAATGATTCTTTAGAAGGTGAAATTATGCCACAGGCTATGAGGCAAGGTGAGGTAAAATGTCTTATATGCAAACCCAAAAATGATATGTTAGTTGGATTATTTTATCTTGAAAATAGAGATGTAGCTGAAGCATATAAATTTGGAGAACAATTGAATGAAGAATTAAGCGAATTATTAAAGTAGTGTCTTTTAATACTAACAAGAAGGTGTCGTGTGACGGGGATACTATAAACATCCCCAGTAATTTCAAGAGGTCAGCAGACGTAAAAATTGATATGCTCCCCTTGTGGTAGACAGTTTAAATAAAAAAACTGACTACTACAAGGGGAGTATTTTTATGACTGGAAATTCAAAGTGTATTCCATCAGAAAAAATTTATTGGGTTCAGAGATACTTGTCAGGTGAGGACTCTGCAAGACATATCGCAGAAAGCCTTCATGTTAATGCTACTGCCTTTTTACAATGGGTTCGTATTTATCAGTCACTTGGAGAAGCGGGTCTTCTATCAAAATCTCAAAACAGCAAATACACAGCAGAGCTTAAGAAAGTTGCTGTACAAGATTATCTAGCTGGGGTAGACTCCCTGTCAGGAGTCTGCAAAAAATATGGAATTCGTTCACGCACACAACTGGTGAGCCAAGGGGACGGTGGTAATGTCTTGGATTTCTGTTGTAACTATTGTCGTCTTTATCTTGAAAGGTGAGACGGCTCATTTTTTGTTGAATGTATTTAAAGTCTAAAGAGTGTGTCACGGGGACGGGGTTGTCGACAACAACTCTGCTCCTCTTTTTTCTTGGCCTAATAACCACGACAGCGCCGGCAACCTGCTCAATGACGGGGCAAACAGTATAGTTACGACGGTTTCAACCGGACAACCAAAGTGGAAACTGTCGACGGTCAAACACAAGTGAACCGCTATGACGCCGAAGGACTGCGCTATGAGATGGAAGAGAACGGGCGCCTAGTCCAGTTCATCTTCAGTGGCAGAGAGGTTGCGGTAGAAACCAATGATGCAGGCATCAACCGGCTGATCCGCGGCCATGAACTCATTATCAGCGACGCTGAATACGCCAGAACATACTATCATTATGCAGCGGATGAAATAGGCAGTATTACCTATCTTACAGACGATGAAGGAGACGTGCTTAACCGGTACGAGTATGACGCGTGGGGCAATATCACGGAACAGGAAGAAACCGTTCCGAACCGCTTCAAGTATACCGGCCAGCAGTTGGACCCGATCACCCAGCAGTATTACCTGCGGGCAAGATTTTACAATCCGGTGATTTCCCGATTTACGCAGGAGGACGAATATCGGGACGATGGGTTAAACCTGCAAGACATGGGGACGGTGGTAGTGTCATTATAATGAAGAGAAAAAGAGTACTATTAAAAGGGAATGATTCGTTCCCATCGTAAACTCCTTGCCGTCTTTACCTTCTAAGGTGAGAGGGTTCTTTTTGGTTGAATGTGTTTCAATATATTTGGGTATCTATACCTTTTGCTAGACGTAATAACTTTTAAAACGATTTATCCTATAAAAAAGGGTATTGGAGTAGAGCAAGATAAATCTAAAAGGACGAAGTTATATCCAGGCGGAGTAGTAAGGGATTGTTGAAAAAGGGTGATAAGACGCATCCACCGTCCCCGTGTCTCCAACTGACCGGATTATTATGCAGGCGACTGATGTGTGTATTACCTGGCATGATGAGGAAGGCGTCATCATAACAACGCGAAACAATATAAAAATCCGGCCCGATGAAGCCATTGATATATCGGCTGCAGAAGTGATCTTTTCCCCTAAAAAAATCTATGTATGCTTGTCAGGCTGTTTTAGGAATATGTAGCCGCTAGACGCCTGGGGGCCTATTGTAAAAGGGATGCTCAATACCCTGCAATAATGAAGCACTAGTAGAAAGGAAGCGAAAGGATGCACAAGATGAACTATTGGAACCTGTTAGGCATTGAACCAACCGACGACATCCGGCTGATCAAGCGGGCCTATGCTGATAAGTTGAAGATATTTCATCCGGAGGAGGACCCGGACGAGTTTAGCAAGCTGCAGGAGGCTTATCGGCAGGCGTTGAGCCAGGCGGAAACGGCAGTAGTGCGGGAGGCATACGGGGAGCCGTTTCGGCAGCTCTCCTGGCAACAGTTGCGGCAGGCGCGATGGGCGGACGCGCCGCCTTCGCCCCGGGAGCCGGCGGCAGGCCGGTTCATGGAGCTATTGACATCGCTGTGCGCCGATGCGGCGCGGCGCAGCGATCCTGGCGAATGGCAGCGGCTGCTCAAGGGAGAAGAATGGCCGCTAAGCCTGGCTCCTGAGCTGCATGACGAGGTGCTGCGCTTGCTAAAGGAACAGCTACCCTTGCCCTATGAGGCATGGACAGGCTGTAATGAGTTGTTTGCCTGGATCGAGCCAGATAAGCTGGACGAGCTGTTTGATAATGATGAGCTGATAGCGATGCTTGAGATGCTTGAGTATGGCGGCAACTGGCTAAGCTCCCGGGTTCGCGGCGATGTGCTGCTGGGCGTCCGGGTATGCGATGCACTGCTGAGCCGGGGCAGACAGTATACGGCTATGAGAAATACCGAGAAAGCGATAGCGTGCTATGACCGGATTGTCGCCTTGTTTGGCGAGGTAGATGCGTTTCGGTACAAGGTCGTCCAAGCGGCGGCAGACCGGCTGCTATGCGTGAAAAAGCTGGGCGACGCAGACAGAGAAGGTGAGGCCAGGGAGGAATTGTGGCGGATTATGTGCAGGGCGGAGCTGCGGCCGGGGAGTGACTGGCGGGAAGCCCGTAGGTCGGTGGCTGAAGACTGGCTCTCCTATATCCTGGGCATGCGTGATGCGGAGGCTGATCCGGCGGAGATCATCAGTCTGTGCGACGAACTCCTCGCCTTGTTTGATGCGGCGGAGAATCCGGCTATTTTAGCGCGGGTACTCTTTAATAAGGGTGTCTGCTATCATCTGCTGGGAGACGACGAGCGGCAGAGGGCTGCTTACGATGAGCTGCTCCGCCGGTTTGAAAGCACCGAATACCCTGATGTGCAGTTGTATGTAGCCGAAGCGTTGTATAATCAGGGCTGCATTGGTGAAAGGCAGGGGGATGAGCAAGGGGCCATTGAATTCTATACCCGAGTCATTGACCGGTTTTTGGGGAGCATCATGCAAGGCTTAGGGAGCAAAGAGCAGGACATTGCTGAAGTGGTCGTAGATGCGATGGGCAATCTGTCGGCTTTGTATGTCAGTCTGGGACGGATGGAAGAAGCAATAGCTCTGAGTGAACAGGCGATCGAGCGGTTCGGCAAGAGCGGGCACACCGAGATTCGAGCCACGGTTTCCTCCATCATGGTCAATCAGGGCAGGATTTATGCCGGACTGGAGAAAACAGAGCAAGCGCTGGCCGCCTACAATCAGGTAATTGATAAATTTCTCAAAAGCAAGCATGAAACTATCCGGCTTAATGTTGCCTGGGCGCTGAGGAACAAGGCCCTTTGCTGTGCCGAGCTTGACCGACTGGAGGAGGCGATAGCCGCCGGCAGTCAGGTGGCGGAGCAGTTTGAGAACAGTAAGGATGGGCAAATCCTGTGGGTGGTCTCCTTGGCGCTTGGCAGGATGGCTACCCATTATGAGGAGCTGGAGCGGTGGGAGGAGGCAATCGCCGCCTGCGACCGTCTGATCAACAAGTTTGCTGGCACTGACGGATTGCCGACCGCCCCTCCCTCGCCTGACGATGAGGAAGAGGACATCTTGCTGGAGGTCGCCCGGGCCATGTGCAATAAGTCGCTGTATTGCGATAAAGCGAAGCAGCCGGAAGCTGGCATTGCCGTCGGCAATCTGGCGATAGAGTGGTTTATTGAGAGTGATAATGAGCAAATCCGCAAGTTGGTCATCCTGACAATGGAGAGACTGGCAGGCCACTACATAGCGCTCTCCCAGTGGCAGGAGGCAATAGCCGTCTGTAAACTGGCGGAGAGCTGGTTTGGCGATAGCGATAACGAAGAAATTCGTGCGTCCCTTGCTGATATTTGGTTACGCCAGGGGGACTGCTATTATGAAGTGGGCTGGTACAAGGATGCTGATGCCGCCTATAATAAAGCGTCGAAAGGGCATAGGCGGGCGACTACTCATTATGTGAAGGAAGCCTGGCGCATGGTGAAGGAAGGGTGGAGATCGCTTTGGTGAGGCTATTAGGATATAGGAGGCAACATACATGACGATACTGGGAATTGATTTAGGAACAACCAACAGCCTCGCCTGCTACTGGGACGGCGACAAGCCGGTGCTGATTTCAAATGCTCTGGGCAGTGTGCTGACCCCTTCGGTGGTCAGTCTGGGCGAGGACGGGCAAATTCTTGTCGGGCAGATTGCCAAGGAGCGATTGGTGACGCATCCGCAGCTGTCAGCCGCTACCTTCAAGCGCTATATGGGCAGCCGCAGGGAGCTGCACCTGGGAACTCTCCCCTTTTTGCCGGAAGAGCTCTCGTCCTTTGTTATCCGGTCTTTAAAGCAGGACGCGGAGGCTTTTTTAGGGAAAGAGGTCACCGAAGCAGTCATCAGTGTGCCCGCCTATTTCAATGACGCCCAGCGGCGAGCCACCAAGCGGGCCGGCGAGTTGGCCGGCTTGAAGGTAGAGCGGCTGATCAATGAACCGACAGCGGCAGCTACTGCTTATGGGCTGCATGGCGAGCAGTCTGAGACCAAATTTATCGTCTTTGATCTGGGCGGAGGCACTTTTGACGTTTCTATTGTTGAGATATTTGAAAACCTGCTGGAGGTCAGAGCCGTCGCCGGGGACAACTATCTCGGCGGCGAGGATTTCACCGAACTCTTAGCAAGCTTATTTTTGCAGCACCATCAGTTGAACGGCGAAGAACTGAACGATAAAGAGCTGGCTGTTGTTTACAAGCAGGCTGAGCAGCTCAAACAGAACCTAAGCCGGGGCAAAGCGGCTGAGATGCGCTGCGTGCTGGGCGAACGGGAACTAACCTACAGCCTGACCCATGACAAGTTGGAAAAGGAGGCGGAGGGACTCCTTCGCAGGCTGCGCTACCCGGTCGTCCGGGCGCTGCAGGATGCCTCGCTGCGACCAGAAAATTTGGATGCGGTCATTTTAGTTGGCGGAGCGACCCGCATGCCGCTCATCCATGCCTTTGTCAGCAAGCTGTTTGGGCATTTGCCTGCCTGCAGCATCAATCCGGACGAGGCGGTGGCCATTGGCGCCGGCATTCAGGCAGGGATGAAGGCACGGAACCTGGCGCTCAAGGAGGTCGTGCTGACAGATGTTTGTCCGTACACGCTGGGGACGGATATCGTGCGGGAAAATGCGGCGGGCTATAAAGAAAGCGGTTACTTTTTTCCGATCATCGAACGGAATACCGTCATCCCCGCCAGCCGGATCAAACGGCTGTATACCTCCCATAATAACCAGAAGGCGATTGAGGTGGAGGTCTTCCAGGGCGAGAGCCGGCTGACCAAGAACAATATCGAGCTGGGTCGGCTGGAGATACCGGTGCCCCCCGGCCCCGCCGGTCGAGAGGCCATCGACATCCGCTTTACCTACGACATCAACGGCATCCTGGAGGTGGAGGTCACCGCTGTTAGCACCGGCGTCAAGCGGCGGGCGGTGATTGAAGAAACTCCTGGCAGCATGCCGCAGGCCGAGATCGAAGCGCGATTAGCCGCGCTGGCTGCACTGAAAATCCACCCCCGTGACAAGCAGGAAAACCAACTGCTGCTGGCGCGCGGCGAACGGCTGTATGAAGAAGCGCTGGGAGATACCAGAGAGATAATTGCCCTGTGGCTGGCCGCCTTTGAACAGGCGCTTGACCGGCAAGAGGAGCGGAAAATAAAACCGGCGGCGGCAGTATTAAAGCAGCGGCTGGATAGCTTGGAGCAAGGATATTTTTGAAGGGCTCTGTTCCGCCTGAAATCGGTAAAATTTGCCCAAACCTAATAGACTCAATATATAGGAGGATTTTCATGGAAAACCACGAAGAACCATTTGAAATATATAGCGAGGAAGAGATGGAGGTCATTGAAAGCCATATAGAAGAGCACTTTGGCCCCTTTGCCAACGTATTGCACGAAATTGCCTCAACGGATATTCATGGTAGAGCCAAGGGGACGGTGGTAATGTCTTGGATTTCTGTTGTAACTATTTGTCGTCTTTATCTTGAAAGGTGAGACGGCTCATTTTTTGTTGAATGTATTTAAAGTCTACACCTTTTGCTAGATGCAATGACTTTTAAAACGATTTATCCTATAAAAAAGGGCATTAGAGTAGAGCAAGATAAATCCAAAAGGACGAATTTTATGGTCGTGCTATTCAGTTATGTAATCGGGAAATGGATAAACAAGATTGTTAAGGAAAAACTTTGGCGGCATAACATAATGGAGGTGTGTACTATGTTTTCACTCTTTTTAGAGCATCCAATTATTACGGGGATAGCGATTGTATTGGCATTGATAATTGTTGTGCCCCAGTAGGTAATGTTAATCCTCAACTTGGAGAAATTCTCGGAATGAACATTGTTTTCCCGTTCTTAGTAATTGGCTTTATGATGATTTTATGGGCTATACTTGCCATCATTAAAGCATTTCAAACAGAAAAATTTTAAAATAACAAGGATTGAGTGACAACTTTTAAAATGCTCGGAACTGTAAAGGCTAATTTTTATGGACCCTCAGCAATACATAATGGGAATACAGCCTAATTTAAAAATATTTAACTTGAAACAAGACATGGAGAACGGTGGTAGTATCTTATAGTGAAGAGAAAAAAAGAGTACTATTAAAAGGGAATGATTCGTTCCCATCGTAAACTCCTTGCCGTCTTTCCTTTCTAAGGTAAGACGGTTCTTTTTGTTGAATATCTTTTAATATATTTGGGCATCTATACCTTTTGCTAGATGCAATGACTTTTAAAACGATTTATCCTATAGAAAAGGGCATTAGAGTAGAGCGGGATAAATCTAAAAGGACGAAGTTTATCATTAGCAATATCCAGGCGGAGTAAGTAAGGGATTGTTGAAAAAGGTTGATAAGACGATTCCACCGTCCCCGCGTCTCCCACCACCGTCCCCGCGTCTCCCACAAAGCTTAAGAATGTCAGGCGTTTGCCTTGCATAAAGCCGGGAGTGCTGTCGCCTGAGGCAGCGGAACGGCTTAGAGAGTGGTCAAGATTTGGCGACAGATTAGTAAAGGTAAAAGAAAAAACGGAAGGATGATGTACCGATGAAAAAAGTGTTAATGCTAACATTAGTCCTGTTGTTGGCATTCTCCAATCTAGTTTTTGCCGCGCCCAGTGAGTCGGAAGTTATAGCTTCATTTAAGAGCTATGTGGACAAGGAAGTCAAAAAGGCATTGGTTAGCTATGAAACGAATAATCAGATGATTTTTATAATAGATAGGCCACAACCACCTGATTGGCTAAAACCGCCATTTTGGCGCATAGTACACTTTACACTTAATGGCAAGTACAATATTGATCTTCGCAAGAACGATTCTTTGATTAGACCATATATTGGAATACTGAAAATTGATAAAGTTAACTATTATGAGGATTTTTCCAGCAAAGAAGCAGCTGAACAATGTGCTTCACCCAAATATCGGGATACCAAACGCTATACATTTAGCATTGCCTATCAGGAGGATAAATGGGTAGTCACTAAAGTAGAGTTGCAATATAACGGCGACCTGAAAACAAACAGTATTTATGATGTATTGAAGATTGAGCCTAAAGTGGGTTATCTGCATTAGGTATTCTTAGCGAGGAAATGGAAGGGAAGATGTCTATGAAAAAAGTGTTACTGTTAACCTTAGTTCTAGTATTGGCATTCTCCAACCTAGCCTTTGCTGCGCCAAGTGAGGCTGAAGCCGTAGATTCATTTAAGGAGTATGTTAGGACGGAGGTTGATAAGGCTCTTGCTACCTATGAAGCAAAGAATCAGCAGATTTTTGAGTTTAATAAAAGAAAGCCGCCTGTCTGGAAGAGAATCCACTATACGCTCAGTCCTGATTACACCATTGATCTTCGGAAAAATGATTCCTTGATTAACCCGTATATTGGGAAACTGGAAATTGCCAAAATCAACTATTATGAAGAATTTTCCACTCAGGAAGAAGCCGAAAAATGCACCTCCCCTAAGCATGAGGACACCGAGCGCTACATATTTATCCTGGCTTATCAGGATGAGAAATGGGTAGTTACCAATGTGGTGTTAAAATATAGTGGCGAAGTGAAGTTGATGGGAATTTATGATAAATTGAAGAATAAATACTGGTAGTGTGGGGGTAATATCATGGATACTAAATTCGAACCGTCCCGTCGCTTCGTAGTTATCGGATAAACCTAAATTCACAAAAAATGAAACTACAATTTTTAATGAATACCAGTAATGGGTTTGTCAGAAATTGTAGTTTTTTGCTATTTTAATTACAATTATGTAAAAAAGCATATATATTTAATAAAATTTGTTAAAATATATACCTTTTAGCAGAGGAAATGATTATTGAAATGTATTATCCTAACGGTAATGGTTGAATCTGGTAAGGAATATGTTGGAAATAAAGGGGAATTTTCAAAGAGGGAGGAAAAGTGATTCTACCAAAAAGGCTGAAGAGGAGCAATAACGTGAGGAAATATATCGGTAGTATTTTTATAATCATTTGTTTACTAAACTTTATTAGCGTAGCCGGAGCAGCGCAAAATAGCAATGCCCAGAAAGAACAGGAAGCTGCTTGGGAGGCAGCTCTGAAAGTTCAGATTGTAGGACCTGCGAAGATCAGCTTGCTCGATCAAGCCCAGATTGAGATCCCTGAGCATTATGCATTTGTTCCCCAACCTGAGGCCAGCCGAGTCATGAAGAGTATGGGAAACGGAGAATGCCCTGAAATGGTTGGATTCATCATATCGGATAAAGAAAATGAGGATTGGATCGTAACCATTGACTATACAAAATCCGGTTATATCAAAGATGATGATGCTAAAGCATGGGATGCAGAAGAACTATTAACCAGTCTCAAAGAAGGGACGAAAGAAAACAATAAAGAGCGAAAAGAAAAAGGGCTTTCCGAAATGACTGTGACCGGGTGGGTAGAAAAACCTCAATATGATGCCGCTCGTCATTATCTTGTCTGGTCGATAGAACTTAAGACAAGAGGGGAAAGGGAGAGAACAATCAATTACAATACCTATGCTCTTGGTCGGGAAGGATATTTGACCCTTACCTTAGTTACGGATTTAAAAAATATTGGAGCAGAGAAATCAGTAGCACAAAACTTGCTGGCAGCTACCGAATTTGTGCCTGGAAAGCGGTATGAAGAATTTAATTCTGTAACGGATCATATTGCTGAATATGGTTTGGCAGCCTTAATTACGGGCGTGGCAGCTAAGAAGCTGGGAATGCTGGCTATGATTGCTGCTTTTGGTGCTAAGTTCATCAAGCTCATTGTAATAGGTGTGGGAGCGCTAGGAGTATTGGTCCTGAAATATTTTAGAAAAAAGAAAAATGAAAAGGATAATGAGACGTCAGGAACGATGGAAGAGTAATTCTGTGGTGAAATCTACCAATATATGTCTTCCACTTGGCAAGAAGTGCAAGATGGGAGAATATTGGTGAATTCAAATAAGCCAAAAGAGGTGTCTGCATGTTAAAAGCAATACAAGAAAGAGAATTTAGTTTAAGTGATGTGGTAGCCAAAGGGTGGCTAATCTATTCTCAGCAATTTAAAGCCATTGTCATGATTACACTGATTGTGTATATCCCTATCAATATCATTCTGTATATGGTGGTTGGATACATGAACAGTTTTCAGGATTTTATGAACGTAATCAAAATCCTGGAAGGATTATTCGGTGTGATTGCAATGATGGGGATTGCCGTGGTTGTTGACCATGCAATTCAAAACAATGATAACCTGCCGATTAGTTGGGGGGCAGCGCTAGGCAAAGCTTTTTCCCGATGGGGCAGTTGTTTAGCAACCAGTATCTTAGGCGGAGTTATCATTTTGGGGTTGACTTTCTTACTTATAATACCTGGCGTAATCTGGTCTATATACTATATTTTTATTGTACAAATTGTTGCCTTACGCGAACTGGGCGGAAAAACAGCTCTTAATTACAGTAAATCACTAGTCAAAGGACGCTGGTGGAAAACCTTTGGCATCGTGTTTGTCCTTGCTTCAATTAATGGAGGAATTGGTCTTGGAATCGGTTATCTATCCACCTCCTTGCCTGGTAGTATCAGCATCATTACCGATACCCTGATCGACATCATTGCTGCATTTTACACCGTTGCTACGACCATTCTGTTCCTCAATCTGGATTACGTGAGTATGGAACCTAGAAAAACAGAAATTACGCTTGATCTGTAGGCTAACAATGCTATTCATAAATAAGGTATAAGTGAGGAGGTAGAGTTCATGACCAGGTAATATATGGACGAGGAAAATCCTGAAAATTAGGCAGCAAACAGAAGAAGAATGGGTAGTTACCAAAGTGGAGTATCACAATTACGTTGAAGAGATAACGAGTATTTACGATCGTTTAAAAAATGATTAATATCACCTAAAATGTGTTTTCCATACGTCGGTACTTTTCTTTGTTGCCTTTTGGGAAACCAAACCCTAAAAATGGCCTGATAGCCCCGAAGCATGCACTCCTCTTGAAATAGTAACCGGTCAATCTTGCCGTGCAGAAGCGAGTTTCAGTCTATCGAGTCCCATTGCTTCCCGAGTAAAAGACTACGTTTTTTGTCTGACCGACAAAAACGTAGTCTTTTACTTTTGAGAAGTATACTAAAAATTAGCATTTTTAGTGAAAAATGTCGATATCTACACCTTTTAGGGGAGGTAATGATTCCCAAAATGGTTTATCCTAACAGTAAGCATAAGAAAAAGAGAGAAAAATGGGGTAATGAAATGGCAAATTAGCAGATACCGAAGAAAGAAATTTACCAATAAAGGGGAATGCGGATTGAAATGAAATTAAGAGTAGTTCTAATTTGTATTTGTATGAGCCTATTATTAACGGCTTGTTCAAATATCTCAAATAACTTGAGCAATAGCAGCACAAAGGGAGATGATATAAAGAAGTTTAATTCCTATATCGAACTTTTAAATTTTAAACAGGGCTGGTTAAGCGGTGTTGCTAAGTTCTATTTTAATGAATTTGGTACAGGCGAAGAAATAAATATAAAAAAAGAATTTAGCGGTTTTATATTGTTTCCGACAGCGGAAAGAGAAGGGGAAAAAAGTCTTTATGGGTTTCATAAGGAGCGCCACACCAAGCTGCCACGCAAATATCAGGCGGATAAACCTAGCTATGGAGAAATTGACGCTAAAATGCTAACGTTATGCGATAAGACAGATGCATTTATTGAGCTATATTTTAAAGATGTTACTTTATATTATGCAAATAAAGAGTATGAAAAGGACAATTTTGCCAAAGGACGTGAACTTCATAAAAAGATGGTTTTAAGTTATAGAGAGTTGTCACAGGCAGCAGATGATTCCTCAACTTCATTTTATCCAAAAATAGTTGAACATGAAGGAGCAGAATTACCTGGTCTTAAGAAAAAAGGATTTAACATACACTATTATGCACTAAGTGTATTATTAAGCGGGAGAGAAATAAGCCATATGTTTGATACGTTAGAAAGCGGAGGAAAAGACTTCTTAGAGGCTGATTTTGCACAATATGAAGAAGTGTACAATAAATTCAACTCAAATGTATCAGAATTGAAAAAGATCTATAAAGACAAAGATCAACTGAAAAAAGAGGGGTATTCGGCAGACCAAGTCCCATTTTTAAACCAATTTGTAAACACTACCGAAGGAATGCAAACAGCGGCGACAGACACCCTGAACATGATTAAAGCAGGGACTACTGAAATTAAAAATGAAAATACCGGAAAAATTACCACTGGCGGACGCAGCTATCCTGTAGGCGAATTCAGACGCCGCTTGGGGCAGCTTGTTGATGAATATAATAATAGTATATCTGAATAAGAGGACAATCAAATAACGTAAGTTATATGCAATGAAATCATCATATTGTACGGAGGAGATAAAAATGGATTCTGAAACAACTAATCAAGATGGAGTACTGGAAATAGAGCGTCGATCATTAAACGAGGCTACAATTCAGTCATATAAATTTAAAAATGTGGGAATCTATACCTTTTAGCAGAGGCAATGATTCGCAAAATGTTTTATCCTAGATAAAGGAAGCAGCTATTTTTAATTTAGCAAAAAAATAAAAGAGGTGTTACTCAATTGGATTTAAGAACTTTTTTTCGTAAGGCAGTGCTGGGAACAGGGACTTTGACTCTTTGTTTTTCACTGGCTACAGGTTTGTTGCATCCAACAAAAACTGAAGCCATTAATATTGGTAAACTCGGAGGCACAGTGGTTAGTACTGCTAAGCAACAAGATGAGATAAAAAAATCTCTTGACCACTATGAAAATGATGGACGAAATGAACTATTTGAACAACTTAAAGTATCGGAAGGTGTAAGCGAAGACCCTGATTTTAATGCAACACTTGCCAGCATTATGACAAGGCTGACAAGCACGATTGCTAAAACTGAGCCGTCAATACAAGACAAGCCATACAATTATTTTATCAACCCCCAAACGGCATTCAATGCGTTTTGCAGCCTGGGGCATAATGTTTCTGTCAATGTTGGCGTATTTTCTTTTTTCGATAATAACGAAGATAAGATAGCAGCCGTTGTTGCCCACGAACTGGTCCACGGACAAAAGAATCATCCTATAAATGGTGCTAAAAAGAAATTGACAGTCGATTTTGTCCAAAAGGTTGCTGGTTCACAAATGAGTGGCGGCAGCAAATTAGCTGTTGATGTAGTGGCTTCCAATACCAAGGCGGTTGGCATAACCAAGCCGAATGAATGGGAATCTGACAATATCGCTTTTTCCTATATCACTGATGCTGGTTACAATCCCGGCGCTCCGGCAGCAGTATGGCAGCGTGTAATCGACAAAATGAGCAGTGGCGGATCAAAAGGTCTTTTTGATGATGTTCTAAATCCTTCCACCCATCCAGGGGAAAAAGAACGACGTGATAATTATTCTAAAAAGTTGACCGAGTACAGCAATAAGAAAGTCACTGTCAATGCTGCTACTGGTGAAATCAAAATAAACAACAAATCCTTTATGAAACCAGCTGCTTTCGCCAATATGAGTGGGATTGAGCGCAGCTATTTGATCGCTGGCAATCTGGCTGCCGCTTATCATAATAATGAATCTCTCGCGCAAGCCCGTAATGATGATGGTGTAATAAGACTTGGCGAGCAAGCGATCGTACAGCCTTGCCCTGCTGATACAGGCGCAGATGAACTTGTAAAAATTTTAAATGAAATAAAATAAAACTTTTTTTATACATGAAGAATTGCGTGAAGAAATCAAGTAAGAGGGGCTGCTGCACTATTTTTGATATGCTACCCCTATATAGGACACTGAAATATAAAAGTCCTATATGGGGGTATTTCTATGTCTAGAAAAAGTAAGATTGATCCAGTAGAAAAAGTAAAAATTGTTGAACGATACCTGAATGGCAAAATTGGCATTAGACAAGCGGGAAGAATTGCAAACGTAGCCTACCAAAGTGTGCAGAGATGGGTGCGAATATATAAAGCAGAAGGTCCTATCGGATTGCTTAATCAAACCAAGAACCGAAGTTATTCAAAAACGTTAAAGATGAATGCGGTTAATGACTATCTGAGTGGAAAAGGATCACTTGGTGACATTTGTCAAAAGTACGATATTCGTTCTAACAAGCAACTTTGTGATTGGATAAAGGTGTATAATTCTGGTGGAATACTTAAAGAATCCACTGGAGGTACATACATGACAAAAGAAAGAACAACAACTCCTGAAGAACGATTACAGGTAGTCAAGGATTGTTTAATGAATGATAAAAACTATGGAGCAATGGCAAGCAAATACAATTGTTCTTATCAACAGATTCGAAACTGGGTCAAAAAGTATGAAGATATGGGAAGGGCTGGACTTGAAGACAGACGTGGTCACCGTGTTGGTTCGCAGCCAAGTCGTAGTCCAGAAGAAGAGCTACGGGATAAGATTGCAGAGTTGGAACGAATGAACACCGATCTACAAATGGAGAATGATCTGTTAAAAAAAGTCAGGGAACTGGAGAGGAGGGATCACTATCTTTAGTACAGTACCTTACAGCCTATATAGCTATCAAGGAATTATCTTCAACCAAAGGCTATCCAACAAAAAAATTATGTAAATATCTTAAAATCACGCGCTCTGCTTATTATCGTTGGCTCAATCATCCAAAGAGTGATAGTGAAATTAAGAATGAACGTATTTCGGAAGAAATATATACTATCCATAAACAACATCCAGATATGGGATACCGCCGTATTCGTGATGAGCTGGATGTAAATTACAAAATTGTTGTGAACGATAAACGCGTTCTTCGTATTTGCAGAAACAAAGGAATTCAATCCACCATTAAATGGAGACCAAAAAGTTGTACCAGATCTGCTCAAAATCCGGACCACATCGCAAAAAACTATTTACACCGTGAATTCCACGCTGATATGCCTAATGAAAAATGGCTTACGGATGTTTCTGAATTCAAATATTATATCGGTATTGAAGTTCACAAGATATATCTGAGTGCCATCCTGGATTTATACGACCGCAGAATTGTAGCCTTTAAAATTAGTAATCATAACGATAATCCATTGGTTATGGATACTTTTGATGAAGCTGTTCGTTTGGAACCGGAGGCTCATCCGCTGTTCCACAGCGACCGTGGTTATCAATATACAAGTGCTCAATTCCATATGCGTTTAAAAGATCATCACATGAAGCAAAGTATGTCCAGAGTAGCCCATTGCATTGACAATGGACCAATGGAAGGATTTTGGGGAATTTTGAAACGAGAAATGTATTATGGTCATCGTTTCACTAATAGAGATAATCTAGTGGAGGCTATAACGGATTACGTAGATTACTACAATAATCGACGTCTGCAACGCAAGTTAAATGTAATGACACCAATGGCATACCATAATCATTATAGATTGGCAGCATAAAAGTATCGCCAACCGTTATCAGGCTGGCGATAGAAAAATTTATTATTTTTTATTGTCCTCTTGACGGGTAGCACACCATTTTTAGTGCGGCAGCCCCTTTATGTGTGGGGTTGCAATAATCTTCCGTCTATAGTGTAGTAACCTGGATGGTACGTTACTCTACCGTTCTTTATTAGATGTACATATCTGCCATCAGGAGTTAGGCCTTTTAATGTACGACTAAGATAAATAGAACTCTTAGGGATGTGGCCTATGCATGTATTCGTAGTATTTGGTGAATTTGTCAAACAACCACAGACTGCGCTAAGCATTTAGAATCCTCCTTATCAATATCGGATTTTAATAATAAAAACAATTAAGATGCTATTCGCATAATGTATTGTACGAGAGTAGTACCAAGAATATAACTCTTTTTACTCAGGGGAGTTCAAAATTTGAAAAATTTAGAGCAAACATAATACACATTAAGAATCCATTATTCATGTTACCTTTATTATCTTGGCAATCAGTGCTAATGCAAATAATGGGTACAGACGGTTATTTTTTGTTATTTATTCAACCTATTTTAAAGATCTATACCTTTTAGAAGAGGTAATAATTTTTCAAATGAGTTATTCTAACAGTAAGGATGATTATTTGTCCGTCTATTCTTAGTCTTTAGATTAATATGTTTGCTGGTAAATAGTATAGAGCTATTTATAAAGTTGAAAAATTTAAAATAAATGTACTATATAATGGGAGGACAGTAGTTTGGATGCTAAATTTATTAACCCTTTTCTGAGTGCTTTTATAGGCGTGGTGCCTAAAGTCGGGTTTACAAACATTGTCAGAGGGAAAATCTTTACGAAAGAACAATTTGTTGATAGTCTAGGTGTTAGTATACAAGTTGGTATGAGCAGTCAAAGTGATGGAAATATCATTTTTAATATGACAGAGCAGACGGCTAAAACCATTTCTTCAGTGATGTTAAGGCGGGTAACGATGGATACGATTGATGAGATGGCTGAAAGTGCAATTTGTGAGCTGGTCAATATGATTGTTTCTCATGCATCTACGTCTTTAAATCAGATTGGATTTACCATAAAAATCAATCCTCCCTTATTTCTTCAAGGGAATGGGAAAGTTGCAGTTTGTAATAGTA
The DNA here is from genome assembly GCF_000271665.2 of Pelosinus fermentans JBW45. Classification (GTDB taxonomy): domain Bacteria; phylum Bacillota; class Negativicutes; order DSM-13327; family DSM-13327; genus Pelosinus; species Pelosinus baikalensis. The sequence continues at coordinate 4,600,744 of NZ_CP010978.1, read as the reverse complement.
CGTATATTGCGGTTGAAATGATTGTAGACAATTGCCCCATAGAAATGGCCATCGGCCTTAATGCTGGATAAATAGCAATAAAACAGAGCAAAGCAATCTCCTAACAAGTAGGGGATTGCTTCGCTCTGTTCGCAGGTGTCCAAAAGAATTCGAATGTCTTCGTCTTAATTAGAAGATATATTTATGTTAATGTATTATAAAGTAGGTTTCCAGCTGTGCAAAACTGGGTTAAATCCTTACTCTAAGAAGGACAAAGCGTATTACATGTTAAAGATGTAACACAATAGAATTGTGTTACAACACTAATATAAATACGCTTTTTTCTAGATAAATCCTTTTTTTCTTACAAATTTTATAATAATTTACAAATATTTTTAAAAAATATGACGAATATTGTAATCATTCAAATTAACTCTCTCATTTAATGTGTAGGATTGCAATTCACTAAGGGCAATTATCAAGGTTTTCTATTCTTTATGATAAAACAATCCCCTTATACTGTTAGTATTTATTAAATTTACATAAAAACCGATAATGTAACACAATTCTATTATGTTACATTATCGGTTTTTTCTATATGCTTTTTTAGGTCATTTCCTACGTACTTAGTATGAAAGTGAAGTCCTAAATGCCATTTTTATATTACATTCATCATCTGCAAAGAAATGGGGGTGATTGGTCAAGGTACTATTCAAATGAACATTACTGGTGATTCCTAAAAAGTTACTACCACCAGGCTATGCTGCAAAAATTGAGAGACGAAATATTATTATTTGTAAAGTGAGGCTCATCTTATGAAAGTAACCAGTATTCAAACTAGATTTTTAATTATGTTGCTTCCCTTATTTATCTTATCATTTGGAATATTATCTAGTGTTAGTTATTATCTATCAAATAAATTTTTGATTCATAGTGTAAATGAGACTGCAGCTTCAATTGGGACGGATTATGCTAATAAAATACAATTTGACTTACAAGAAAAGCTGATTCGCTTAGATGATCTTGCCAATACCCAGCGTATTAAGAATGGTACGAATAAAGCAGAAATTGTTCAAGCTATGGCAGAAACACAAAAGCGTATAGGCTATTTTGATGCGATTTTTTTTGTTTCACTAAACGGTTCGGGGATTCGTTCAGACAACTCTACAGGTCAATATAATAACCGGGAATATTTTCAAAAGGTACTTACTACTCAAAAATCCGTTATTTCAGACCCCTTAGTCTCTAATACAACAGGCAAACTATCCGTGGTTTTAGCTACACCTGTTTTTAATAATGGTCAGTTGGCAGGAGTTCTGGGAGGGACATATTCACTAGACAGACTTACAGAGTTAGTAAAAGGTATAACGTTTAAGGAAACTGGTTATGGATTTTTGACGGATCATTTAGGAACCGTCATTGCATACCCTAGGAACCCAGAAATGATAGGCAAACTAAAATTAAACGAAAAACAAATTAATCCTCAACTGAATTTGCCGACAAAAGAATTAGACGATCGCTTAATTTCCTTGTTTAAAACCGTAAATGAAACAGGTACGCAGATGGAGGGATCTTATAGTTTTGTTGATAGTGTTACAAAGATGGGAGTTTTTACTCCTGTTCCATTGCCCGATGGATCTAAATGGATTATGACAGTGGCAGCGCCAGAAGCGGAAGTGAACAAAGAAATTACTACATTGGCGTACATGATGATCGCCATTTCAATTGCAAGTATTATTATCGCCATCTTATTTATCATATTCTTGAGCAAGCGTTTTGCAAAACCCATTCAGATCATTCGAGATGAATGTTTGATACTAACAGATGGGGATCTTAGTGAACAAGAGATTCAAGTCTTTTCCCATGATGAAATTGGTCAATTAGCAAAAGGCTTTCGAGATATGCGAGGCAATTTACGTGTTTTGGTTACCAATGTAAAATCTCAGGCGGAGCATGTAGCGGCTTCTAGTGAAGAGCTAACGGCCAGTGCAAATCATTCAGCAGATGCTGCTAATCAAATAGCGGGTTCCATTACTGATATTGCACACGGTACGGAAAAACAGGCAAATTCGGCGGATCGTATTGCTGCTGTAGCACGACAAATGTCGACTAACACGGAACAGATATTAACAACAACCCAAGGCGTATCTGAAATTGCCACACATGCATCCCAAGAGGCTGAAAAAGGAAAACAGTCTGTAGAGCAAGCAATTGTTCAAATGCAAGATATTAGCCACGGTTCGGCAGCGGTACAAAGTGCAATTACGGAGCTTGCTGCAGGATCGCAAGAAATTAGTGAAATGGTAAATCTGATCTCAACAATCGCCAGCCAAACGAATCTATTAGCATTAAATGCTGCCATTGAAGCTGCAAGAGCTGGGGAGCATGGACGCGGCTTTGCTGTGGTAGCAGAAGAGGTTCGAAAGCTGGCAGAGCAGTCTAATCAAGCTACGCAGCAGATTGGGGCCGTGATTCAGAAGAATCAGATCAATATGGAGCAGGCTGTTGCTGCTTCTCAATCTGGTTTGGAACGGGTAAAGGATGGAATTATCGTTATTAACTCCGCGGGAGAGATGTTTACTATCATCGTCGAGTCCATTATTCAATTTTCCGAGCAGATAAAAGAAATATCCGAGGCCATTCAACAGATCGTTGATGGCAGTCAGACCTTGGTAGGCTCAATTCACGAAATCGAGATTGTAAGCAAAGAGAATGCAGCAGAAACCCAGACGATTTCCGCTGCAACACAAGAGCAATCTGCATCCATGCAGGAAATTGCTTCTGCCAGTCATAGTTTAGCCTCTTTGGCCAGTACGCTGCAAGAGGGGGTTGCAAAGTTTCGAGTCTAATTACGAATATGTAAAATATAAGAATCCCTAAAGTAAACAAGTCTCAATCCTAGATAAAAGGTACTTTATGTAAATCATAGAATACTTCTATCTAAGGTTGAGACGTTTATTTTTGAAGTATTAGCACTAACAATATAATTTAGCATGAATCACCCGCGTATTCATTGGAAAGATTGATTTAAAAGATGTTATACTATATGGAGAATTATAACAGGTCAACAATAATTTGATTGTAGCCTCGTCGATTAAAGGAGATTTTTCAGATGTTCATTTTAAAGAAGTTTATTCAATATTATAAGCCCTATCAGTTCTTATTCTATACGGATATGGTTTGTGCATTAACTATGTCCATGATTGATCTCGCATTTCCGCAAATTTTAAACCTCCTTACCAAAGGTTTATTTACCCAAAGTTCAGACGAGATTTTGCATGGGATTGGTTATGTTGGTGGGGGGTTAATTGTGATGTACCTCATTCGCTATGGCTGCCAATACTATATTACCTCCTGGGGACATGTAATGGGGGCTCGAATGGAGAGCGATATGAGACAGGATTTATTCGACCATTTGCAGCGTCTTCCATTTTCCTATTACGATAAAAACAATACAGGGGAAATGATGTCCAAACTGGTTTCAGATTTGTTTGATATCTCAGAGCTGGCACACCATGGACCGGAAAACTTATTTATTTCCATATTAAAGATAATTGGTTCTTTCGCGCTGCTAATGCTGATTCATGTGAAAATGACATTGATTCTCCTATGCGTTACGATGATCATGGTAGTTTTCAGTGTTTATCAAAACCGAAAGCTGAAGGCTATTTTTATGGATAATCGAAAGAAAATTGCCAATGTGAACTCTCGGGTACAAGATAGTCTCTCCGGTATTCGTGTAGTCAAATCCTTTGCCAATGAGGAGATCGAAAGCGAAAAGTTTAAAAGCAGCAACGTTGAGTTTTTAGATTCTAAAGAAACTGGTTACAAAATAATGGGCAGTTTTCATGCAGGAAACAATTTCTTTGAAGGATTGCTTTATGTGACAGTACTGGTCTTTGGCGGCGCCTTTATTGCCAATGGTACGATGCAGCTCACGGACCTGGCGGTTTATGCTCTATACATTGGCATCTTTATTAATCCTCTTGATGTACTTATTAATTTTACCGAACAGTTTCAAAAAGGCTACGCTGGTTTTAAGCGTTTTGTTGATGTACTGCAAACGGAGCCGGAAATTGTGGATAAAGAGGATGCAATATCTCTTACCAATGTGCGTGGTGAGATCGCTTTCAAGGATGTCTCTTTTTATTATGACAAAACTACTGAAGTGCTGGAAAAGGTGACAATATCGATAGAAGCTGGAAGAACCATAGCTTTGGTTGGTCCATCTGGAGGAGGCAAGACGACCCTTTGTTCTTTGCTGCCCCGCTTTTACGATGTGACAGAGGGTTCTGTGACAATTGACGGCAAGGATGTTCGTGACGTTACGCTAAAGTCCCTGCGAAGTAACATCGGAATTGTACAACAGGACGTGTATATGTTTGCTGGCAGTGTGCGGGACAATATCTCTTATGGCAAGCCTAAGGCTGCTGAGGAGGAAATTATTAAGGCAGCCAAGAATGCCAACATTCACGATTTTATTATGAGTCTTGATTATGGCTATGACACCTATGTAGGAGAACGAGGGGTTCGTCTTTCCGGTGGACAGAAACAGCGCCTGGCGATTGCACGCGTCTTTTTAAAGAATCCTAAAATTTTAATTTTGGATGAGGCTACTTCCGCTTTAGATAATGAGAGCGAGCGTCATATTCAAGCATCATTAGAGCAGCTTTCTAAGGATCGAACGACCATTGTCATTGCCCACAGGTTAAGCACGATACGAAATGCGGATGAAATTATTGTGATTAATGATCGGGGCATTCAGGAACGAGGAAATCATGAAACGCTGCTGCTGCAAGATGGACTTTATGCCAAGTATTATAATATGCAGTTCGAAGGATTAGAGGAGCTAAACAAATAAGTTAGCATAAAAGGGAAGATCAGCGAACTGTTCATAGGGGTTAACATATTCTTTGTGAAGCGGAGGAATATGTTAACCTATTTTTATTTAGTCTGGAAAGCAAAAGTAAGTTTCAAAATGAAAAATGTATGTTATTATATATACTGTTATGCTCGTAAATAACTACACAAAGAGACTTAGCAATAGAGTCGTTTGTAATGTGTGAATATTACAAAAATAACTTAAAAGAGTGTGAAATTTTCTTGTTTTGTAAACTTACAGTCATAACGAAAGGACTAATGATTAGAGCAAATAAAAAATAGGAGTGAAGTCATGGGTGTAGTTAAAAAAAGAGAAACATTTTCTTCAGGGTTAGCAGTGTTTTTTGCAACACTAGGATCAGCAGTTGGGTTAGGTAATATTTGGAAGTTTCCTTACTTAACAGGACAAAATGGCGGCGGTGCTTTCTTATTAGTCTATTTTTGCTGTATTTTATTTGTTGGTTTACCGATTATGCTCAGTGAGTTTTACATTGGAAGGAAAACTAGGAAGAATGCTGTAGGTGCCTTGGAAGAGTTAAAACCCGGTACCCCTTGGAAGAACATTGGGATTATGGGCGTTGCGTCCTCTTATCTGATTATGTTTTTTTACAGCTGTGTAGCTGGGTGGGTATATTATTATTTATTTAAAGCAATTTCGGGAGATTTTGTTAACGTTACCATGGAGACAGCTAAGGCCCAATTTGGTGATGTGATTATGGGGCCATTGTCACCTATTTTATGGCAGTTCATTGTAATTGCTGTAGTAGCCGGTATTTTAACAATGGGTGTAAAAAAAGGGATTGAAAAGATTACCAAGACATTAATGCCATTATTATTTATTCTGATTATTATTTGTGATATTCGTGCTTTGACCTTACCGGGAGCTGCAGAGGGGATTCAATTTTTATTTCATGTTGATTTTGGACAATTATCAGCTGCGGCTATATTAGCAGCCTTAGGACTGGCTTTCTTTAAATTATCCCTTGGTATGGGCACGATGATGACTTATAGCAGTTATTTTACTGAAGAGAACAATATGTTTAGTATGGCAGTTAAAGTGGCTTTATCTGATACATTAGTATCCATGTTAGCAGGTTTAGCGATATTCCCAACTGTATTTTCTTTTGGTATGGAGCCTACGGCTGGGCCTGGATTGCTCTTTATGACCATACCTTTGGTATTTTCTCAAATGCCTTTTGGCAATCTATTATTAATTGCCTTTTTCTTTTTAACGGCTATTGCTGCGACTACTGCCATGTTATCATTGGTAGAAGTGCCTGTGGCGTATTTATCTGAGGAGAAGGGCATGTCGCGAAAAGGCGCAGCGATTCTGACAGCAGTAATTATGTTTATAGTAGGTATTTTAGCAACCTTATCGGTTGACAAGACCAGTATGTTGGGGCATATTACCTTCTTTGGACTCGGATTTTTTGATTTATTTGACTATATTTCTTCTAATGTTTTTATGCCATTGGGCGGATTATTGATTGCCTTATTAATGGGATATTCGATAAAGCGTGAAGACGTAGTCGCTGAATTATCCAATCATGGAAAGTTAAAAATTGCAGGATTGGTCAATGTATACTTCTTGCTGATTCGTTATGTAACTCCCGTATTACTGATTGTAGTCTTCTTGAATGCCATTGGCATACTAAAAATGTAGAGTTTAATGCTGGATAACCCCCTCTGATCCTAGATATAATATCGGATCAGAGGGGGTTATAGATAGAATCATGAACTGCGTAGAAAAATTGAGTTTAATTTGCTATAATGGTTTCAAACCTATTCTTGTAACTAGACGATAAAGATTGCCTTTCATTGTGAAAAAAATTACGTATACATGCATTGCATGTTAAATAAACCCTACGAATTTCAATTATTATCATAATATTGCAAAAATAGCATGATAATAATTGAAAAAGGTGAGAGGAGTGTGAATATGCAGTTCATGATTGAAGACTTTCATGCAACTCTAAATTCGATAAACAATGGGATTGTCGTGGTTGATAAAAAAGGAATCATAATCTTCATGAATCAATGGGCAGAAATGATTATTGGCCTTAAAAGTACTGCGGCTATTGGATGTATAGTGGATAATATTCTTCCGGATAATCGATTAGTAAGAGTAATAGAAACGGGGGCTGCCGAATTCAATCAACGGTTTCAAATCGGTATGACTCATGTCTTGATGAACTCGACGCCAATATGGAAAGAAAAGCGGATTATCGGTGCAATCGCAGTCTTTCAGGAAATTACTGAGCTTAGTAAAGTGGCTGCTGAGTTAGAAGAAGTAACAAAGCTAAAATGTACGCTGCAATATGTTTTGGAAAGCATTGAAGAAGGGATTGTGGTGGTAGATAAGCAGGGGATTATTACCATGATGAATCCGGCGTATTATGCTGTTTTGGATAAAAAGCCCCATGAGGTGATTGGCAAAAAGGTAACGGAAGTGATTCCCAATACCCAATTGCATGAGGTTATCGAAAATGGAAAAGGGGAAATGAATGTAATACAGAAAATGAATGGTAATAACTGTATTGTTTCCCGCATTCCCATTGTAAAAAATGATGAAATTATTTGTGCTGTTGGTCATGTCGTATTTAAAGATATCAAGGATTTGAAGCGGCTGGCTAATGAAATCAGCCATCTCCAGCATGAGCTTGAATATTATAAAGAAAGACTGCGAAAGACGTTAGGTGGCAAGTATACATTTGAAGATATTATTGGAGAAACTAAAAAAATTGAAGAGGTTAAGCATATTGCCCAAAGAACGGCTAAAGGCAGTTCAACTGTGCTGATTTTGGGAGAAAGCGGCACGGGGAAGGAGCTCTTTGCACATGCTATTCATAATGGGAGTTTTCGCTGCCAAGGGCCATTTATTAAAGTGAATTGTGCGGCAATACCAGAAAATTTGTTGGAATCAGAGTTGTTTGGTTACGAAGAAGGTGCGTTTTCTGGAGCGAGAAAAGGTGGTAAGCCTGGCAAGATGGAACTGGCCAACGGAGGCACGCTCTTTTTGGATGAAGTTGGTGATATGCCCCTTGGTATGCAAGTGAAATTATTGCGGGTGCTGCAAGAATGGGAAATTGAAAGAATTGGTGGAACTAAGACCATTAAGCTGGATATACGGGTGATTACTGCTACGAACAAAGATTTGGAAGCGTTGACGGCTAGTGGGCATTTCCGGCAAGACTTGTACTATCGTTTGAACATCGTTTCCATCCAGATTCCACCGCTGAGGGATCATAAGGAGGATATTTCTTTATTGTGTGAGGTCTTACTCAGAAAGATCAGTTTGAAATTGGAACGCTTTGTTGACTGTATATCGCCAGAAGCTATGAAGGTGCTTAAAGCCTATTCTTGGCCAGGCAATATCCGTGAATTGGAGAATATCTTGGAGCGATCTGTCAACATCATGGAGGAAGGAATCTGTATTTTACCAGAACATTTAGCCCCTATCATGAGAAAAATACTGAAACCCCAGCACGTAGAAAAGGAATCAACTAGAGCTGAATTAGTTGAAATACGATATGAGGCAGAAAAAAATGCAATTCTAAAAGCGCTAGAGGATACTGGTGGTAATAAAAGTAAAGCTGCACTATTGCTACACGTAAATCGGTCTGTTTTTTATGAAAAATTAAAAAAATATGGTATCGGGTATAACTCTCCTGGTAAAAAACGTTAAAAGGCAATGTGTTTACTGGTTGCTATAGACTATTTCTGACTCATGGCTAACTTCCGTTGATGTTATTATGTAACATTACAAAGCGGATTCGTCATGAGTTGTTTTGTTGTGTCTGAAAACCATACATAGTTGTCTGTATTTTCAGACAATATCAATGCTATCTTTTCTGCTTAAAGGCTGTTACTTGTCTATGTTTGTTATTATTTTCACTTTGGCATACATCTTGCAACTTACTATAAATGTGAAAGTGGCATCATGCAAAGAAGGGAGGTTTGGACGTTGTAGTACCAAGTAAAAAAGTATTGGGGGTTTAAGGTTATGGAAGTGATCAGTATTATAGCAAGTCTGATTTTGTTAATTTGCTTTGCCTACCGTGGGTATTCAGTTATTATATTTGCTCCGATATTTGCCTTGCTTGCTGCCAGTATGTCTAGTCTGCCAATCATGCCGGCTTATACCGAACTTTTTATGGCAAAAGGTGTGACCTATATAAAGTCTTTTTTTCCTGTATTCTTGCTGGGAGCCATCTTTGGCAAAATTATGGAGGACACTGGACTGGCTCAAGGTATTGCTCACGCAATTATAAAAGGATTAGGAAGGGAACGTGCTATTCTTGCTGTTACGTTAGCCGGAGCGGTTTTAACGTATGGTGGTGTAAGTATGTTTGTGGTGGTATTTGCGGTGTATCCTTTTGCCGCTGCACTATTTAGAGAAGCGAATATACCAAAACGGCTTATCCCTGCGGCTATCGTTCTTGGTGCATTTACTGCGACGATGGATTCTTTCCCTGGTACTCCTCAAATACAAAATATTATACCCACTAGCTTTTTCGGCACGACGATCTATGCAGCTCCCATATGCGGTATTTTTGGCGGCACGATTCTGATCGGTTCGGGTCTTTTCTATTTAAATCACCGATATAAAACGGCTATTACTAGTGGTGAAGGGTATGGCGAGCATACGATCAATGAGCCTGACATACGCTTAGATACAGAGGTTAAACTACCTTCCTGGTATATTGGGGTTATTCCTCTCTTGGCAGTATTGATTATTAATTTTGTGATGATCAACTTCTTTGCCTGGAATCCGGCGATGCTTGAACCATTTCAAGCAATGAAATTACCAATGGTAGCAGCCAATATTAAAAATGTCATTAGTATTTGGTCACTCATTATTGCTTTGGTCATCGGTATTTTACTTGCCATGGGCTTAGGGTACAAATCGATACCAAAAGGCGGCAGCTTGGCAAAAGCCATGAATGCCGGGGCTATCGGCTCATTACTTGCCATCATGAATACTGCCTCTGAGGTAGGTTACGGTAACGTTATTGCAGCATTACCGGGCTTTAAAGCCATTTCAAGTGCGTTAATGAGTATAAAAATAGGAGGTACACCTTTAGTCTCTGAAGCGGTGACGGTTACTACTCTCGCGGGTGTTACCGGATCAGCATCAGGAGGCATGTCCATTGCATTGGACTTAATGTCAAAAGATTGGCTGGCATGGGCTCAATCCATCGGTATGTCTCCTGAAATCCTGCATAGAGTTGCATCGATGGCATCAGGCGGCATGGATACCCTTCCACATAATGGTGCCATCATTACGTTATTGGTCGTCTGTGGATTGACTCATAAACAGGCATACAAAGATATTTTCGCATTAACCCTAATGAAAACGAGTGTCGCATTTATAGTGGTTTTTTTCCACTTACTTACTGGATTATATTAATTAAAAATTGTGTCGAAAGACACGTACTGAGGTGAAGGATATGGTTAAAATCATTAGTGCACAAGAAGCTGCCAAATTGGTTAAAAGCGGTGCCACTGTTGCAACAAGCGGATTTGTAGGCTGTGGTAATCCAGATGCATTGACTGGAGCAATTGAAGAAAGCTTTCTAAAGGAAAGACTTCCAATTGACCTTACGTTGATATACTGTGCCGGGCAGGGGGACGGTAAGGATCGTGGCGCAAACCACTTTGGACATGAAGGGCTGGTGAAACGGGTAATCGGCGGACACTGGAATTTGGCACCAAAACTCGGTAAACTTGCCGTGGAAAATAAAATTGAAGCCTATAATTTCCCCCAAGGCACTCTTACCCATTGGTTTCGTAATGTTGCCGGACGAAAACCAGGGGTTATTGCGAAGGTAGGTCTGAATACTTTTGTAGATCCCCGGGTGGAAGGCGGTAAGATCAATGACGTTACTAAGGAAGACTTGGTCGAGGTGATTGAGTTAGGAGGTGAAGAGTGGCTTTGGTATAAACCCTTTCCCATTGATGTGGCATTGCTTCGCGGCACTAGTGCGGATAAGAAAGGTAATATTACGATTGAACATGAAGCAGTATCCTTAGAGCTTCTCTCTCTGGCGCAAGCTGCCAAAAACTCAGGCGGTATTGTTATCGTACAAGTAGAACGCATTGTGGAAAATGGCAGCATGCATCCTATGAATGTAAAAGTTCCCGGAATTAACGTGGACTATGTTGTAGTGAATGAAAATCCAGATAATCATCTACAGATCTATGCTGAACCATGCAGCTATAATCCTGTATATTGCGGGGAGGCTCGTGCGCCGCTCTTTACAATTGCCCCTATGGTTCTTGATGAGCGCAAAGTAATTGCACGCCGTGGAGCTATGGAACTTATCCCTAACGCAGCGGTAAATCTGGGAATTGGTGTTCCAGAAGGCATTGCCATGGTGGCAAATGAAGAAGGCATTGGTGATACAATGACGCTTACGGTAGAGTCTGGTCCTGTCGGTGGTCTCCCGGCAGGCGGCTTGGGATTTGGAGCTGCAATGAATGCTGAAGCCATTCTTGACCAGCCATATCAATTTGATTTTTATGACGGCGGTGGTCTGGATTTGGCCTTCCTCGGGTTAGCACAAACCGACCAATATGGAAATATTAATGTTAGTAAATTTAAGGGCCGCGTAGCGGGGTGCGGCGGTTTCATCAATATTACACAAAATACAAAGCGGGTTATATATTGTGGTTCCTTTACTGCAGGTGGACTGAAGGTTAACATTGCCGATGGAAAATTGAAAATTGTTAATGAGGGGAAAGTTAAGAAATTTCTTGACCATGTTGAGCAAATTACCTTTAGTGGTACATATGCACAAAAAACACAACAATCGGTCATGTATATTACCGAACGTGCAGTATTTGAGCTGACAGCAAAAGGCGTAATGCTGACAGAAATAGCACCAGGTGTAGATATTGATAAAGATATTCTGGCACTTATGGATTTCAAACCAATTATTTCGCCAAATATTAAAATGATGGATGAGCGTATCTTCCGCGATGAGATCATGGGTATCAAGATTTGAAAATCTGATAAAAAGTCTATGACATAAAAGGATGTAATCGCATTGTTATGTAGGTGCTGTATTTAGAAGTTAAACTCACCATTTGATTTTGCATACTTGCCATCATTAGGTATAATAGGTATAGTAAGATTTTGTTGGTGAGAGGTATCGTTATGAATATAGTTTCGATTGAAAAGTTATCCAAAAGTTATGGTATGAAGAATTTATTTAGTAATGTTTCTTTTGGTATTGATGAAAATGATAAAATTGGCTTGATTGGTGTGAATGGCACAGGAAAATCTACTTTTTTGAAAGTCATCGCTGGATTGGAAGAAGCGGATGATGGGAAGGTGATGATTGGCAACACCATAGAAGTACAATATCTAGCCCAGAATCCTTCTTTTAATCCTTCAGATACGGTTCTGGATCAGGTGTTTCAGGGGTATTCACCGATCATGAAATTGCTGAGGGAATACCAACAGGTGCTGCTGGCCGCTGAGGATAACCCGAAAGATCAAGGTTTACAAAAACAACTTATTGCACTCAGTCAGCAAATGGATGGTATGAATGGCTGGCAGCTTGAGAGTGAAGCCAAAATCATTTTAACGCAGTTAGGTATAACCGATTTTACAGCAAAGGTAGGCACTTTATCCGGTGGGCAGCGTAAACGCATCGCTTTGGCAAGTGCTCTGATTCATCCGGCGGATCTCTTAATTTTAGATGAGCCTACCAATCATATCGATAATGATACGGTGGCTTGGTTGGAGGAGTATCTACATAAACGCAAAGGCGCATTGCTGATGATTACTCATGATCGTTATTTTTTAGATCGTGTAGTGAATCGTATCATTGAGCTAGATAAGGGCAATTTATATAGTTACACGGGAAATTACAGTCTGTTCTTGGAACTAAAAATGCAGCGGGAAGCCGACCAAGAGGCAAGTGAAAATAAACGCCAGAATTTACTGCGTAATGAATTGGCATGGATGAGAAGAGGTGCCAGAGCTCGCACTACCAAGCAAAAGGCTCGGATTGAACGCTTTGAGAAGCTATCAGATGAGAAGGTTGATTTAAGCCAGGATCGAGTGGAAATTATAGCAGGTGCCAGTCGTCTAGGACGGAAGATTATTGAAATAGACAATGTGTGTAAATCTTTTGGAGAACGTGCCATCATCCAGAACTTTAGTTATATTGTGCTGCGCAATGATCGGATGGGAATTGTAGGACCCAATGGCAGCGGAAAATCAACTTTACTGAACCTGGTAACGCAAAAATTAAATCCTGATAGTGGTGTGATTGAAATTGGACAGACCGTAAAAATCGGTTATTTCTCCCAGGAAAATACGGACATGGATGAAGAGTTGCGGGTGATTGAATATATCAAAGAAGAGGCCAATTTCATACCTTCTGCCGATGGTGGTATTATTACAGCTTCTCAGATGTTGGAGAGATTTCTCTTTTCTCCAGAGATGCAGTGGACACCCATTCGCAAATTGTCTGGCGGGGAGAAACGCCGCTTGTACTTGCTTCGTATTTTAATGGGATCACCGAATGTATTGTTATTAGATGAGCCTACCAATGATTTGGATATTCAGACGCTGACCATATTAGAAGATTATTTGGATGATTTTCCTGGTGCAGTCATTGCCGTTTCTCATGATCGATATTTCTTAGATCGAGTTGTAGAGAAAGTCTTTGCTTTTGAAAAGGATGGGAGCATTCGGCAATATGTAGGCGGTTATTCGGATTACCAAAGTGCCTTGGCATATGACGAGGAAAAGCAGAATCAGGGAAAAGAGACGAGCAGTGAGCAGCCGCAAAGTGAAAGACCCAAAGAGCGTTCCCGGAAGTTTACGTTTAAAGAGCAAAAAGAGTATGAAGAAATTGATGATGTAATTGCTAGTGTGGAAAAAGAGATTCAGATTGTTGGGGCACGTATCAATAATACTGGTAGTAATTTTGCCTTGCTTCAGGAGTTAACAGAAGTGCAGCAGCAACTTGAGAAAAAATTGGAAGAGCTGCTAGAGCGCTGGACCTATTTGAATGAATTGGCTGAAGAAATTGGACAACAGTAAATAGGCTAGGTGTAGAAGTAGAAAAAAGCAATTCAAAATTCTCCCTTTTTGAAGAAACCCTGCAAAATTCTTAATGGAATTTTGCAGGGTTTCATTTACTCTTTGGTTTACAAGTATTTTTTCAGTAATTCAATAGGAATACATAGCTTGTCTAGCTGTTTCTTCAACAGATAATCCCTGTTTCAACTATTTCCTGCTGTGGTCGCCTTGTGTTTTATAAAGGGGTTGTGGAAATTATAGTTGACCATTTGTATATTTTCTTTTATACTATTTAAAGTGCTGATTTATGAAAAAATTACCATTTAAAACAAAAAGTAGGAGGGGGAAAATGGACACGAAAAACCGACCAACAGACTTGGTTCATTCGGCATTTTTTGCCGCCCTGACCGCTGTGCTGGGCTTAATTTCGATTCCGATTCCCATGAGCCCGAGTCCTATTTCTGCAATGAGCTTAGGCATCATGTTAACAGGCAGTATTTTAACTGTCAGACAAGCAGCTTTTAGCGTGATTACACTCATTCTGATGGGAGCGGCAGGATTGCCAGTTTTCGCAGGTATGAGTGGTGGCATTGGCATTCTATTGGGACCGCGCGGCGGCTATTATTTTGGTTTTCTCATCGGAGTGATGCTGATTGCCTGGCTGAGAGGGAGGCAGAACCGGATTTGGCGACTGGCGCTAGCTAATGTGACTGGTGGGGTTATGGTAGTTGACTTGTTTGGAGTCGTATGGCTAAGTTTTATTACCGATATAAGCTTGGGAAATGCTTTGATAGCTGGAGTGTTGCCTTTTTTACTAGGGGATTTGGTTAAGGCTTTTATTGCAACATGGATAGGGGCACTTGTAAATCGTTCTCTGTTACGGTTCAAAGGCTAGGTGGGAGCAAGCCCATCATACTTCTTGGTAGGGTTATGTTCCAGCATATATAGTACAATGAAACATTAAGTAAGATTGGATAAAAATGCTTTGGTTTTAAAAGTTTTAATGCAGCATTTATGATAGCTTGATTTTATTACTTGCTGAAGAGGAGCGTTTAATATGTATGATGTTATAGTAATAGGAGCTGGACCTGCGGGGTGTATGGCTGCTAAACGGACAGCGGCTGCTGGATATAAAGTGTTATTGATTGAAAAGCTGGAAATGCCGCGCGAAAAGTCATGTTCGGGTATTTTGATACCAAAATCTGTGGAAATAGTGAAAAATGAATTTGGTAAAATACCGGATTCGGTTCTATGCAGACCGAATGTAAGCCGGGGTATTATTATTACCAATGAAGAAAATCAAGCGTTTACATTTGAAAGTAGTGGGTTAAATATATGGCGAAGTTTATTTGACCATTGGCTAGCTCTAGCGGCAAAAGATAGTGGTGCTGAGATTAGAACGTCAACAGTCGCTATTTCTTGTAAAGAAGGATCCGATCATGTATCGGTTGAACTACAAGGGCGCAAAACATATTATGAACAGGCGGCTGTTGTTATCGTATGTGACGGTGCTGGCAGTCTTATTAAAAAGAATTTATTACAGGAACGAAACAGTTATATTGCTACTTACCAGACGTTTTCCAAGGGAAGTATTGATTTGGATAGTCAGTTTTTTCATGCATATTTGAGCCCTGAATTATCCGAATATGATGCATGGTTTAATGTCAAAGATGATTTTCTTATTATTGGAGTAGGAGTGAAAGATCCCAATAAAATAAAGCACTATCATTCTCGATTTCTTTCTTTCCTTCAGTCTTATTATAATGCAAGAATACAACCACAGGTTAAAGAAGAACGCTGGATTATACCATATATCACCCCTGGACATTCGGTTACATTAGGAAAAGGCAGAGTATTGTTTGCAGGTGAAGCCGCTAATTTTCTTAATCCTATGGGGGAAGGAATATCTAGTGCTTTAGTAAGCGGATGTAAGGTTGCAGAAGCAATTCAATCTGTCTATACAAAAGGACAGATTGTCAACGCACAACAACTAATAAAGACGTATGAAAAATATGTTTTGCAGGAAAGACAGTATATGATAAGGCAGTGGGAACTTCTTGCTAGGGTTTCTCCAAAATTTTCAGATTTTTTATCATCTTAATATAGGAATGATAGATTTATTATTTTGCTTTCTCGATCTTTAGGATTGTCTCAATTTTTGAGACAATCCTTTTTATATTATGTTTATTTACTCATTATTAAGACAAGAAAACATTTTATAAATTGGGGATATTTGGAAATTTAACTGGAAATTAACTGGAAATTATGTTAATATAAAGTAAATGAATTAAATTTATTCTATTGACAAAGTTGAATTTTTTGTTGAATAAATGAGGAGGAAATATTAAATGAGAAATGTGCAATTGATAATGGAATTGGGAAATCGGATAGTAGCCGGCGGGCAAATAACAATGGAGGATGCACAATCATTAGCGGATATAAATGAAGAAGATTTGCCATTTTTACTTGCGATGGCTGATGCTATACGGCAAAAGTACGTTGGCAAAGATGTAGATTTATGCTCTATCGTTAATGGGCGTTCAGGGATGTGTTCTGAGGACTGTGCTTTTTGTGCTCAATCGGCTCATCATCATACCCAGGTAAACGTGTATCCGCTTATGACTGAAGAAGAATTGCTGTCTGCTGCAAAGCAGGCTGAAGATGGAGGGGCATTACGTTTTGCAATAGTGACTAGCGGGCGAGGCATGGGGGATGAGGGAGAGTTTACTAAAATTCTAAGAGCATTAAAACGCATCAAACAGGAAACAAAGCTGCATGTATGCTGTTCTCTGGGGTTATTATCTTTTGAAAATGCCAAGGCGTTAAAAGCGGCAGGTGTTTCACGCTATCATCATAATATTGAAACGAGCGAGAGTCATTATTCTTCTATTTGCAATACACATACATACAAGGATCGTGTGCAAACGATCAAGGTTGTTAAAGAAGCAGGACTTGAAGTTTGTTCGGGGGGCATTCTTGGCATGGGGGAAAGTATGTCACAGCGTCTAGAGATGGCGTTTGCTTTGAAAGCAATGAACGTGGATTCCGTGCCGCTTAATATACTGCATAGAATGAAAGGGACACCACTGGAGAATCTGCAACCGATAACACCTTTGGAAGTCTTAAAAAGCTTTGCTTTATTCCGATTTATTCTGCCGGACCGCGGCTTGCGTACCGCGGGAGGGCGGGAAGAGAATCTACGTGATTTGCAGGCATTGAGCCTAAGAAGCGGTATCAATGGTATGATGATTGGCGGATATTTAACAACCCATGGACGGGATTATTCTACCGATTTAAGGATGATTTATGATTTAGAACTGAGTCCGCTTTCTGCTAAACAAGCTATTCATGCTGTATTGTAATGATACTACTATTATTCATCAACGAAACCAAAAGAAAAGGGGTCATTAAGTGCTTTATAGCGTTAGAATGAGATCGGCGCAAGGGGGCGCTCATGAAATGGGTGGGCGGCATATATCGGGTGCGGAACGATTGGTGGTTTTGCAGCGGCTCGGAAAAATTACGCAGGATATGTTGGAAAGAGCTTTTTCGCATACGCGGGGGAGTGCAGATTTTGTGAATATTACAATAGAAGCTGTCCCCAGGGAAATCGTTAAACCAGTACGCTTGTTACCTGCGCGGACTGTTGATGTTTTGGATTTTACGGCCGGTCGTGCTGCAGCAAAATCCGAGTTACTATCTATTGGAGTGAGCAATCAAGCGGTGGAACGTGGTATGGAGCAATTGGTGAAATTAACGGATAGTATGCGTGGAGCTATGTTAGTATGTGCCAAGACTGGAGAGCGGTTAGATAATACCGGCATGCGTGGTATCAGGGTATCACGTATGGATAGCAATGATGAAGATGTTCTCAATCAATGGATGGAGTGCCAGGGATTGCAAGGGATTCATGTGCGGGAAGGTATGATTCTTGCCACTAAGGTTGTTTCCGCTCCAGGTGTGATTGCAGAACTCTGTTGGTCTGATGATCCAGAATATGTTACAGGGTATGTAGCCTCAGCAAAGGGGTATATCCGGTTTACAAAACTAAAACCGTACGGCAGTTCACTGGGAGGACGGGTGTTTTTTATACGCGAAAATAGCAATGTTGCAGAGCTCTGCAAGTATCTTGAGAAACAACCAGTGCTGGTTACGGTTCCAACTGAAGGAGAAGATTTATAATGGATTTTTTGTCAAAATATTTGACTGAGATCAAACAATTAGAATTGCACCGGGAACTTTATACATACAGTTTTCGGGATGCGGTGCACGCGCAAATGGATGGAAAAGAGTATCTAATACTTGCATCAAATAATTATTTGGGGTTAACTCATGATCCGGCTATAAAACAGGCTGCGATGGCAGCAATAAATGAGTACGGTACGGGATCCGGAGGTGCACGGCTAACAATAGGAAGTCATCCTCACTATGCGTTATTGGAACAAGAATTAGCGGAATTTAAAGGTGCTGAAGCGGCAGTAGCATTTAATACTGGTTATATGGCTAATGTGGGAGTTATTAGTTCACTTGTGGGTACTGGTGATACTATCTACAGCGATGAGTTAAATCACGCCAGCATTGTTGACGGATGCCGGCTATCACGGGCACGGGTTACCATATTCCAGCATTCGGATGTGAATCATTTATCTTCGCTATTAGCGCAAAGTCCATCTAATGGACAAAAGCTGATTGTCGTAGATGGGGTTTTTAGTATGGATGGTGATATTGCCCCAGTAGACGATATAGTGGATATAGCGGAAAAGTATAATGCGCTTGTCATGGTTGACGATGCGCATGCAACCGGGGTCATTGGTCCTGGCGGGCACGGCACAGCAGCCCATTTTGGATTAAAGGAACGTATCCATATTCAGATGGGTACTTTTAGTAAGGCATTAGGATCCGAAGGCGGATTTGTAGCTGGTCGTAAAACAATAATAGAATTTTTAATAAATAAAGCACGAAGTTTTATTTATTCGACAGCCTTGTCTCCAGCAACAATTGCTGCCGCACGTGCTGCGATTCAGCAACTTGCATCTAGACCGGAGCTCGTTCAAAAGTTGTCAAGGAATGCCTGTTTTATGCGCCGCTCGCTTCGTGATGCTGGTCTGCCAGTGGGCGAGGGATTAACTCCCATTATTCCGGTTATCGTGGGTTCGGCGGGAGCGACGATCGCTTTAGTGCAAGAATTAAGGCGTGAAGGGGTAATTGTCAGTGCAATTCGTCCTCCAACCGTACCAGCAGGAACGAGTCGGTTACGAATTACGGTATCGGCTGCTCATGAAGAAGCAGAATTAGCTGTAGCTGCAGAAAAGATTGCTGCAGCTGCTAAACGATTGCGAATAGTAGTTTAGTTAAAAGCTGAAATGAATTTTAAGATAACGGGGTGGATATAAATGAAAGGTTTATTTATTACGGCAACGGATACTGATATAGGAAAAACAGTAATCACCGGGGCAATTGCAGCCGCTCTTAGGGACTGTGGAATTCACGTCGGTGTTATTAAACCCCTGGCATCTGGCGGGGTAGTAAATGCTGATGGTCACATACAATCAGAAGATGCTGTTTTTTTGGCGAAAGCAGCGGGCATTCCAGTTGAGAAGTGGGCGCAGGTAAATTCATTCTGTTTAACACCTGCGCTAACACCGGCAGCTGCAGCGGATCAAATGGGTATTGATATTGATATTCCCAACCTGATTGCTGCCTGCCGTAATACAAGCCAGTTTTATGAGTCCGTACTAATTGAAGGGGTCGGTGGCATTGCGGCTCCTTTGTGGAAAGAGTATCTTGTTGCTGATATGGTGTCCGAATTGAATTTGCCGGTAGTTGTTGTAACCGGACCACAATTAGGTACTATTAATCATACTGTGCTGACTGTAGCTTATGCCAAGGCGCGTAACATTAATGTGGCCGGAATCATTATGAACAAATGGAATGAGAATGCAAAGGGTGTTTTAGAAGAGAGCAATATGGAGTATATTGAGCGTCTGACGGGAGTTCCAATCTTAGGCAAGTTTCCTGTTGCAGATTCCGTGAGTGTCTCCATGGGACAAACGGAAAGCCTGGCTGAGTTGGCAAAGTTAAATTTGAATATAGAACGTATCATTCATATTATAGAAGGGAGCAATGGGAATGAGTGAAATTGAACTGCAAAATAAAAAATATGTTTGGCATCCTTTTACTCAAATGAAGAGCTGGGTAAGTAATGAGCAAACGGTGATAGCGGAAGCTAAGGGTAACAAAATTATTGATACGGAAGGCAAGGAGTATTTTGATGGTGTATCTTCTTTGTGGGTGAATATCCATGGTCATCGTAAGGCCGAAATTGACCAAGCAATTATTGAGCAGCTTGGCAAAGTTGCCCATAGCACAATGATCGGTTTGGCTAATATTCCCGCAACGCAGTTGGCAGAAAAATTAGTGGAAATTACCCCTTCTGGTTTAAATAAGGTGTTTTATTCCGATGATGGTTCGACTGCTGTAGAGGTAGCCATTAAAATTGCATTTCAGTACTGGCAGCATTGCGGTTTAGCGAAAAAAAGCCGATTTGTTTCACTTAACCAGGCTTATCATGGTGATACAATTGGTACAGTGAGTGTTGGTGGAATTGATTTATTTCATCGTGTTTTTAAGCCTTTACTTTTTGAACCAATCCAAATACCTTCTCCCTCATGTTATCATTGTACGTTGTCTGTCGGGTCGGATACGTGCAGTATGGCTTGTGTAGAAGCTCTAGAAAAAGTCTTGCAGGAAAACAATGAAGAAATTGCTGCTGTTATTTTAGAACCAATGGTTCAGGCTACGGCGGGTATACTCGTATCACCGCCAGGTTATCTGTCTAAAGTGCGTGAACTGACGAAAAAATATAATGTACTTCTCATTGTTGATGAAGTTGCGACAGGCTGGGGGCGCACCGGAAAGATGTTTGCATGCGAACATGAGAATGTTAATCCAGATATTATGATATTGTCTAAAGGCATTACTGGCGGATATTTAGCGTTAGCAGTAACACTTACTACCGATGAAATTTATAATCAATTTTTAGGCGATCTTCATGAAAAAAAGACTTTTTATCATGGGCATTCCTATACAGGAAATCAGTTAGCTTGTGCGGCGGCCTTGGCTAATTTAAAAATATTCCGTGATGAAAATGTAATCGATGGACTTGCTACTAAAGTAAAGGCGATTGAAGATAAATTGCTGGATATACGGCAACTGAGGCATGTTGGCGATGCAAGGCAGTGCGGTATGATCGCCGGGATCGAACTTGTAAAAGATAAGGAAAATAAAATACCGTATCCTTGGGAGCAGACGATGGGCGGGGCGGTTTGCATGAAAGCGCGGCAATATGGTCTTTTTATCCGACCGGTAGGTGATGTAGTAGTATTTATGCCGCCTTTATCCAGTAGTATAGAAGATATAGTTTGCATGCTGGAAATTCTTAAAAAATCAGTAGAAGAAGTTACCAGTGATGATAATGTTATGAGTAACATAAGTGGTGCTGCATATTTTTAGTGAAGAAGCAAATTTAATAATATAACACGCATCATGCTAAAGTGCATGTTGCGTTTGTTTTTTATGAGTTCATGTTGTAGCGGATGGGTAATGATAAAAATATCTGTGTCATTTGCGAAACATATGTGCAAATATGTAGTGAAGCAAGCTGTTATAACAAAAGATAAGCGAGGAGATTTCGGTATGCGAATTACAGATGACATTATCATGTATGCTGACTGTCATCCCGATAAGATCGCGCTAACTAGTAAGGCGAATAAAAGAACGTTTGGTCAATTAGTAAAAAACGCCTTACTGATTGCAACAAAGCTGGCCAACCTATCAAGAAAAAGAAGAAGCGATAATAGGCCTTTATTACTAGGGTTGTTATTAAATAATAGGTGTGAGTTTGTAGAACTTTTTCTTGCTGCTTCTATTGCCGGCTGTACAGCAGTAATTTTGGATAAAAAGTGGCCTCGTAAACAAATAGAAGATATTGTTGAGTGGTATCAAATAGATGTCTTAGTTGTGGATGATCCAAAAGACTTAGAAAATATTATTTTGAAAAATAGCATCAAAATTGATCTAACCAATAATTGCAAGCAATTATATTGTGAGGAAGTAGACTTAGATTTAATACACTCTGTAATTGATAATTCTGATTTATTTATTGGCTTTACTTCAGGTACTACTTCTTTTCCAAAGGCATTTATGAGGACGCATCAAACTTGGTTGGAAAGTTTTATTGCCAGCAGTCAAGAGTTTAAGATCAGTGCTGCAGAACATATTTTGGCACCGGGGGCTTTATGTCATGGTTTAACATTATATAGCGTATTGGAAGGCCTAAAACTGGGAGCTAGTATTTTTTTATTGGATAATTTTGAAATGCCGGCTATGGTTTATTTTTTGAGAAACGAGAATATTTCAACCCTTATTCTTGTACCGACGATGTTAAAAAAAATAACAAAAAATCTTCTGAATAGAGAGAGTTTTTCAGCGGTAAAAAAAATTATTACATCGGGATCAAAACTGGAATCATCTATGTTACATGAGATTCGTGTTATATTTCCTAATGCAAAATTATATGAGTATTATGGTGCCTCAGAATTAGGCTTTGTGACTGTGCACGATGTTTTTTCCCCACAGCCTGCTGATTCGGTTGGAAGACCTTTTTATGGTGTTGAAGTGGAATTTAGAGATGATAATGACCGTCCTGTTGGTGTTGGAGAAATAGGGACTTTATGGGTTAGAAGTAAGTTTGTTATTCATTGTTATTATTCGGGGGGAGATGGTGTTGGTTTTCATTTGAAAAATGGATGGGCAACAGTAGAAGATCAAGGTTACAGGGACAGCCAAGGTTATATTTATATTATTTCCCGCCGCAATCAAGTTATTATTTCAGGGGGGTTAAATATTTATCCTGTTGAAGTTGAATCCGCTTTATACAGTTTGTCGGAAATCAGTGAATGTTGTGTTTTTGGATTGCCTGATTCATATTGGGGGCATATAGTTTGTGTGGCTGTTAGCTGGAATGAGGGGGAAAATCTTTCCCGCAAAGAATTGCTGACAAGGTTATCTAAGAAAATTTCAAAATTTAAGCTTCCTAAAAAAATATTTATTGTACATTCGTTTTTGAAAACTAGCAGCGGCAAAATTGCTGTTAACGAAATGCGAAATTGGTTAGTTGAAGGAAATTGCTTAGAATTAGAATGAAATTTGAGAAGAATTTTTTATTTCATATTCGAAGGATGTGAGTATGGCATGAAATTAGAAGTTTTAGAATGCTTAGCGAAAGAGATAAACGATAAAATACCACCACTGCTGTTCATACATGGAGCCTATCATGGGGCTTGGTGCTGGGAGAAATATTTCCTTCCTTATTTTTCTTCAAGAGGATTTTCTTCTTATGCTCTTAGTCTCCGGGGACATGGTAAAAGCCAAGGCTTTGAACAGCTTCATACCAGTTCATTAACCGATTATGTTGAGGATATACTGGAAACCATGTTGCTTTTTAAAAGAAAGCCGGTTTTGATAGGGCATTCGATGGGAGGGGCGTTAGTTCAGAAAATCTTGTATTTGCATCCAGAAAAAATAAGAGCAGCGGTTTTAATGGCATCTGTTCCGCCTAAGGGGATGCTAAAAGAGTCATTGCAGATGACACTAAAGAGGATGTTTGATCGCAACAGCAATACAAACTTTTTGGCAAAATTGTTTTTTTCTAATCAATTACCAGATGAAGAAAAAGAGGAGTTTATGAAATGTTTGCAAGAAGAATCAACTAAAGTCCGTAAGGAGTTACGCGGCAGAATTGTTCCTAAGTCAATAACTACTTCGATTCCTACTTTAGTGATTGGTTCAAAAACAGATGGTGTTTTTTCGGAAAAAAGAGCTATTTCTATTGGCTGTGCATATAGCACAACGCCTGTTGTTTTTTCCAATATGAGCCATGACATGATGTTAGATCCTAATTGGAAGATAGTCGCGGATCAGATAGTCAGTTTTTTGGGTAAAGAAATACCCGAATGTAGAGAGAGGGAAAAAGAATGGATCAACAGGGATCTTATCAAATCAAGACCATTACAAGTCATGTAGAAACAGAAATAAAGCGTTTGAAAGCGCAGGTGGACTTATTCTGGGACAAAGAATTGAAGCATTATATTGAATACGGCCTAAGGGATGGAATACGCATTGTAGAGCTTGGTTCAGGTCCCGGATTTATTACTGAAAAGGTTTTGGATAAATTGCCTGAAGCATATATTACCGCTGTAGAAATTGACCCATTTTTGGTTGAATATGCCCAAAATTATTTATCCAAAAAGAACAGGAATCGGTATGAAGTACTTGAAAAATCCATAATGGAGACGGGTTTAGCTGAAAATATGTTTGATTTTGCAATTATCCGTTTGGTTTTGGAACATTTACCTGATCCAGTTAATGCTGTTCGTGAAGTATACAGAATATTGAAACCTGGAGGCAGAGCTGTATTTGTTGACAATGATTTTAATATGCATATCATGACGCATCCGCATGTGCCAGAGTTAAGCGAACTTTATGATGCTTATTGCCAATCCCGTTTTGCTGAGGGGGGCAATCCCCGCATAGGCAGGGAACTGCCTGGCATATTAAGGGAAGGCGGATTTTCAAAAGTGGATTTCGAAGTCATCAGCGCCCATAGCGAAATAGTGGGGGAGGAAATATTTTTAAAATCGGAAGGAATGAGCATTCCGGCAAAACTGGTATGTGATGGCTTTTTGTCTAGTAAGGTTTTAGCTAATATTTCTGTTGGTTGGAGAAACATGTTTAAGAGTAAAAAACACGCTATTCTGCGGCAGCTATATATGGCTGTTGGTGAGAAATTATCATAGGAGGCGGAGGAATGGATATTAATGTTGATAATATAAAAATGGGGATAAAAGAGATCCTTATGGATTTACTGAAATGTTCAAATGATTTTCTTGATGCAGAGAAAAGCTTTTTGGAAATAGGCATTAATTCAATTCAGTCTGTAGAGTTAGTAGAGTCAATTAATCAAAAATTAGGTCTAAAATTAGGGATTGACGCAGTGTTTGATTATACGAATATAAACGAGTTAGCAGGATACATTTTTGACCAATTTCGGATAGGTCACTGCGACAAGCGAATCAGCATGGTTGGAGATACGGAAGAAGGCTTTAGGGAAAATAACTTAAACTGTATGGAGAATGCTGAATGCCTGCTGGAAGACTTTCCGACGATGGACAAGTTGAGGGTTATTGAACCGGAACAATATCAAGTTTCTCATGACCCAAAAGCGGTTCCTGAAAAAAAAGAAAGTAGTATTTCTGTAGGTGAGCGTGGTTCTGATATAGCGATAATTGGAATTTCCGGCAGGTTTGCTGGAGCGGAAAATGTTGAAGAATTTTGGAATCATTTGCAAGCTGGAGATAATTGCATAGAGGAGATTAATCGCAAAGGCTGGGATGAAAGCAAATATTATAGCCCTGACCCCGGACAAGTGGATCGAGCCGTTAGTAAATGGGGGGGATTACTAAACAATATAGAAGAATTTGATGCTTTATTTTTTAATATTTCACCGCTTGAAGCAGAACGGATGGATCCCCAGCAACGGTTATTTTTACAAGAAGCATATAGGGTGTTTGAAGATGCAGGATATTCTGCTGAAGAATTGTCGGGGAGAAAAGTGGGGGTCTTTGTTGGAGGGCGAACCTCGGATTACAAAGAAAAAACATTATTAACACAGGAGCGTAATTCGCAAACTTTTTTAGGAAATGATATGTCAATTTTAGCTGCGCGGATTTCCTATTTCTTAAATTTAAAAGGACCTAATATAGCAATAGATACTGCATGTTCTTCTTCGTTGGTGGCCATTCATCTGGCTTGTGAAAGTATTCATAGCGGGCGGTCGGAAATGGCTTTAGCGGGTGGAGTGTTTGTTTTAAGTTCTCCGGAATTTTATGTAATGGCATCAAAAACAGAAATGTTGTCACCTGATGGACAATGTAAAACCTTTGACAATCGTGCAAACGGCATTGCATTAGGCGAAGGTGTTGGGGTTTTGCTAATGAAAAAACTGGAACAAGCTGTTGCGGATGGAGATTACATTTACGGAGTGATAAAAGGTTCCTCAATCAACCAGGATGGAAGGACAAAGGGGATTACTGCGCCAAGTATGCTTTCCCAAAAAGCTTTACTATATGATGCATATAAAAATGCAGCAATACATCCTGAAACAGTAAGTTTTATAGAAACACATGGAACAGGCACTAAATTGGGCGATCCAATTGAAGTGAAAGCATTGACGGAAGCCTTTCAAATGTTTACAAATAAAAGTCAATTTTGTGCCATTGGGTCTCATAAGCCAAATTTCGGACATGCAATCATATCAGCTGGAATCGCTGGTGTCCTCAAAGTTCTGATGGCAATGAAATATAGGAAACTTCCTCCACAAATTAATATAACAGAAGTAAACGAGCATATCGATCTAAATAAAAGTCCGTTTTTTATAAACCGGGAGCTTAGGGAATGGAAAAGCAGGGATGGAGGTCCTTTGCGGGCGGGAGTTAGTGCATTTGGTTTTAGTGGAACGAATTGTCACGCGATTATTGAGGAAGCGCCAATAAGAAAACGTACATCCGGTAATGCGAAGCCTTGTTATTTATTTCCATTATCAGCAAAAACAAAAGATGCGTTAGAACGTAAAATTGCAGATATGATTCACTGGTTTGAAGAAAAAGTACAAAATGAGCGGGCTGACGAAATTTCTTATACGCTATTGGCTGGGCGCAGTCATTTCTCAGCTAGGTGTATATTTATTGCGGAAGATCTCTATGAATTGCAACAACAACTCATAGCAGTTGCTAAAAGCGGCTTAGCAGAATTTAGTTTTCGAGAGGAAGTAAAAGGGCTAAAAGATTATGGAGAGCAGCTGATGGCAGAACTGCGGGAAGATAGGAGCATAAATGCAGAGACATATAAAGAAAAATTATCGGTTCTGTCAGAATTGTACATTAGCGGATATACTCTAAATTGGGCTAACTTGTTTGATAGGAGTCGACGTGTTCCATTGCCGACATATCCCTTTGCCCGGGAACATTATTGGATACCTGACGTTACCTCTACCGATCATAGTAGGGTAGAAGGTGCAGGAGCCTTTATGCCCATTCATCCGCTGGTGCAGAGAAATACTTCCGATTTATCCGAACAACGGTTTAGTTCAACCTTTACAGGACAAGAATTTTTTTTGAAGGACCATGTAGTGAAAGGAAAAAAAGTTTTACCTGGAGCCGCCTATATTGAAATGGCCCGGGCAGCAGTGGAAGAGGCTGCCGGAGGAGGAAACGAAGAAAAGACAAGGGTACGGCTTACCAATATGGTGTGGATGCGCCCTATCCTCGTAGATACACAAGCAGCCAAGATACATATTGGACTTTATCCCGAACCCACTGGGGAAATTACCTATGAAATTTATGACGAAGCTGAAGTGTATAGTAAAGGGAATGCTGTACTGATTTCTGGTACGGAAGCTCCAGACTTAGATATTGAAGCATGGAAAACCCGATGCAACCGGAGCCTATTTTCATCCGGCCAATGTTATGAGACCTTTAAGGAAATGGGAATGGAATACGGTCCGGGCCATAGGGGAATTGATACCGTCTATCTTGGAGAAAACCAAGTATTAGCGAAGTTATCTTTGCCTTCCACTGTTTCTCATACAAGAGATCAATATATCGTACACCCTAGTTTGTTGGATTCCGCCCTGCAGGCGTCAAGTTATCTATTGATGGAACAGGGAGAAGGCACTAAAACAATGCTGCCGTTTGCATTGCAAGAGGTGGAAGTCATAGACCACTGCACTCCTGCTATGTGGGCGCTGATTCGATACCATACTGGCAGTGCGAACAAAGATAAAATAAAAAAAATAGATATAGACTTATGCAATGAAACAGGGAAAATATGTATAAAAATAAAGGGGTTTTCGACAAGGGTATTAGAAGAAAAGGCAGGCGCATTTGAAACTGCGGCAAAGAAAAGTGTTCTGCTATTTCATCCATGTTGGAAGGAGAAAGCTTCTACACCATCAATCCCCCCTCTATATGAACAACGTTTGGTAATATTGTGTGAGCCGGATCAAAAGATTCAGGAAAGCATTGAAGGAAGCCAGCCTGAAATTCAGCATCTTGTTTTGCAATGCCAAGTGAAGGGGATAGAAGAACGTTTCCAGGCATATGCGATTCAAATTTTTGAGCAGATTCAAATTATGATGAAAAATAAACGGAAAGAGAATATTCTAATTCAGATTGTAGTTGTTAAGAAAAATGAAGGACAGCTTTTCTCTGGTCTTTCCGGACTTCTAAAAACGGCGCAGCTTGAGAATCCAAAACTGAGGGGACAAATTATCGAAGTAGACCGGGAAGAAGAGACTGGCGAAGTCGTGAAAAAAGTAGAGAAAAATAGCTATTCTCTGGATTTTCAGATTCGGTATCAAAATGGGAAACGGTATGTTATGGAGTGGAAGGAAATAGAAGATTCGCAAGAAAAGTCGTCAATTCCCTGGAAGGATCAAGGAGTGTATTTAATTACTGGGGGTATTGGAGGACTTGGACGTATTTTTACGCGGGAAATTATAAGTAAAGCAAAAGATACGACCATAATTTTGACAGGACGGTCACCACTCAATGAAGAAAAACGAGGAACACTAAAAGAGTTGGAAGCAAAGGGAGGCAAAATTGAATATAAGCAGGTCGATGTTACGGATAAGAAAGGGATAGCCCATCTAATTCAAAGTATTACAAAGGAGTATGGAAATCTTCACGGTATTATTCATGGGGCTGGAATCATTCAAGATAATTTTATCTTCAAAAAAAGCAAGGAAGAAATGCAAAAAGTTATTTCGCCAAAAGTTTCCGGACTTGTAAATCTGGATGAAGCGAGCAAGGGGTTACCTCTTGACTTCTTTATTTTCTTTTCTTCGATCGCAGGAAGCTTAGGTAATGCAGGGCAGAGTGATTATTCGGTGGCAAATGCCTTCATGGACAGCTATGCGAACTATCGTAATGAGTTAGTTGGGCTAAAAGAGCGATATGGCAGAACACTGTCGGTTAATTGGCCGCTGTGGAAGGAAGGGGGAATGCATGTTGATGAAGAGGTCGCGAAAAGAATGTTGCAAAAAATGGGGATGCTTCCTCTTGAGACGGCTGCTGGTATCCAGGCTTTGTATCGTGGCTTATCTTCTGGTGTAGAACAAGTGATGGTGCTGGAAGGAGAGCGTCAGCACCTGCATTTTGAAAACATAGGACAGCCAGTAAAAGTTTCTATAGAGGGTTCAAATTTTCTTGAAAAAAGTGAAGAAATCGCGGGAATAAGCTCTAATGTGTTAAGAGAAAAAACCATAAGATATATTAAAATGATACTTTCCTCTGTCCTTAAGCTGTCAATGTATCAAATGGAAGAGAATACACCGTTTGAAAAATATGGGATTGATTCAATCTTAGTATTACAATTAACGGATCGTTTAGAAAAAGATTTTGGTTCATTACCAAAGACTTTATTTTTTGAATATCAAACGATCCAGGAATTGAGTGAATATTTTCTGGAAACATACTACAGTCAACTAGTCAAAATAATAGGCTACGGAGAAAATACGGCAACTTCTAAGGATTTGGAAGAAGTGGAACCGATATTTGAATCAAAACCAGGAGAAATTCGGCAAAGACATTCACGCTTTATATCTGTTCATAGTAACTCACAGAAAGAAAAATCGATAGGAACATTAGATATAGCTGTTATCGGGGTAGCGGGCCGTTATCCCGGAGCAAAAAACCTTCATGATTTCTGGGAGATTTTACGTAATGGTAAGGATTGTATTACTGAAATTCCTGGAGATAGATGGGATCATAGCTTGTATTATACTAACGACAAAACTAAGTCTGGAAAAACATACAGTAAATGGGGTGGATTTTTAGAAGGAGTAGATCAATTTGATCCCTTATTTTTCAATATTTCTCCGCGTGAAGCAGAATTTATAGATCCTCAAGAACGTTTGTTTTTAGAATGTGTTTTCGAAACGTTAGAGGATGCCGGTTATACACGAAATACTCTTACTACAGACTTTGGCGGTAATGTGGGCGTTTATGCAGGGGTGATGTATGAGGAGTATCCGCTTTACGGAGCGCAAGAAACTATCCAGGGAAGACCAGTTGCTTTATGGGGAAGTCCGTCATCCATAGCAAACCGCGTGTCTTATTTTTGCAATTTTAATGGACCCAGTATGGCTGTTGATACTATGTGTTCTTCTTCGTTGACTGCGATTCATTTGGCTTGCCAAAGTCTGCAGCGGGGCGAGTGCAAACTTGCAATTGCAGGCGGGGTTAATGTATCCATACATCCGAATAAATATTTGTTTCTGGCGCAAGGCAACTTTATATCAAGCAAAGGCCGGTGTGAAAGTTTTGGAGAAGGAGGCGACGGCTATGTTCCTGGGGAAGGAGTAGGCACCGTATTGCTTAAACCTTTAGCAAAGGCGATTGCAGATGGAGATCAAATTTATGGAGTAATTAAGGCAACAGCAATTAATCATGGAGGAAAAACTAACGGATATACAGTTCCTAATCCTCATGCGCAAGCGGGTGTAATTGGAAAAGCGATTGAGGATGCGGGAATCAGCCCAAGGGCAATTAGCTATCTAGAAGCACATGGTACGGGAACTTTCTTGGGAGATCCAATTGAAATTGCGGGGCTGACTACAGTTTTCCGGAAAAATACTAAAGATAAACAATTTTGTGCTATTGGCTCAGTAAAATCCAACATCGGTCATTGTGAGAGTGCTGCGGGTATTTCAGGGATAACGAAGGTTTTACTGCAACTAAAATATCACCAACTGGTGCCTTCCCTACACTCTAAGCGACTAAATTCCAACATTGATTTCAAAAATACACCCTTTGTTGTGCAGCAAACACTTGAGGATTGGAAGCGTCCGATAGTTGAAATCAATGGAGAAAAAATTGAATATCCAAGAATTGCGGGTGTTTCGTCTTTTGGCGCGGGTGGATCAAACGCCCATGTTGTAATAGAAGAATATGCTGCTAAAGAATTGGTGCCGCGACATACAACTTCCTATTCGTTTCCTATGATTATTGTATTGTCGGCAAAAAATGAAGAGAGACTGAAAGAACAAGTGCAGCAATTATTGAATGCCATTGAGAAAGAGCCATTTTCTGACGATAATTTAGCCGATATAGCTTATACACTCCAAGTCGGGCGGGAAGCGATGGAAGAACGCTTGGCTGTAATTGCCGGATCAATTCATGAATTGGAAAGAAAACTAAAAGATTTTTTAAAAGGGCGAGCTGATATTGCAGAGCTATATCGAGGTCAGGGAAAACGTAATAAAGAAGTGGTATCTATTTTTGCGACTGATGAAGATACGGCAGTAATGCTTGATACGTGGATTAAAAAGGAAAAATACGATAAGGTTCTTGAACTTTGGGTTAAAGGCGTGTCTTTAGATTGGAATCGTTTCTATAGGGATTTCAAGCCGCACCGGATCAGTTTACCGACATATCCCTTTGCCAGGAGTCGTTATTGGATACCTGACGTTACCTCTACCGATCATAGTAGGGTAGAAGGTGCAGGAGCCTTTATACCCATTCATCCGCTGGTGCAGAGAAATACTTCCGATTTATCCGAACAACGGTTTAGTTCAACCTTTACAGGACAAGAATTTTTTTTGAAGGACCATGTAGTGAAAGGAAAAAAAGTTTTACCTGGAGCCGCCTATATTGAAATGGCCCGGGCAGCAGTGGAAGAGGCTGCCGGAGGAGGAAACGAAGAAAAGACAAGGGTACGGCTTACCAATATGGTGTGGATGCGCCCTATCCTCGTAGATACACAAGCAGCCAAGATACATATTGGACTTTATCCCGAACCCACTGGGGAAATTACCTATGAAATTTATGACGAAGCTGAAGTGTATAGTAAAGGGAATGCTGTACTGATTTCTGGTACGGAAGCTCCAGACTTAGATATTGAAGCATGGAAAACCCGATGCAACCGGAGCCTATTTTCATCCGGCCAATGTTATGAGACCTTTAAGGAAATGGGAATGGAATACGGTCCGGGCCATAGGGGAATTGATACCGTCTATCTTGGAGAAAACCAAGTATTAGCGAAGTTATCTTTGCCTTCCACTGTTTCTCATACAAGAGATCAATATATCGTACACCCTAGTTTGTTGGATTCCGCCCTGCAGGCGTCAAGTTATCTATTGATGGAACAGGGAGAAGGCACTAAAACAATGCTGCCGTTTGCATTGCAAGAGGTGGAAGTCATAGACCACTGCACTCCTGCTATGTGGGCGCTGATTCGATACCATACTGGCAGTGCGAACAAAGATAAAATAAAAAAAATAGATATAGACTTATGCAATGAAACAGGGAAAATATGTATAAAAATAAAGGGGTTTTCGACAAGGGTATTAGAAGAAAAGGCAGGCGCATTTGAAACTGCGGCAAAGAAAAGTGTTCTGCTATTTCATCCATGTTGGAAGGAGAAAGCTTCTACACCATCAATCCCCCCTCTATATGAACAACGTTTGGTAATATTGTGTGAGCCGGATCAAAAGATTCAGGAAAGCATTGAAGGAAGCCAGCCTGAAATTCAGCATCTTGTTTTGCAATGCCAAGTGAAGGGGATAGAAGAACGTTTCCAGGCATATGCGATTCAAATTTTTGAGCAGATTCAAATTATGATGAAAAATAAACGGAAAGAGAATATTCTAATTCAGATTGTAGTTGTTAAGAAAAATGAAGGACAGCTTTTCTCTGGTCTTTCCGGACTTCTAAAAACGGCGCAGCTTGAGAATCCAAAACTGAGGGGACAAATTATCGAAGTAGACCGGGAAGAAGAGACTGGCGAAGTCGTGAAAAAAGTAGAGAAAAATAGCTATTCTCTGGATTTTCAGATTCGGTATCAAAATGGGAAACGGTATGTTATGGAGTGGAAGGAAATAGAAGATCCGCAAGAAAATTCGTCAATTCCCTGGAAGGATCAAGGAGTGTATTTAATTACTGGGGGTATTGGAGGACTTGGACGTATTTTTACGCGGGAAATTATAAGTAAAGCAAAAGATACGACCATAATTTTGACAGGACGGTCACCACTCAATGAAGAAAAACGAGGAACACTAAAAGAGTTGGAAGCAAAGGGAGGCAAAATTGAATATAAGCAGGTCGATGTTACGGATAAGAAAGGGATAGCCCATCTAATTCAAAGTATTACAAAGGAGTATGGAAATCTTCACGGTATTATTCATGGGGCTGGAATCATTCAAGATAATTTTATCTTCAAAAAAAGCAAGGAAGAAATGCAAAAAGTTATTTCGCCAAAAGTTTCCGGACTTGTAAATCTGGATGAAGCGAGCAAGGGGTTACCTCTTGACTTCTTTATTTTCTTTTCTTCGATCGCAGGAAGCTTAGGTAATGCAGGGCAGAGTGATTATTCGGTGGCAAATGCCTTCATGGACAGCTATGCGAACTATCGTAATGAGTTAGTTGGGCTAAAAGAGCGATATGGCAGAACACTGTCGGTTAATTGGCCGCTGTGGAAGGAAGGGGGAATGCATGTTGATGAAGAGGTCGCGAAAAGAATGTTGCAAAAAATGGGGATACTTCCTCTTGAGACGGCTGCTGGTATTCAGGCTTTGTATCGCGGCTTAGCTTCTGGTGCAGAACAAGTGATGGTGCTGGAAGGAGAATGTCAGCACCTTAGAGAATTTTTCACCGGATTTTCTCCTACAAAGGAAGCAACGCCTTCTGTAACACAAGAATATAAAATAGGTTTCACTATCGAAGAAGATTTATTTCAAGAAAAGATTAGCGATTATTTTAGAAAAATAATTGCTTCTACAATCAAAGTACCAATGAAAGAAATTGACGCAGAGGATCCAATGGATGAATATGGGATAGATTCAATTATAGCCATGCAAATAACCAGTAACTTAGAAGAAATATTTGGTTCGCTGCCGAAAACCTTGTTTTTTGAGTATCAGAACATCAAAGAATTAACAGCTTATTTTTTTGAATTCCATAGCAAGCAATTGTTGGATTTGCTGGGCATTAGAGAAGAAGAGACAACTGTACTGAGAGAGTTTGAACCTATAATAGAGTCTGTAAAATCCCATGAGGGCAGTAATTGCAGTCGCCCACGTTTTATAGCCAGCAGAGAAGAATCCAGGGGAAAAGAAGAGAAGAACAACGGAGATATTGCCATCATTGGTGTTTCAGGACGTTATCCGGGAGCAAAGAATATCGGAGAACTTTGGACAAATTTACAAGCTGGGAGAGATTGTATCACTGAGGTTCCTAAAGAAAGGTGGGATTATCATACCTATTATGATGAGGATAAGAATAAGTCAGGGAAAACGTACTGTAAATGGGGAGGTTTTTTAGAAAATTCCGACCGATTTGATTCGCTGTTTTTTGCCATTTCACCGGAAGAAGCAAAATTTATGAATCCTCAAGATCGTCTTTTTATGGAAATCGTTTGGAACTTATTTGAGAGTGCAGGATATACACGGGAGTCTTTAAAACATCAGTACCAGACCCGGGTTGGAGTTTATGTCGGCTCGATGTATCAGGATTATGATAGCAAATCAAGTAGCATAAACGAGTTGTCAACCTTTATGTGTTCTTCTATTGCAAATCGAATTTCTCAGTATTTTAATCTCCAGGGACCTAGTGTGGTTATTGATTCTATGAGTTCTTCTTCTGCTATTGCGATTCATATGGCTTGTGAAAGTCTAATCAGGGGAGAATGCCGGCTTGCAATAGCTGGGGGTGTGAATCTTTTGTACCTCCAAAAATATTTGAGGTTAAGTAAAATCAAAATGATTGGTAGTCATATTCATAGCAGAAGTTTTGGGGATGGAGACGGATATCTGCCGGCGGAAGGGGTTGGTGCTGTACTATTAAAATCGCTTACTCAGGCAATAAAAGATGGGGATCGTATTCTAGCTGTTATTAAATCGTCAGTAACTAATCATGGAGGACATACTAATGGAGCGGCTACTCCTAATATTAATGCTCAAATACAGTTGATTGAGGATAATTTTAAAAAAACTGGTATGGATCCCCGGACAATTAGTTATGTTGAAGCGGCTGCAAATGGATTTCCTGTTGGAGATCTTATCGAGATTTCGGCATTGGATAAAGCATTTCATAAATTTACAAATGATCAACAATTTTGTGCAATTGGGTCTATAAAAGCTAATATTGGTCATGCAGAAGCTGCTTCAGGAGTGTCTCAATTGACTAAAGTAATTTTGCAATTACAACATCAGCAATTGGTTCCTGCAATTGGAACAGAAACTTTAAATCCTAATATACATTTTGAAAAAACGCCATTTTATATACAACGAAAGCTTACAGAGTGGAAGCGGCCTATGGTATGGATTGATGGAGAAGAACGGGAAGTTCCAAGGAGAGCCACAGTGAGTTCATTTGGAGCTGGAGGTTCGAATGTACACTTGATTGTGGAAGAATATATTCCTTCTCAAAACGAAACAATACATGTCCGCTCTCAAATTTCACCGCAGGTCGTAGTTCTTTCAGCTAAAAACCAAGAAAGATTACTAGTGGCTTGCCAACAAATGCTTGCGTTTATAGAATGTAGGGAAGAGCTTTTCTTACAGGACATTGCATATACTCTTCAAGTGGGACGGGAAGCAATGGAGTCTAGAGTAGCTATGGTCGTAAATAATCGAGAAGAGCTGATTCAAGGTTTAAAAGAATACTTAAAACATCCTAAAGAAAGAGCCTGTGTACCAATTTTCGCAGGAAATCTAGAAGAAGAACACGAAATGAAAAATCTCTTTTCAGGGAATACCGGAGAAAAATTTTCTCAAGTGCTTTTAGCTGAAAAAAATCTTAAAAAAATTGCCATGTATTGGAGCCAAGGAGGCAAGATTCCATGGGATTCATTTCATGAACAAAATGAAGTTCGTAAAATCTTTTTGCCATCCTATCCTTTTGAAGAATGCCACGTTGTGTCAATCTAAAAATGCGGGTAGACTTTTGCTAACGTTGCATCCATTTTTTCACAATATCATTCGATGCTAAATGCAACATTTTGCGTAGGGAATCTACAAAAAGATTGAGTCC
This sequence comes from Pelosinus fermentans JBW45, assembly GCF_000271665.2. Lineage (GTDB taxonomy): Bacteria > Bacillota > Negativicutes > DSM-13327 > DSM-13327 > Pelosinus > Pelosinus baikalensis. Next base: position 4,564,699 of record NZ_CP010978.1, on the reverse strand, counting down.
TACTTTCATTGAAAGTAGGACTCAATCTTTTTATAGAAAGGGATAGGTTATGGACCATGTTTTACCTATTATGTTTGCACAGTACAGCTTTAATGGCAGCATAGTCAATTTCTTCTGGCAAGGCGTCTTTTAGGATTTTTAATCTTTCTGCGCCCAATTGTGCTATTTTACTAAGAATTAACTTTTCATATTGAGGCGGGATCAGAGCATCCCAGTTTACAGGATGTCCCTCTTGGTAGCAGCGTACCAAGTGATCTTGTATCGTAAGGGATTTTAGTTTGCGCATTTGGCTGATTTCTTCCAGAGAATGTCCTTTTTGGTATAGCTCAAGGCTGATAACATGGCTGGGACTTTCCTGGACTTTTACAGCCGCTTCTTTACTTTCTATAGAAAGGTTAGAGGATTGAATATTATTTGCCAATGCATATTGCTGTAAGACTTCGAGGAACTCGTCACCATAACGTTTTCGTTTGCTTTCTCCCACCCCTTTTATGGTCAATAGAGCATCATAGCTAGTTGGGCAATATTCGCTCATTTCCTTTAAGGTGCTGTCGGCAAATACAAGATAGGGTGGTATTTGTTCTCTGTCAGCAATGGTTTTACGTAAGCTTCGCAGCAAACTAAAGAGAGAATTGTCTGCTGTTATTTTCTGGGTACGTTTCGGTACTTTCTGCCATACTTTTGTTTGATTTTTTAATACGGCGACTCCTTTAGGTGCCAGTTTCACTACCGGATATTCACTGTCCGTTAACATTAGATAATCGGTAGCAATTAACCGATTAATGGCATCTCGTATTTCTGGTAAGGTATAGTTTTTTAACAAGCCGTAGGTGGATAGGCTGTCAAAACCCAGCTGTAGGACCTTTTTATCCTTAGATCCCTTTAATACGCTGGCAATTAAAGTCGTGCCATAACGTTCTTTAACTCGCATGACGCAGGAAAAAATCTTTTGGGCGTCTAATGTAATATCCGTAAGTTCATTGTCATCCTTACAATTGCTGCAATTGGCGCATTCTGTTATATCACTTGTCTCACCAAAATAATTTAAGATGAATTTTCGCAGGCATTCTGGGGTATGACAATAATCTACCATCGTTTGCAGTTTGCTAAGTTCATTGGTTTTCCGATCGGTATCAAATGTTGTTTGCTCGATCAGATATCGTTGTAATAAAGGATCTTGGGCGCCAAACAGCAGCATGCATTCGCTTGGTTCTCCGTCTCGTCCCGCACGCCCTGCTTCTTGGTAATAGGCTTCCATGTTTTTGGGCATATTGTAATGAATCACATAGCGCACATTGGATTTATCAATCCCCATACCAAAGGCATTAGTAGCGACCATGATACTGATATTGTCATAGATGAATTGTTCTTGGTAGTGCTGGCGTTCCTTATCAGGCAGTCCAGCATGATATTTGCCTACAGAGTAACCTTTTTTGTATAATAGGCTATAAAGATTATCTACTTCTTTACGGGTAGCCGCATAAATAATTCCGGATTGTTCTTTGTTGGCGGTAATATATTTAAGGGTAAAGTCTTGCTTGTTTTCACCGCGAATAACGGTAAAGGACAGGTTTTCACGATCAAAACCAGTCATATACACATCAGGATTTTTTAAGGCTAATAAGGTAATAATGTCTTGTGTTACATCTGTAGTAGCGGTTGCAGTAAAGGCACCAATAATGGGACGGTTGGGCAGTGAGGCAATAAAAGATCCAACGGCCCGATAGCTTGGACGAAAATCATGTCCCCATTGTGAGACACAGTGGGCCTCATCAATGGCTAATAAAGAGATGGTAAGGACCTTGATGGCAGCTTGAAAACTATCCGATTCTAAGCGCTCTGGAGCGATATAGATGATTTTGTAGCGACCGCATTTTGCATTGTAAATACGTTCATTGACCTGGGAGAGGGTGAGGGAGCTATTAATAAAGGTAGCAGGAATTCCCACCCCGTTTAATGCGTCAACCTGGTCTTTCATTAAAGAAATCAAGGGTGAGACAACAAGGGTAACACCTGGCAGTAAGAGGGCGGGGATTTGAAAACACAGGGATTTACCAGCGCCTGTGGGCATGATGGCTAAGGTATCTTTATTGCCTAATAGGCTGGTGATGATTTTCTCCTGACCAGGACGAAAGGTTGTATAACCATAGTGTTGCTTTAAAATTTTTAGGGCGGCTTTTAACATGTAATTATCTCCTGAAAATTATTTTTGTTATAGTTCCTGCTTCTTTGTGACATTGAAGAGGAGCCGATACTTTTATCCTTTAATGCTTAGTTCGTCTTTTGGTAGGAGGATTCCTGTCGATATAACAGATGCTTTTTATGCCAATACCATTATATTTTTTCGGCTAATCATGTATAATGGAGAATAAAGTTGTGTTTGAGGAGGGTTTACTATTAAGTTTCAACAGCTTACGCTAGAAGATAAGCCGCTATTTGATCGATTCTTTAGTGAGCGGCGATATGAAAATGCCCATTATAATTTTACGAATCTGTTTATGTGGCGTAAAGCCTATAAAATACAGTGGACGGTTGAAGGTAATTATCTATGTGTGAAAGCTTGCTGGGAAGGGGTAAAATTCTTTTTACCACCCTTTGGTCCAAAGGAAGGTCTATCAGAGATATTGGATACTATGATACAGCATGCAAAAGAAAATGATTTTACTTTTTCGCTGCAAGGCGTAGAAGCTTTTATGATCGAGTGGCTGGAAGAGGCAAAGCCAGGTTACTTTACATCCAAAGCTGTGCGGGATAATTTCGATTATGTGTATTTAGCGAAAGATTTAATTGAGCTAAAGGGGCGTAAATTTCATACTAAGAAAAATCATGTAAATAGTTTTAGAAAAAAATACAGCAATTATGAATATGTACCTATGACTGAGGAAATCACGAAGGACTGTATTGAGTTTATGCAGGAGTGGTGTGATGATCGAGGCTGTGTAAAAGGTGATGATCTGGATTGTGAAAGAAATGCAATTGTGGAAGCGATGAATAACTTTACGGTTCTTGGTTTTCAAGGAGGAGCTATTTTTATTGATGGTAAAATGGTAGCCTTTAGTTATGGCGAAATGGGCAATGACGATACCGCAGTAATTCATGTGGAAAAAGGTCGCATGGGAATCAATGGTGTATATAGTATTATCAATCAGGAGTTCTGTGCTCGTACTTTCTCACAGGCGATGTATATTAACCGAGAGGAAGATATGGGGATTGAAGGCTTACGAAAAGCAAAAGAATCTTATCATCCTATTAAAATGATAGAAAAATATAACGTAAGACTAAAATTATAGTAAGTACGCCTACGATTTAGGTCGAGGGCGATTTCCATCTGAATCGTAGCCGTACTTACTATATAAATAGTATAAAATCCCTGGTGCTTATGGTCAAAAGAGATCATAAGCACCAGGGACTTTTTGCATAGTTAGGTTCTTTTTCAGGGTATGATAGTAAAAAGGAATTGAAAGTAGTCATAAAAAGTTATGACTAAAAAAGCAGGAAGATTACAACTATTTGTACAAATAGGTAGCAAATAGGAATAAGGAGATGATTCTATGAAAAAAGTACAATTAGCATATGGTAAAGGCAGTATTAGTATTGAAGTTCCAGATAAGGCAGTAATAGTAGAACCCCCGCATATAGAGAGTTTGGCAGATGAGAAGGGAGCTGTTGTTCAGGCTCTGCGTCATCCTACTGGAACTCCTCCTTTAAAGGAAATGGTAAAAGCTTCGGATACGGTTGCCATTGTAATTTCTGATATCACAAGACCAACTCCTAATCACAAATTAGTTCCATGGCTGATTGAGGAGCTGTCTCATGTTCCTAAAGAAAATTTTGTGGTTATCAATGGATTAGGGAGCCATCGCCATAATACGAGAGAAGAATTAATTAGTATGCTAGGGCAGGAAGTCGTTGATACGATTCGCGTCATCAATCATGAAGCCTTTGATGATAAGGAATTAGTACACGTTGGTCGGAATAGTTATGGATCCGAAGTGTATTTAAATAAAACCTATGTAGAAGCTGATTTTAAAATTGTTACAGGATTTATTGAGCCTCACTTTTTTGCTGGCTTTTCTGGCGGTCCAAAGGGCATAAATCCAGGAATTGTTGGTATTAAAACGATTCAGGACTTTCATAATGCTGAAATGATCGGTAATCCAAAGAGTACTTGGGGCGTAATTGAGGGCAATGGTGTGCAAGATGCAGCTACTCAAAATTGTTTAATGGCAAAGCCGCAGTTTATGTTGAATGTGACATTAAATGGAGATAAAGAAATAACCAATGTGTTTGCAGGAGATGTTATTCAAGCTCATCGAGTAGGCTGCGAATTTGTAAAACATCATGCGATGGTTGCGGTAGATCATTCTTTTGATATTGTCATTACGACAAATGCAGGATATCCTTTGGATCAGAATCTGTATCAAACAGTAAAAGGGATGAGTGCTGGTGCTCAAATTGTAAAAGAGGGTGGCAGTATTATCAGTGTTGCGGAATGTTCAGATGGGCTGCCAAGCCATGGTAATTTTGGCCCCATTTTGAAAATGCGCAATACTCCCCAAGCACTGCTGGATATGATTAATGAACCATCTTTTTCTATGTTTGATCAGTGGGAAGCCCAAGCACTGGCAATGATACAGGTTAAAGCAGATTGTTATTTATACTCAACCTTAGATAAAGAGACTGTAGCAGACTGCATGCTGCAATCTGTCGAAAATATAGAACAAACATTGGCAACGTTGATTGACAAGTACGGGCCTGATGCAAGTATTGCTGTATTGCCTCTAGGGCCACTCGTTGTTCCTTACGTTGCCAAGTAAAAGTGCGAGTCTCCATTTTTGTGGAGGCTCGTTTTTTTATAAGTAAAGAAATTTTTAGTCTTCGTGTTCTTTATACTCTTCGTGTCTTCGCGTTTATGTTTTATTTTCTTGCGCGCGCGTAATTCTGTCATTATCAAGAAAAGCCCCCCTAAAAAAGGCATAAAAAATGCGTGGGGGAAAAAATAATTTAACCGCAGAGACGCAGAGAACACAGAGAAAAGACAGATAGGGTTAAAAATTCCCCTCAGCGTCCTCTGCGTCTCTGCGGTTAAATCGTTCTATTTGCTCTGTTTGCCATTATCAAGAAAAGCCCAAATAGCGTGTCTTTTCTGATACTCCTGTGATTTATTTCATAGCCGTTGCGAGCATAGCGAAGCAATCCCCTGCTTGCGAAGAGATTGCTTCGCTACACTCGCAATGACAAAAAATAAGTCGGAAATGGACTCCCCTTCGTGCCTCTGCGGTTCATTTATTTTAAGTATAGTGTGATAAATATTACTCCATACTATTATTGAGGTGGAGTTGATGGAAAATAAGCATAAATCTATGATTTTGATGTTTCTGATTGGAATTCTGATAATGACAGGAGCTTGTTCTTTCTTGCAGTCCCCTGCTCCCAAACCAGATCCTGAGGTAGTGGAAACCCCCAGTCCACAAGTACCAGTGCCAGAAACGGTTCAGCCTATCCCAGGGGTAGAAACGTTAGACGTTAATAAATATAAAAATGAACCAACAATTACGGTGTGGATTGCAGATAAAGGCTATGTAGACAGAATGTTATTAGAAAAGTATCTAGAAGGCGTTGTCGCGAGGGAAATGCATAACGATTGGCCGATTGAAGCCTTAGCTGCTCAGGCGATTACATCACGCACACTAACCCTTCATGCGATGGAAGCGGGTACGATTATGCGGTTGCATCATGCTGACGTGAGTACGGCTAAAGAAGAGCTGCAAGCTTACGCACCTGAGTTAGTAAATGACAATGTTAGAGAAGCGGTACGCCGTACCAGAGGTGAAGTATTGACATATGCAGGAGGCTTGATCAATGCCATCTACAGCTCTTGTAATGGACAAATTGCCGCCACCAAGGAAGAGAGCTTTCCAGAAGAGATACCTACTCCAACGCCATACTTTCAGCCAATAACAGATCATTGTTTTCAATATGCACCCGAGAAAGAGCAGTCCTGGACGGTTAAAATACCAGGATCAGAAGTTGCTGCTGCTGTCGGTTATTCTGGCAATCCGAAAAATATTCGAATCTTGGAAAAAGGCCCTTCGGGCCGTATTCTATATATTGGTGCAGGAAATAAAAAAGTATATGGTTCTGATTTTAGAAAGAAAGTCGGCTATGACCGTTTAAGATCTACATTAATTACAGAGATGAATTATGATGGAGAAAGTTTTACTTTTAAAGGAATGGGATGGGGCAATGGTGTAGGTTTGTGCCAGTGGGGGGCTTATACCTTTGCTCAAGAGGGGCAAAAAGCTGAAGATATTGTGAAAACCTATTATGTAGGGACAGAGGTGACAAAGCTCTGGCAGTAAGAGCACAGAGTAATCTTTTGGCACGGTTTTGCATATACTAGTAGTGGAGAGGCAGTCATTTTGACGCCTCATCCATATAGGCGCCGCGGTTTCTCTTTTACAAAGATGAGACTGCGGCGCTACGGTTTAAAAAAACATTACCGAACCACAGAGGCGCAGAGGACACAGAGGGGGAGAGTAGACATTCCTCTGTGGATCTCTGCGTCCTCCGTGTTTAGCGTTCTCCTTTATGATGGTTATCTGACTTTTTAGATCCTTAGTGAAGGTCTGCGTTATGGAATAAAAGTGTTGGTTTTATTGTCATATTCTAGCAGGATTTACTGTATTGCCATTGAACTTATATATAGCAGAAGAATCGGATATTAAAAAAGGTTGAGAGCAAATGGAGTCCGACAGCAAAAGGGAGATGGCGAATATGGCAGAGTATGTAATTACGACAGAAATGGCAGGCTCATTGGCACGGTTTATTTATCAAAATACTGGTTATCATATTATTGTCTGTAACCAAGATGCTATGATTGTAGGAGACTCAGATGGCGGTAAGCGTTTGAACACAAAGCATCTTGGTTCACAAAACATTCTTAGTGGTCACTTGGATGAATATGTAGTAACAACAGCTGATGTGGCAAAAAACCCAACCCTAAAAGAAGGGCAGAATTATCCGATTGAGGTAGATGGGCAAAGAGTGGGTACTTTTGCTATTGCAGGTCAATTGGATTATGTTCGTCCCATTGCTAAGGTCGTGGTGGCCTTGTTAAGTACACGATTAAAACAGGCAAAGCAAATCGAAATTGTTCAGCAAGTAGCTCATGCGGTTTCACAAAATGTGAGTCAGGCAGTTGCCGCTATAGAGGGGATTTCTGCTTCTTCTCAAGAATTAGCTGCAAATACGGAAAGTGTTGTAAATGTATCTCATGATTCTGTTAGACGGGTAAAAGATACGGGGAAAATTCTTGACATGAGTCGTAAAATTGCCACTCAAACCAAGTTGTTGAGTCTGAATGCTTCCATTGAAGCAGCCAGAGCTGGAAATTATGGCAGAGGTTTTGCGGTAGTTGCACAAGAAATGCAGAATTTGGCGCAAAATAGTGCAGATGCAACAGAAAATATTAATAAGATATTGCAGGAAATACAAGAATCGATACAAAAAGTAATCGATGGCATCAATCAGTCTGCGCTAATCTCCAATAAGCAAGCTGGGACGATGCAAGATATTATTCAAGTGATTCAAGATGTTCAAACCTCATCAGCTGATTTGGTAGCAGCATTTAACAATAAAAATCAGTAATTGAAAATTAAGATCAAAAATAAAATGAAATAAATATATATTTTTGGGAATTTTTCGTATATTATATAATGAATGATTCGTTAAACGCGCCGCTTGTCTGCTATGCACAGGCATGAGGCGTTGTGTTTTTTTATGTACATTTTTTTCTTCCTTTTCTTGCAATATTTGCTGAGTACGCTATAATATATTTCAGGCTGACAGAGGAGATAATATGATAGATATTGTTATTACAATCATTGGTACTCAAAAAGATGAAAAAGGTGAAGAATCTCGTATTGAATGTACTACCAAAGGCCGTTATTATGAAAGAAATAACATTCGATATATTGTATATAAGGATAGTGAGATTTCTGGTATAGAGGGCGTTACTACGATGTTGAAAGTGTATGATAGACATGTGGTATTAGTACGAACGGGCAGCGTAGATCATAAACAAGAATTTCTTCTGGGCGAAAAAAGCTATAGCATGTACCATACACCTTATGGTACTATGCAAATGAGTATCCTGACAAACAGCCTAAATATGGCTTTAACCAGTACAATTGGAACCATCACGATTGAGTATGAATTAGAAATAAACGGACAATGGCAAAGTGCCAATACCTTGTCGATCAGCATACAGGAGGAAAGCATAAGTGGACATTAAAGAGTTATTACATAAAGCAATTTATCAAGCAGCTCAGGCAGCCATTGTTGATGGTGTATTTGCCAGTCATGAGTTGCCACAAGTAATCCTGGAAGTACCACCTAAAAAAGAGTTTGGAGATTTTGCTACTAATTTTTCGATGCAGGCAGCCAGAGCTGCAAAAACCAATCCAAGAGTGATTGCCGAAGCGATTGTTGCTCGGATGAAAGAAACATGGTTGGAAAAAGCTGTGATTGCAGGACCGGGATTTATTAATTTTTATTTGAAATCTGACTGGTTATATACCATGTTAAACGATATATTATCCCAAGGTGAAAATTATGGTAATAGCAAAGTTGGCCAAAAAGAGCGTGTACAGGTAGAATATGTTAGCGCCAACCCTACTGGACCTCTTCACGTAGGTCATGGTCGTGGTGCTGCAGTAGGAAGTGCTTTGGTAAATTTATTAAAAGCAGCAGGATATGATGTGGCTAGTGAATATTATATCAATGATGCGGGTAATCAAATTGATAACCTGGCAGCATCTGTTCATGCCCGTTACCTCGAACTTCTCGGCCTGAAGGTAGAGTTTCCTGGAGATGGTTATCATGGACAAGATATTATCGATACGGCTCAGCGTATCATTGATAAGGCTGGAGAAAGTTACCTTTCCATGCCTGTTCAAGAGAGATTAGCAGTCTTTAAAGAAATCGCCCTGCAGGAAAAACTGGCTGCATTAAAAGCGGATCTTGCCGCTTTTAATGTGCAATTTGATGTTTGGTTTAGCGAGTGTACATTGCATCAAGACGGTGCATTGCAGGAGACCTGTCAGGTGCTCAAAAACAATGGTTCTATCTATGAACAAGAAGGAGCTCTTTGGTTAAAATCCACAGCCTATGGAGATGATAAGGACCGGGTAGTGATTCGTGACAATGGAATTCCTACTTATTTAGCTGCCGATATTGCCTATCATAGAAACAAGCTGGAAAGAGGGTTTGATCAATTAATTAATATTTGGGGTGCTGATCATCATGGTTATATTTGCCGCGTGAAAGCAGCCATTGGTTCATTAGGATATTCTCCCGAACAACTGGAAGTTTTGATTGTACAAATGGTAAGCTTATATAGAAGCGGCCAATTGGTAAAAATGTCAAAACGTACAGGGCAAAGTGTGACGTTGTCGGAGTTGATTGAAGAAGTTGGTACAGATGCTGCAAGATTTTTCTTCATTATGCGGTCTCTTGATAGTCAATTAGATTTTGATCTTGATTTAGCAAAGTCAAAATCCAATGAGAATCCCGTGTATTATATACAATATGCTTATGCGCGCATCGCCAGTATTTTTCGCCAAGCTGCAGAAGATGGGATTATACTCGAGGGGGTTGATGCTGCGAAATTAAGTCTGCTTACCAGCGAGTGTGAGGTGGATTTAATTAAGAAGTTGGGTGAATATCAAGAAGAAATCGCAGATGCTGCGAAAGAAAGGGCGCCTCATCGTATTGCCCGCTATGCTCATGATTTGGCAGGGCAGTTTCACACCTTTTATAACCAATGCCGCATTAAAGGGGTTGAACAGGATTTGCAATTGGCGCGTATGGGGCTGGCAAAAGCTGTGCAAACAACCATTAGGCATGCATTAGGCATTTTGGGGATTAGTGTACCAGAAAAAATGTAGAGATTTTTTTGAAAAAGTCTTACTAAAAAAAGGAATTTTCCTAAATATGGTGAATCATTACCAGCAAAAATGATTTCACCTCAAGCTGGTGTGTAAAAAGTAAGAGAAATTAAACGCTGCGTGCGGAAGGAATAAAATAATATGACAGATATGATGAAACAGGTTTCAGAAGTAGAATTAGCTTATAAAATTTTGCAAAAAACAGGACACTCCATGTATTTTAGAGAGTTAATTACAGAGGTATTAGAACTGAAAGGCCGCAGAATTCACTCTTTAGCTCATGCCATGTCGGAAGTGCATACACAAATCAATATGGATAGTCGATTTGTCCATATGGGAAAAGGCATGTGGGGTCTCGTTGAGTGGTCGCCGCAACAGCTGAGCGCTCATTCTGCCAGTGATGATACTGATAGCGCACCAAGTTCTTTTTCTTCCCGCCGTGAAAAACTCTTTGAGGAAATTCAACAAGAATATGTTGCGTCCGCGGCAGAGCCTGGTGAACGAGAATAAGTACTTGACACTGCCCTTTAGTAAAGTATAAAATGATTGGCGTACTTGAACTAAATTAGCGTACTAAATGACATATACTGTTAAAGGCATTTTTAGGAGGAAATAGGACTATGACAAAATATATATTTGTTACCGGGGGGGTTGTATCTTCACTTGGTAAAGGTATTACTGCTGCTTCTTTGGGGCGGTTGCTAAAGAATCGCGGGCTAAAGGTAACGATCCAGAAGTTTGATCCATACATTAATATTGATCCAGGAACCATGAGCCCTTATCAGCATGGTGAAGTATTTGTTACCGATGATGGAGCGGAAACTGATCTGGATTTGGGACATTATGAGCGTTTTATTGATATTAATTTGAGTAAAAGCTCCAATGTAACAGCAGGAAAAATATATTTGTCTGTTATTAATAAAGAACGTAAAGGTGATTATTTGGGGAGTACGGTGCAGGTTATTCCTCATATTACCAATGAGATAAAAGAACGTGTTTATCGTGTTGGCAAAGAAGATAATGCGGACGTAGTCATCACTGAGATTGGCGGTACTGTCGGCGATATTGAAAGCCTTCCCTTTTTAGAAGCGATCCGCCAGGTAAAAAAAGAAGTAGGGCGCAATGATGTACTGTATCTTCATGTCACCTTATTGCCTTATATTGCTGCTGCAGGAGAGCTTAAAACCAAGCCGACACAGCATAGCGTAAAAGAACTGAGAAGTATTGGTATTACGCCTGATATTATTGTTTGTCGTACGGAATATGATATTTCATCTGATATGCGAGATAAATTGGCTCTTTTCTGTGATATTGATTCCGATGCTGTAATACAAAATAAAACGGCAGCCAGCATCTATGAAGTGCCTTTGATGATGCAAGAGGAAGGCCTTGATCGTATTGTCTTAGAAAAGCTTAAAATTGATGCTGGTGATGCCGATATGGCCGATTGGCGTGAAATGGTTCATAAAATCATTAATCCTTCAAAATCAGTAAAAATTGCAATTGTCGGTAAGTATGTGGCTTTGCCTGATGCATATCTGAGTGTGGCAGAAGCCTTAAGACATGCAGGGATTGCCAATGACACTGCCATTCAAATTCATTGGATCAATGCAGAAGAAATCGAGGATGCATCTGTGGATCTTAAAAAGTGTTTTGCAGATGTTGACGGTATTTTGGTACCAGGCGGTTTCGGTGATCGGGGTGTAGAAGGCAAGATTAAAGCCATTCAGTATGCTCGGGAAAACAAAGTACCATTTTTCGGTTTATGCTTAGGTATGCAATGTGCTGTTGTTGAGTTTGCCCGTCATGTATGCAACTTGGCAGATGCTCATAGTACAGAGTTTAATCCTGAGACGCAGTATCCGGTAATTGATCTCATGTCCGAGCAAGTGGCCGTAGAAGAAAAAGGCGGCACTATGCGTTTAGGGATTTATCCATGTAAGGTGTCGGAAGATACCTTAACCTGTCAGGCTTATCAGGATGAAATCATTTATGAACGTCATCGTCATCGTTGGGAATTTAATAATGCCTACCGTGAGCAGCTCACTCAAGCTGGTCTTGTGATCGGTGGTACTTTGCCAAATGGTCGATTAATAGAAATTATAGAAGTTAAGGATCATCCATGGTTTGTTGGTACTCAATTTCATCCAGAACTTAAATCACGTCCGACCAACCCACATCCATTATTCAGAGAATTTATTAAGGCTGCTCTGAACGGCAAGTAGTAAAAAAAGCAACTGTTGGACTTATTTCCGGCAGTTGCTTTTTTGTAAGCAAAGGATACGTTTTAATGCCGCTGATGCGGCACACAAAGGAATGCACAAAAAAATATAAATAACCCCTTTGTGTCCTTTGCGTCTTTGTGGTTCGATTCGTTTTATATGTTTTAAAGGACGTGAAGCGTTTTTCGCATAGGTAACTTTGTCGATGGTTTTGCAAAATAAGGAGGTTTGTCTATGTATAAAAAGTCAGTTATCATTGTGATTGGAATTGTGATCGTACTTTCATTAATTGGGTTGGCTTTTCATGGCTTGGCTGCTAAGAATAAGGGAAAAGTCAGCCAGTCGGATAAGATTGGTATCATCTACGTGGATGGTGTTATTATCGGCGGCCGAGGCCAAAGCAGTGTGCTCATGGAGCAAGGCGGCACCGATCAAATTATTAAACAAATACACCAGGCTAGAGATGATGGATCGGTAAAGGCTGTGGTTTTACGAGTAAATAGTCCAGGAGGGAGTGCGGCAGCTTCTCAGGAAGTGGGAGAAGAATTGAAGAAGCTGCGGGCTCAAGGCAAGGTAGTAGTAACGTCCATGGGGGATGTTGCTGCTTCTGGCGGATATTGGCTGGCAGCATGTACGGATAAAATTTATGCAAACCCGACTACGATGACAGGCAGTATTGGTGTATATATGCCTTACGCCAACTGGGAAGAATTATACAAAAAAGTCGGTATCTATCAAGAGAAAATTAAAAGCGGACCCCACAAGGATATTTTGTCTCCTGAACGGCAAATGACGGATGCAGAACGAGAGATTATTCAAGTTATGGTAGATGATATCTATAATCAATTTGTAGACGTAGTAGCGCAAGGACGCAAGATGGATAAAGAACAGGTGAAGAAACTAGCTGACGGACGTATTTATACAGGTAATCAGGCCAAGCAGCTTGGACTGGTAGATGAATTAGGCAATATGTATGATGCGATTGATGGTGCGGGTCAATTAGCAGGTATTGAAGGGAAACCAACCATAAAAGAATTTGGCAAAACATCTCCTTGGAACATGGTGTTTGGTCCTAGTGAGAAAATAAGTACGCTGCTAGAACAATTTTTATTTCAAAAGGCTGGAAATCAATTGAATCTAGGTGTTCCTTTGGAAGCGACGCCAGAAAAATGGCAGGTGAAATAAATGGGGAATGTCTTCGACGCTTTGTATGATGTGCTATTCCAACCTAAAATAGCAATGCAGATGATTGCCGAGCAGAAAAATATATCACAGGCTGTGATCGTCTTTTTCCTTAGCCTGGTGATACCCTTATGGGCCTTGTATTTTGGTATGCAGGATGTTGGCATGTCTGCTATGGTTCCCTTTGTCATCGGGTTTAAAATTGTTAGCAGTATGCTCATGTGGTTTATGGGAGCTGCTGTGTGGCATTTGATTGCTGAATTTCTTGGTGGCAGAGGCACAGGATTAGGGTTATTTACTACACTGGGATTTGCCCAGTTTCCACAAGTATTTATCGTTCCATTGTGGGTAATTGCTGCATTATTGCCAGCCAGCTTGAAAAGCATAATGATGGCGGTTGCTGCTTTGATCATTTTTGGATGGTCATTTTTCTTGACGATAACAGCGATTAAAGAAGTGTATGAATTCTCTACAGCAAAGGCAATGATGGTCATGATCACTCCTGTATTAGCCATCCTAGTGGTATGTGCAATTGCTTTTACCTTTATCGGCAGTGCTGTGACACAAATGCCCATGTGGTTGTAAACGATAGATGTGGGAGCAGTAAAAGTTTAGTATTGATCGTTAATCTGTCAGGAATGAAATGCAGGGATTTCATTCCTGATAATTGTCTTGTAAAATATTGATTTCAATATATGGATAGAAAAGGGTAGGATGAAATGAGAGGTAAAATTACAATCCTTGTGCTCGTCCTAGCATTCCTGCTTGGAGGATGTGCGAGTCAAATGCCAGCGCCAACTGCTGGTCTTAGCGTAGCTGCACCAGAGGAAGGCATGAAGTGGGGACTCTCCCAACAATTACAACAAGAGGGAGCGGGAAATTCCTATCGAGTGATGGCAGCACAAGGTCAAGGGACGATGCTGGAACTGGCGGCAGGGAACCAGGGCAAGATTGAATACTTCGTGGAGGTAAAGGCCGATGCGGCAGCCTTTGCGAATATAAGACTAGAATTTTTGTCCACGCAAGGGGGCGGGCGGATTCGATTCGCAGCTTTTGACAATAAGGGGAATCTTCTCAGCGAAACTGGCTCTATTTTTACAGGACAGCTGCCTCCTGACACTGCTCACGAAAAGTGGCAAGATAGGCGATATTATAATAATTATCAAGGCGGCTGGATCGAGGAAACTCATTATTTCTCCAAAATGTTAGCTGATTTGCCACAGGCAGTTTCATCTGATGCAGTAACCTATCGTCTCAGCGTAGAAGTGAGTGAGGGACAGCATGCTCTTATTTCTCAGTTTACGACGGGCATAGATATCACGAAAGCTGTAGCACTGACTCCTAGTATGCTAAAATATACTGTCAAGCAGGGAGATTGGCTCACGATTGAAGCCGATGTGGAAAATCAAAGTCAAGAACTTTTGGAAAATGTGGCAGTGCGCCTTCAGGAACCTTATGGTTACGGTCTAGTTGCAGTAGATCAAGTCACAAAGACGATTGCACGTTTAGCCCCAGGGGAGAAACAACGCGTTAGCTGGCAGATTCAAGCGCAAAGACCTGATAGCGTAAACTTAAATCAGCCTTGGTCCATTGGCTTTCGTGTAAATGAAGTGCTGCTATCGTCAAAAATCGGAGTAAAGGTAGCGGATACAAGACCGGGAAAAATCTTTTATGTAATGACCGAAGATTTAGAACCCATTGATGGTGCTGGTTATGCTAAAGCCTGGGGGAATGCCAATGGATGGCTGGACTCACAGGAATTTTTGGGACAAATGGTTTTTAAAGCGGAAAAACTCAATGAAATAGCTGAAAAGCATGGGGCAAAGTGGACCCATTATATTGCTTGGCCGGCTGTTAAAGCTGCTCAATGGGCCGCAGGTCAGTCAACCTTGGGTGAGTGGTCTAAGGTAGTAGCAGCGATTAGAAACTCCGTCATCCAAGAATCTGGAAAAGGTCATGAATATGGAATTCATATGCATTCCGATTATGACCCGTATCTGCCTAGCAATGCGCTGTCCTATAATGCTGCAGTTGACGGATTTTGGGCCAATCATTTAAAACATGGTTGGGCTCATTCTATAGAACCTGAAGGCAATTTTAGTGACTATAACAGCCGAACTGGCATCTTATACCAGTATCAGGCAATCGTAGATCAATTGTCGGCCAATTCTTCCCAAGGGCAATTACTAACAGCTCGAGCAGGCTCTTTTGATTTTGGCAATGGCAGCGCACAAGAGGCGATGAGTACGAATGCGTATAAGAAAGTTGGCCTATTAGGATCCAGTGATGCTGATGGAAATGCAGGAGGTATCACCTCAGGTGAATACGGACGGGAAATTTATTTTGGGGCTGCTGATGATATTAATGCTCCTGCAAAGGATCTTCTAAAGTTAGGGGTAGTGGAGTTTCGCCCCACACCCAAAGAACCCATTGCATATGATAGTCAAAGCGCATCCATCATGAATGAAAAAACAGATCAAGGCATGAACTATTTTACTGCAGGCAGTTCCAATGTAAAGCCCGGGGTGCATGCCATTGTCGGTTTCACACATGCTATGTTTATTATGGGGCAGACAGATTGGCAAAGTCTTGAGGGAGGGCAATTTCAGGCTTTAGATGATCATTTAGCCTATATAAAAGAATCTTATGTCAATAAAGGATTATTAACCTTTGGAACTGCTAGTGAATTGGTTGCAGATTATTTGGATTATTACACACCTCAGTTATTGGCGGTATATGGTGCAAAACGATCCGATCGATTTGGTATTGCTGAGTATAACATCCGAATTTTAGGGCGGGATATTCCTGTTGATGCGAATCATATTCATGGCGTAAATATGAAATATCCGTTGTACTTACACGATAGTGCCTATCGAATCAGTATATTAAAAAACGGACAGACTATTTATAGTACTTGGGGGCTGCCTACTCCCTTTAATGATATATTATTTACAGTAGATGATAAAACCGCTGTATATACTGTAAAAATATATCATAATGAACTTGCTGCCAAGTTTATAACGCAAATTCGTTCTTTAAATGAAAAAATATTCAAAAAAAATTGACAAAAACTATTTTTTGCCATTATATAGGAGGATATTTTTAGATTTGTGCGAATAAACATATAACATAGAACATAAACGGATATAAAGTAAATAAGGAGAGGCTAAGAATGTCTAATATCAAACACACAGTATTGGTTATTGATGATCAGCCAGGCATTAGAAGATTACTGATGGAAGTTCTAAGCGAAGAAGGGTATGCAGTTCATACAGCAGCTAATGGCTATGAAGGCATACAAAAAGTGAAAGATCTCAAACCTGTCTTGATTTTGATGGACATGAAAATGCCAGGGATGGACGGAATTGAAACACTACGGGAGCTCAAACGATTAAATCAAGCAAATAAAGTGATTATGATGACTGCATATGGTGAATTAGAATTGGTTAATATCGCCAAGGAATTAGGAGCCTATGCATATATTACCAAACCTTTTGATATTATTGACTTATGTTCTATGATTGCTACTTTGATTTCTGGAAATAATAAAGAATGTGAATTGAAAATTGGTTAGTAGGATGCACCCAAAGAAAATTCTTTGGGTGTTTTTCTTAGAAAAATGACAGATTAGACTGTACTATAAAATGAATTTCGCTAGAGAATCATGGTTTTTAGTATTCTTTGCGTTAGAGGGTTTTTTGAATAGAGGCAGGATTTTTTTATTGTTTGGCGAAATGAATAATCGAAAGGGGGATGTATATGATTATCAACACGGTTGCAACACTGGCTTTATATTGCCCGCGTTGTGGGAAATTGCACATGCATGATATTTCAAGGTTCGACCTAAAGAATACGGCTGGCAAAAAGCTGCTTTGCAGTTGTGGTCAAATACAAGCCTCTATTACAAGTGTTGGCGAACGTCAGTGTTTATTGGATATTCCCTGCGTCTTATGCCAGCGAAATCATGTAATTTGTCTTGAACATAATCGTTTTTGGCATGTGGCTATGGATAAAATATATTGTGTGCAGGAAAATTTTGAATTGGGATTCATCGGGAAGCGGCAAGTCATTTCCGAAACCATTGACAAATATAAAATAGAATTTGAAAAAATGTCCTTGGGCATGGATATCGATGAATATGATGATTATATTCAAAATCCTCAGGTAATGTTTGAAACATTAAATAAAATACACGACATTGCAGAAAAGGGAAAAGTATATTGTCGCTGCGGCAGTAATGCAATTGGTGCTGAAGTATTGCCGGAAGGTATTGAATTAGAATGTGGGCAATGTGGTGGTTATCTTATGATTCCAGCGCAAAGTGAAAAAGATTTAGCGTATGTTGAAGGATTAGAATCCATTGAAATTATTCCTCCGCGGCGTTCACATCGGAAACATTAATAATTGGCATCGAATCACCAATCATTTACGCGTTGAAGCAGATATTTGGTTCCAATTAGCAATTCGTAAGACTTGGCATAAGCCGGGTCTTCTTTATTGCTTATTCATAGAACAATAGATTTTTATAGGAAAAGGAGATGCTACAAAATGGATCGTGAACTTGCATTGGAATTTGTTCGTGTTACAGAAGCGGCTGCTATTGCTTCAGGACGCTGGATGGGAAAAGGTGAAAAGAATTTAGCAGATCAGGCAGCTGTTGATGCAATGAGAACTGCTTTTGATAGTGTTAATATCAATGGTAAGGTTGTTATCGGTGAAGGCGAAATGGATGAAGCTCCTATGCTCTATATTGGGGAAGCAGTAGGTGGCGGCGGTCTGGATGTAGATATTGCAGTGGATCCTCTTGAAGGGACGAATCTTATCGCAAAAGGTTTACCTGGTGCCATTGCTGTTTTGGCAATTGCCTCCCGCGGTGGTTTACTACATGCGCCGGACATGTACATGGACAAAATCGTTGTTGGTCCAAAGGCGGCAGGTAAAGTCAATATTAATGCTTCGGTTACGGAAAATCTTAAGGCCGTAGCCACTGCTTTGGAACGTCAGGTAGAAGATTTAACTGTAGTCATTTTAGATCGGGATCGTCATGAAGGCATTATTGCCGAAGCGCGTAAGGCTGGCGCACGAATCAAGCTGATTACAGATGGTGATGTATCTCCTGCTATTAATGTATGCATTGAAGGTACAGGCGTTCATATGATGATTGGTATAGGCGGTGCACCAGAAGGCGTAATTGCCGCAGCGGCAGTCAAGTGTCTTGGCGGCGATATGCAAGGTATCTTGCGTCCGGAAAATGAACAAGAGATTGCTCGGGCTAAATCAATGGGTATCACCGATATTCATAAAGTATTAACTATTGATGATTTGGTGAAAGGCGACGATGCATTCTTTGCTGCAACAGCCATTACCCAAGGTGATTTGTTGAATGGCGTACGTTATTTTGGCGGCGGTGCTCGTACTCACTCCATTGTAATGCGTTATAAAACAGGTACGGTACGTTTTGTAGATGCGATCCACAAATTTGAGCGTAAATCAATGGCGATTAAACGCACATAACGTAAGGCTCTAGCGGGAAGGCAAGTTTCCTAACTTCATAACAAAATCGACTTGCCTTAGGGCAAGTCGATTTTGTGTAATAGGAAAATAATGCATAAATACTTTCATTGCTGTTTATGATATATTATGTGAAGAGAATATAAGAAGATACAATATCATCAGGTTTTCATAAAAAGCGGAGGCGATGCTGTGAATTTGGCTTGGCTAAAACAACAACCTAAGTTCTTATATACAATGGCTGTCCTATTTGGAATTGGAGTATTGTTTTTTGGAGCAATGCATATTCCCAAAGGGGTACCGGAAGAAAAAGTAGAAGTGACTCAAAATCTAAGTTCTGAATCTGTACCTGAGCCTGCTCAAACCGTTCCGAAGAAGACGATGCACACCGTAAAAGATGGTGAGACATTAAGTACGATTGCTGAACAATACGGGATTGATGTTGATACGTTAGAAGGCGCAAATCCAGATCTGAATGTTGATATTCATCCAGGAGACCAATTGGTAATTTTGCCTCAAAAGGGTGCATTGCATACTGCTGGTACAGGGGATACGTTATGGTGGATCGCTAATGCCTACCATGTTGAGGTCGCTGCGATATTGCAGGCGAATGGCAAAGAGAATGAAGACCTATCCATTGGTGAGAGTTTGTTTATCCCAGGTGGAAAGAAACCGAAGGAAACAGAACGATTATTGGCGCGAGCTGAAACCACAGTGTCTCGTAGCAGCGGCAAGCGCTTTAGCTGGCCGACGGAGGGAGAGCTGACCTCTGGATTTGGACATCGCTGGGGAAGAAATCACGATGGAATTGACCTGGCTAATGATATCGGTACTCCCGTGCGAGCAGCTCGTTCCGGGCGGGTAAGCTATTCTGGCTGGTCTAGTGGGTATGGTCGTGTTGTCATGATTGAGCATGAGCAGGGTTATACCACTGTTTACGGTCATTTAAATGAATCTTATGTATCAGGAGGACAATATGTTAAAGTTGGACAAAGTATAGCCGCTATGGGGAATACAGGATATTCTACGGGACCTCACCTGCACTTTGAAGTGCGAAAAAATGGTACACCGATCAATCCATATAATGTGCTGCCATAATAGAGGCCAATATCTGCTAAAGGTTAAATATTGGATTGCAAATAGCTAGGGGCATAAAACGCTCTTAGCTATTTTATTATTCTTGATCATGGCAAACAGAGCAAATAGAACGATTTTACCGCAGAGAAGCAGAGGACGCTGAGGGAGATTTTTAACCCTATTTATCTTTTTTCTGTGTTCTCTGCGTCTCTGCGGTAAAATTATTTTTCCCCCACGCATTTTTTATGCCCTTTTTAGGATGGCTTTTCTTGATAATGACAAATTAAATGAAAGAGTACGTTTGGAAGAGATAAATGAAGAAAAATGCTTTTAAATTTCACAAAAGCATTAATTTAACGCTTTTAAATTTTACCGAACTAAAGTATAATATAAAACATAGGTTAATTATATGGAGTGGGGGATTTATACATGAAGAAAATAGTTGCGTTGGTATTATTACTTATGATGGCAGGTATGGCTTTAACAGGATGCGGCAGCGCTGATACCAAGGGGGCAGCAAAGAAGAAAATTGTAATAGGCTTGGATGATAGTTTTCCTCCTATGGGTTTTCGAGATGAAAAAAATAACATCGTTGGTTTTGATATAGATATGGCTAAAGAAGCAGCTAAGAAACTCGACATGGAAGTGGAATTTAAGCCAATTGACTGGAGTAGTAAAGAAGCAGAATTAAGCGCTAAACGGATTGACGCCTTGTGGAATGGTATGAATATCACTGAAGAACGGAAAAAAAATGTATTATTTAGTGATCCCTATATGGAAAGTAAACAATTGATTTTTGTACTTGCAGGTTCTCCTATTAAAAGTGCAGCTGATTTAAGCGGAAAAGTGGTAGGCGTACAGCAAGCCAGTATCGGAGAAGAAGAAGTTTTAAAAGATGTTCAATTGAAAAACTCTTTAAAAGATTTCAAAGTATATCCAGACTTTATTGCTGCATTTATGGATCTTAACACAGGTAGAGTTGATGCAGTTGTTACAGATGAAATACTTGGCAGATATTATATGTCCAAGGAAAAAGATAAATACGTAGCCATTGAAAAGCCTATCGGTGAAGTCGGTACGTATGGTATCGGATTTAGAAAAGAAGATACAGATCTCCGGGATAAAATGCAGAAAGCATTAAATGAAATGAAAAAAGATGGAACTTCTGCTAAAATATCACAGAAATGGTTTGGGTCAGACATCGTTAAGTAACAATAGAAGGCTAATGGTTGATGCCATTAGCCTTCTATCTTTTCTCTGCGCCTCTGCGGTGTATGTTTTAAAGGATGCCTAGGATTTTTCTTACGCCAATCACCCATGGAGATATGATATAATAAAAGCTGTATTTTTAAAAGTCAAGAAAGAGGAGAAGATGAATGGAAAAAATAATAACCATGATGGGGCCTATGCTGGATGGAGTCAATGTGACACTACAAATGTTCTTTATTACCTTAGTGCTTTCATTGCCTTTAGGCTTGCTTTTGTCATTGGCTCGTATATCGAAATACAAACCTATTAGCTTTTTAGTAGAGACATACATATGGTTGATGCGGGGGACACCCCTCATGCTCCAGCTCTTATTTGTATATTATGCGCTACCTTTAGTGCCTTATATCGGTATTAAATTACCGGACTTTTCAGCAGCTATTCTGGCATTTGTACTCAATTATGCAGCTTATTTTGCAGAAATTTTTCGTGGGGGAATACAATCTATTGAACGGGGGCAATATGAAGCAAGTAAAGTACTAGGTATGACATATGTCCAGACGATGAGGCGAATCATACTTCCCCAGGTCTTAAAACGGGTAGTACCGCCCATTAGTAATGAAACCATTACACTTGTGAAAGACACATCTCTCATCTATGTTCTTGCCATGAATGATTTACTTAGAACTGCTAGAACCATCGTACAGCGAGAGTTTGATATGACCCCTTTTGTTATTGCGGCTGTATTTTATTTGGCAATGACCTTGGTATTAACATGGGTATTTAATAAATTGGAAGAGCGCTATGCAGCATACGATGAGTAGGAGTGAGTTTTTATGAATATGTTACGTTTGAAAAATATCCACAAAAAATTTAATCATCTTGAAGTCTTAAAAGGCATTAGCCTTGAAGTCGCACAAGGAGAAGTTGTAGCTATTATTGGACCTTCCGGATCTGGTAAAAGTACTCTTCTTAGGTGTTTAAACCGATTGGAAATCATTGACCAGGGAACAATTGAAATTGAGGGTGAAATTCTTGCCACGGAAGATACAGAGGGAAAATGCCAGTACGTTTCAGAGCAAAAGGCTCGGGAAATTTGTTTTAAAATGGGTATGGTATTTCAGCAGTTTAATTTATTTCCTCACATGACAGTGATCGATAATATTATCGAAGCGCCGATGTTGGTGAAAGGAATCAAAAAAGAGCTTATTATTCCTGAAGCGGAAGAACTGCTTAAAAAGGTAGGACTATTTGAGAAAAAGAATAGCTATCCATCAAGATTGTCAGGCGGTCAAAAACAGCGGGTTGCGATTGCAAGAGCCTTAGCGATGAAGCCTGATATCATGCTGTTCGATGAGCCCACATCTGCCCTGGATCCAGAGTTGACGGGAGAAGTATTAAAAGCCATGCGTCAGCTTGCCTTAGAACATATGACAATGATCGTTGTAACCCATGAAATGGCCTTTGCCCGAGAAGTGGCTCAACGTGTTATTTTTATGGATAACGGCGATATTGTGGAAGAAGGCACACCGGAACAAATCTTTAACAATCCAGAGCATCCGCGCACACAAGCATTTTTAAAGAGTATGTTATAAAAATACTTAACCTATTTCCAGACTTTCATCTTTGATATTGGAGCCATTCGTACACAGTTGTAAAAGCAATATGCTGCCAATAACCAAAAGGCCGCCTAAACTTTGAAGGAGTGTAAGGGCTTCTCCTAGTATTAACACTGAGAGTAAGACTGTCAGGACTGGTTCAGCAGTGCTGATGATCGAAGCATTAGCTGCTCCGATT
The DNA here is from genome assembly GCF_000271665.2 of Pelosinus fermentans JBW45. Lineage (GTDB taxonomy): Bacteria > Bacillota > Negativicutes > DSM-13327 > DSM-13327 > Pelosinus > Pelosinus baikalensis. The sequence goes on along the minus strand of NZ_CP010978.1, from coordinate 4,541,754 downwards.
TTTGTAATGCCAGCAAAAAATCCCAAAATACCTAATATAGTCCCGAAAGTAGCTGTTCCTGCTAACGCCAGCCAACCGTGGAGGGGAAGAGTTGTCAGTATAAGCTGACCTGTCGTAATGCTGTAAGCAGCAAAGGCAAGGCCTGCAGCGGAAGATACATAGGTGGTGGCAACTAATGCATGAACATCTTTTAGCACTCGATTACCAATGAGAATATAACAAGAATATACAATGGCACTGCTTAAGCCCAGCAGGATGCCTACTTGGCTAAGACCAGTAAATGAGACGCCTAAAATAAAAAAAAGACCTAGTAAACAAATTGCAAGAGAGGCACCTTTTTGCCAGCTAAATTCTTCATCGCCAATCAGGAAAGAAAGAACGCTCACGATCGTAGGATAGGTAAAGAGCAGCATTTCAGATAAGGAAGCAGGCAGGTATTGCAAGGAAGCTGCAAATGCTAAAGACATGGTGCCGTAGCCCAGTGCTCCCATTAGACAGAGTTTGATTGCAGTTTTGGTTGGAATACGAGGCGAAATCTTTAAATAACGTAATAACAGCCATAGGCATAAGGATGCCAATACAAAACGCATGGTCAGTATAGTAAGGGTATTAGCACCTGCGCCATATGCAAGCTTAATAAAAATTGCTAAAGTGCTAAAGCCCGCAGCTGATAATAAGACTAATAAAGCACCTAAATGTTGTTGACTCAGTGGAATCATCTCCTTTGTTCTGTAGTATATTCCTGCTTATAAAAGTAATTTCCTGCGAGTTTGATAAAAGACTTGATATAGAAATTTTTATTTTGTTACATCCTATTCCGCCTTATTCAAAAATTGAGTATTTTAAAATTTGTTATTGAAGATAAATGCTAACATGATGATCTTATAAAAATGGTAATACTTATAGTTGGTAGATTGATTGATTGTATGATATAATAAGTACATAATGATACACAGGAGAGTTATGTGTGTTGAAGCGTACACGCATAGTTTTCGAGTCATTATCATGCAATGTTGAAATCGGGGGCGTAATGGTTTCGACAGGGGTTGTTGTGGCATGGGTAGCGAGCCGGGGTTCCATCAGCCCGCAATACGGTGGAAAAACAATAATTGAAAACAACGAATACGCTTTAGCAGCTTAATGCTAACGTTCTACCGTCTCCCCTCCTGCGGAGAAGGATAGGACGTCACGATGCAGGATACCTGAGGTCTAATTCTCCGCGGACCGACTGGGAAATTTTAAAGAGATAGCACCAGCGAAGCTCGTCTGTAAGCGTCAATGGAGCGAATGTTAAAGTACAGAATGCGCTCGGAGAAGCCCATGTAGTAATGCCTTTGGACAGGAGTTCGATTCTCCTCGCCTCCACCAATTGAATATCCCCTCCACCTAATGTATAATAGATTTTATCTCTATTATACATTAGGTGGAGGTTTTGTTTTATGAAAGTAACTTGTCGCCAACGTGTCAAGGGGACAGGTCAAGGGGACAGGTACATTGACACTGAAATAATAAGATGGTAAACTTTGTATATTAGGGGGTGAGCAGTATGCCAAGATATGCTCGAATAAAAAGCCAAACGCAGGTTTACCATATAATGTTAAGAGGTAATAATCGAGAAAAGATATTCGTAGATGAAGAAGACAAAGCAAGAATGATTGATACTTTGGGAGATAAAAAGAAAGCCGAAGAGTATTTTCTCTATGCTTACTGTGTAATGGATAACCACATCCACCTAATCATAAAAGAAGGTAAAGATCCAATAGCAAGTATCGTAAAAAGGATTGCTACAAGTTATTCCTATTATTTCAATAAAAAATATAAACGCATCGGTCATGTATTTCAGGAAAGATTTAAAAGTGAAAATATTGAGGATGATAGCTATCTGCTTGCAGCCATAAGATATGTACATCAGAATCCTGTAAAACCTGGTATTGGAACAGTTGATGGATATAAGTGGAGTAGCTATAGGGATTATATAGGCATAGCAAGAAACCTGACGGATACAAGGGAAGTATTGGGTATTCTTTCGAACTTTAATGAAAAAGCCTTAATGGAGTTTGTAAGGTTCAATCATGAGGTAAGTGAGGGAACTTTTCTGGATGTCCGTGAAGAGAAAGAAATAGATCAGTTAAATGTGAATGAATATATAAATAGGTATTTGGCTGAAAAAGGAATAGGAATCAATGATTTGAGAAATGTAGGCAATAAATCGCTAAGAGAGGAACTGGTAAAACTTCTGATGGAAAAATCCAACTTGTCTCTAAGAGGCATTGCGGAGACATTGGAACTAAACCGTGAAATGGTAAGAAAGGCGCAAGTGTCAAAGGACCTGTCCCCTTGACATCCTATAGCAAGTCCGTGCAAAGTGATTCGTTTTTTGCAGAATGAGGAGGATTGAAGATGATCAAAAGTGTAATTTTTGATTTGGACGGCACAATTGGAAATACGCTTCCCCTATGTATACTAGCATTTAAGAAAGCTATAGAGCCTCTCGCAAGCAGGACCTTAAGTGACCAAGAGATTATTGACACATTTGGGCCCTCTGAAGAAGGAACGATCCGCGCCCTAATTCCGAGTCATTACGAAAAGGGGATTGAAGACTATATACATCATTATCATAATTTGCATGACATGTGTGGAGCCCCGTTTAAAGGAATGTTTGAAATCCTCGAGCTCCTAAAGAATCGAAATATACGTTTAGCCATGGTTACAGGTAAGGGGAAGAGGAGTACAGAAATTACGCTTGAAAAGTATGGAATAAAACCCTATTTTGAGGTTATTGAAACGGGTTCTTCACTCGGACCTAGCAAAGTTCTGGGGATAAGACGTGTGTTAAATCATTTTCAAATGGCTCCAGAGGAAAGTATATATGTGGGGGATGCACCCAGCGATGTTATAGCTGCTAAGGAATTAATATCCCTATAGTGGCTGCGGCCTGGGCTGAAACGGCCGACCAAAAACAATTGAGCATATTGCAGCCAAATCAATTGTTTACTAGCCTAGAGCAATTTAAGCAGTACGTCGAGAAAGTTTGTTAAATTAATATGGCAACTCAATTGGCTTAGATAATAAATACGCTAAACCAGAGGATTCAAGGATTAGCGTACATTTTATCTTCATTTGAACGGAATGTGTTGCCAATAACCCCGTCCCCTCGACACTGCCAAAACCGTACCGGAAGAGAAGCAAGCTCTTCCGGTATTTTTACGTCCCACACCCTAAAAAAATTGTAATCATGTTCAGTTTTTCGTTGAGTGGTGATCTCCCACCATTCGCAATAAAAATGATATAGATCCTTTGTCAGCTTGCCAATAACCGCTCTTTTCATCAAGCGTCAGTATCATTTCAAAAGGCTCTACGTCTGCGTCTTTAACCAGCGTAATTTTATCCATGTTTTGTTCAAAGGTCTGCACGAACAAGCTTGCTATGTTCTCCTTGCTGCCAAGCTTATTGGGATCTTCGTTCTCAAGCACCGGAAAAATTACTTCGTCCATAAATTTCGTGAGGTCTACGTCACGCACAGATACTTTAACCACCGCAATCGTCGGTTGAGTTGACATCGAATCAACTTTAATAACTTCCATTTTATTGGTTGATTTTTCCACTATCAGCATTAAACTATCGATATTCTTTGTATCTTTTATTTTCCATGCCTGCAGTATCTTTATTGCAGAATTTCTGAAAATCTTGTTGCGTTCTTCCTCCCATTGCGGTTGATCCTCTTTCTTTATTCCGATTTTTTCAGCTTCGCTAAAATCCTTTTTGAGTACGACATTGCAAAATATCATCGCCGCCTGCTCAGGCGTTGTTTTTGGCTGGGTATCACCACAACCGGCTATGACCGCCAAAATCATTACACTTGCCGCAATCCACACCATTTTTCTTACAATACTCAAGTTCCTCACTCCTTTGGTAATCTGCTTTTGCTTGCTAAAATTTTGTTATCATTTTTCCGGTGCTGTTTCTTCCCCAACCTCTCTCTTCTGCTTCACCAATCCCTTAATCATACGGCTCCCATGCCTGCGCCGATGATGCCCAAGAGTCTAGCCTCTCCGTCAGCTGTTTCTCATGTCATTGAGCAGAAATTCATGTTGGGTGTGCCGCCGTACCGGCAGGAACAGCAGCTAGAGCAACAAGGTATTGCCTTAAGCCGTCAGACGCTTTCTAACTGGCTGGTTGAGGTTTTTCGACGTTTGCTGCGTCCCGTGTAGGAGCGGTTGCATGAACATCTGCTGCAAAAGGATATTCTTCACGCAGATGAGACCACTTTGCAGGTTCTAAAAGAACCGGGAAGGCCTGCGGACGCTACATCCTATATGTGGCTTTAAGACGGGCCGGGAGGGGCCTGCCATTCTAATCCTCATCTTGTTTCCAAGGTGGGGATTATTTTACGCTCACGAAAATAAAACATATTCCTCTAAGGATAATCGGGTGTTTTGTCAGTTTTCTTAATCCAATTGATAAATTTTACTTTATAAATATCAAAATTATTGCGATATACTACGTAGTACTACATAGTATCAGAAAAGATAAATAATAACTTAATTTTGTGAAAAACCAAAACACAGCCTTCGTTATTGGGGTACCGTGTTTTTTGCTGCATATAAAAGCAGATTATCCATCCCTATTTACTTACCACTGTTAAAAATATTCGCCCAGCCTCAGAATTGACAGTTTTGTAGTGAAAAATAGCAGTAGTGTAAGAAAGACCTATCAGCAATGCGAAAGCTGATAGGTGTCTTTTGCGTGTCAAGGGGACAGGTACATTGACACTGAAATAATAAGATGGTAAACTTTGTATATTAGGGGGTGAGCAGTATGCCAAGATATGCTCGAATAAAAAGCCAAACGCAGGTTTACCATATAATGTTAAGAGGTAATAATCGAGAAAAGATATTCGTAGATGAAGAAGACAAAGCAAGAATGATTGATACTTTGGGAGATAAAAAGAAAGCCGAAGAGTATTTTCTCTATGCTTACTGTGTAATGGATAACCACATCCACCTAATCATAAAAGAAGGTAAAGATCCAATAGCAAGTATCGTAAAAAGGATTGCTACAAGTTATTCCTATTATTTCAATAAAAAATATAAACGCATCGGTCATGTATTTCAGGAAAGATTTAAAAGTGAAAATATTGAGGATGATAGCTATCTGCTTGCAGCCATAAGATATATACATCAGAATCCTGTAAAACCTGGTATTGGAACAGTTGATGGATATAAGTGGAGTAGCTATAGGGATTATATAGGCATAGGAAGAAACCTGACGGATACAAGGGAAGTATTGGGTATCCTTTCGAACTTTAATGAAAAAGCCTTAATGGAGTTTGTAAGGTTCAATCATGAGGTAAGTGAGGGAACTTTTCTGGATGTCCGTGAAGAGAAAGAAATAGATCAGTTAAATGTGAATGAATATATAAATAGGTATTTGGCTGAAAAAGGAATAGGAATCAATGATTTGAGAAATGTAGGCAATAAATCGCTAAGAGAGGAACTGATAAAACTTCTGATGGAAAAATCCAACTTGTCTCTAAGAGGCATTGCGGAGACATTGGAACTAAACCGTGAAATGGTAAGAAAGGCGCAAGTGTCAAAGGACCAGTCCCCTTGACATGTGTCCCATTGACATCTTAAATTACAGATATAGGGAGGGGTTATGTTCTTGAATTTAGATGTATGTCATAAGTGTAATAACAAGCTTGTAGGCAACTTTGGACGTATAGAGATTGTATACAAACATTGCCCCCGCTGCGGGATGGATAATCGCCCAAGCATGAGAACAGAAATACATGGCTTTATATATATATGGTCCTTGGAGCTTTTATATTTTACATGGGCCATACTAGCGACTGCTTTTATGGGAAGGACTTCGTTTTTCATCATATGCTTTATGGCGGTACTGGGATGTTTGCTTACACGATTGATGTATAAGCCTTGCTCGCGTTGTTTTACCATCACATGCAAAAGATCACACCAATTCTGTCATAACTGTGGTAAGAACTTTAAGTAAGGCTTAACCGTTTTGCTCAAAGCAATTATAGGTTTATAATACTGGCATTTTGGCATTTGCAATGATCATAACGCTGGCTATTGGGAGGTAGGTATGAAAATTGAGTTATATGACGTAGTTAGGTTAATTGATACATCGGGAACTGAAATTCTTAATCCTGGAGCTATTGGAACAATATTAGAACAGTAAACAAATCCGAAAACGGCATATGAGGTTGAATTCTGTGATTCAGAGGGTTTTACTATAGAGTTAATGGCGTTTGAGCAAAAGCAGTTTGTCTTTTTTGTTACCAAGGAGAATATTTACAAGCTATTATTCAAATACTTTCCGGAAGTCTATTCGGAATACGAAAAAGAATCCAGCTTTTATTGTGACGAGAATGGAATTATGGGACATATTATTTTTGGTGACTTAGTAAATAACAATGTTTTGGAGCTGTTCAGAACTGGACAAATTACACGCATTCAGGATTACTTTTACTTTTTTGAATCAATGGCTTATAGTGATTCTGAGTATGTTCAAGAAATATTAGTTACAACAGTTCTCTGGCGGTTAGGTAGCGAGAGTTCCTTGAGAGAGTATATGTTGAGGAAAACTGCAACTTATGCCGATACCTTAAATGCAGATATTGAAAGAAGTAGCCTCCATTATGTATAGTACTCAGTTAATTTTGTGTCGGTAGGATGCGATAGAAGTTGTACATACGATTCGATATGGTTCGCCTCCACCAAATAAATTCGGAAAAAAATTGAACCCGCGAATTTCGCGGGTTTTTTGCTATAAGTTTTTTTATTTAAAGGTATGTCAGTATTCTTTTCATATTTTTTTCAGAATCGTATTGTATGCTATTTCTTATACATATAAAGTACAAAAGCTTGACTATATAGTCCTGATGTATTTTATTTAAACGAAATATTTAAAAGGGAGGATTACTGCGATGTTATTTGCTGATTTATTTAAAATTCACCGTAACGATGACAGAACTCCGATACCGATTCTTCTGTTAATGGTGCTCTTATTTGCTTTATTCACATTTAAAATGTTTGATGGTTGAACGGCTCTAAACCATTATGGCTGATCGCTAAAGAATAAGCCAACTGCTTTTGATTCTAATTGATAATGCGATAAAATATACCCCTGTCGGCGGTAAGGTGGATGTTTCAAGACCTGTTTGCTATGTTTCTTTTTAGCACAAATCTTTTTAGTCTTAGACTTTAGTTAGCTGGTCTCTTGCTTCGGTCGCATTGATTTGTGATAAATGTCCAAAAGTGTTTTTTCATGGGTGACATAGGGCGGTTTTTCTTTCTGACGATGGATATTTCGCTGTAAATATCCTCAAGTAACGGAATCGCCGTCAGGGCATTATTTTCTTGCTGTAATACGCTTTGTGGCAAGAGCGATACGCCAAGCCCTCGGGAGATCATCTCGAGAATAATGCTATGGCTGCCAACCGTACAGGAAATGTGGTACATAATCTCCTGTTTGGTCAGCTCGTTCACACCGAGGTGATGCAAGCTGGATTTGCGGTCAAGTAAGATGATTTTCTCTTGTGCGAGATCTTTCAGTGCTATAGAGGAGCATTGAGCAAAGGGGTGATTCCGTGGACAAATACAAGCCATGCGCTCTTTGCGATAGGGCAGAATCTCGTATGGCGCAGTGCTTGTGAACAATTCGGTACGGACAAAGGCCAAATCCAGTATATCATTATCCAATAGTTTCAGGATGTCCTGCTGTGATTCTTCGTAGATATCAATGTTGGCCACTTCGCTGATGGCGGCTTGAAATTCAGCAATAAACGCAGAAATGCGATAAGTAGATTCAATGGGAATAAGGCCTAAGGCGATATGGCGGTCGCGGGCGGGATTACAGGCTTGCAGGGCAGTTACCACTTCACGGTGCGCCTGTAAGGTTTGCTTAGCAAAGGGCAATAAAATTTTTCCATGCTTGGTTAGTGTGACGCGCGAATGCTCTCTGGTAAAAAGGAGAGCGTCCAATTCATTTTCCAGGGCCTTTATTTGTTTGGAAAGAGAAGATTGCGAAATGTGATTATCGCTGGCGGCCTCGGAAAAGGTGCCCAAACGGACTATATCAACGAAATATGCGAGCTGTGAAAAATTCATAAGCACTCCTTTAGTAAAGAATATTTATTGCGCACATACATTCTTGCTGTGAGTATTCATTTTTGGAAAGACTCAATGCCAATTTTGCATTGCTTTGCTGGGTAATTCTATTTACGATAGTGAATAGACGAAAGTGACACAAGAAGGAGGCAGCATATGACTAAAGTATACAAAGATTTACGAGACTTTTTAGCAACGTTAGAAGAGGAAGGGCAATTGGTGCGGATAAAAGAAGAGGTTATGCCTGAACCGGATATTGGCGCTGCCGGTCGCGCCGCAGCCAATATAGAAAATAGTCCTGCTATTTTATTTGAAAAGGTAAATGGTTATAACTATTCGTTGGTAACCAATGTGCATGGCTCTTGGCGCAATCACGCGCTCATGCTGGGGTTGCCCAAGGATACTACGATCAAGGAGCAGTTTTTTGAACTCAATCGCAGATGGGATAAATTTCCCGTCCCTCCGAAAATTTTAGCGCGGGAAGAGGCTTTATGCAAGGAAAATGTCATAACCGAAAATATTAATTTGTTCGATATTCTGCCCTTGTATCGGATTAATGAGCAAGATGGCGGATTTTTCTTGTCGAAAGCGTCGGTCATTTCTGGCGATCCAGAGTTTCCAGAAGATCTGAATAAGCTGAATGTCGGGATATACCGGATACAGGTGAAAGATGTGGACAGATTGGCAATCCAGCCCATGCCTGTGCATGATATTGCTATTCAGTTAGCCAAAGCGGAAGAAAAGGACGAGCCGCTACCAGTAGCCATTGCGCTGGGGGTAAGTCCGCTTGTCACGTTTATGGCGTCGACGCCGGTTGCCTATGATCAAAATGAATATGAGTTTGTCGGTGCGCTGCAAGATGGCGTGCCTTGCGAAATAGTAAAAGCCGATACTTGTGACCATCTCTATGTGCCGGCGCATGCGGAAGTGATCATCGAAGGGTATATCATTCCCAGAAAGCGTTTTGTGGAAGGAGCTTTCGGTGAATTTCCCGGCTCATATTCTGGTTGCCGCAAACAATGTGAAATTCAAATCACTCGAATTACGCACCGTACAAAGCCTATTTTTGAAAATCTTTACATAGGAATGCCCTGGACAGAAACTGATTATCTGGTGGGGCTTAATACAAGTATACCCTTATATAAGCAGATTAAGGCGACTATGCCTGAGGTGGTGGCGGTCAATGCCATGTATACGCACGGTATTGGCGTAATTATTTCCACCAAGGTTCGTTATGGCGGGTACGGCAAGGGGGTTGCTTTTAGACTGCTCTCTACGCCGCACGGTATGCCGTATTCCAAAATTGTTATCATTGTGGATGAATACGTCGATCCGTTTAATCTCGAACAGGTGATGTGGGCGCTCACAACTAGGGTTAAACCTAGCAAGGATGTTGTAATCATACCGAATTGTTCAGGAATGGTGCTTGATCCGTCCTCCAATCCAGCCGGTATGCATGATAAGCTAATTATTGATGCGACAACCCCGGTCGCACCCGAACCCAATCCGCGATCTTGTGAGATGCTTGTACCTTCGCCGGCCACGCCCAAATGGGAAGAAATTCTTCGCCAGCTGCAGCATGCAGCACAAAAGAAATAGGAGGGAAAAAGTTTATGAAATGTCCTCGTTGCGATAGTGAAAAAGTACGTATTATGACAAAATCGCCGGTAGGCGATGCTTGGGAAATTTACGTCTGCGACCATTGCTGTTATTCATGGCGCTCAACGGAAAATATCCAGATTAGTGAAATATTTAAGCTGAATGATGAGAAAATTGCTAATATGGGCATAATTCCCCCTATACCGCCATTAAAAAAATAGCATACTGATAGGGGGGCAGCATTCTCGCTGAGTAAATAGTGTCTCGCTTGTAACGGCAAAGGTTTCAGAGATTCTGAGTCTTGTTTTTTAAGTTTTCAGTTGTCAAGGAGTCATCTGAAGCCAAATTAAAGTCTTATCATAATTACTAATTATGCCTGCAGTTCAGAAATGAAGAACTGCAGGCATTTGTTTGTATTGGCTATTATCGGTTTAAATTTAGGGATTTGCCATTGTGAAATAAAATTCTAGGATCCTTCTCCGTGGCGCTGGCCAGTGTGATTTTGATTTTTTACTTTCTTAGATCCTGAAAGTGGTTCAGGTATATTGTTGTCATCATTCTTTGTACGCTTAGGTGCATCTGGCGGATCTACAGGGTAAGCTTCGGGCTTAGTCATGTTATCTCCTCCGATTTATAGGTTTGGTATGAGTTTTTAGAGCTTGCTTGCGTCGATCGTTTTGGTCTCGCTGAGCCTATTGTGCTTGATGACTGTTGGTTGGGCAAAATTTAACTCTTTGGTAGATTCGCTAAGTGTGTTTAGGTCAGATGGGACGCTCATGGATTTGAGAACGTTGATTTTCTTTAGGCAGCGATCAATGCGATTGTGGATCGCTCGCACCATATTACATAGCTTATGGCGACTTACTTGCTTTTATCCGTGGAAGATTCGTGATTAATTTGTTGTATTTTTTTCCAAAGCAAGAATACTTTAACAAGGTCTGTGCGGAATTGCAGACGTTTTTGTTTACCAAAAAGCGAATTTTCACAAGGAATTAGTTTATATGAGAGAGAATTCCACACTTGTCTTACTAAATCAAGAATAGTTTATTCTTGGTAAATGATATTTCAAAATACAATTGCATACTATAAAAGGGATATTTTTATTGAAAGGGGATTCTTATGTGTGAAATTAAACCACAAGAAAAAGTGAAATTTTGGGTGATGCCGCATTTGAATAACCTTGAGCTACTTCGTGCAACATATATTACCCAATCCTTTACAAAACACACTCATGAAGGATTTGGGATTGGTGTTATTGAGCGTGGCGCCCTTGAATTCTCTTATCGAGGTGAAAAACTGCTTGCTCCTTCAGGGTATATCAATTTAGTTATTCCTGGCGAAGCTCACGACGGACATGCTGCATCAAATATAGGTTGGTCTTACCGAATGTTTTATCTCGAAACGAAGTTACTGGAACAAGCTGCTTCTGAAATCTCTAGTAAAGCAAAAGGTATCCCCTTCTTTCGTGATGGCATTATAAAAGATACCTGTTTGGCTGCCCTTATACGAAATCTCCACCTGTTACTGGAAGAACCAAGTATACCAAGACTTGAGCAAGAATCATATCTTTTAACAATGCTTACTATGTGTATTTTGCGTCATGCTAATGAACGTTTGGTAATGGGAAATGTAGGTAAACAGAAAAAAGAAGTGAATCGGGCAAGGGAATATATTGAGGATAATTATAAAGAAAATATTTCGATTGAGATATTATCTAGCGTTTGCGGTCTAAGTCCTTTTCATTTAATACGTGTTTTCGGAGATCAGATTGGAGTACCCCCCCATATATATCTTAAACAAGTCAGAATAAAGCGAGCTAAGGAGCTTCTAGCTAAGGGCGTTCCTCCTCTTTTTGTTGCCCACGAAATGGGATTTGTAGATCAAAGTCATTTTTCTAAACAATTCAAACAAATTACTGGAATTACGCCTCGTAAATATAGCAATTTTATACAAGGATTTTCTCCGCATAAGATTTAAAATGAAATCAGGAACTACAGTCTGATTAAAAATCTGAGCGTAGTTTTGCTTTCAAATTTATAATAAGGAGATGTCTAATAAAATTGTATGTGACGGAATTATGGAGAAAAACATATCCTGGAGCGAGTGCAGGATTAATGGTTCTTAGTAATGTGTGTAATATGGAGCAATGTGAGGAGCTGGAGAACTGTAAGCGTGAATTAGAAACGAAGCTTCGAGCAAAATTTCTAAATGACGGAGATTTATCTAGTTATAATTCAATTCAGGTCTATACCGAATACTACAAGCGATATTCTAAGACTTACCACGTGTTGCAACAATTGAAATCCCTTGTCTTTAAAGGAAAGTGTATTCCTCGTGGTGCAGGACTGGTTGAAGCCATGTTTATGGCAGAACTTGAAAATTGCCTATTAACCGCAGGACATGACTATGAGGCACTTAAATTTCCTCTAAAACTTGATGTAGCTAGAGGAAATGAAAAATATGTCCTATTGAATGGGCAAGAACAAATTGTGAAACCTGGTGATATGATGATTGTTGATACAGAAGGGATTATCTCAAGTATTATACACGGGCCTGACTTCCGTTCTCGCATTGTGCCTAGTACTCAAAAAGTTGTTTTTCTAGTCTATGCGCCTGCTGGTATTTCGAAAGACCTGGTAGTTGATCATTTGTCTGACATATATGCCTATGTCAAATTAGTATCCCCTGATGCCCAAATAGACCGACAAGAAGTATATAGTTAAATGGAAATTAATAAATTAAAAGAGAATCTGGATACGTACATAAGTTTGTCATTAGCAATGCTTATCGTGGGAAGCTCCATGCAATAGGCTTTATACTTATTACTGCAGCGATTATATTAATGAAAACATTCCCTCCACCTATTCGGGTGGAGGTTTTGATTTATGAAGCGACATATTCATAAAGACATTTGAAATGTATATATGAATTAATTATTTAAGATAACGAACATTTGTGCCATGGGAGTTGCATCAAACTAATTCCTATGATATCTTATATATATTTAGAATGGGAGTGTGGAATGATAATTGTCATCGTAGCTCCTATTTTCCTGACATGGAGGGAAAGCAATCTCACCAATTATGTATCGATGGTCCAAGCCATGGATAAAGAGGTTAAGAAGTGGGCATCGATTTCATCGAAGGTTTTTGCCCTCGTGCAAAGCGGGCTATATCCCTGGCGATAATAAAGTCAATATTTTAGAAGTAGGAAAGGTAGGAGAGTCGATATGAAACAACAATCCTTCAGTCAAACAAAACAACTGGTCTATGCAGCATTGGGTATTGCCCTCGTTTTTATTTGTACAGTATTTGTAAATGTTCGTCTTCCCATTGCCGCTAATGGCGGTTTAATTCATTTGGGGAATGTGCCTCTATTTATTATCGCCATTCTTTACGGACGCCGGTTTGGGGCTTTGGCAGGAGGAATCGGCATGGCTCTTTTTGATGTGGTGGGCGGCTGGTTTTTATGGGCTCCCTTTACGCTGGCCATTGTTGGTCTCATGGGGTATACGGTCGGCGCTATCTGCGAAAAGCACCGGACCCTGACGGCTTATGTCCTGGCCTTGGCGGCGGCTTGTCTCATTAAAGTGGTTGGTTACTATGGTGCCGAATGGATTATTTACGGCAATTGGCTGGCACCAATGGCATCGATTCCCGGTAATCTCGTTCAGATTGGCGTGGCGGCAGTTGTCGTGTTGCCTGTCGTGGCGAAGTTGAGAAAGCATGTGGCTGTTTATTCCTGGGCAGGAGGCCGCAGATGACCCTCGGTATGATCGGCTAATGAATAATAACCTGTGGGAGAGAAATCTCTTACAGGTTATTTTATGTCCAAACAGTTTTATAGCAAAAATTCTAGGGGAAATTGGAGCGGATTTTCCAAGGAATTTATCCTGAAATAGCGAATGTAAACAATTAAGTTAAATTAATTTATTCCCGTACTTTTTCCCGTATTTTAAATGATAAAATTAAAGTGCAATGATACTAGAAACAATTTCTAAAGATAGACTGGCTAAATACAGGAGGCGTGGCAATGACGGAGCAATATTATGTTAGTTTTGATGCAGGAACGCAAAGTGTAAAAGTGACGGTATACAATGAAAATATGGAATGCGTAACGAAAGTATCCAATCAGACGACGTTGACCTATCCCCATCCCGGCTGGGTTGAGATGGATGCGGATGAATATCTTGCACTGACCAAACTGGGCATGAAACAGTGCATGACGCAGTTAAAAGAACAGGGTATTGATCCTGGGTTAATCAAGGCCATTATGGGCGATGGAATTATTTGTGGGATTGTCGGCATCGATGAGAACAGCAAGGCAATCACACCTTACATAAATTATTTGGATTCACGAACGCAGAGTGATGCGGCAGCGCTTAAAGGACTTGACCTCGACATCTGGGGTAAAGAAACGGGTAATGCCGAGCCACTCTGCATGTTTCCGGCTTTGCATGCCCGGTGGCTATTGACCAATAATAAAGAATTTCAGGCTAGGGGTAAGAAATTTGTTCACAATACACCGTATATTCTGCTTAATCTCGCTGGCTTGAAGAGCAGTGATGCCTTTATTGACTGGGGGGCAATGTCGGGTTGGGGATTAGGTTACAAAGTATATGAAAAAGAATGGTCCGATGAACAGCTAACTATATTGGGAATCGATAAAAGCTATATGCCGAAGATCGTAAAACCGTGGGATATCATCGGTACTTTATCGGCTGAAGCAGCGGCACAAACGGGCTGTCCAGCGGGGATCCCTATCTGTGCCGGAGCCGGTGATACTATGCAGTCCATGCTGGGCAGTGGGGTCTTTGAAGCCAATAAGGCTGTAGATGTCGCCGGTACCTGTGCGATGTTCTGTGTCTCGACCACAGGGATCATTCCGGAACTAAGCCGTAAAGGCAGTGGTCTGATCTTCAACAGCGGCACATTGGAAAATACATATTTTTATTGGGGCTTTGTCCGGACCGGTGGATTGGCACTGCGCTGGTTCAAAGACAGTATCTGCCAGCAAGTCGATGATGACAGCTATTATGAAACGTTAAGCCAAGGTGCTGCCAAAGTCGCCCCGGGCTGCAACGATGTGATCTTTTTGCCGTACTTGACCGGCGGCTATGACGAATATTCCAATGTAAAAGGCTGTTTCCTGAACATGACTCTAGACACAGATCAATTTGTCTTATGGCGGGCCGTGCTCGAGGCCATTGCCTATGACTACCGGGAAATCACCGACACCTACCGACAGGCCGGCATCGAGATCAACAGAATCACCATTACCGAAGGCGGCAGTTGCGATGCGCTTTGGAATCAGATTAAAGCCGATGTCATGGACAGCGAGGCGATCACCTTGGAGATTTCCGGAGGTGCAGTGCTGACAAATTCTATCATTGCGGCCTATGCAACGAGCGCGGACGGAGACTTGAAAGAGCTGCTCACCAGAAATTTGAAAATAACCCATACATATAGCCCAGACAGCAAAAATTCCGAGATATACAAGCAACAGTCGCAGAAGCAAAAAGATTTATTGAATAAATTAGGTCACTAAGTCGTTAGCAAAGACTGAAAAAAACAAGCCTTGCAGGTAACTGCGGGCTTGTTTTTGATGTAAGGCGACAAAAATTAATCTTAGAAAGACGGCAATTGATTTTTCCAGTATTGTAAATCAACAGCGCTTAACGGCAGTTCAATGGCCGAATTACTGCCCAAATATTTAAAGGAAACTTTTACAGTATCAGCCTGGGATATTTCCTTCAGGACTTGCGGGGGAAAGGTAAGAAATAGAGTATTGGTATGTTTAAAGCATTTTCCTGTGGTAAAATCGTTGGGCGAATAAGTCGGCGGCTGGGCGGATATCTCAATACTATCGATTTTGTATGCTTTATCATCGACATCAATGATGAAAAACTTTTCCAGTGGTCCAGAATCGTATCGGAAATCGACTATAGATAAGGTTGCACCTGTAACAATATTCTTTTGAGGATCAGCTACGCCACGAAAATCAATATTACAGTAAGCTGATAAGTTGCTCACAGTACGATTATCGTAGGAATAAACAGTATAGCTGCAATAAGAGGCAATGGCGACTATAACGAAAACTAGGATGGTTGTCTTTTTACGCATAATAACTCCTTAAAAATGTTTGTATTTATGGATTCATGTTACAGGAGATACGCTTTCTTGTCTATATGAGTCGAATTAAGTTATGATAAATTCCATTGTAGAGACGGAGATTTGTTTTCCCTTATGTGATTTTGCTCACAGTCAATCGCTATAATTTCCGCTAGAATAACATTAGAAGATTTAAATAGCGCTTCACAATATAAGGGGGATAAAATATATGTCGATGTTTTGTTATCAATGTCAAGAAACTGCCAAAGGTACTGGCTGCACCATGCGTGGTGTCTGTGGAAAAACGGCTGATGTATCTAATCTCCAAGACCTGCTCATGTACACACTAAAAGGAATTTCGGTCTATGCACTCGAGGCTCGTCAGGCTAAAATTGCGACACCGGAGGCCGATAAGTTTATAATGGAAGGCTTATTTGCCACTATTACCAATGCTAACTTTGATAAGGAGCACTTTGTTGTGCTCGTTAAACAAGCACTGATCGTGCGAGATAACGTGAAAGCTGCTTTAGTAAAAGCTGGTATTAAGGTAGAAGCTGCAAATGACAGTACAAAATCTATCTGGCGGAAATTGACTGACTGGTTCACAGCTGATGGGGCAGCGGAAGCTTCTCATGACAGCGCTCTGTGGTTTGCTGACAATGCGCCGGAATTTGATAAAAAGGCTGCTACAGTCGGAATTTTGGCGACTGAAAACGAAGATGTCCGTTCATTACGCGAGCTGCTTACCTATGGAGTAAAAGGAATGGCTGCTTATGCTGAGCACGCCTATACATTAGGCTACATGGAGGATGCTATTTTTGCCTTTATGCAAAAAGCGCTAGTTGCCACTACTAACGATAAGCTGAGTGCTGATGAATTGGTTGCTTTGGTGATGGAATGCGGCAAATACGGTGTTGATGTTATGGCCTTATTGGATAAAGCTAATACCAGTACCTATGGTAACCCAGAGATTACCAAAGTCAATATTGGTGTGAGAAACAACCCTGGTATCCTTATCAGCGGCCATGATTTAAAAGATCTGGAAGAATTATTGGAACAAACTCAAGGGACGGGTGTTGATGTATACACGCACGGCGAGATGCTGCCGGCGCATTACTATCCAGCCTTTAAAAAATATACTAATTTTGCTGGTAACTACGGCAATGCCTGGTGGTTGCAGGACAAAGAATTTGAAACCTTTAATGGACCCATCCTGATGACTACTAACTGCTTAGTGCCGCCGAAAACCAGTTATAAAGACCGCGTGTATGTGACGGGTGTAGTCGGTTTTGAAGGCCTGAAAGAAATTGGTGAGCGGAAGAATGGCAAACCGAAAGACTTTACGGCTCTTATCGCTCACGCTAAAAAATGCCCACCGCCCAAGGAACTGGAACAAGGGGAAATAATCGGTGGTTTTGCTCACAACCAGGTATTAGCTCTGGCTGATAAGGTTGTGGATGCAGTGAAAAGCGGCGCCATCAAACGTTTCTTTGTTATGGCTGGCTGTGATGGCCGCATGAAGAGCAGAGATTACTATGCTGAATTTGCTAAAGCATTGCCTAAAGACACTGTCATACTGACAGCGGGTTGTGCCAAATACCGCTACAACAAGCTTCCGCTAGGTGACATCGGTGGCATTCCCCGCGTACTGGATGCCGGTCAATGCAACGACTCCTACTCGCTAGCAATTATAGCCCTAAAACTTAAAGAAGTTTTTGGCCTGGATGATATTAATAAATTGCCAATATCGTACAATATCGCCTGGTATGAGCAAAAGGCCGTTATCGTACTCCTGGCGTTGTTATACCTTGGTGTGAAAAATATTCATCTCGGACCGACGCTGCCAGGCTTCCTTTCACCGAATGTAGTCAAGGTGCTTGTAGAGCAATTTGGCATAGGCGGCATCAGCAATCCCGAAGATGATATCAAAATGTTCATGGCCTAAGCCAACTGCAGCATTTAATTTAGCAGTTTGCTGAAATTTAGAGATATTTAATAAGTATATTAGTATTCGCCTAGACTTGAAGTCTAGGCGAATACTTTTGCATATCACGAATAAATAAGAGGTGGGGCGAGCTACAATTGCTTTAACTTTCGTTTTTTTTCTCAGTAACAGAATTTTTAACAGCAGTCTCAATTTGATTAATAATCTCTTTTGTACTAGGTTCCGAATCAAAATAACCATAGTACTCAGCTTTCTTCATTGGAATTTCTCCGACAACTCTATTTTTTTCAGGTATGCCGGGAGTTGCTTTCAAATCTCTGTTTTCAGCCATTATAATATCTCCTTTATAATATAGGATGCCAAAAGTAAAAAAAAAATTGCATACCACCGGCTATTTTAGCAGTATCGCTGAAATCAGACCTCGATTAATCTTAACTGCATGAATTGAGCCATTGCACTTCGCAGAAAAAACTAGAATATCATGCAGCATAGTGGCAAAATGTTGACAATCTAGTAACATCCCCCAAGCCTTGCAGGAGTTTTGTATTTTGATGGTAAATAGGATGGAAATATGGGAATTGTTTTTAAAAGAAATTTACGATCATAAATTTATGATATGAGACAAAAAGAGGGGGGAGTGACTCCCAAAGAACCGTTCCGCGAATATTACTAGCTATCGTGCCGAAGTGGTGTTTATAAAACCCACGACAGAAGGGTACAATAGCGATATAAAAACAGTAGGTGATGACCAGTCGGGATTGGAGGGGGAAGGACGAAGAGGTTTGCTAATCGATAGGAATGTCACTGAAGATAAACTGAAAAACAATAGGCTTACAAAAAACGTAGGGCGAGGGTATTTTACGCAGGAACGCCTCAATCAAATGTGGAAAGGAATGAAAATATTAAATGTGGTTCTCAAAATCGACGGAAGAAATTATTCATGAACTTAGTGTTAACCCAGAAACTGGTCTGTCTACAGCAGAAGCGCAAGCCAGGCTTGAAAAGTATGGTCAAAATAAGTTAAAAGGCAAGCCAAAGAAAAGCACGCTCGAACTATTCTTTGCACAACTACAGGACATGTTAATCTATGTCTTATTGGGCGCGGCGGTTATCACTATAGCGGTAGGAGAATGGGTAGACGCCATTATTATACTGATGGTAGTATTCCTGAATGCAACTATCGGGGTCATCCAAGAAAGCAAAGCAGAAAAGGCAATAGAAGCACTTGAGAAAATGACTACTCCACGATCGTTGGTAAGACGTGACGGAGAAGTAAGGGAAATCAATTCGGAAGATGTAGTAGCAGGAGATATTGTAATCCTCGATGCAGGCAGATATGTACCTGCTGACCTTAGACTAATCGAAAGTGCAAATCTACAAATCGAAGAATCGGCCCTGACAGGTGAATCACTTCCTACTGAGAAAAATGCAAAAGACCTGCACGAAGACCCTAAGACACCTATTGGCGAAAAATCAAATATGGCATTCATGTCAACATTAGCTACCTATGGCAGAGGGGAAGGCGTTGTCATAGCAACTGCCATGGAAACGGAAATTGGCAAGATTGCCACAATATTGGATGAAGATATCGATTCGATGACTCCGCTGCAAAAGCGGCTCGAAGAACTTGGAAAGACGTTGGGGTACATTGCTATAGCTATAACAGTAGTGATGTTGGTCATAGCACTAGTCCAAGATAGACCTTTATTTGAGATGTTCTTAACAGCCATTAGTTTAGCTGTTGCCGCGATTCCTGAGGGACTGCCAGCTATAGTCGCCATCGTACTGGCGCTTGGTGTGACAAGAATGTCCAGGATAAACGCTATAGTTAGGAAGCTTCCTGCGGTTGAAACACTTGGTTCAGTAAACATCATCTGCTCAGATAAAACCGGGACGCTTACTCAGAACAAGATGACAGTTGTAAAATTTTATACTGCAGGCAATTTGACAACTGTCGCGACAGAAGGAAGGTCGTTTGCCGCAAAGAACACAGACGAGAAAGAATTGATTAGATCCTTTGTTCTCTGTTCAGATGCAACTTATGAAAATGGAAAAAGTACAGGCGATCCTACTGAAGTTGCTTTAGTTGTGCTTGCCGAAAAATATGACATGGAAAGAAGAAAGTTGCATAAAGAACATAAACGGGTGGGTGAAAAGCCCTTTGATTCAGATCGAAAATTGATGTCTACCCTTAACCAAGATGAAAATGGATATAGAGTACATACCAAAGGCGCACTTGATAATATTCTAAAGATATCCTCGACTGCCTTGGTGGATGGTAAAGTTGTTTCATTAACTGAAGAAATGAAACAAGATTACCTAAAAGTAGCGGAAAAAATGTCGGACGATGCGTTAAGAGTTCTAGGCGCAGCATTTAAAGATACGAATAGCATTATTAATCCGGAAGAAATGGAAGAAGACTTAACCGTTGTCGGTTTAGTCGGTATGATCGATCCGCCTAGGTTAGAAGTTAAGGACTCGATAGCAAAAGCCAAGGGCGCCGGCATTACTCCAGTTATGATTACCGGTGATCATAAGAATACGGCGGTTGCCATTGCGAAGGAACTAGGAATTGCAAGCTCGCTGGAGCAGAGTATTACCGGTAGCGAAATAGATGAATTATCAGAAGAGGAATTCTTAAGAAAAATCAAGAATTATCGAGTATTTGCCCGCGTATCGCCAGAGCACAAGGTTAAGATAGTGAAAGCATTTCAGTTCCATGGGAATATCGTATCTATGACCGGTGACGGAGTGAACGACGCCCCTGCATTAAAAATCGCCGATATTGGCGTTGCAATGGGCATTACAGGCACTGACGTATCGAAAGGCGCGAGTGACATGATACTTACAGATGATAACTTTACAACGATTGTCCATGCGATAGAAGAAGGAAGAAATATATACAATAATATTAAAAAATCGGTAATATTCCTGCTTTCCTGTAATTTAGGCGAAGTTGTGGCTATATTTCTAGCTGTGTTGTTCAACTGGCCATTGCCGCTGCTGGCTACTCAAATACTTTGGATCAATCTGATTACTGACTCATTTCCGGCAATTGCACTCGGCATAGATCCTGGCGATAAGGATGTTATGAGTAAAGAACCAAGAAAACCTAAAGATAGTTTCTTTGCCCACGGCGCTGGACAAAGGGCAATAATTGGTGGTATATTAATTGGTATTTTGACATTGGTGGCCTTCTATTTTGGATTAGCTGAATTTGGCTATAGCTTAAACTCCAAGGATATACCGGAACATGTAATAACAAATGCTAGAACAATGGCATTCGTAGTTCTTGCCGGCGCGCAGTTATTTTTCTCCTTTTCAATGCGAAGCATGCACAAATCAGTATTCCGAATTGGCTTATTCTCTAATATGTACTTGGTCGGTGCGGTGATACTTGGATTCATTCTACAGTTAGGAGTAATTACAATACCTGCTTTGTCAAATGCATTTAAGGTGCAGAATCTATCGCTATACGACTGGGGACTGGTAATGCTCTGTAGTATCGTCCCATTCATAGTAAACGAAGTATCTAAATCATTCATGAAAGAGTCAGAAATCTAACACTATCGTCCCCTTATCCGTATTAAGATTATGGATTAAAGCATGACAACTCACAAGAAATAACATTAGCAATATGGAAAGGAGTTTTTAAATTTGAAGTCAATCGCAGTATTAACTGGCGGCGGAGATTGCCCAGGATTAAATGCGGTCATAAGAGCGGTTTACAAGACTGCACATTCAAATAGGATAAAAGTCTATGGGGTGAAAAATGGGTTTAAAGGTTTAGTTGAAGATGATCTATCTTTACTTGGTTCTGAAAATGTTTCTGGTATATTACCTCGTGGAGGAACAATGCTAGGGACTACAAATAGAGATAATCCTTTTAGATATCAATGCATTGATCGTGGAGAACTTGTTTACAAGGATATGTCACAGCGAATTTTATTCAATCTTAAAAAGCGAGATATAGAAGCATTAATTGTAATTGGCGGTGATGGTACACTTAAGATTGCAAGTGAAATTGCAGAACTTGGGTTTCCTGTAGTCGGCGTTCCAAAATCAATTGATAATGATTTACCTAAAACAGAGAGAACCTTCGGTTTTGACACAGCCGTTAGCATTGCGACAGAAGCGTTAGATAGATTGCATACAACAGCCGAGTCCCATCATAGGGTAATGGTACTAGAAGTCATGGGACGCTATGCAGGGTGGATTGCTCTTCATAGTGGTATTGCTGGTGGAGCGGATTGCATTATAATTCCTGAGATTCCTTTTAAGTGGGATTCGATTACAGACAAAATTAAGCTCAGACAACAAAAAGGGACTATGTTCAGTATTATTGTAGTGGCCGAAGGAGCTAAACCCATTAATGGAGAGATATCAGTAGCAAGGTTAGTAAATAATTGTCTTGAAACAATACGGCTAGGCGGCATAGGCGATAAAGTTGCTCACGAGTTAGAAAATTTACTAGGGGTGGAATGTCGATCTACAGTATTAGGCCATCTTCAACGTGGTGGTAGTCCGACTGCGTATGATCGGATATTGTCTACCAGGTATGGTGAGGCTGCAGTAAATGCAATCATTAATAAAAAATTCAAGACAATGGTGGCATTACAAAATAACGAAATTGTTCCAGTTAATTTAATCGATGTTGTTGGAACCCCATATTTAGTTCCAGCAACACATGATTTGATTAAAACTGGACGCTCTCTTGGAATTTCTTTTGGCGACTAAATGAGGAAGAAAAAGATAATCAAAAAATCAATATATACGACCAACTCCTGCAAAGCAAACTGGCCTTACAAGACAAAAAAACATCCCCTTGTCTTCTATAATTCAAATCAGTCGGACAAATATTTAATACTATTTTCAGCCATAATAGGTTGGGAGGGGATATATTGTTTGACAGAATTCTTGATATTTTAAGCAGCCTTGGATTGACAGGGGTATTTGCAGGAGTCTTTTTGGAAGCAATAGGACTACCGTTTCCAGGCAGCGTGTTAGTTGCTTTGGCAGGTTTTTTGTCAAAGCAAGGAGAGTTTAATATGATAATAGCCTGGTTGGTATCTTTGCTAGGATACATGCTGGGGTCAATTTCTGCCTTTATGCTAGGACGTTGTATTGGAGAGCCATTTATAAAGAAATGGGGAAGATATATTAGACTAACCCCGGAACGTATTAGAAAGGCACAGGAGCTTCTGCAAAAGTCCGCCCCGGCTTATGTTATCGGTGCTCGCTTTCTACCAACAATAGGTAACGTTACTCCCTACGTGGCCGGCATTAGCGGTATTTCTATTGTTAAATTTCTTATCTACGATATGGTGCACGCGGCTCTGTGGCTAACCATCTTTTTGAGTGTCGGGGCTGTACTAGGCAGTGAATGGCATACGATGGTAGAAAACCCTCGGCTTAAGTGGGGTGCCATTGGAGGCGGTTTATTGCTATTAGCTTATGTGTTTAGGGATTTGTTTCCTATACGTAGTAAAAATAAGGTATAAATGTAGAGGGATGAGACCAACAACCAACATATAGCGACAAACTCCTGCAAAAATCAAGCCTAGCCATGCAGGAATTTGTAAGCCCGTCCCCATGACACGATATTGGTGCCATGTTCGTAATAGACACCCAAGTGTTAGAATGCTCTCGACTTGGTGGCGTAGCTTAGTGCTGGATTATGGTAATTTATAAAATTATAGCATTAAATATGACAGGTGTTTGTCATATTTAATGCTATAATTAATTTGGGTGATAAAAGATGAAAAGCAACCGATTATTTGAAATCACAACCATATTGCTTAATAAGGGAACGATTACCGCCAGAGAACTTGCTGGACGTTTTGGTGTTTCCACACGGACAATTTATCGGGATATTGATGCGCTCTCTTCGGCAGGTATACCTGTGTATATGAATAAGGGCAATGGCGGCGGCATACATCTGCTTGAAAACTATATATTAAACAGAGCTATTTTTTCAGACCGGGAAAGCGAAAACCTATTGCTGGCGGTCAAAACTTTACAGGCAACCCAATACCCGGAACTGGATATTGCCCTTGAAAAAATGGGGGCACTATTCAAGAATGCTTCAAATCATGATTGGGTAGAAGTAGATTTTTCTTCCTGGGCAAGTTTACCCAATGAAGAAAATAAGTTTAACGACATAAAACGGGCCATGTTAGAACAAAATATTATTCAGTTTGACTATGTAAACGGGGAAGGTCACCGCAGTAGTCGTTTAGCGGAACCAGAAAAACTTATTTTTAAAAACAATGCTTGGTATCTATTAGCTTTCTGTCGGCGACGTCAGAAGCACAGAACTTTTCGAATATCCAGGCTAAAACAGTTAGATGTCTTAGCGGAAAAGTTTGAAAAAAAAGTATTGCCAAGACCAATAAAGGAAGAATGGTATTCCGAGCAGCCTTTAATTGCTTTGAAGCTTCGTTTTAAAGCTCAGGTCATCAATCGATTATATGATTATTTTGATGATTCATTTCTTATCCCAAACGACGACGGCAGTCTTACCTTAGAGGTAGAGTTTCCTGAAGGAGAATGGCTTTACAGTTATATTCTATCTTTTGGCAGTTTGGTGGAGGTACTAGAACCAGAATATATGCGTAACATGATTGCGCAGAGAATAAGACAAGCATTAAAGATTTATGAATCTTGATTTGAATATGACATACCGTTGTCTTTTCGCACCAGAAAATGATTTATATTAAGAAAGGGATAAAGTGAGGCATCAATGTGGATAATAAAGGAAATCGATATAGTAACGAGGTGATGTAAATGAAAAAATATGTCTTTGGTTTTATGCTTATTTGCGTCATAGCTACTATAGGTTTTTTATCTGTGTCGAAATTGGTGCATATAGGTTATGGTACTGATGTAGGTCAGATCATGCATGTGGTTACAGCAGACATGAAGCATGAGCATACGATTTCGTGGAAGACAGCAAAGTTTGGTGAGCCAGTAAATTTGGAGGTACGACCCAAGCAGTCTGAAAATATCATAAAGGTCAACGCAGAGGCAGTGGAGTTGCCTACATATAATGGGGGAAAACACTTTGGGATTTATACGGCACATGTTACCAATCTTACGGCTGGAACTGACTATGAATATCGTATTTCCGTTGGCAAACGACAATCTGCATGGATGGAATTCAAGACGGAGCCAGAGCCAACATCATTTAAGGCACTTATTTTTGGTGATTCACAGTCAGTAGATTATACAGATTGGGCGAAAACAGCTCAGACAGCATGGGAAAATAACGCGGATGCGGCGTTTTTTGTTAATATGGGTGATCTTGTTGATAATGGGCAGGACGAATCGCAGTGGAATGCCTGGTTTGATGGAGGAGCGAAGCTTTTAAAAGCAATACCTGTAGTTCCGGTAATGGGAAATCACGAGACATATAGTCTCGATTGGAAGATGGCGAAACCCGATTACTATCTTTCACTTTTTGCTCTGCCGGCAAATGGTCTGGCAGGCCTGGAACGATTCGCTTATTCCTATGACTATGGCGACGTACATTTTATCGTACTCAATACACAATTAAATGAGTTACAGGAATGGTATCCTGATTTACTAGAGCAACAACAGAGATGGCTTGCAAAAGACCTTTCTAAAACACAGAAAAGGTGGAAGGTAGTTCTTATGCATCGTGGTATCTGGACACATCCTTTCAATGGGCCGCTTGATGATATTGGTCAAACCTTTGTGCCAGTGTTTGATCAATATCATGTTGATCTTGTATTTACCGGACATGTCCATTCCTACGCGCGTACCAAGGCATTGAAAAATGGCAGATCCGACCCTGCCGGGACGATCTATATTTCGACAGGGCGCAGCGGCGACAGGGTATGGGATAAATCTCCGCAAAAACCGATGGATGAGCTTTATTATAATCCACTTGATATGCCGAATTACCTTGTGTTTGAAGCCTCACATGATGCTCTTAAAGTCACTGCTTTTAAGCAAAATGGTGAGCTTATTGATCGAACAGAATTAAATAAATAGCAATCGGCTGCTACCAGAAAGAAGAGTGAATCAAGCACAAAATGCTCAAACCTGACCCTACTGAAAATATCTGACATATGAATCTTGAACCCAATGTATTAGTGCTTTTTCATAATCATTTTGACTTTTTCCGCTATACATGTCTGTTGTTATTTGGCGACCCTTTGACCAGTAGTAAATTGTTTCTCCCACACATCCAATTGCATAACCCTGATCTTCAGGGAGAGTAATTATATTTCTGCCTGAAAACTCCGGTGGTGAAGGAATTCCTAATATCCCTAAAAGTGTGGGTGCGAAATCAATCTGACTTGCGAATGTTGCACTGCTAAAATTCGCAAAAGGCTGCAAATTTTTACTAACAAAGATAAGCGGGATGGGAGCTGGGCTTAAACGCAAATCGTCTTGCCCAAGGCGCTTATAATTGTCGTTCTGACTTGGATGAGGATTATGATCACTCGTAATAACAATAAGAGTCTTATCGTCCAGCAAATTTCGCTCTTCAAGATCGTGGAAAAATTTTTTCAAGGTAATATTTTCCCAATAGATTCCTTTCAGATAAACATTTTTATGTTGCTCCTTGATATTCGCTGGAATATCTCTTTCAGGAAGCCCGCAATACGGAAATGGTTGATGCGAATCGATTGTCTTAGTTGCTATAAAAAGTTTATTATCCCGATTTTGTTCCAACAACCTGATCGTTTCATCATACATTACGTCATTATGGAATCCCCAGCCAGTGCTTCCCACATATCCTTGTCTTTCTAAATCTTCTTTTGCTCTGTAAGTCTGCATCCCAAACCGTTTTTTATATGCTCGGAATTCATCATTATAGTATTGGCTAGTAGCCTCCAAAAACACTGTATCATAACCGTTACTTTCGAGAGTTTTGAATAACGTGACATTGTTTTCAAATGATTGTTCGTCGGAATAGATCGACTGGGAAAGAAACATAGAGTTAAGTCCCTGAGTTGTAGGTTTATTGGAAGTGTAATAATGATCAAAATGAGGATACTTAGCTACTAAACCATCCCAAAAATCTGTTGTTTCCGCTGGAATTTGTGGATTATAAAAATGCAAGTAATCTCGATGAAAAGATTCAGCGACAATTACAATTATTTTTTCATATGGAAAAGCTTTTTGAGTGGGAGTAGGTTTCTCGCTAACAGCAATTCCTAATTCATTTAACAGCGTAGTTTCCTGTTCAGAAAATGCCACGCGATAAAGCTGATTGGCAGCTGCCACATGTCTATCGTCATTTCGCAAAAATTCTCGTATTAAGTTGATAGTTACAGACTTGGTAAGCAAATCGCGGGATAGATTTCTGCATTCTTCTATTTCCGCTTCTTCATCAAACCCTTCTTCCATCAGTACTTTTGGATACACGTAGGCTGTAGCGAAATTAACAAGATTAGCTAAAATACAGATCATTATAATAAGGATACCAACATTTTTTGTATGCAAATTATGCATCTTTTTCGGAGCGCGAAATAATAACATAAGAAAGAAAAGGCTTAGCAGTATGCCGAGTAAAACAATTTTATCTGTAGTATATAATACACCTGTTATTGAATAATTGTTTAAATTGTCAAATAACACCCTTTCAATATGTGTTGATGTAACAAAAAAGTATATGGTGTCACTATAAAAAATCAAAATGGTCAAAAAATACGACAGAAAGTATATGGTTTTAGATAGTATATGATTCCGTTTAGTATATAGGTAGCCAGCTAATAGTACGAATATAACATTATTAATCACACCTGTAAGAACTGACATGATAGTTATTGCACTAAAATTTAAATTTAATGAATTAATAATAACCATCGAGATACCTAACCAAAGAATTGCTAAAATTACTATTGGAGAGTAATCTTTTGCAGCTTGTTTAACCCACGTAATATGTTTTCGGAAAAACATAAATATACTTGCCAACAACAAATCGCGAAAAAGAGCATTGCATACATCAATAGCGAAGATTCCTGTTGGAATTTCTGGTTCTCCGCTATAGAATCGAAACGCAAAATAAGCTTCTATGCAAAAAAGAACAGCTATTCCAATAAACTTATTTTTATGACGGAGAAATGTTTCTTTGAAAATTACTTCTTTAATTGTAAAACTCCCTTTAAAATATCTATTAGATACAGTTTTGACATAGTTATCATTTTATCCTAATATTCATTATATTTCTATAAATACCTCCCTACAATAATACAAAAAAACAAAATATATGACAAATTCCTGCAAAACAGCCTAGCTTTGCAGGAATTTTGTATTTTAATGGTAAATAGAAATATGGGATTGTTTTCAAAGAAGCTTATGATTATGTAAGGGAACAAAAGGAAATGGGATATACTGGTAATGTATGGATGCAGCGGAATTTATAAAAAGGGAGCTTGATTGAATGATGGGATTGTTACGAAAGATCAATTGGAGAGTTGCTTTAGTATGGGGAGTGTTGTTTGTGGCGATGAGCAATTCGTTTGCTTTTGCCGAGGAAAAGCTGTCACCGGAAAAGGCGTATTTGAACGATGTATATAAAAATATGATGGATGTAAACAACTTGCATTATGACGTGGCGATCAAGGCTGAAACGCCGATGGGGGAAGTGGAAATTGCAATCAATGGGGAAGGCCAGGAAAAACCGCTGAACTACAAACAAGATATAAACATTTCGTATCGTGATGTAAAAAATAAAGAAAATACAGTGATGTTAAAGCAGTATATAGAACAAAACCAAGGCAATCTAGTGCTTTATACGTTAAGTAACGAGAAATGGATCAAACAGATTGTGCCGATCGATCTTTCTTTGAACAAAGAACTTTCAGCGGATGAAAAGGTCTCTGCTCGAATGGATATGTTGCAGTTGATAAAATCGGTGAAGCTGAAAAAGGAAACACCATCTTATAAATATATGGAAATAACTTTGGATAGTATGCAAATAAGTGATGCTATAGGTGCAGCTGTCAAACTAAATGATGTGCAGGATAGGGACATGTTGAAGACGATTGCTATAGGACGGCTTGGGTTGTTAGCTGCTGGCGATATAAAATATAATGTTAAAGTTGATAAAGCGACTAAGATGGTAAAAGAAATAGATATGGATTTGACAGAACCGATTCGAAAAGGGGCAGGATTGTTTTTGGAGATAGCTAATCCAAAGGATAGGACTCAAATCGAAGATTTTTTAACAAAATCGACATTGAATATGCAGATAACGTATTCGAAATATAATCAAGTAGATCCTATAGAGATTCCTCAAGATGTGCGAGACAATGCAAAAGAAGTCAAACCGGCAGGTAAGGAAACTCCTAGAAAGTGAAAAAATTGCTATGACTTCGTTGTAAAATCTAAAAATATTCAATGCTATAAGGCACTTAATATGGGATTTGTTTTTTAGAGGAATAGATTGATTAAGGAGTGGGGAATTCTTGAAAAGAAGAGAAGATAAAATTCAAGAGTACTTTAATTCATGGCTTACTAAAGGATCAGCCCAATTAAAAGATATATTTACAAATGAAGTTTTTTATAGTGAATGTTATGGACCTGAATATCACGGGATTGACCAAATTTTAAAATGGTTTAACGATTGGAATAAAAGAGGAACCGTTTTGCAATGGAGAATAAAGCATTTCATTCATGAGGGGAACTGCACCGTGGCAGAATGGTATTTCGAGTGTGAGTTTGACGGGGTGCGCGATGAATTTAATGGCGTTTCCATTATTTTGTTTAGCTCCGACGAAAAAATTGTTTCTTTAAAAGAGTTTCAGTCAAAATCAAAACATTATCTGCCTTATGGAGAAAATTAGATAAAGTGTATCGTTTACATGTCTACTATTATGATAACGCTAAAATAGAAGTAATATATGGATTGGACAAGAAAGGTACAAGTGTCAAAGGACCTGTCCCCTTGACATTTGGTTGATTTAATCTTAATGTTATGCTAGAATTGAGCTGCGACTTTAGATTTGTAAATCGTAATTTAATTATATATTTAAGTTTTCTAGGGTTCCGCAGTTTGTAACTGGCAGGTCCGAGAGAAAACACACAGTTAACTGTGTACACGGAAGGATAAAAGCCTGGGAGATATTTAATAATATCTTTTGGGCTTTTTTTTATTTTATTCTTGAGGAGGATAAGGTGATGGGTGGTTTCAGTTATAAAGATATTTATATTGAAGATGGAAGAAGGGTACTGGAAGTTAATATACTTCCAGAAAAGTATTGTAACTTTGACTGCATATTTTGTCCTATTGGAAGGGCGCAAAATAAGGTAGATACCCAAAAGTCATTTGGTAAAATGGATAGTTCATTGATTGAACTAGAATGCATGGTAGAAAATACAAAAGCAGAATTAATCTTTATTAACTCAAAAGGAGAAGCCTTCATAAATGATAAAATTGGTGATATTGTTGACTTTATCAAAGGCAAAGGCTTACCTGTAAGGCTGCTTTCTAATGGATATTTACTAGGTAGAGATGAATATATAAAAATTGCTAATAAATGTGATGAGGTTGTTGGAGAGATAAAAGTAATAACAGAAGAAGATTTTCAAAAAGTCCAAAGACCGATTAAAGGGTATACGTTAGTAGAATATATTTCAAATATGGTTTCCTTTAATAAACAATATAAAGGGAAGTTTATATTTGAAGTTACTATCATTAAGGGCTATAACGATGATGACGAATCAATTCAGAAGATAAAAAATATTATTAAAGAAATATCTCCGAGCAAGATAATTATGGCAAGAATGGAAGATGAAAGATTTAAGAAAAAACTTGGTATAACTGATGAAAGATTTGAGGAAATTTCAAATACTATTTTATGATATACTATAAAAATTACCATTGTAAAGCAGGATGTTTTTTGCTCGGGCCGCGTATATCCCACCGCAATGCCGAATGCATGGCACAATATAAGCATGGAAGAAACCTGACGGAGAAGCGAAAGAACCGACCCGTCGCTTCATTCCAAGGAGATTATTGTGATACAGCGAATGTAAATCGTTAAGCTGATTTATTCGATATGATAAGTGGCGGGATATTTCTTAAATTATTGGACTATCATAAATCAAGTTTGGAAAAGTTAACAGAATCTGGTCTTCGTAAAGATTGAATTTGAGGTGGAAAATTTATGAGAATTCCCGATAGGGATACAGCTACAAAGTTCTTAATGGAAGCGGAAAGACTCAATCCAGGGAATTGGGTACCCCATTCTTTATTTACTGCTCAAGCTGCTGAGGCGATTGCCAAAGTACATCCTGAGCTTGATAGTGAAGTCGCCTATGTGATGGGATACTTGCATGATATCGGTAGACGGGCTGGAATAACTTATATGCGTCATTCTCTTGATGGGTATCATTTTTTACAGCAACAAGGATACGATGATATTGCAAGGATTTGTATTACCCATTCATTTTGGCTCAAGCACTTAGATGAATATCCTGGTAAGTGGGATTGTTCAGCAGAGGAAATACAGTTTTTAGAATCCTATATAGCATCCATTGAATATAATGAATATGATTGGCTTATTCAGTTGTGCGATTGCCTAGCGCTTCCTACCGGATTTTGCTTACTGGAAAAAAGATTAGTGGATGTTGCCCTTCGATATGGTACGACTAAGCATACTGCAGTCAAATGGAACCTACTGTTTGAAAATAAGGTTAAATTTGAACAAAAGATTGGCAGGTCTATTTATGATTTACTGCCAGGTGTGAGGGAGAATACTTTTAGTTAATAAATAGGAAAAATAACGCGGTTCTAGCTCCTCTTAAAGATGGCAAAAAAAATGGGCACCAGAAAATAATGTCCTAGGGAAGTGAGTTAGCTAAAAGAGAAACTACTCAGAGTCTACCTAGTTAGTAGATTTGAGTAGTTTCTCTTAACTTTGACATAGCGATAAAATAAGAAAAAATTAAAGCTTGCCTCTTTATTTGGAACAAGGTACCTCCGTGTCCCATTAAGTCAGCTTACGATTTATAGATAGGTGGAGCATGAAGCCACCCTCGTTCATCCATAAGTTTTTTTACTGTTGCCCCAAAAATTGTTTTTCTAACAATAATTTTGAAAAAAATTAATCCTACATCAGCACGAATGGACTCTGTAAGCCCTCTTGTAGCATAATTAATTCCAAGAAGAAGGTTAAAAGACATTAGATTGGCAATTTCTTCGTCATTTAATTTTGCTCCATCAGGGATAAGTGGAAAATCTCCAAATGGTCTTGGTGGAGTCCCTTTGGGCAAGGGGACCTTTTCTGCTAGCAGAAAATCTTGTATTTCCTTTGCAATTGGTTGATGAACACTTACCTTTACATCCCATAACTTTTGTTTAAGCTCCTGGTTTTGAGCTAAATTATGGGCTATTTCTTCATTGCGCATCGTTGTCTCACTTATAGCAAGAAAAAACCATAAATTCGTGGCCTCCATAATATTTAAGGGTCTTTTTTCGCCATCTAAAAATGGTTCAAATACATCATGAATAACCTCATAGATATTCATAAAAATCAACTGCCTCCTCATAATATTAACTACCATCTAGTATAGCCAGATTTTGAGCACTCATGTATCTTCATGAACTTCACCGAGAAGCTGGCAGCAGATAGAGAATGTTATTCGCCAAGGGATTGTTCCCACTTCAACATGCCTACAAGTCAATAATATTTTCCATATGTAGCTTGTATGTGTCAGATATGTAACCGAGACTATATAAAAAAAGATGCAAATTTGTTACATAGTTGCACAGTCTTTTTACATATGGATACTACTAGAAAAGTATAAATGTTGCGAAAAATCTATCTTATACAGCAAGGTGAGATAGGTTTTTTAGTTTATCAACATTGTGGCATGCTACTTGCAATATATAGTTTATAATTCACAATAAATTTATTATTGTGAAACTTATAATATTTTGCGAGGAGTGCATTTTGTGAAAATTATTACTGAGGCAGAACTACTTGAAAAGTTTCAGGAATTGAGAGAAGCACAAAGAAAGTTTGCTGCGTTTACACAGGAGCAGGTCGATGAAATCTTTAGACAAGCGGCGATGGCCGCAAACAATGCACGTATTGAACTTGCCAAGCTTGCTGTCGAAGAATCGGGAATGGGCATCGTGGAAGACAAGATTATCAAAAATCACTTTGCATCAGAGTTTATCTACAACAAATTCAAAGATATGAAAACCTGCGGTATCATTGAAAGAGATAGTTCTTTTGGGTTAACTAAAGTGGCAGAACCGTTAGGGGTTGTCGCTGCGGTTATTCCCACTACCAATCCTACGTCTACCGCAATATTTAAATCACTAATTGCACTTAAAACAAGAAATGCTATTCTTTTTTCTCCACATCCAAGAGCCAAGAATTGTACTATAGCAGCTGCGCGAATTGTATATGAGGCAGCAGTAAAAGCAGGTGCCCCAGAAGGAATCATTGGTTGGATTGATGAGCCTTCAATTGAATTAACGAACATAGCGATGAAGGAAGCCGATGTCATTTTGGCTACTGGCGGTCCTGGCATGGTAAAGTCCGCATACTCTTCGGGCAAACCGGCTCTCGGAGTAGGTCCGGGAAATTCACCAGCCATTATTGATGAAACCGCGGATATAAAAATGGCGGTAAGCTCTATTCTTTTGTCAAAAACATTTGATAATGGAATGATTTGTGCTTCTGAACAGTCGATTGTTGTTTTGGAGCAGGTTTATGATGAGGTAAAAGAGGAGCTAGAAAAACGTGGTGCGTATATTCTTAAAGGAGATGAAGTGGCTAAAGTTGGAGCAATCATTCTTAAGAATGGTAATTTAAATGCGGGCATTGTGGGACAGAGCGCATATACCATTGCAGGTCTGGCGGGTATTAACGTTCCCCAAAAAGCCAAAATCCTGGTGGGAGAGGTTGAATCCGTAGAATTGGAAGAACCTTTTTCTCATGAAAAGCTGTCACCGGTACTTGGCATGTACAAGGCTAGCAATTTTACGGAAGCGCTTACAAAAGCTGCTAGGCTGGTTGAATTGGGCGGCTATGGTCATACCTCCATTTTGTATACAAATCCGGACCGTTCGCAGGACAGAATCACTCAAATGGGGGAAATGTTAAAAACCTGCCGTATTTTGATAAATATGCCTTCTTCTCAAGGGGCTATCGGAGATATTTATAACTTTAAACTGGAGCCATCCCTAACCCTTGGCTGTGGATCATGGGGCGGGAACTCTGTATCGGCAAATGTAGGACCTGAGCACTTGATAAATATTAAGAGGGTGGCTGAGAGGAGAGAGAATATGCTTTGGTTTAGAGTTCCTAATAAAATTTACTTTAAATATGGTTGTATTCCGGTTGCACTAAAGGAACTGGCTGATATGAAGAAAAAGAAAGTATTCATTGTAACAGATCAGGTACTTTATGATCTTGGTTTTATTGCCGGAATTGAAAAACTTCTCGCGGAAATGGGTATTGATTACAAGGTGTTTAGTGATGTGCAGCCTGATCCTACGCTAGAAACTGCACGTAAAGGAGCGACGGAAATGACCGCGTATCAACCAGATACTATTATTTCTGTTGGCGGTGGTTCCGCAATGGACGCAGCGAAAATCATGTGGGTATTGTACGAACATCCTCAGCAGAAATTCGAAGATCTAGCTATGCGCTTTATGGATATCAGAAAGAGAGTATATCCCTTCCCTGTAATGGGACAAAAAGCTATGATGATTGCAATACCTACTTCATCAGGGACTGGTTCGGAAGTAACTCCGTTTGCGGTTATAACCGATGAATCCACAGGAAATAAGTATCCGCTGGCTGATTATGAACTAACTCCCAATATAGCTATTATTGATGCGGAAATGATGATGAAAATGCCCAAGGGATTGACGGCTGCATCTGGAATAGATGCGTTAACCCATGCATTAGAGGCCAAAGTGTCTGGAATGGCAACTGAGTATACCAATGGGCTGTGTCTGGAAGCCATAAAATTGATTTTTGAATATCTGCCAATCTGCTATACTGAGGGTCAAACAAATGTTGCAGCCAGAGAAAAAATGGCACACGCTTCTACTTTGGCAGGTATGGCTTTCGCCAACGCCTTCCTAGGAATATGTCATTCTATGGCGCACAAATTGGGCGCACAATACCATATTCCGCATGGGGTTGCCAATGCGTTGCTGATTAATGAAACAATCCGCTTTAATGCTACTGATACACCAACCAAACAGATTTACTTCTCGCAATATAAATACCCAAATGCCAAGGCATCTTATGCAGAAGTTGCCGATGCTTTGAAACTTGGCGGAAAAACAGACGATGAAAAAGTCGAACGCCTAATAAAGGCAATTGATGAGCTGAAAGCTAAAATAAACTTACCTAAGACGATTAAAGAAGCGAAAGTTTCATCAGAGAGCTTCTATGCCTATCTAGATGAACTTTGCGAAAAAGCGTACGATGATCAGTGCACCGGAGCCAATCCCCGCTATCCGTTAATTAGTGAAATTAAGCAAATGTATATAAATACTTTTGAAGGAACAAGCGTTAAAGTCTAAGCACTATAAAAATCAGAAAATAGGACACATTGAATTTCCTCAATGTGTCCTTTCTAATCATATGCATTATTTCAATTCCTAATTTCAAGCTCTTTTATTTTGTACGTATTCATGGATTTTAGCGGCCGCCTTTTTACCAGCGCCCATCGCCAAAATCACGGTAGCAGCTCCGGTTACGATATCGCCGCCAGCAAATACCCCTTCTTTAGAGGTCATTCCATGATCATCGGCTGCGATATTGCCGCGTTTATTCACGTTTAGTCCAGGGGTGGTGCCTTGAACCAGTGGATTGGGACCTTGCCCGATAGCCATCACCACAGTATCTACTTCCAGGTTATAGTTTGAGTCAGGTATAGGAATCGGGGCACGGCGACCTGATGCATCCGGCTCACCCAGCTCCATTTTAATACACTCAATAGCTGTTACCCAACCGTGCTCATCACCGCAAACCCGTACCGGTGCAGTCAGCAGGCAAAAATCGACCCCTTCTTCTATGGCGTGTTCCAGTTCTTCCGCCCGGGCCGGTAGTTCTTCCTCAGAACGACGATAAACGATATAGACCTTTTCGGCTCCCAGACGTAGTGCCGTCCGGGCAGAGTCCATGGCCACATTTCCGCCTCCGATTACCGCCACTGCTTTGCCGACCTGCACAGGGGTTCCAGTTTGCGGAAATTTGTAAGCCTTCATCAGGTTTACCCGGGTGAGAAACTCATTAGCTGAATATACTCCATTTAAATTTTCTCCAGGTATTTCCATAAAATGCGGTAATCCGGCACCTGTACCGATAAACACTGCATCATAGCCTTTATCAGCCAATAACTCATCAATGGTAAAGATTTTACCGATAACGGCGTTGACCACCATCTCAACTCCCAGGTCTTTCAGGGCTGCAATCTCTTTTCGAACAATGTCTTTAGGCAAGCGAAATTCCGGTATTCCATACATTAATACCCCACCTGGGGCATGCAAGGCCTCAAAAACAGTTACCTTATACCCCATACCAGCCAGATCGCCGGCCGCCGTCAAACTGGCTGGGCCAGCACCAATCACCGCTACATTCCCTAATTATTCTGTTGCCTTCAGGTTCTGTTCTTCATGGTTTTGCTGCAGGGCATAATCAGCTGCGA
This sequence comes from Pelosinus fermentans JBW45, assembly GCF_000271665.2. GTDB lineage: Bacteria > Bacillota > Negativicutes > DSM-13327 > DSM-13327 > Pelosinus > Pelosinus baikalensis. The sequence goes on along the minus strand of NZ_CP010978.1, from coordinate 4,505,308 downwards.
ATCGTTCTAGACGCCCAATCCCTACTGGTTCGCCCTTCTTGCCGAGAACGCAGAACTTCTCGCACTGGTCTTCCTGGGGACAGACGCGGCCGCAAACTGCAGGAAGATTATTTTTCTTTTTAATCGTCTTGATGGCAGTGTCAAAGTTGCCTCCTTTAATTTCTTTTATAAACCCGGGAATATCAACCTCTACCGGGCATCCCTTGCGGCATGGCGCAGTTTTGCATTGTAGGCAGCGCGCTGCCTCAAGTTTGGCTATAGCCGCTCCGTATCCAAGGGCGACTTCATCAAAATTGTGGCGGCGAACTTGGGGAGACTGTTCAGGCATTTTATTCTTTAACGATGACATGAGCATCCCCCCTCAAATCGGTGTTCCATTTTCTCGTGCTCGCGATATATCCGCTGCCTGGTCATCAGTCCGTCAAAGTCTACTTCGTGAGCATTAAATTCCGGTCCGTCCACACAGGCAAATTTATTCTGATTAGCCACACTTACCCGGCAGCCCCCACACATTCCCGTCCCATCAACCATGATAGGGTTGAGGCTGACAATGGTGGGGATACCATATGGCCGAGTGACATCAGCCACGCCACGCATCATAATAACCGGACCGATAGCCATTACCAGGGCGATTTTTTCCCCGTCAGCAATCAGTTCTTGCAGGGGATTGATGACCAATCCTTTGCAGCCTTTAGAGCCATCGTCAGTGGTAATATATAGCGTATCGCTTACAGCCGCCATTTCTTTTTCCAGAATCAGGAGATCAGCATTACGAGCGCCAATAATCGATATCACTTTGTTGCCAGCCTCCTTGTAAGCCCGAGCTATGGGATACACTGGGGCGACGCCGATACCGCCGCCGATGCAGACAACAGTACCAAATTGTTTAATATGGGTGGCTTGTCCCAAAGGACCAGCTACATCAAGAATGGTCTCTCCCGTACACAGGGCTCCCAACTGTCGGGAGGTACGCCCTACCTCCTGAAAAATCAGGCTGATGGTTCCGGCCTCACGGTTAAAATCAGCAATAGTCAACGGAATACGCTCCCCATCCTCGTCAATGCGCAGAATAACAAACTGTCCCGGCTGGCACTTGTGAGCAATAAGCGGAGCCTTAATGACAAAGGCCTTTACTCCTGGCGACAATTCTTCTATTTTAGTAACAGTGTACATATGCAAACTCCTTTCGAAAATTCCTAAGAAACACTTACTGCTTGAACTACTTAAATATCTATTACATCGAATCGATATATATTTTCTTGACAACTTCCTTAGTGGCTTCGATGGGTGCCATGCTTAGCAACGCCCCAAGGCTGGGGGTCTCGAAGGCTAGTTTGATCAAGTTGTCAACATCATGTACCGAGAATCCTTCTTCGGATAGGTGCTCTTTGATGCCCGCTTCTGTTAGCCACTGTTTAAGATCTTCATAAACTTTATCGGCTTCGTCTGGAGTTCCTTTAAGTCCGGGTAGAAGGGGAGCCAGGATGTCGGCAAGTATTTTCGCTTTTGCCGGATAAATTTGTTTTACTACTGCCGGTAGTATAATTCCTAAACCAAGGCCATGCGCTAATTCTGGTTTTAGACCGCTGAGCGGATGTTCAAGGGCATGTGTCAAATGAAGAAGACCATTGTCGAAAGAAACACCGGCAATCATCGAAGCGTAGAGCAGATGGTAACGAGCAGTAAGATCAGTAGGATTTTTCCTTGCTAGTGGTAAATATTTGGCAATAATAGCTATTGTTTCTTTGGCCAGCGTGATGGCGAAAGGATTTCCCAGCTTAGTAGTTGCTGCTTCAATAACGTGATTAATGGCGTCTATTGAAACATATGACGTTTGATCGGCTGGTAGCTTTGTCATGAGCGCCGGATCGTCAATGGAATATAGCGGATAAATGCAATCGAAGGCCAGTGCCGGTTTAAAATCTTTTTCAGGAATAGAAACTACCGCAAACCTGTCAACTTCAGTACCCGTACCATGAGTCAAATTGATGGCAATGATGGGAACGGCTTGTTCGACTTCGAATTTAAATTCGCACAGATCCCGCGCTGTTTTATCCGGGTAAGCTAGCAGAATGGCAACACATTTACCAGCATCAATTGGACTGCCTCCACCAATGGCAATAACAGTTGACGCCCCAAAATCACGGGCGATTTCTACCGCTTCATCGACATGGTCAGCTGTAGGATTGGGAGTGATTTTACTATACAGGATATACTCGATCCCTTTTTCGTCGAGGGCTTTTTTCACAACATCCCAAGCACCTGACTTAATATGTGAACCTTTTCCTGTTACAATAACCGTCTTCTTAATTCCCCGCTCAACAAGGATATTGGCAATATCAAACATTTTATTGATTGCGCCCACACCCAAATACGTCGTTGTTTTTGTCCTGATCTCGACTACCTGATTAATGTCAATTTGTTGATCCCACATATTGATTCCCTGCCTTTATATTTTTTTTGCACTATGCATTTACTATAGTAAGCAAGTATCATGCCAATATAGCTCGGAACTGCATCAACTTTCGGACATATAACTATTTACAGGGATTTTGCGCACTGCGGCACTCTTTTACGGTCTTGATTATATGTGAAATATGTAACATTTTCGTCGCCATGGTTACATCATGTATACATTAAAGAAACACTATTGTTACATATGATTTCTGAAAATTCATGCAGGTATAAATATAAATTCAGCGAAACATATTCTTATAAATATCACAGGGGGTGAATCTGCTATGTCTCCAGCTAACAACTACAAGGACGCGGTTCTTCCTGCCTGGAAGAATTTTATCGATGGGAAAAACAGTGGTGTTAAGCTACGCCCACAGGTTAACGAATCTTGGATTCGATGCCGAAAAAACAACGTCAATCCTTATAATGATGCACTCCATCACCAGTTGGACGACGCAGTACTGAATAAGTTATTGGCCGAAAAAGAGGACTTGATCATCATTGCCAAACCTTTTATGGCCAACCTATATGAATTTGTCCGCGGTTCAGGGTTTGTTGTTGTTTTGGCCAATGAACATGGCTGTATTATGGAACTGCTTGGTGATGCCAATACCTTGAATAACCCTTTGACCAATAATTTTTTCCGAGGTGCATCCTGGCAGGAAGCTGAAGCTGGCACTAATGCAATTGGAACTGTAGCTGCAATTCAGTCACCTATCCAGATTTCAGGTGCCGAGCATTACTGCCGGAAACATCACGGATTAACGTGTTCGGCAGCTCCTATTTTCGATAACCGCCGACAGATAATTGGCATATTAGATATTTCCGGCGCTTCGCATATGACCCACTTACACACCCTAGGAATGGCCGTTTCGGCCGCCGAAGCGATTATGGCCCAGATTGACGTTCGACTAAAAAACAGGGAACTGGCTTTTTCAAATAACCGTTTGACCAACATATTCAATACCATCTCGGACGGCGTACTAATGGTTGATGACCAAGGCATTATCAATCAGATAAACCCAGTTGCAAAAGAAATTCTGAGTGGCGCAGCTCAAGACGCATTAGGGATGCCCATTGAACGGCTATTTGGCAGCAAAGCAGCATTGGCACGAAGAATGCTGTATCATAAGGAGCGTTATGAAGATGTCGAACTAATAGTAGACACCAAGAAAGGCACGCTGCATTGTTTTACATCGGGCGAGCCCTTAACTGATGAACAGGGAAAGGTTATCGGCGGGGTAATCATTTTGCGCCCGATTAAGCAAATCCAAAATCTGATTAGTCGCTTAAGCGGCTATAATGCAACCTTGCAATTTGACAATATTATCGGCGAAAGTACCGAAATACTAGAAACAAAACGTGTGGCTTCTCTTGCAGCTACCACCTCGTTCAATATTCTTCTGCAAGGTGAAAGCGGCACGGGCAAAGAGATTTTTGCTCAAGCCATCCATAATCGCAGTGAACAGCAAAATGGCCCCTTTGTGGCGGTAAATTGTGGCGTCATCCCGCGGGAACTAATCGGCAGCGAACTCTTTGGCTATGCCGATGGTGCCTTCACTGGGGCCAAATCTGGAGGAAAACCGGGAAAATTCGAACTAGCCTCCGGCGGCACCCTGTTTCTCGACGAGATTGGTGACATGCCGTTCGAGCAACAAGTAGCGTTACTGAGAGTACTGGAGGAAAAGAAATTGACGCGCATTGGCAGCACCAAGGTGATTCCTGTAAATGTGCGGTTCATCTGTGCAACCAACAAAAATTTATTACACCAGGTGGAAAATGGAGCATTCCGTCAGGACCTTTATTATCGGCTGAATGTTATTTCAATAACTCTGCCACCGCTGCGCAATCGGTCTAAAGACATCCTGTTATTGTTTACCTATTTTTTAGAGAAACTTGGCCGGGACCGGGGACGGAATTTCGTTGTTGGACCTGAATTTATTCAGTTCTTGCAGCAGTATGATTGGCCAGGAAATGTGCGTGAATTGCAAAATATAGTTGAACGGGCTATAAGCTTGACCGAGACGGAAATAATTACTTTGTCTGATCTTCCCTCGGAGATCTATATGTCCCCAAAAGCAGCTCATCATCCGGCACCTTTGCCTTCTCAGACTTTGGATGTTACTGCCATTCGCAAGCAGCAGCGACAGCTAATGAAAGAAACTGAACAACAGCATATTTTTGCCATGTTGTCAAAACACGGTGGTAATGTCAGTGCGGCAGCCCGGGAACTAGAAATTGCCCGCAAAACTCTGTACCGTAAAATGCAATCCTGAAAAATGTCCTTATGATGTGACCATGCTTAAAACGCAAGTCCTAAGGGTTTGCGTAGTCCTTCTACCCGGACTTGGGGCTGTGAAGCCCCGGCTACTCGATCCGCGTCTCATGAGATTTGCAAATAATTATGAAGATTTATCTAGCGACAAGTAGTATGTCGACAGTTTTTGAATTTTGACGTATTCCCAGTGAGATAATATTTCATATAAGTAAGTCAAGTCAGAAAAAGAGGAGGATTGTATGGATACAACAAACGACAGTAACAAATACCCCAACAGTGTAACAGTATTCATTGAAATTCATGCTAAAGATGGCGAAGAAGAGGTTGCACGAAAGGTTTTTACGACAACGATAGCGACAACGGAAAAGCCTGGGCTCTTGAGCTATGAAATCTTTGAAGACAGCAATGACCCCGGGACTTTTTACTCAACCCAAGAGTGGGAAAATGTAGAAGCCTTTCATGCTCATATGAGTGCTGCAAAATCCGGGCTAAAAGAGGCTACTGCAATGTTGCGGGATGCGCCTAGGACTAGCATCCTTAAACGTATCGGACGATCAGCCCTGTAATCCTGCCCGATAGTAGAACAAGTGATTTGGCGTTGAATATGGTCTACCATCAGATATTTTTGGGGTCAGACTTGACTTGTTGGAAATTGACTTAATTTTGTAATAGTAATAAGTCAATTATTTTAACAAGTCAAGCCTGACCCCGGAGATTTTCCCTATTGATTCAGGAAGCAACTCAACTTCTTGTAGATATACTGGACAAAAATCCCAAGAACCACGCTCGTTTCACCACAGAATTGGTGGGTATGCTAAATCAATAGCTGGCCCAGTTGTCACATCGACAAAATGCTGACTAGAGTATGTCCACAATAACGCAAAGGAGGTGGACGATTATATATATTGGTTTCATTGAAGAATTCTAAAAGTAGCTGATCTATCTGTTTTAATAAATATTGATTATATAAGAATAAAAATGATATAATTGGGTTTCAACAATGACACTCTCCTTTTAGATAGTTTTGTGTTATAAGTGAACTCAATTATACCAAAAAAGGGTTGCATTGGTTTTTTTTGTATAAAAAACAATGCAACCCTTGATATATAAAGAGAAAATCTAAAAAACAGTGTTAAAAATTTTACACTAACGGATTAATTAGAGGAGGATACATTATGAAAATTTCAAAAAAAGATGCATTGATATGGTTTGAATTTTTTTCAATATTGCCAGAGGAAGAGGAACTTATGATAAAACAACAAGAAATCATTTACGCTACCTTTGCGCAACTTGAGGCAGCGATCGATCATAGAAATGATACGTTAATGTCTGAAATTAGAAGTTTAAAAACTTTGGAGAATAGAACTTTTTTTGTGGGGAATGAAAGTAAATTCTCAAAAGGCTGTCGTTCTTGTTTGTTAGGCACTGGACTCAGTGCAATTAGGAAAACGAACAAATGTAACATAGAGTGTAAGTTCTGTTATAATTATGGAGAACTAGAAGATATTCCTCCAGTTGGCGAAGGTATGTGGGAAATTGGAGGAACAAAATTTTATGAGAAGGATATTGATTTACTTCTTTCCATCCACCAGAAACCCACTGGCATTTCCTACGTTTATTTGGAGCCATTCATGGAAATTGAAAAATACTATTCGGTAATAAAGAAATTTAGTGATGCTCAAATTTATCAACATCTATATACAAATGGTACTTTAGCTACGGAAGAGACATTGAAAGCATTAGGTGAAGCCGGTCTTAACGAGATACGTTTCAACTTGGGTGCTGCCAGATGTTCAGACAAAGTTATTGAAAATATTGGAATAGCGAAAAAATATATTAAAAATGTAGGTATTGAAACTCCAATGACTCCTGAGTTTTTCGAAGCTTTTTTTAAGAAAAAGCAAGCAATCTTAGAGACAAAACTCGATTTTATCAATTGTGCAGAATTACATTTAAATGAGAATAACATAGGCAATTATTATGGGGAAAATATGTATATTTCCAGACATGGCTATATATCTCCAATTTGGAGTAGGGAATTAACTATGAAATTCATGAAAATAGCCGATGAAGATAAGTGGAATTTAGTAGTACATGATTGCTCAAACTATACAAAATTTGCTAGAGATTTAAATTTGAGCAGCAAAGAGGGTAAGTGGTTCGGAGCCAGTAATTATGCCGGTGAGTTTTCCAGGATTCCATACGAAGCATTTTTACCAATACTGCGTGATGACAATTTCAAATTTTTAAGTGAAGAAGAATTGCCCGACGGCTATAAACCAGGAGAGATGATTTTGTAGAGAGTCTTGTCAATTATGAGTGTTGTATTGCTTCTTTTAACCACTCTAATATAATTGACAACAGTCTTACAGAATGCAATTTATAAGAAAGGTGGTAGATTTATGAAAGATATTACTGTACTTGTAACGGATTGGTGCCCTCATTGTAAAAGAGCAATTAATTGGATTGATGAAGTAAGGCGAGAGAAACCGGAATATAAAGACATTAATGTAGAAATCATTGATGAAGAGAAGACGCCTGCAATTGCAAAGCAATACGATTACTATTATGTTCCAACTTACTATGTAGGAAATCATAAAGCTTTTGAAGGTGGCACTACTAAAGACATTGTACGTAAAGTGTTTGATGAAGCTAGTAAAACAGATATTTAACTGACAACCTCTAATACCGCTCTTGCTGACTCTTAAAAATAGGGGTGTCGCAGATGAAAAACCCGTGAATTCGCGGATTCTTGGTTATTGTTTAACCTCAGTTTTAGCGAGGCTATAAATCTTTTGAGTTCCCCATTTGGTAATCAGTCCGATGGCTACGTAGATTGGAAATCCGTAAGCAGGAACCCATTTTAAAGGGACGTAGAGTTCCAGCCATATAAGTATGGGCTCACCAATCCAGGTGAATGTACCTGCAGCAATTGCTATTGCTATTAGATATTGTTTCCAATCTTTATAAGTTTGATAGATAAGCATGTATGTAACTGGTAGGACTGAAAAATTCACCTCTTCAAATCGCGGGAAGAGTGGGAAAATCTCGACTAGATAGGTCCACATGCCGAGTTCGTATCCGATATGATCAAATGTTTCAGAAATAATCATTACCCATGAGCCAAATAGCAGCGTTTCGGGTAAATGCTTTTTATCAACCATTTTTATAAAAACAATCCAGGGTAGGATTAGTATTGTTAGCAGCAGCCACCACTGCCAGGTAAACAGGTCGAGGTATCGCCATTCATAGATATCAAGACGGGTGATTTCTAGGGTTAATTCAAGGACTCGATTTGCGATTTCCCGATTATCCAAGCAACGATCCACTCCTTAGGATAAATAATTATTTAACCTCGTTTCTTTTATCTTTCCCCAAATCCCAATATATATTTTCCAAAATCGTGATAAGCGGCTAGTGGTGTTACCAGGTACGGTTGAACCTGGGGGATCACTATAGCTTTATGACATTGGTCTGCCGTCCCCGCGATTACTTATAATGTTATTTGACTACTGCTTGTGCAATATGGGCATATTTGCGTCCTTGCAAGTAACGTCTTTGGATCTCTGCTTGATTCAAATTCTCATGAAGGTGAAGTCCCAAGTTGGCGAGATCTGAGGCTAGCATTGATGGATCAAAGCCGGTTTTCATTGGCTCACCCGCCGCCTGCACTTGCGCCAGCTCTTCTTGTATTTGTGTATCGGTTTTTTGTGCGTCGAATATATCGATATCAAAATAATCAAAAACAATCCTACTGCCAGTAGGCGCGATAGTGGCAATAGTGCGCAAAGTTGCGAATACTTCCTCACGGGTCAAGTACATAGTGACACCAAGCCAACTAAAGAAGCTTTTAACCTGAGGGTTATAGGATGATTTTTTTAGTGCTGCAGCCAAGCTCTCTTGCGTAAAATCCATTGGAATAAAGTTGAGTTGTGTTGGAACTGCCCAACCTAATTCCTTAATACGTTGTGTTTTAAAGTTTTGCGTATTCGGATGGTCGATCTCGAAGACTTGAAGGTTTACTAATATATCCGAACGTCGAAATGCGAATGTATCCAATCCTGCTCCGAGTATTACATACTGTTGTGTACCTTGTTTGATAGCCGCTTCGAGAGTTTCCTCGGTATATCGTGAACGGCTTAGAAGGTTAGAGCGACTGTTCATTGCTCGTGCTACTAACTTTAATGCAGTCGCTTGATCGGGAAGTGATGCGGCGATTCGGGGGCTTTTAGCTGAAGGTGTTTGGTTAGCCCTTCTTCTATAAGTAAGCGATTTTCGTCGGGAATAATTTGATCGGCTAAAAAGTCATCAAAAATTTTGGGTTCATCATATTTGGCGTGATAGGCACGAAGATAGGCGCACATTATTGCCGTAAGACTGAATTGATTTTCTTGCATTTGAATATCCTCCTTTAGAACCATATCCTGAAAGTTTTGACGGATTATCGTTCTAAAAAAAGCATATCAACTTGACATATGTTTGTCAAGTTGATAATATTCCATTATATCACATAAAATATTATTTGTCAATCGTTGTTTTCGGCAATAAATGTGGTTATAAACGGATATCTGTTAAAAAATATAAAATATCAATAAATAGCTATCAAATCATGAACCGTAAACCGTCACCTGACTCATAAAAATTAGCATTTATTGTGATTTTCCTTCAAGGTATAGGGTACCATCGCTCTGCAACTCCGCAAAGAAGATATCAGCAAATGAATGGTAGCCCGCCTTGTTAATCTCCTCCAAAACCCATTCTTTAGTGAGGTTAATTTCTTTCAGATTTTTTGTTACCAACTGGCCGTCAACAATGAGTTCTGTAGGTAGATATAACCGCGGAGATGGGGTTATGTTGAGATCCATTCTTGTGATTCCCTCAAGTTGTGACTTTTTCAATATGCTGAGTTCCCCATTGGGCTCAAGAATAGCATAGTCTACATCCTTTATGGAAAAGACATTATTTGTTCTTAGCATCATACTAAGATCATCCATATTGAGTCGATGGCTGGCTAGTTCTTTTGCATTATTTGTCCCCGATTTATGATGATTGTCGGCTCACCGTCTAATGCAACTCGTATCGTAGGGGATTTAAGGCTGGCATATTCGACCGCAAAGGTCATAATTGCCCAGATGGTGAGGCCAGCAAGTCCATCTGCGATTGCAACATCTTTATGTACGACCATATCGCCGGCGATATTACCCATTGCAATTCCAGTTATATATGTAAAGTAGGTCAGCTGTCCGAGCTGTTTCTTACCTAAAATTCTAGTAAGAGACAATAAAAAGACAAAGCCAATTACGGTTCGTAAAGACGTTTCCATAACTGATTCCATTCAGTCACCCTCCGATAGACAAACATTTTCTATATGTTATGAGCCTTTACTCGTTGTAAAGGCTTTACATAGTAGCTATTTAACTAGTCTGTTGTATATCTTGATTAGAATAGTTTTCCTGAACCGTACCAAGGCGACTGTTTAATTGAGCAATGTGTCTGACCGGACGAATTGAGCATAAGATCCTTGAGCGGATTTGGCCGTAGCTAGCGCCTTTTGCAAATCTTGTTGTACAGTCATGCAATTTCCCTCCAGTTATATGTATTACAGTTATTATTTGAAGTCAGGGTATTTGGTATACTAGAAATTTAAATCTCATATTGGTACTGGTACCGATACTCTAGCACTCCCTACCTTAAGGGGTCGAACGTATCGCCAAAACTCCTGCAAAGCAGCCTAGCCTTGCAGGAGTTTTGTATGTTTATGGGAAATAAAATAATGATAAATATTCAAATCGCTAAAGTGAGACGAAGAACCGTCACCTGACTCGTATTATCTAGTCTGGTCAATATGTTGACAAAAAAAGAAATGCTCATTTGAAAGATATGAAATTCTAAGAAATCAAGAGAAAATAGAAGTATTTTTAAGATTATTTAAAGAGGAGTGATAAGTATGAAAACTATTGGTTTGATTGGTGGATTAAGCTGGGAATCGTCGGCTGTATATTATCGTATAATTAACGAATTAGTTAGAGATAAAGTGGGGAGTACCCATTCAGCAAAAAGCATAATGTACTCCGTTGATTTCGCGGAATTTGAAAAGCTGCAGCATCAAGGAGATTGGGATAAGCTTACTGAATTAATGATTGACGCGGGGATGCGCTTGAAAAAAGGTGGTGCAGATTTTATGGTCATATGTACGAATACGATGCATAAAATGGCAGATGCGGTTGAAAGTCAAGTAGGCATTCCTTTATTGCACATTGCAGATACCGCTGCGGATGAAGTGAAGAGAAGGGGATTGCGTAAAGTCGCTCTACTAGGAACAAAATTTACTATGGAACAAGACTTTTATAAAGGACGTTTAGCCCAAAAACACGGTATTGAGGTGGTTATACCAGATCAAGATGAGCGTGAAGTGATTCACTCTATTATTTACCATGAATTGGTATTGGGTAAAATATTGGAATCGTCGCGTGAAGCGTTTGTAAAAATCATGGAGCACATGCATAACATTGGAGCAGAAGGTATTGTATTGGGGTGCACAGAAATTCCTCTATTAATTAGCCAAAAAGATAGTATAGTGCCAATTTTCGATACGACTCAAATACATGCTACAGCTGCAGTTGAATTTTCATTGAGATAGTTAACTTCTTTTTGAAAAGGCGGTGTCGACAATTCAACCAAGGCTGGTGTCAATAACCCCGTCCCCTTGAGTTTTTATTTATCATCGTCTTCTTGTTTGTCTAACGGCTTAAATGCCGGATGCATCAAGGTATTTCCTAAAGGACTAGCCTTTTCTTCACGAGCTGCATTTTGAACCTGTATGACCAAATGAAAGGCTGCGCGAGAGAGGGCTGCCGTAAGATACGAAGTGATAAAACCAATTAAGTAGGTCCATTTCATTAATTGTATGATGTCGAGTACAGAAAGTATGTGTACAACGATCACGGAGAGGAAGAATGTTCCTACAGTATTCCAGATGAAGAACTGTCGCCAATTAGGACTATATTGTTGTACAAGCATGTAGGTGAGCGGTACTAAAGTCCAGTCTCGAAGGAAAACACTTGTTAAGAATGGTGCTAGTCGAACCTTGTAATACCATAGTCCTGCTGTTGTTCCGTAAAGATCAGTAAGACTCGTCATAACAGTGACTAGAGAACCATAAAATAATAGATAAGCCAGCCGCGTTTTATCCGTAAGCCGATACCAAACAATATAAGCTATTATGATGGTTGCTACAAGGCCCCAATACTTCGGGGTGGTTATGGCAATTTTCCATTGGGCAAGTAATATATTCCACATATCGGCCCTTAGCTGGTATAGCATGTAGTTTGCATCCATGACCTAACCTCCATATTACATATTATTATGATTAGTTTAATCAAATTAATTTAATAAATTCAATTAAAAATTGTTGTAGAAAATCGCCGTGTCGAACCCCTGTCCATGCAATGAGCATAGAGAATAGACCAATAGTTAGAGCTGATCAAAAAAGCAATATATACGACAAACTCCTGCAAAGCGGCCTAGCCTTGCAGGAGTTTTGTATTTTAATGGTAAATAGGATAGAAATATGGGGCTAATATTTTGGACGGAGCCTCAGAAACTGATTGTGTGTTTAAGCTCCGAGAGCGAGTCCGGGATTTAGCCCAAGAGATGATTGACTTGACGAAAAAAATGCCGCCAACATTAGAAAAAGAATTAGAAGAGTTAGTAAAATAATAATTATATACATAAGGGGTGGGTGCCATGATTGTACAGGAAGTGGTAGATCTTCTGCAAGCTGAGGTTGTGGCTGGTATTGGGAAATGTGATAATGAGATTAGCGGCGGTTATGCCTCTGACTTATTAAGTTATGTTATGGGTCAAGGGAAAAATGGTAATGTTTGGGTTACTATGCAGGGACATCAAAATATTGTGGCTATAGCATCCTTACTGGGCTTGTCTGCAATAGTTGTTGCTGGTGATGTGAAGCCTGAGACGGAAACGATTAGTAAGGCTGAGTCGGAAGGGATACCGCTACTCATTACGACCCTGTCAGTTTTTGCCGTATCAGGTTTATTGTACGGAAAGGGTGTTAGTGGGGCAGATGCGTCAGTTTGTGGCTGATCTCCATGTGCATTCTGTATTGTCACCGTGCGCAGCGGTAGAGATGACGCCAAGGAGTATTGTTTGGCATGCGGCTAAGCATGGTATTGATATTGTGGCCATTACTGATCATAATGCTTGTGATAATGTGGTAGCAGTCTTTGAGGCGGCAAAAGGTACAAATGTTGTAATTTTGCCAGGCATGGAAGTTGAGACAGAAGAAGAAGTCCATATGATTGTATTATTTGAAAAAATGCGCCAATTTAAAGTGTGAGAATAATTTGTCAAATTGCATATGTCTGGACAATTAAATGCGAAAAACGTTTTGGCCCACAGTTGATCGTGGACGCGGAAGATGAGTTAATTTGGAATAAAACCTGAGATGTTGGCAGAAGTATGTGAAAAAGTTAACTGTATTGGCGGAATATGTATTGCCAGTCATGTGGTAGACCTGCAAACAGCTTAATAACACAGCTCAGTTTTATTCCACCTGATGTGGGGCTTGCTGCAGTAGCGGTTTCGCGGCTGACCAATCCTAGTGAGGCCATAAAACGTTTTCCTGCAATTGGTAACTTGCCAATAGTGACATCATCTGACGCTCATACTATAAACGACTTTCTGAGTGGTCCTAGAACGGTATTTTATATAAATGAACCAACATTGTCTTAAATACAGCAGGCATTAAAGGGGAAAAATTTGCGAAAGGTGGTGAGACAGTAACCTGGTCGTCAGCAATTATTGATAACTTTTCATAAGGAGGAATAAAATGAACAGCAACCAATCGACATGCTGCTGTGGCGGCAAAAATAACCAATTCAACAATTTGGATGAAATTTTAAAGAAGTATCAGGGAGTAAAGGGGTCATTGATTCCAGTATTACAAGACGCGCAAAAAGCGTATGGCTATTTGCCAAAAGAAGTACTTGAAAATATGGCAGAAAAAATGGACATTCCCATAAGCGAAATTTATGGTGTTGTTACGTTCTATTCGCAGTTTCATCTTAAACCCCGGGGTAAAAACATTATTCGCGTCTGCCAGGGAACTGCTTGTCATGTGCGTGGTGCAAAGACGATTTTACAAGAAATTGAGGATAAGTTAAAAATTCAAGCAGGTGGTACTACAACTGATTTACTGTTTACATTAGAAACAGTAGCGTGTATTGGTGCATGTGGCTTGGCACCAGTATTGATGATTAATGATAATACCTATGGTCGTCTCACACCAGAGAGTATACCAGAAATTCTTGCTAAGTATAGGTAAGCATGATGCGCGAATTATCGCTACATATTCTTGATTTAGTGCAAAATGCAATTGAGGCAGGTGCGAATAAGGTTCTGTTAGACATCGTTGAAGATATGTCGGAGATGGATACTTTACTGATTCGGGTGATTGATAACGGTCAGGGTATGGACGATGATACTTGTCAGAAGGTTATTGATCCATTTGTTACTAGCAGAACTACGCGTCGTGTAGGCCTCGGTTTACCATTAATCGATATGTCGACCAAACGTTGCGCAGGGTATTTGACAATAGTCTCGACACCAGGCTCTGGTGCAGTAGTTGAAGCCTTATATAAGCATAGTCACTGGGACCGCCCGCCACTTGGTAATATTGTGGAAACTGTTAAGTCAATTATAATTGCCCATCCAGAGCTTAATTTCAGTTATAGCCATACTGTTGAAAAGAATGTTTTTTCGATGGTAACCCAGGAACTTACTGAAATTTTGGGAAATATTTCGCTCACCCAGCCAGACGTGCTTATTTGGTTGCATGAGTACCTAACTCAAAATGTAATGAATTTATACAATTCACGGAATTTGTATGGAGGTGTACAAGATGAAAACAATTGAGGATTTAAAACGTTTACGCGAACAAGTTCAGACTCAGACCAGGGTGCGTCAGGAAAGCAGCAAACAAATTATCGTTGGCATGGGGACTTGCGGCATCGCAGCAGGTGCTAGAGAAGTGATGTCAGCGATTTTAGATGAGATTGCTAAACGTAGATTAGAAGATGTGATGGTACGGCAAATTGGCTGTATTGGTGTGTGTGAAAAAGAGGTACTGATTGATGTTGTGCTTCCAGGTCAGCCTCGTATTACTTATGGCCGAGTTACAGCAACAGATATTCCTAAAATTATCGTTGAACATGTGATTCAGGGCCATATTGTCAAGGAACTTGTTGTCGGGAAAATTACAGAATAACTCTTGGGAGTAATAGGAGGTAGAAAATGGAACACTACAGATCACATGTGCTAATTTGTGCTGGTACTGGTTGTATATCATCAGGCTCTAAAAAAGTTGAGGCCGCACTCCGGGAACAATTAACGCAAAAAGGTCTTGATAAAGAAGTAAAGATTGTGGAAACTGGTTGCCATGGTTTTTGTGAAATGGGACCATTGGTCATTGTTTATCCTGAAGGTGTATTTTACATTCATGTGCAAGAGACCGATGTTGCTGACATTGTAGAAGAGCATTTGTATAAAGGTCGTATTGTTGAACGTTTGTTATATAAAGAAATTGGTTCTCACGAGGGAATTCCAAATTACAAAGATATTGATTTCTATAAGAAGCAAATGCGTATCATTTTGGCGAATTGCGGTCATATTGATCCTGAGGAGATTAATGACTACATTGCTATAGGCGGTTATGAAGCCTTAGGTACAGCACTGACAACAATGAACCCTGATGAGGTTATTGATGAAGTTAAAAAATCTGGACTCCGGGGCCGTGGGGGTGGCGGTTTCCCTAGCGGTCTAAAATGGGGCTTTGCTCGGAAAACGCCTGGAGAGAAAAAATATGTAATATGTAATGCGGACGAGGGAGACCCAGGCGCATTTATGGATCGCAGCCTACTAGAAGGTGATCCTCACCGTGTGCTGGAAGGTATGGCGATCTGCGGTTATGCAATTGGTGCAGATGAAGGTTATCTTTATGTGCGGGCTGAATATCCTTTGGCCATTAAACGCTTAAGAATTGCCATTAAGCAGGCTGAAGAATTAGGTCTTATTGGTGATAATATCTTTGGCTCAGGTTTTAATTTCCACTTAAAAATTAAAGAAGGTGCAGGAGCTTTCGTATGTGGCGAAGAAACCGCCCTGATGGCTTCCATAGAAGGACAACGTGGTGTGCCGCGGTCACGTCCTCCATTCCCGGCAGTTTCTGGTTTGTGGGGTAAACCAACTAATATTAATAATGTAGAAACCTTTGCCAATGTGCCACAAATTATTACAAAGGGTGCTGATTGGTATGCGTCAATTGGTACTGAGCATAGTAAGGGCACCAAGGTATTTGCGCTGACAGGCCGTATTAATCATACCGGTCTGGCTGAAGTACCAATGGGTATTACCATGCGTCAGATTATTTATGATATTGGTGGCGGTATTCCAGCGGGTAAGAAGTTTAAAGCCGTGCAAATTGGTGGTCCGTCTGGCGGTTGTCTGCCAGAGGAACTGCTAGATATGTCTGTTGATTATGATTCATTAATTAAAGTCGGTGCCATGATGGGCTCAGGGGGCCTAGTTGTTATGGATGAAACAACGTGCATGGTGGATATCTCTAAATTTTTCTTAAGCTTTACACAAGCAGAATCTTGTGGCAAATGTACGCCTTGTCGTGAAGGTACCAAACGTATGCTGGAAATTCTGACTCGCATTACGGAAGGCCAAGGTAAAGAAGGGGATATTGAGCTGTTAGAAGTCCTGGCCAAAAATATTAAAACTACGGCACTTTGCGGCCTCGGGCAAACAGCACCCAATCCAGTGCTAAGCACATTACGATATTTCCGTCATGAATATGAAGCTCATATAAAAGAAAAATGTTGTCCAGCAGGGGCTTGTACCGGATTGACCCAATATAATATTAGTGAAGTGTGTAAAGGTTGTGGCTTATGCACAAAAGAATGTCCGGTAGTAGCCATAAGTGGTGAAAAGAAAGGGTTGCACATAATTGATCAAGAAAAATGTATCAAATGTGGCGCTTGTATGGCTAAATGTCCGTTTAAAGCGATAACTAAGGGATGATTTTGACAAATGGGAGGGAATGCGATGGAAATGGTTAATATAACAATTGATGGACAACCGGTGCAAGTGGCTAAAAGCGCGACTGTGCTGGAAGCAGCGCAGACTGTAGGCATAAATATACCCACACTCTGTTATCATCCGGAACTCAGGACGGCAGGAAAATGCCGGGTATGTATGGTAGAAGTAGAAGGCGCCCGAAGTTTGGTCGCATCATGTGTATATCCCGTCAACGAAGGCATGGTGGTGCGCACGACAACTGCGGGGGTGCGTGAGGCTCGTAGATTAGTTGTAGAATTATTACTTGCCAATCATCCCCAGGATTGCTTATCTTGTCAGCGTAACTTAAATTGTGAACTACAGACGATAGCTGCCGATCTTGGGATTCGTAAAGGGCGATTTGAGGGTCAACGAAAAAGTTATCCCCTTGATGAATCAAATCCATCTCTGGTACGTGATCAAAGTAAATGTATTCTCTGTGGTCGTTGTGTGCGGGTTTGCAGTGATCGCCAGGGTATGAATGTATATAGCTTTGCGAATCGTGGTTTTAATACTACGGTAGTACCTGCTTTCAATCAAGGATTGCATGAAGTGGCTTGTACCTTCTGTGGACAGTGCGCTGCTGTATGCCCGACAGGTGCTATTACAATCAAAGATGATACCGAAGCTGTATGGCGTGAACTAAGTGATCCTAGTAAACATGTGGTTGTCCAAACCGCGCCAGCTGTGCGGGTAGCCCTTGGTGAGGCCTTGGATTTACCGCAAGGTACGATCGTAACTGGTAAAATGGTCGCAGCTCTCAGGAGACTTGGGTTCGATCGCGTATTTGATACCAATTTTAGTGCTGATTTAACGATTATGGAAGAAGGTTTTGAACTGTTAGATCGCCTGAAGAATGGTGGCAAATTGCCGATGATCACCTCATGTAGCCCAGGGTGGGTTAATTTCGCCGAACTTAAGTATCCTGATTTATTAGAACATCTGTCCACTGCGAAATCACCTCAGCAAATGTTTGGTGCCTTGGTTAAAACCTATTATGCAGAAAAAGCAGGGATTGATCCTAAGGATATTATTTCGGTGGCTGTTATGCCGTGTACAGCCAAGAAGGCTGAAGCTGGGCGGGAAGAATTTAGATCAAGCGGTTATCAGGATGTTGATTATGTATTAACTACCAGTGAACTGGCCATGATGATTCGTGAACAAGGCCTTAATTTTAACGCATTACCAAGTGAAGAGTATGATGCACCGATGGGTATCAGTACAGGTGCTGGGGTTATCTTTGGGGCGACAGGCGGAGTTATGGAGGCTGCCCTGCGAACAGTTTATGAAGTCGTGACAGGTAAAGAGTTAGAATGCATCGACTTTAAAACAGTGCGTGGTTTAGAAGGGATAAAAGAAGCTGAGGTACAAGTTGGTGACTTAACAATAAAAGTGGCAGTGGCCCATACCTTAAGTAATGCTAAAATCCTCATGGAAAAAGTCCGTAAAGGTGAGGCTGATTATCACTTTATTGAGATTATGGCTTGTCCAGGTGGCTGTATCGGTGGCGCTGGTCAACCTATCGTCATGGCGACAGAATTACGTCAAAAGAGAATAGATGCCATTTATCAGTGTGATACTGCTAATACTATGCGCAAGTCCCATCAGAATCCGGCAGTAACAGAATTGTATGATACTTGGCTGGGTGAACCACTAGGGGAAAAATCTCATCATCTGTTGCATACCCATTATCATCCGCAAAAACGGGTGTAAAATAATAACATTACAATCCGCCACCTGACTCGTATTGTAGCGCCTGGAAAAACATTAGATGATTTTGAGCGAGGCTGGATTTGATACTAAGCTTATAGTTATACTCAGAGATGACCTTTTAACATGAAAATTACTACTGGTGAGGTTAAAATGGAAATTAAAAAGATTGAAATTCATAAGAAGCAATTTCTTGATTTACTATTATTGGCAGATGAACAAGAAGACATGATTGATAGGTACTTAGACTACGGGGATATGTTTGCTTTATATGATGGTGACTTAAAGAGTGTCTGTGTGGTAACGTGTGAACCCAATGGCATTTGCGAATTAAAGAATATGGCCACTTATAGCCAATATCAAGGGCAAGGTTACGGTAAGCATCTTTTGAACTATATTTCTGACTATTATAAAGGAAAATACCAAATTATGTTTGTTGGAACTGGTGAAAGTCCTATCACTATTTCATTTTACAAGGCTTGTGGGTTTATACAATCGCACCGGGTCAAGAATTTCTTTACGGACAACTATGATCATCCTATTTTCGAATGCGGTATGCAGCTTGTGGATATGATTTATCTTAAGAAAGAATTATAAGATATGAAGATTATTAAAGCCCAACAATTTATTTTGTGCTGGGGGGAAATACAGGGACAGGGATGTTGTTTTCAATCATGAAACATAGTCCCTGTCCCTGTGTTTTTTAGTCACTTCATTTTATATCTTTCTAACCGCTGAAAAAGTGTTCCGGTATGTATTTCAAACAAATGATTGTCGAAGTCATAAAAATACAATGATCTGCCTTCGCCTTCCACGCGTGGCCGGGGTGGTTTAAAATCTACACCCATTCGTCGAATACGTGATTCATAGGTTTCAAAATCTGCTTCTGATATTTTAAATGCGATGTGGTTGTATGTACGAGTAGGAAGGGACTCTCCTTCCATAATTGCGATCCATTGCTCGCCAATCTTGAAGAATTTCTCTCTCGATATCGAGAATGTAGTATCTCCGCTAGAGTAAACTTCTTCTGCTTCAAATATTTGTTTGAAAAATTTAGTCGCAAGCTCAAGGTCTCTAACAATAAAAGTAACGTGACTGATGCCTTCTATCATATTATCTCCTCCTATGAATTCGTTGTTTTACCATCTTTTGTAAGATCGGTATCACCTCATCCATTCTGTTAATGGTGCGTCATGCCAAGTGTAAGAACCTCGTTCGCCTTTAAGAAAATATTATTCATTGCATAGCTATCCTATAGACAACGCTCCCAACCCAATGACCATCGCGCTTGCGCCGATGACACGAATCTTTATATTTCCTTCTGATAGCAGTCTGGCCCCCATTGCAGTGCCTATTAGAATGCTGATTTCTCTCGCTGGTGCGATATAACTTACAGGACTGAATACCATAGCAGTTAAAACCAAAATATACGCCAATGGGCATAAAATAGCTACACTAATAGCTTCGATTTTGTGACTGGCCCATTGGTCTTTTACTTTGTCCCAATTTTTAAACGCATATGGAGTTAAGAGAAATACTCGTCCTAAGTTTGCCGACCAATCAAGAAGTAAAGGTGGTATCAGGAAGGTGCTGACAGCCAATTTGTCTGAGAGCGTATATCCAGCAATCATAGTGCCGCAGAGAAGAGCAAATATCATTGGTTTGCGGGCGGTAGGTTCCGCCAACTTAAAGGGACTCCCCGTGATTACAACAATCCCTAATCCAATCAATACCGTTCCGACAAGCGCTACTGCGGATGGATGTTCGCCTAAAACTACAATGGCTGCAATAGTCGAAAGCATAGGGCCCGTACCGCGAGCGAGAGGATAGATGAGCGAAAGATCACCAATCCGATAGCCTTTGTCCAACAAGATATAATATAAAGAGTGCAGTATAGCGCTGCCTAGCATAAACCCTAATTGATGCCATCCGATAATCGGCTTTTGTACGGCGATTATCCATAAAGCTAACGGGAAATAAAGTACAGTGGAAAGAGCGGCGAATAGCCAAATAAAGGCTGTACCACCGCATGCTTTTTTGGCTAAATAATTCCAGGTAGCATGACCGAAGGCAGCAATCAGGATAAGAACAATAGCTGAACCTGTCATATAATCCCTCCAATGGAAATATTCATTTGACGATTAGCTTTATTAATGATAGTTTTACATATATAGAATAATGCTGTAAAGTTCAAATATTTTGCAATATATATTAATTTTTTCTATATATCTAAGAGGTGTTTTTATGTACTTTCCTGGGATTGAGGCATTTTTAGCTATCGTAAAGACCGAAAATTTAAGCAAGGCAGCGGAATTCTTGCATTTATCGCAAGCAACAGTAAGCTATCGGTTAAAGACCCTGGAGCAGGAAATGGGTGGCCTCTTGGTGGAGAGAAGAAAGGGGGCATCAAAAATCAGCCTGACTCCAAAAGGGGAAAATTTTTTTTACATTGCGGAAAGATGGGATGCTCTCTGGCGGGAAACTCAAATCTTACAGGCCAGTGACTCACAGTTAAGTCTAGCAATTAGTGTTGCTGAAAGTATAAGTCATTTTGTTTTGCCGCCTTTATATCGCATGTTAAATCAGCATAATCCACCGATACGACTGCAAATTCGGACTCAGCATACGCAGGAAGCATTTGATAGTATTGAGCGACGCGAGATGGATGTGGCGTTTGTGGTACGAGAAATAGTATCGCCGTGTGTCACGGTTAAACCGTTTTTTGCTGAAGAAATGATGCTGTTGCGTCCTGCTGCACCGGGACGTCAGGAAGGGGATACCGTTGAAATAAAAGAATTGGCACCGCAACACGAAGTCTTCATAATTTGGAATAAAGAATTTCAATTCAAGCATGATCAGTGGTGGGATCCGCTTTGCCCTTCCCGCATTCATCTAGATTCGGCAGGACTTATCACCACTTTTATGAAGGACGTCAGGCAATGGACTATAGTCCCGGTTTCTGTGGGCGCACACATGGTACAGGGTGGACAGTTTGTTCTTCAGAAGTTATCAGAACCAGTTCCGCAAAGAATATGCTATAAGGCCACCCATAAATTTCCTTACCCGGCTTTAAGCAAGACTCTCTGCATTCTTGACCATTATCTGCAAACTCTATTTGGAGTATAGGGTTGTCACCCCCCCAATTATCTGCCTAAAGGGCTCTTATTTTTATTGTACCAAAACTATAATAACTGATTGAGCTTGCTTTCAGGCTCTTCACCATTCTCTATACGTTTTATATTATTCACAAAGAAATCATATCTTTTTTTATGGAATTTGAAACCGTCAGGCATGCCTGCCGTATGAGGAGTAAGTATCACATTACCCAGATTCCGTAGTTCACTGTCAGTTGGAAGCGGTTCAGATTCAAACACATCCAGACATGCGCCTGAAATGTCCCTGTTTTTTAATGCATCTATCAAGTCTCTTTCATTCACAATCCCGCCGCGGGCTGTATTGATAAACAGTGCGGTATTTTTCATTTTCTTGAATACCGCTTTGTTGATCAGCTGTTTGGTTTGCTGATTCAGGGGTATATGTACACTTACTATGTCCGATGCGCTTACAAGATTATCGAAATCCGTCATTTTCACAAAACCGTCAGACTGTACAACGGCATTTCTAGCATAAGCCAGCACATTCATATCAAAAACCCTGCAAAACTCAGCTACTTTTTTACCGATGGCGCCCAAGCCAATAATCCCAATCGTTTTGCCCTTTAATTCACTCCCTGTATAGTCCAATTGATTTACATCCATCCTGTTTTTCATGAAAGCATCAAGAAACGGTATGTTTTTATAATAAGATAATATCAGTGCCATTACGTGCTCGGCCACTGCCTGTGCATTCACTCCTGCAGCATTGGCCACCCAAATGCCGTGCTGCGTGCAGGCATCGATATCTACATTATCAAATCCTGCACCCGTCTGTACCAATTTTAATTTTTTTGCTATAGAAAGCAGGCTGCGGTCCACTTTAATATGTTCAGGTATGATTACCTGGCAATCTTCAATATGATGCAGCATTTCTTTTCCGGGCGGGACAATTACAATGTCCCAGTCTTCCGGAAAATGTCTTGCAATATTTGATTTTGAGGTCTCGGTAAAATAGCCGACTATGAGAATCTTCATTACTAAACCACCTTTCATGTTCTATACCATGCTTCGAAGAAAACCCGTTTGATGTTTGCAATTACAAGCCCGGCATCTTCTCCGTCATATACTGCGAGAGAAATAGCAGGAATTTTTTTGTACGACGATTATCCATAAAGCTAACGGGAAATAGCCGATCCTGTCATATAATCCGCCCAATGAAAATAATCATTTGACGATTAGCTTTATTAATGATAATTTTACATATATAGAATAATGCTGTAAAGTTTAAATATTTTGTAATATATATTAACTTTTTCTATATATTAAGAGGTGAGAGTATAAGCCACACACAAAACGACCCCTTGCTTTTTGGGGGGCGAGCCTTTACGCGAATCTCTAATTTTGCGTATCAGTATCATGACTCTATCAAATGGCAGTATGTTTGTGGGAACATGAAAGGTAAGTGTTTGAATTTTGAATATATCAGACAAGGATTATATGAGTATTGAGAAAGACAGACATATGGAATTTCGCAGAAGCATTATTGAAGGCGTGGAAATCAAGAGATGTAGAAACAACCCCCATGCATATAAGTCTCATGTCCATAATGAACTTTCATTAGGGTATATCATAGAAGGATCCACTGATTTAACATTGAAAGATAGGACTATCCTTTATGGAACAGGTGATGGTATCATTATTCCACCATTGATGACTCACAGATGTGCACCGAAAGATATCAATCACTGGGCATACATTATGTTATTTGTTGATCCCAGTTACTATGGCGATTTAGTAAGTTTTAATCAAGCAAAAAAGTTAACAGGTAATCAGGTTCAGAAATTAATAGGCTTTATTGAACAACTACTAACGGAAAAGGTTCCAGACACATTGGAAAATATACTTATAGAATTATTGATAGAGCTTGGAGAAAAGGATATTTCGGAAACTACTGCTACAAATACAATAGATATTGTAAAAACGATCCATGAATATATATTAAATCACGTGAATGACGTTATAACATTGGATAAACTTCAGCAAATAACAGGGCTAAATAAGTTTACAATAATAAGGAATTATAAGAAATTATATGTCACTACACCTGCTGCATACCATCTACAATATCGAGTAGCTGAAGCAAAAAGGTTATTAAGTAAAGGTGTAGACGTGTTTGAAATTTGTGAGGGATTAAATTTTTATGACCAAGCCCATTTAATTCGAGAATTTAAAAAAATGTATGGTATTACGCCAGTAACATATTTAGAGCAATTAAAAGGATAGTGTCAATTTTATACAATACAGCTCCTTATTATTTAGCTAATCTAAGCTGAGTAAAGATAAGGAGTGTGCCTATGAATAGAATTAAATTAGTACTTGTTATGATTATATGGGGGAGTTTGGGGGTATTTACAAGATCTATTCCATTGTCCGCTTTAAGCTTAGCTTTTCTAAGGGCATTAATTGCATTGCCGGTTCTTTTTGTTGCAATGAAAATGAAAAAAGCAGACAAGGTGAAATTGTCGCTTTTGAAACCCTATCTTATTTCAGGTGTACTACTGGGTTTTGGCTGGTTAACCTTGTTCTATGGATTTAAGCATACCAGTATTTTATCTGCTGTTATGATCTACAACATGTGCCCGGTTTATGTAATGATATTTGCACCACTGGTATTGAAAGAGACTATCTCAAAGATTCAAATTGCAGTGATTTTCGTCTCGTTTCTGGGTCTCTTTCTGATTGTAGGTCATAACTTACTTGAAGGTTACGGGTACATGGGAATGGCACTCAGTGCTATTTCAGGGATGCTTTATGCAACCATTATTCTTATTAACCGCAGCATTAAAGTCAGGGTGGATAATCAAACTGCTACATTAGTGCAAATATTTACAGCGATGATTGTTTTACTGCCATTTGTATTGATTGATGGAAATATTTTAACGGTTGTAGACTTGGATACTATAGCAGTTATTTATACCATTCTATTGGGTATATTACATACAGGTGTGGCCTATAGCATGTTCTTTTCCCTCTATACACATATGAAATCTGTTGAAATAGTGTCCTACAGTTATTTAGAGCCTTTATTTGGGATTCTATTCAGTGTGATTTTTGTCGGAGAGACATTAAAATTCCCGCAGATTATTGGCGGGATTTTGATATTGGGTTCAACCTATATTGGGGAAATGCTTAAGGATAGAGAATTATCTAAAGAAAAAGATTCTACCCAGATGGGATAGGGGGACGGCAGGTAGTGTTTGAAGTTAGTTTATTAAGAAAATAATTTAAAAGTAACCAAGATGGCAAGTGCCATCTTGGTTACTTTTAAATTATTATTGAATAAGAGGATTAGGAGGTTTGGGAGGATTGGCATTAGGATCTGGATTCTGAAAAGCTGGTGGCTGAGGATTCTTAATATCAAAATATTTTCCAGGGGTAGACAGATCAAAATAGAGACGTGCATTTTCATCCACACCCCAATCTTTAGTGGAACCTGTTCCCTGTATTTGATTGAATGCTTGTCGGAATAAGGTGTTATGAGCTTCTTCACGATTAAGTAGAAAGTCGATCGTATTTCTGACATGTTGATCTTCAATTTGGCGATAAAGATATTCGTAAACAACTTTGGCTCGTTGCTCTGCTGCAATATTTGATAATAGATCTGCTGCCAAATCTCCTGTGACATTTACATAGGCAGCCGTCCAAAGGTAGCCTGAGGCATTTGCCATCAGCGGATTTAGTCCAGTTAGAACATGACTTTGAATGTGACCTGCTTGTGTGCCTTCTGCATCTAAATCATGACCGTTCAATAAATTTATAGTTGTTGCTACCATTTCCATATGACTTAGTTCCTCAGAAGCGATATCCATGAATAAATCTTTTATTGCTACGTCTTTAATGCGGAAACTTTGTGCCATATACTGCATGGCAGCTTTCATTTCTCCTTGAGGTCCACCCAATTGCTCAGTTAGCATGGCTGCATAAGTAGGATTTGCTTTTTCTACTCGAACATCTTTTAGAAGCTGTTTGTCATGTTTAAACATTAATACCATCTCCTGTCATTTACAATAATCTATCAATGTTAGTATCAGTATTAATGGTATTAATATACTCCACTTAATTAATAAACGATTTTTTTCTAACTTACTAGACAGAGAGTTTTTTATGTATAAGCTTATGATTAAATTGGTATATTGTCAGGATACTTAGGAAGCAAAGATACTGAAATAAAAAAATCTACTAAAGGAAAGTATTTAACCCTCTAGTAGATTTTTAAGTTATCCTTCAAATCTTGGTCTTGTTGGATCACAGTCAGGCATTTTTACATTGGATACTTCCGAGAGTTTAATTAGAAAATAACACTCTTCTCGTAACATGTGATCTGGTATTAGAGGCACTATGGTACCAAGTCCTTCCTTTGTCGTATATAATTGTCGTAACTTACATAAAAATTCTCGGAACATATTAATCTTAATTTCTACTTCAGAATTGTATCGGCATAGAGCTGGGAATTCTTTTAGTCCCGTGCGTAAATATCCATTAAGTTCCACGGCTTTATCATACAAATCTCTAAATTGTTTTAAAAATTCATTACTTTTTTTCTTTAATTCCGTTTCAGTATCATCAAATCCAGATAGGAGAGCGTTTGCATGTCCTTGTGCATCTTTTACCCATAAGAGTTCATGGTGTAGGGGATGCATGAAAGGTAGCGAATTTTCACAATGAAAAAATTCTAGAATTCTTAAATATTCTTCCAATTCATTCACCATGTGGTTAAGGAAAGTGGGGGGGAAGTGAAAATCGTTTTTGTCTATTAGATGCCTTGAAAGTAAGTGTAGTTTAAATTCTCTTAGTTCTTTGGCACACTGAAATGCGGTACTTGTTATTTCCACGATTTGATGTGGCTCTTTAATTTTTCGTGATTGATCCAGAAGTTGATCAAAGATAGTAATAAAACTATAAGCTCTATTGATTTCGTCTTTTTCCTTGGGGGACAAGTTGCTGAAAATAAATCTTCCGTGATCTCCTAAAGTTTGAAGCCAAAATAGATGCTCAAACAAAATTGCTTGACTGCTCGGGTTATTCATCATTTGGCTGTCTCCTTCTTTTCCATAGCGTTATTTTACTTATAGTATATGAATTATGTATTCTCTTTGTTCTAATAGCTAATCTAAGGAATATAGATAATAAAATTTAAAACTTAGAAATACTAAGAAGAAGTAAAAGGAGGTCTTTATGATGGCTGAAAATCATTCAAAAGAAAAAAATCTAGCAAATCCCATTGAGAGGCATGATACTGCGGCTTGGCGCGGTCATATCGAAAAGATATAGTTTTTATCATGAATTGAAATAATTTCAGCTATTTCTTCAAGAGAAAAATGATAG
This sequence comes from Pelosinus fermentans JBW45, assembly GCF_000271665.2. Classification (GTDB taxonomy): domain Bacteria; phylum Bacillota; class Negativicutes; order DSM-13327; family DSM-13327; genus Pelosinus; species Pelosinus baikalensis. The sequence goes on along the minus strand of NZ_CP010978.1, from coordinate 4,478,242 downwards.
CTCTTTAAGCGATTAATTAGCAGCATTTGACGAACCTGTGACACGTCATAAAATCTATAACCAGTATCTTGGTTTATGTGGCTTGGGTTTATCAAGTCAATGTCGTCATAATGTAGCAATGTTCTTGTTGTAACACTGCATATCTTAGAGAATTCTCCTATAGAAAGCACTTTGCACCCTCCAATTATTTTAGTATTACTAGCTAGCTTAATATAAGTATAGTACGTTAATGTCAATAGTTCTTATTAGAAATGGATATTGATAGTGAGGAGTATCGTATGATGTTATTACCAACTGAATACTAAATAGTTTAAATAAAACATAGTCCCTGTCTCTGTGTTTTTTCGTAAACATTTTAGTATATAATATCAGCTATATTTAGATTTATTTTGACTAAATAAAAAGGGTTATTCCATTTATTGGAGAAACAATGAATTAAATGGAGTATATTGTATTTAAAGTAAGATTATAACAGATGAATGATAAAAGGAGGAAAACGATATTGCAGAAAAAAGCATTTATTTTAGTGGTAGTATGTTTGTTACTTATCTCAATAATAATAGGAGGTTGTACCGTTATGGAGCCTAAAGCGGTAACGACAACTAACAAATATCCGGAGAAACCCATTACCATAATCGTACCTTTTAGCGCTGGGGGTTCTCTGGATCTGATAGCTCGGGCACTAGAAAAGACAGCCATCCAGCATTTGGGCCAACCACTGATTGTTGTTAACAAGCCTGGAGGAGCAGGAACCTTAGCCTGGAATGAACTGGCTGGGACTACACCGGATGGCTATACCATTGGTATTACCGGCGTTGAAATCATATTACATCCAATGTACAGCCTGACTAAATACAATTATCCCACCGCATTAGAGCCGCTTGCACAAGTTTCGTCGTCACCATTTATAATGGTAGTTCAAGCTAATCAGCCTTGGCAAAATGTTGACGATTTAGTAAAGGATGCTCGCCAGCATCCAGGCCAATTTAAATTTGGTAACAGTGGTGTAGGTTCGTTGCCGCATTTGCTTAGCGAAATGTTCGCACAATCGACTGGCATTACTCTTCAGCCTGTTCCTTTTCAAGGCGGATCAGAATCGTTGAGATCTTTACTGGGGGGGCATGTTCAGGCTATTTTTACGAGTACGGCAATAGTCAGAGAGCATCTGAAAAATGGCACGCTAAGAGCGTTGGCAGTGACTGGAGAACAGCGGTTAGCTGATCCTGTTTTTGCGAATGTGCCAACATTTAAAGAGCTAGGGAAAGATATTGTATTTAGTTATTGGATAGGCGTGGCAGCTCCTAAGGAAATGCCTCTTGAGGTAAAAGATAAGCTAGCTAATGGTTTAAAAGCTATCATTGCTGAGCCGGAATTCCAAAAAAATGTAGAGAATAATGGACTGCAATTTGAATATTTGAATCCCGAAGAATCCCAAACAAAATGGCTGTACGATAACCAAACGTTATCTAAAACAGTACGAGAAACTGGTATTTTAGAGCGAATAAAGGAGCAAAAAAAATAACTTAGAAAAAGGTACCGTCTTGCTTTCGAGCGAGGCGGTACCTTTTTATTGTAAAGAACCACCAGCTATGCTGGTGAGAGGGGAAGAGCTTTAGCGGTGAGACGTGAAAAAAAGACCTCCTAATTGTGCTAATATAGATGTGGTTTCGTCAGCCAATCTAAAAAGCCAAGGGAGGTCGTGTCCAATGGACAATAATAGCTTAGCACATACAAAATGGAATTGTAAATATCATGTAGTATTTTCTCCAAAGTATAGAAGACGAGAAATTTACGGAAATTTGAAAGTAGAAATAGGAAAGATCTTAAGAGAACTATGTAAATGGAAAGGAGTAGAAATAATAGAAGCAAATGCGTGTATCGATCATATACATATGTTATTATCGATACCGCCAAAGATAAGTGTATCAAGTTTTATAGGATTTTTAAAAGGAAAGAGTAGCCTAATGCTATTTGAGAGACATAGTAATTTAAAATATAAATTTGGCAATCGCCATTTTTGGTGTAGAGGATATTATGTAGATACGGTGGGACGCAATAAAAAAGTGATACAAGAATATATCAAAAATCAGATTCAAGAAGATATGATAGCGGATCAAATTAGTATAAAAGAGTATAAGGACCCTTTTAAGGGTGACGAGTAACAGCTTTTGCAACTGGCGAAACCGTCGTGTATCTTAAGATACCGGCTAGTCATATCCCCTTATAGGGGTGGAACAAGCCGCCCGCTAAGCGGGCGGTCTTGACTTACCAGCATTTACAATTTGATTTACACCCATCAAAACTCAACAGAAACACAGGGAGAAACACAGGGACAGGGATGTTGTTTTCAATCATGAAATATAGTCCCTGTCCCTGTGTTTTCTTCTTAGATATTTTTGCTGAAGAACGCGAAAAATCTATTGCCGGTTTTAAAAAATATATGAATGAACAAGCTGATGATAATTGTATTGAAATTAAGGAAGTAAAAAGCATAACAGATGAAGATACTAAGAAAATGATACAAAAGTATGCAAATATTAAGATGCCTACCGAATTGCAGAACATGGAAAGAACAAGACGAGCTGCTTTCGCCAGAGATTGGCTTGAAAATAATTGATAAATTTTAAACAAAACAAGGAGGAATTGAAATGTCAGAGAGCTGTATGATTGGACCAACAAAATTCGAAGAGTACTCGGAGAAGTACAAAGACTTTTTATTAATGAGCCGTCGTGACGGAATAATCGAGGTGCGATTGCACACCGACGGAGGGCCGTATCAACATTCTTGGGAAGCCCATACTGCATGGGCTCATGCATGGTCAGATATTGGCCGCGACCATGAAAACGAGGTAATGATTATTTCTGGAACAGGGGATAAATGGGTAGTAGGAAACCCCGATGTCTGGAAAACAAAATTTATGGATTGGCCTAAGCAAAAGAAACTCGAACAGTATCATGAATCGATGAGACTGCTTGAAAATATGATATTCTGCATTGACATCCCCACAATCGGGGCGATAAATGGCCCGGGAACGCACTGTGAAATCGCAACTCTCTGCGATATTACGATTTGTACAGAAGACGCAGATTTTTTTGATCCGCATTTTCTGGGAGGCACACCTCCTGGTGATGGAATGTTGCTTACGCTGCAGAACATGATAGGTTTTAAGAAAGCAGCATACTACGCATACACTGGCAAGAATATCAATGGTCAAACAGCATTGGACCTAGGCATAGTTAGTGAAGTGCTGCCCCGCGAAAAGCTTCTTCCTCGCGCATGGGAACTTGCGGAGATGATAATGCAGGCACCTCGTTCAGCGAGACATCTTTCACATTCAATTATATCCCGTCCTTGGAAAAAAGCCCTGGTCAGTGATCAAGGGTTCCAGCTTACTCACCAAATGTACGACATGGCCATTGATGAAGAAGGTGTTCTTGAGAGACTCATAAAAATGCAAGGACGTTTAATGGGCAAAAAAGATCAAGAGTAGTAAATTGGTGTTGAAAGTAAAGAAATAATGACAGAGGGGACGTTCCTTTTTTGCAACTTTCTACCAGAAGAAAATAATGCGACAGGGGACGGTTGGTTTCTGTCGCATTATTCTAGGGACAGGGATGTTGTTTTCAATCATGAAACATAGTCCCTGTCCCTGTTTTTTTCTATGGAGTGATCGACAACAGTGAGATGTCAAGGGGACGGGGTTATCGACATTGGAATTATTGAGAGGCTGTCGATAACCCCGTCCCCTTGTAAGATAAAAGCTATCATTGCTGAGCCGGAATTCCAAAAAAATGTAGAGAATAATGGACTGCAATTTGAATATTTGAATCCCGAAGAATCCCAAGCAAAATGGCTGTACGATAACCAAACATTATCTAAAATAGTACGAGAAACTGGTATTTTAGAGCGAATTAAGGAGCAAAAAAAATAACTTAGAAAAAGGTACCGTCTTGCTTTCGAGCGAGGCGGTTATTTTTATTTACCAGCATTTACAATTTGATTTTCACCCATCAAAACTCAACAGAAATACAGGGACAGGGATGTTGTTTTCAATCATGAAACATAGTCCCTGTCCCTGTGTTTTTCTGTGTTTTTCCCTTATCAAGGATAATCGGTCAATTGAGGAATTAGGTTATGGGTATTGTAGGATACATCCTATTGATAAAAACATAATTTTCAAGTAAAGAGATAATTGAAGGGCGTGTCGCAAAACGTTTTTTGAAAAAACGCAATGCGACACGCCTTTTTTGAGCAAAAAGGAAGGAAAAACAGTAGGAAGAATGAAAAAAAGGAGACAAGAGCCAGTTTATGGACACAACAAAATAGAGGAAGCCTCTTCCCCTAAGAAAAACTCGATATGAATTGGTCAGGATGCTTTTGGAATATGCAAGTAGGTCCCACACCGGTCGCTTTGGATTTTGTTATGGAGCTTGTTTACGTTATACCCCATGCATAGTAATAGAAACTCGGTTTGCACCTTTACGCGGCCCCTCATCAGAAATCGCCGAAATCCCATGTCCTGTTTGAGCACCCCGAAAGCTCCCTCCACCTGAATGGAGCGGTTCATCCGAAGCATAACACCCTCCTCACCCTTGATACGTGCCTGCATTTCTTCACGTTGACGCAAAAAGGTTTTGGATACATACAGGTTCTTGCTTCGTTCTTCGAGGGGAGTCTTGCTCGCTCCCTTGATGCATTGGGCCTTATGCGGACAGCCGGCACAATCTGGACAGGTGTATACGGTTGTCACGATGGGATATCCGGCCTTAGATCGGGTCTTTTTTTCATAAGCTGCCTGGATCGGGCGCCCCATGTGACATAGGTAGCTATCGGTCTTTGCATTGTAGTGCATGTTCTCTCGCTTGCCGATGTCTGCCCTATATTTCTTCGTCTTGGCCTTCTCATAATTCGCGGGCTTTATAAATGCGATTTGGTTGTTTTGCTCGCACCATGTGTAATTTTCCTCACTCTCAAAGCCCGCATCCGCTACGGGTTTTGTATACCCCAGTCCCTTGAGCGTCTCCAACATCGGGATCAACATTTGGCTGTCGCTTCGGTCCTGACCGATCATTGTGGATACTATATATTCCGCGTCCACCGCCAGTATCGCGTTGTAGCCCGGTTTAAGCTGACCATTTTTCATATGATCTTCTTTCATCCGCATGAAGGTGGCGTCTCTGTCCGTCTTGGAAAAGCTGTTGCGTTCTCCAAAGCTATGATTATAGTCATTATACTTTTTCTGCCGAGCAAGGTATTGGTCTACCGTTTGAAGCGCCCGCTGCAGCGAAGTCTTACGCTGTCCTTTGCCGTGAACAAAAACAATACGGCGTTCAGCTTGCAGTGCTTTTAGCCGTTTGCGCAGCTTTTTTAGGTCTTTGGGCTTTATCACCTGGCCGACATAAAAGCGAATCCCAAACTCCGCTGCTAGCGCCGGCAACTCTTCTTTCATCTTCTTCTGCATCTTCTCTTCATTTTTTTGCGTCGATTTCTTCCAGACAAAGCTGTATCGGTTCGCATTGGCCTCCAATTTGGTTCCGTCTATGAAAACGCTTGACAGCGACAGTTCTCCCGCATCGGTCAACAGTTGCACAAGCTGGGCAAACAGATCGTCCACGACCTCTGCCAGCCGTTCGCTGCGAAACCGTGCGATCGTCGCGTGATCTGGTGCTTTTCTCCGGCCTAGCAGATACATGAAGTTGACGTCCCGCCGGCATGCCTGCTCGAGCTTGCGGCTCGAATAGATGCCGTTCATGTATCCATATACAAGTATCTTGAACAGACATTTCGGTGACATCTCGATTCTCCCCATTCGGGAGTACGCAGCGTACAATTTGCTGTAATTCATCCTTTCTAGCACCGCGTTGAGCAACCGCACCGAATCATCTGCCGGAATCATTTCGCCAATGTCCATCGGTATTACTAGTTGATATACATTTGAGTCTACTGTATAATCTAGTTGTAATTTCTTAGATTTCACAAACTTGATTTTACAACAAAAGACGGCTTCCAGCTACTGCTGGTTGCCGTCTTTTGTTTTTTAGGGTTGTCTTAGCGCGACAGCCCCTTTGTTTTTTTGTAGGAATAGATCGTGGAAAAATAAAAGGTATAGAATTAGAGAAAAGGACAAGGGGATGGAGGTAGTATCTGCTAATAAGGGAATTGTTGAAAGAAATTGCAGGACAGAACCACCGTCCCCGCGTCTTGTTTCGTCCCCGCGTCTTGTTTTGCCATAAAGGAAGAGTATTCATACTTATTTACACAAAATTTTTTTACAGCCTCGGAGAGTTTTTTACAAAGTGTCGTCATATACTTTTATTTAAAATCAGATTGCTGTTATTCGATCCCACAATATGCTTTTCGATTTGGGTATAAAAGCATATTGTACCTAATGAAATGAGAGCAAAAATACAGAGTGCCTGTTCTGAACCTAAATACTGAAGTAAAGCTCCTCCTATGATTGGACCGATGGATTTACCTAGATACATAAATCCCATACAGCCAAAATATGAGCCTCTTAATTCTTCTGGTGCGATACTATCCATAAAGATACCACCGATTGAAAACAAGAAGATTTCTCCTATGGTAAATATAATTTGGTTGATAATATACAAAGGTATATACATTCCAGAAAATGCTGTACCCATAAGGCCTCCCGCTATAAACACGCAACCAACTTTCATCAGATATACAGGGGAATATTTTTTCAAGTAGTAATTAACAAGCGGGATTTGTAAAAAAATCACCGTTACTGCATTAACAACTAATATGATTGTAAATACATCAGCATGACCAAACCTTTGCATTAGAATTTGCCCTAATATTGATTCTAGCTGCACATAACATAAAAACGCAAATATTCCACCAATAATATAAAATCTTAAAACTTTATCATCGACCAATGTCTTAGCTGTAGTACTAAATCTTATATTAATACCGCTTGGTTTTACTGAATTAATAGTTTTTGATTTTATCATAAACAAAATAAAATAGGACATACATAAGGCACCAGCAATATAGAAGCCTAACATGGTTCCTGATACACCAATCATTGCACCAATAATAGGGCCGATTGCAGCACCCACGTTTACAGCAGTATAGCGGATGTTGAAAACTGCTAACTTTTCCGATTCTTCCACTATATCAGATAGCATGGCTTGTGCCATAGTTTCAGACCATACACGAAATAATCCGGCAAAAATATTTATAATGCAAAATAAAATACTAATTATGCTTGGTTCTAATGGCATGGTACCACTTAAGCCAAAGCCCCAAAACGTTAAAGCATATAAAAATAATGAAAGTCCAAGCATATAACGTTTACCATATTTATCAGATAAAACGCCACCAAAGAAGCCACCGAATGTATGTGAAATATATGATGCACCGACGATCAGACCTGTTTCAGATAAACTGATACCTAATGTAAAATGCAAATATATTGACATGAAGGGTATGCTCATAGATGTACCAATTCTCAATAAAAAAATCCCCATAATAATAATCCAGACTAATTGGTTAAACTTGTACTGATTTATTCTCATAAGCGGCTCCTTTGTACGATGATTTTTATTTATATAATATAAAAAGCTCTCGCCCTGAAGAAATCAGGGGTGAGAGCTTTTGCTCGCATGGTTCCACCCTGCTTATGCCAAGTGAAATAATGTCACTTTAAACATCGCTTAAATACCTAAGTAACGCTAGGTTTACGGCTATGCTTATTGAAAGTTGAAACACTTTGTTCAGCATGCAACTCAAGAGTGGTCTTCTCTATTCACTCCTAAAGGACGCTTTCAGCCGATGACGTCCCATCTCTGCTAGGTTTATAAATAGATACTCTCTCTATCACAGTTTTTAATTGATATATTTTAGTAAATATTACTATAAGTTTAAAAAAATATCAATTTAAAATTTACAGAAACACAGGGACAGGGATGTTGTTTTCAATCGTATTTCAGCGGAATTCTTCGCTCTACATAGATCCCTGTAATCTAATGGGATTTAGCAGCCCAATTTGGGCAACGAAATATTTTGACCTAATTAAGAAGATGTCAAGGGGACGGGGTTATCGACACTGGAATTATTGAGAGGCTGTCGACAACCCCGTCCCTTTGACACTCTTGAAATACCAAAATCAATTGTTAGTGAATGAGAGACAGTCCTTTCCTCAGACCTGAAAGAAATAAGAAAAGAGATAATGGGGAAATAAAACTGGAATTTCAAATACTAATTAATAGGAAAGAAATATGGGATATCGTCTTAATGAGTCGAAGAACTGTCCCCTGACTCTTTTAGCAGGATTTAGCATTGATAAAGAGAAGCTACTATAATAAATTAGTTAGTAAGTTTATTATAGTGGCTTCTCTTTTCGTTGACGTAGTAATAGAAAGACAATTAGGAACTTATCGATTTTGAATGGGACAAGGAACCTGTCCCTGTGTCCCTTATAGTGGGATAGAGAACCTGCTCCCTTGTCCCATTCAAACCGTGAAATGGTAAGAAAGGTGCAAGTGTCAAAGGGCCTGTCCCCTTGACATGTCCCCTTGACATGCAATGATAGAGGAATAGACAATAGTTAGAGCTGATCAAAAAACAATATAAATGACAAAACCCTGAAAAGCAGCCTAGCCTTGCAGGAATTTTGTATTTTAATGGTAAATAGGATAGAAATATGGTATACCGCTATATAGAATCGGAGGTAAGTTATGAGTGTTATTAAATACATTCTTAGTTTAGTTGTAGGGATATTGGTGGGCTGGGGGGCAAAGTTTTTTGTTCAGGGAGTTTCTTGGGAGCAACTCAAGTCCATTAATAATAACTATGCCAATATAATCGGTCTTCTCATTAGCACTATTGCTGCAATCGTGACAACGGTCTATGTTATCTTTACTTACCGCCAAATGAGAGCTTCCGAGAGGGCGACTGCTTTAGCTGAGCAGTCTGCCACATGTTCACAAATAGCTTTAGAAACAAACCAAGACATGGTTGCGTCTATGAAATTGCAGTTGAAGCAAGCAAATCACCCCTGCCTTAGTCCATCTATTAAACGAACTATAGGCACTGATTGCTTCTATGAAAACCGCCGTCAACTCTATATCACAGTTGAAGTGAAGAATATAGGGAATGGCCCCGCAATATCAATCTATGGGTTTGCCTGGTTTGTACTTAAGCACACACAGCAAAGGGCGTCATCTTTGGTTCCTATGGAGTTTGTTCCCAGCTATAAACCGCACTTAGAGGTTGGTAAAAAATGCGAATGCAGAATGCGCTTTGAGACAAAGGAAATCGAGGCACTGTTGGAGGATTTAAGAATTTCTAATGATTTAAATATGGATCGAATCCAGAATAGACCGTCAGATCACCCATATCCAGGAACTGACTTACTCATCAAAATTTACTATCGAAATATATCTAATCAGTGGTATGAGATATCGTACCAACGCGAGATTTATTCGATAGTGACAGAAAAAAAGGAATCAGAAGAAGACGATGGTTATCCTTATACATTCGTTGGGGAAAAAGAAGTGCCCCCCGACGAGTTGTTGCCTACCGATGTGTTTAAACTACAATTAGTCAGTGAGGCATTTTCGGGTTTAGATATAAAGATGGTAGAAGCGAGTGTAATTCAATCTCTTCTAATCGCTTATGAAGAATATCTACCAAATCCTTTTACAATGAGAAGTACTATTCAGTAAAATATATACATTTGAGATTAATAAGAAGTATCTTAATTGACATCATACTTGATATTTTAGAGTTAATAGTGATATACGACCAACTCCTGCAAAGCAACCTAGCCTTGCAGGAGTTTTGTAAACGAACCGTCCGTCCCTCTGCTTCTTTCCGAATTGCGTAGCCCTTCTACCCGGAGGGCTAGATCGTGAGGTCTGCCTCTACTCGACTTTGCTTCTTAGAAAAACATTTTCTTTAAAAAATGTTTTAAAATTTTAGAACTTATTGTAAAATAATTATGGGGTTTTCTCTTATTTCTCCCTAGTGGAGAAATGATTCTTTTTTAAAAGAATATTAATCAATAGTAACACAATAAGTTTTTTCTTAACAATATCAAAATTTGATATTGTTGATTCGTAGAAGTACGGATGTTAAGTTCATCTTAAGAGAAAGCCCCGTTTACTATTTATGGAGGGTTTTATAGTGGAGTATATAGATAATATTTCAAAAAAAATATGGATTACAAGGCTATGTAGAATAGAGGCGTCAAAAAGACTTGATTCAAATGATTCATTTACTCAAGCTCTACTCATCTATTATTCTGCAATAATTACAGCTTTATCGATATGGGTCTTTTTCATAGAGAAAACAAGTCAAAATAATGAATCGAAAGCGTCGTTAATTCTCTTAATTTCGTCTATCGCTTTGACTATGTATTCAACATTTATTGTATCAAAAGCTTATAAAGAAAGAGCAATTAAAATGAAATATAACTACATAGCCTTAGATGCGCTGTCAAAAGATATGAATAAACTGAAAGCCGATTTTCAGGAAAATTTTATTGAAAAGGATAAATTAATAAATGAAGCGGCTGAATTAGATAAAAAATATTTATCACTTTTACAAGAAGCTGAAAATCACACTGGTTATGATTATTTAAAAGCAATATGCGATGATAAGGATGTAACAATGACAAAATTTTGTAAAGTAAAGTATACTTATTTTAAAGCGAAAGAAATTATAACAATGCTAATTTGCTTCATTGGTCCACTTTTTGTTATCTATACTTATATAAAGTGGTGATTAAAATTAATGCTGATAATACTTTGGATATTTTGAAGCAAAAATTTAGTGAAGATAATATAAAACAATTCTATTTGGAACATAATTTCAGCTCTGCCCCTGGAATTGACAGAATCAATAAAAGAATTTTTGATAGAAAATTAACTCAATATGTAAAGAGTATACACAAGAAAGTTTTAAATGAAACTTATAAGTTTAGTCCTTATAAGGAATCTCTAATATTAAAGAATCGTGAACAGTTACCAAGAGTGATTTCAATTCCGACAATCAGAGATAAATTAACTTTGAGGATTTTAAGAACTCTTATTCAAGATGTATTTTCGCCGGAAGTACAACATAGAATGATTCAACCTATTGTTGAGGAAATAAAACAGTGTATTTCTCAATATAATTATGTAATTAAACTTGATATAAAAGATTACTATCCATCTATTAATCATAAGATATTATTCGCTCAGATAAATAAAAAAATTAAAAGCCGTAAGGTGTTAAAACTTATCAGAGGAGCTATAACAACACCTACTGTTTTAGATAAGTGTAAGTCTAAAGAGTGTAAAAAGAATAAGCGTGGAATACCACAAGGGCTCCCTATTTCCAATATATTATCCAGTATTTATTTAATTCAGATGGATAAGAAATTCTCACAGTTAAACAATCTAAAATATTTTAGGTTTGTAGATGATATACTTATTCTTTGCAGAGCAGATAATTATCAACAAATTAAAGAAGATATCCTTAATGAAATAAAAAGCAACTACTCACTAAAGGTAAATGCTAAAAAAACTGAAGCACATGAAATTACTAAAGAATTCTCCTATCTGGGATACTCATTTAAAGGACCTATTGTTTCAGTGAGAGAAAAATCTAAAAGAAAGTTAGAGAACTCACTTGAAAATTTATTTATAGATTATAAAAATTCAGGTTTTAAGAGAACGTCTTTTTTCTTGTGGAAACTCAATCTCAGAATAACGGGATGTATAAGTGATAACAAGAAATATGGATGGGTTTTCTTCTTCTCCCAAATAACTCAACTTTCGATTTTATTTCATTTCGACTGGATTATAAAAAAACTAATTAAGAGATTTGAACTTGAGACAAAACTTGATGGAAAAAAAATAAAAAGGTTTGTAAGGACTTATCATGAAATGATTAATAATTTGAATGAAACAGGATATATTCCGAATTTCGACAATTTCCTATTGGTAGATAAAGAGAAATTTTTAAAAGAGATGGAAGTAGAATTACCGGAGTGGAATGAAGTTAATATTACTCATGCTTTTAAATGCATTGTTTTTAGCTCGGTACGAGAACTAGAAAGAGATATACAAAATCTGCGTGACCGATATTAGATGCTATTACTTTTTTCTTTAATTGGCATAGAAAACTGGATTATATCAACCTCTAAATCATCAACAATAGCAAATAGTACACTTAGTAGAACAGGGAGCTTATGTTTATTCGGAGATGTAAAAAAGCTTATCTCTGAGTGTCGTCTTGCATAAAGGTTGTCAGTCATTATAGATTTATATTAATGCCACTAAATTAAGTGCCAATTGTAAGGGCTAAAAAGAAGCGGGAAAAATCGTTTTACGATTTTTTCCGCTTCTTTTGTTGCTTCGCATCCCAAAAGATAATTTCAAGTGCCGCTTTGATTTTTTCTTTATCTTCTTTAGTTAGTAGTATGCCATCAAATAGGACTTCTGACTGCTCGAGGAAATTAATTAAATCCTTGGGTGTTTTTTCATTTGTAGATTGAGTGAATTGGGAATTTGATTCTATATGTCCAGCTATATTTAAGAGAAATTCATGTGAGACACCAAGACAGGGAGCAAGCTTCTTTAATGTCGCTGGTCCTGGTTTTTGAATGTTATTAATTATTCTAGATAGAGTGGCAATAGTCACGCCTGAGGCTTTGTGTAGTTGTCCTAAACTTTCATATCCGGCTTCTAAGCGAAGTTTATCAATTGTTTTTCCTATTTCAGACATGATACACCTCCCTTTTTATTATAACAATAATATTGCGTCTACGTAATGTTACGAGAATGTAAATGTTATTATAAAATTATTGCGGTCTCGTAATGAATGTGTTATTATATTTACGAGGGCGTAATAAAAGGATGATAGGATGGCTAACAAAATTAAATTGAAACTTGCTGAATTTAATGAAGTAGTTAAAAAGGAAAAATGGAGTGATGGAGAGTTAGCAATAAAAATGAGTGTGTCAACAACCCAAATATGGCGAGTGCGGTTACCGGATGATGATCCTCGTCATAATGATCCAGGTGGAGAATTTATAGCAGGTGCGTTAACAGCCTTTCCAGGTTTAAAGTTTAATGATCTATTTTTTTTAGTTACTGATTTACGAGAGCGTAACGAAAAGGGAAAGCCAAAGCAACTTAAAGAGGTGATGAAGAATTTCCAATAGGCAATCCTTATAATTCAACCAAATTATTCTACAAGAACCTAAAGAAAGATAAATTTTATTTGCAGGAGTAATTGCAAATGAAGGGAGTGTAGTAAATTTTACGCCCTAGGTTGGTACCTATAGTATATCGAAAAGAAAATACTAAATCCATTTTTGTAGACAATCTTTAAAGATCTTCTTACATCCTTGTATTACAAAAAAAAAGACTGGGAGGCAAAAAATGATCATCCATGAATCACTGATCGAATTAAACATGCAGTCGAAATACAAAGCTGAAATCATCGAAACCTTAGCCCAAAAAGCAAAGTCGCTTGGTCGTATTTGTGATGTTGCAAGGTTTACACAGGCGGTTTTTGCCCGAGAAGTGTTATTTCCTACTGCTATCGGTTATGGTATTGCCATTCCTCATGGCAAATGCAGCGATGTAGAGGTTCCCTTTATCGCTTTTGCCAGAAGCCAGGAAGAATTCGTTTGGGACAGTAGATCAGAACATGGAGTTAAACTTATCTTTCTAATTGGTGTACCAGAAGAGCAAGCCAGTGATCTGCATTTGAAAATCTTAGCCAATATTAGTAGAGGTCTGATGAATGACTCGTATCGGGAAAGGCTGGAACAGGCTGGGGATGTATGCGAAGTCATGAGAATATTTGAGGAAATGGGGTTGTAGGAGGAGAGAACAACGACACACCCCGCCTGCGGGCACCCCTCTCTAGAGGGGAATTAAGTAAAAACCACACAGACACAAAGAACACAAAGTAATTCATATTAATGTCTTCCTCGTGTTTCCTTTGTGTTGCGTGGTAGCGCAATTGCACCTTTGTGGTTCAAAAGATCGTAATGTTTTTTGCAATAAGAAGGAGGGGAGTACTTTGAAAATGATTGCTGTATGTGCATGTCCGACGGGGATTGCTCATACGTATATGGCTCAGGCTGCATTGGAGAAAGTGGCAATGGCTAGGGGGCATGATATCAAGATTGAAACTCAAGGAGCCATGGGAATAGAAAATGAGCTGTCGCCAAGGGATGTGGAGGAGGCCCATATTGTTATCTTTGCCGTGGGTGTTAATGTGGAAGGGGAAGAACGATTTAACGGTAAGCCAAGCATCACGGTGGAAGTGGGTAAAGCCATTGAAAATCCAATGGCCGTGATCGAAAGGGCAGAGAAGAAGGGGGAACAGGTATGAGTGAATTCGTAGTGGATGAACTGAAAAAAGTCAAGAACCATCTGATGACAGGTGTGTCCTATATGATTCCATCCGTAGTGGTGGGTGGTATTTGTATTGCTGGAGCTTTGGCAACGGGGACACCGGGAGCTAAGGGGATGGAGGTCACCAGTGCCTTAGCCAATCATATCTTGAATATCGGTGTAGCAGGTTTTACCTTGATGATTCCCATTTTAGCTGGTTATATTGCCTATAGTCTTGCAGGCAAGCCAGGGGTAGTTCCTGGAATGATTGGCGGTTATCTGGCAAATCAGCCTATCGCTGACAGTCCCTATAAGGCTGGTTTTCTCGGTGCGCTGGTCATGGGGCTGTTTGCGGGGTATATCGTGAAATGGATCAAAGGCTGGAAGGTTCCCAGTTACTTACGTCCTGTAATGCCTATCTTTGTCATTCCCATTTTGAGTTCCTTAGTTGTTGGACTTACTTATATTTATTTACTGGGACAACCTATTGCTTCGGTGATGGGCGGGATTACGGATGGCCTGAAAAGTATCAGCCAGCAGGGGGCTGTTGTGATCGCCATTATTACAGGTCTGATGATTGCCTTTGATATGGGTGGTCCTGTGAACAAAACCGCCTGCATGTTTGCTTTTGGTCTGATGGCGGAAGGGGTCTATACGGTCATGGGACCCATCGGTATCGCCATTTGTACGCCTCCCTTGGGAATGGGGCTGGCTACTTTGCTGGCAAGGCAGAAATATAGCGGGGAAGAATTAGAAGCGGGTAAAGCAGCCTTGGCAATGGGGATGATTGGTATTACCGAAGGAGCCATTCCTTTTGCCGCCGCTGATCCCTTGCGAGTACTGCCCTCCATCATGACAGGTTCGGCAGTGGGGGCCGTCATTGGAGCTTTAGGGAAAGTGGCAGATCATGCGCCCCATGGGGGTCCCATTGTATTGCCAGTGGTTGATAATCCAATGTTTTATATCTTAGGAATCTTTTGCGGCACAGTGGTTACAGCCGTGATGGTAAATTTCTTGAAGGTGGATGTAAGGAAGGAAACTTCTAGGCTTGCAGGTGGGGATTGCTTCGCTGGCACTCGCAATGACAGTTAGCAATTCGGGATAAAGAAAAAAAGGAACTCTTTGGCAATTGGTACATAAAATGATTCCATAATGGTATTTTGTAGAGGAGATTATTACAATGAATAAAATGAATATACGTGAAGTAATGGATAAGATATTTACCTTGGAAGAAACGGGTTTTCGCACGACCTTGCTCGGAATTGGGCCCATGTCCAAAAATCTGATTGTCGCATCCTTAGAATTAGCGAAGGAAAAGGATTTCCCGATCCTGTTTATCGCCAGCCGAAATCAAGTAGATGCGAAGGAACTGGGGGGCGGTTATGTATGCAACTGGGATCAGCGAGGCTTTAAGGAGGCCATTGCAGAGATTGCAAAAGCGGTCGATTTTACAGGGCTATATTATTTGTGCCGCGATCATGGCGGACCTTGGCAGCGGGATAATGAGCGCAATAATCATTTGCCGGAAGCCCTTGCCATGGAATTGGCGAAAAAGTCGTATGTAGAAGATCTGGTGAATAGCTTTGATTTACTGCATATTGATCCGACCAAAGATCCCTATGTGATTGGGAAATCCATTGACATGGAGGTCGTCCTTCGAAGAACGATCAACCTCATTGAATATGTGGAGATGGAAAGAAAGCATCGCAGCTTGCCGGAGATTGGCTATGAAGTAGGCACTGAGGAAACCAATGGAGGCCTCACTAGCCAGGAGAGTTATGAGATATTTATCCAGCAGTTGACTACCGAACTGTCTAAGCGAGGACTTCCTATCCCCGTATTTATCGTGGGACAGACGGGGACCTTGACTAGATTAACGAAAAATGTGGGAGAGTTTAATTATCATAGCTCAAAACTACTGGCGGATACTGCAAAAAAATACGGAGTTGGCTTAAAGGAGCATAATGGGGACTATCTGGATGACTATATCATTCTAGACCATCCATCCCTTAATATTACTGCCATGAATGTGGCACCTGAATTTGGCTATATTGAAACGAAAGCCTACTTAGAACTCATTCGCTTAGAAGAAAAGGAATTTGAAAATGGCAGATTAGCTGTAAAGTCAAATTTGAAAAGAGTCATGTCAGAAGAAGCTGTGAATAGTGGACGATGGAAAAAATGGGTGATTGGTGATGATGTACATTTGTCTGTAGAAGCAATTCTAGGGGAGGCAGAATTGACAGCAACCATATGTGAAATTTGTGGTCACTACACCTATGAACATGAAGAAGTAAAGCGTGAAATGAAAGTGCTGTATGAGAATATGAAGACGTTAGGGATTGACAGTAACCGTTATGTGCTGGATAAGATCAAAAATTCCATTGATCGATATGTACAATGTTTTAACCTGGAAGGACTGACTAGCAAGCTGCTGCATTAAGGAATGAATACGCATTTTATCTCTATGTGTTAAAGAGGGAGGGGGAAGGATATTTCTCATCGGTGATATGCAGCGGGATATTGATGCGGCCCGAGCTGCTGGGATACCGGGCTATTTATTTTCCTATGGCAATCTGTATGAGTTCATTTTGAAAATTTTGCAAAAGTAGAGGAATGGCTAACTAAAACACATCTTAGTTAGCCTTCTCTGTTGCCAATCGTACTCCCATGTCAAAGACATTTTTGCCGTTTTAAAAAAGAACTTGCAGGGTTTTTGTATTTTAATGGTAAATAGAGTAGTAGGCATAGTATTACATTTAGTCTGCAACATGTGCAGCCCCTATGAATGGGATGGAGGATGAATCATGTACAAATATTTAATTTTTGACATTGATGGAACCATTATTGATACGGAAAAAGCGGTTATCGGTTCGTTACAAAAACTATTAAAAGTAGAAACAGGTATGGATTACCCAGCCGATGAATTATCTTTTGTATTAGGAATTCCGGGATCTGTCGCCTTACGACAGCTAAACATTGCAGATACTGACCAAGCATGTCTAAAGTGGAATGAATATTTAAAAGAATTTTATAACTCTATACGGGTATTTCCTGATTTAGAGGAAATCATAAAATACCTGCACGACCTAAAAATCAAGACAGGTATTGTTACATCCAAAACGAAACAAGAACTACTTGACGATTTTTATCCATTTGGATTACATGATTATTTTGATTATATCGTTTGTGCTGATGACACTACTAAACATAAACCTGATCCAGAACCTATATTAAAGTGTTTGGAACTTGCCCAAGCATCTCCAGCTGAGACGATTTATATCGGTGATACTAGTTATGATATGCAAAGTGCCCATCATGCAGGTGTTGATTTCGCGCTTGCCTTATGGGGGACAAAAGATCCAAATCTAAATGCAAAGATAAAGTTAAGCCATCCAAAAGAATTATTGGATATTGTAAAAACGGAAATAGAACGAGTCGAGGGACAGCTCAATGACTCGTATGGACAATGAAATCTCAATGCGTTCCTTCCCTATATTAACTAGAAGCTGTCTCCAATACAAAAGTATGAGAGGCAGCTTCTTTGATGGTGTCCAGATTTTTATTTATGGTGAACTAGCAGGGAACTATTCTTTACGGTTGGCAATTGCCAGCCGCAGTTTATTAAGATTATTGGTGAATTTATCCTGGTCTTTAAATATCATACCCATATATAAAAGATCTACAATTGCCATATGAATCAGGCGTGATGTCATTGATTCTGAAGAATAATTTACTTCCCGGCTCATGCCGTGCAGAACGAGATCAGCTTTTTTAGTAAGAGGCGATTTTAAGTGGCTGGTAATTGCAATGACTTGGGCTCCGCTTTGTTTTGCAACTTCCACGGAATTCAGCAAATCAGTATTAGCCCCAGTGTGTGATACGACGATTACTACATCTTCCGGTTCTAAAATGGATGCTGAAATAAGCTGCATATGCAAATCGGAATAGGCCTTTGTTGGTATGCCAAAACGTATGAAACGATGTTCGATATCAGAGGCAATTACTGCTGAAATACCAAAGCCATAAATATCAATCTTATGGGCATGGTTAAGAATTGCAACAGCCTTTTGCAATGCATCAAAATCAAGTAATTTCAGTGTATCTTGTAAACCCTCGGAAATACTGTTAAATATTTTGGTCCCCATCGTTTCAAATGAATCAGTAGGCTGTATTTCCTGATAGGTAGATTCCAGAGGACTGAGTATTTCGCTAGCTAAGGCAATTTTTAAGCTTTGTAAACCATGAAATCCCAATTTACGGCAGAAACGAGAAATTGTTGCTTCAGCAGTCTTTGTAGCTTCCGCCAAATCAGAAATAGTCATATGAATAATATCATGGGGTCGTTCTATAATGAAACTGGCAACCCGCTTTTCAGATTTAGTAAAACTCTGATAGCTGCTACGCAAAAGAGGCAGACATAGTGTTGGTAGGTTTGTTCCAGGCATAGCATTTCCTCATCATTCAATTTAATTTGTTTCATTGTATTATTGTAACAATAATGCAAAATCTAGGCAAGTTGTATATATAAATGATAGAGTGTTATCTAAAATTAAAACTAAAATGATTGGAATATATCATAAAAATGTTGCGATTTACGAATAAATCGAATAAAATATAAATTACATGAATCTATCAAAAAGTATTTAAGAAATGATATTGAATTATCAATTTTGAGAATGATTTGTAAAAAACGGGTGATGTGTATCGTTGGAAAAACATAAAGGCTACTTGCTTTGGCAGATAGCTGCAAATGAAAAGGGGAATTGATTATGAGTAAACAACAAGTGCTTGAACAAATTTGTAAATCCGGTTTAGTTGCAGTGGTAAGAGCTGAAAACGGGGACCAGGCTAAGCGGATATCAGAGGCTTGCTTGGCTGGCGGCATGAAGGCTATCGAAATGACTTTTACGGTACCAAATGCTCATCATATTATGGAAGAATTGGCGAAAGCCTATTCCCCAGAGGAATTAATTATTGGGGCAGGGACAGTCCTTGATCCTGAAACAGCTCGTATTTCTATTCTCAGCGGGGCACAATATATAGTTTCACCATGCCTGAATAAAGAAACTGTGCGTTTGTGCAATCGGTATCAAATTCCGATGATGGCCGGAGCTATGACGATAAAAGAAGTTGTTGAATGTATGGAAGCTGGATGTGACATCGTTAAGCTATTCCCAGGGGAACTCTTTGGCCCGGCTATGGTCAAAGCCATAAAAGGTCCTTTGCCTCAGGCACAGATTATGCCGACTGGTGGAGTTAATGTTAGCAATGTTCAAGAATGGATTAAGGCTGGCTGCGTGGCAGTCGGTGCTGGCAGCAGCTTAACAGCTGGTGCTAAGACCGGGGATTATGCTGCAATTACAGCAACAGCCAAGAAATTCCTAGAAGAGATTGCTAAGGCCCGATCCTCCAAATAAACAACGAATAGGACTCTTGAATAATTGGCAGAGTTGCAGCACGAATTGCTTTTTACCAATGACATTCAAAGTAAAAAAGCTCGCAAATTTCGCGAGCTTTTTTATTTCAAGAAATAACAATTAAGGTTTATATTTCATCTGATTTTAATTAAAGATCTGGCAATAATAATATTGGAGGTGATAAATATGAAACAACAAGAATGTAAGCAAGAACAAAAAAAGCAAAACAAAAATGTTGAATTTGCAAAAGAGATTTTTAATAATGAAAATAAGAAAAATGACAAGCAGAATAAAGAAAAATGCTAAAATAAATGAAGTGGCTATTGCCATCTTCAAATTGGTAGAAAAAAGGTACTTTACACTAGAGGTAAAGTACCTTTTTTCTATAAAACTGCAAAGTAGGAGGTAGCTTAAAAATCTTATTCATGAGTAGTCCCCAAATCAAATATATTATAAAAGAATTTGTAATGTGGGGGAGAAAGAAAATGGAGAAACGCTATCTTACCAGCAATCAGGGGACACCTGTTACTAATGATCAACAATCATTAACTGTAGGTGAATGGGGTCCAATATTACTTGAGGATATTGTTTTCCTCGAAAAGATTTCTCATTTTGATAGGGAGAGGATTCCTGAAAGAGTACTACATGCGAAAGGAGCTGGAGCTTTTGGTTTTTTTATACCCTATAAATCAATGGCTTCATTAACTAAGGCAGATTTTTTACAGGACACAGAGAAGAAAACCCCTGTTTTTGTTAGGTTTTCAGTAGCAGGCGGCTCTTTGGGTGGGGCAGATACCGTGAGGGATATCAGAGGATTCTCCGTAAAATTTTATACAGATGAAGGAAATTATGATATTGTTGGCAACCATATTCCGGTGTTTCCCCTCAGAGACCCGATTCAATTTCCAGACTTAGTTCATGTCTTAAAGCCAGATCCAGTTGCGAATGTCCGAGGTGGACCGATAGCTGCCAGCCGTTTCTGGGATTTCATGTCTCTAAGGCCGGAGTCTATGAATTTTCTTACCTACTTGTTTGCGGATAATGGGACTGTCAAAAGCTATAGAACCATTCAAGGGTATGGAGTTAATACCTATAAGTGGGTGAATATACGGGGGGAGGAAGTGTATGTTAAGTATCATTGGGAACCCTGCGCTGGTGTTGAATACATAGACAGTAAGACGGCAGTTCAACTTGCCGGTAGTGACCCTGACGTAGCGAGCAGGGATTTGTTTGATACCATTGCCGCAGGGCATGCTGTCGAATATGAGATGCGTGTACAAATCCTGAAAGTGGAAGATGAATGCAATCTACCATTTGATCCATTGGATTCTACTAATATTTGGCCAGAGGACTTATTTCCATTAATGCCGGTAGGCAGGATGGTGCTAAATAAAAATCCTGATAATTTTTTTGTTGAAGTTGAACAATCTGCCTTTTCTCCTGCGGCCATTGTACCGGGTATCGATTTCTCAAATGATAAAATACTCCAAGGTCGTATTTTTTCCTATGGAGATACGCAACGATACCGTATGGGGGTTAATTATTTAGCACTTCCCACTAATATGCCTAGAAGGCCAATTGCTAATAAGATGCAGGATGGAGCCATGCAAACCATGTACAGTGAAGGTGTTGCTAACTATTTACCCAGTACGTTAGGCGGTGGGATGCCCATGCCAGCACCTGAGATCGGGAAACGCCCTCAGGAGTTTGTTTCAGGCAATGTGGCTCGATCAGAAATAACAGGTGATGATTATTATCAAGCCGGCTGCAGGTATCGGATGATGTCGGTGATTGAAAAGAAACACTTGGTTTCAAATATTGTAGAAAATTTAAATCAAGCCTACGAGCCTATTCAAAGGAGAATGATTGAACATTTTATGCAGGTAGATCATGAACTTGGCAGCAGAATTGCACAGGGGATAAATCTGAACATATAAATTTTGATGCTACCCTGCCTACGAACTTAGGCAGGGTAGCATTCATTGTTCAGGCCCCATTATTTATATTGAGGTTTTTTTATTTCATCTAAATAACTATAAACAGTTACCTTAGAAATATTTAATTTTTCAGCAACTCTTTCAATGGCTCCTTTGATTAAAAAGAGTCCTTTTTTATCCATAAAATAAATTAACTCAATTTTATCTTTTCGTTTTAAGTGCTCGATTTTTGTATTACCGATGATTTTATCTATTAAATCATCCACAATTTCCATTACATTATCAAAGGGTTCTACCGCTGTTTCTATTTGTTCTTGTTCAGCAGCCATAAATTCATCTAAAAAGTTCTTAATATGATTTAGTTTTTCTAAATCATAATTTATACACAATGCTCCGATTACTTTATCTTCGGAATCTCTAATGAGTGCAGTAGAAGATTTTATTTTTCTGCCATCTTCCGTAATGGTAATATAATTTGCATTATAATCATTATCGAATTTTTTAGATAGGAGAACATCTTTCACTAGGTGATCAAAAGATTGTCCAATTTCACGTCCCGTTACGTGATTATTAATCGTATACACTACTGAATTTTGAGGAATTGATAAATCATGGATGACCACTTCGCAGTTTTTACCGAAGGTTTTAGCGATTAAATTTGCTATAGGTATATATGTTTCTAATTTTTTATTTGTGTACATCATTGAATCATTCTCCATGCATATAAAAATTTATACAAATATCTTGATTTTATATAAAAAATTATATAAAATATAAAATATAAGGTGATTTATATGTATATTATATAATTTTTTATATGTTAGTCAACTATTCATCAAAAAAATATATAAAGGGGTTGTTATGATGCATTTTTACTGTTCTCGATGTGAAAAGGACTATCCAATTGAGGGGCTTGACTATCAGTGTGAGTGTGGCGGACTTTTTCAATTGTATAAAGAAGAGGACGAAAAGATTACGGCAACCGTATCCTTAGGAGAAGTTAAGACTCCGATCATAAAAAGGATTTTACAGGGAAGGGAAATCTATTTAAAGCTGGATTATATGCAGCCTACAGGTTCTTTTAAAGATCGTGGAGCCTTTGCCGTGATTAATAAATTAAAGGAATTAGGCATTAACGAAATTGTTGAAGATTCCTCTGGTAATGCAGGGGCTGCCTTTGCCGGATATTGTGCTGCGGCAGGAATCAAGTGCAATATTTATTTGCCAGAGAGTACATCCCCAGGAAAAATTAAACAAATTAATGCTTATAAGGCAAACGTAGTGAAGGTTCCAGGGACACGTGATGACACAGCTAAAGCAATATTGAAGGCTGCTAAAACCACGTATTATGCTTCACATGTATATAATCCCTTGTTTTTTGAAGGTACTAAATCTCTTGCGTTTGAGATTTATGAGCAAATAGGCATTCCGGATTATATAGTAGTTCCTGCTGGCAACGGAACGATGTTATTGGGAATTTATAAAGGATTTAAAGAAATGGGACGACTTCCCCGCATTATTGTTGTACAAAGCAGGAATTGTGCGCCAGTATTCAGCAAATTTAAAAATCAGTCAGTTGGTGAAATGAAACCAACTGCAGCGGAAGGCATTGCTATTCAAGAGCCAAAGAGAATCGACGAAATGATAGAGGCTGTAACAGACAGCAAAGGTGATATTATTGTAGTGGATGATGTAGAGGTAATCAAGGCTCAGGAAATGCTTGGTGAAATGGGAATTTATATAGAAGTCACTTCAGGAGCTGCAGTCGCCGGAATGCTGCAATATTTTAAAGATGGATATGATAATAAACTCAATATTGTTGTACCGTTAACTGGTATGGGACTCAAAAAATAAGGATTTAACACCAAACAAATGTTGGAGGTATGTTGCATGAAAATGGTTAGTACGCCCTATTCTCTTCAATCCAAGGGGCATTATTCTCCTGCGGTAATCCATGGCGATCTAGTGTATGTATCAGGTCAATTACCAATTAACTACGCTGTAGGTGAAACGTTACCCGCGGGAGGCATAGAAGAACAAACGCGGGTGGCGTTAAAAAACCTGGATGATATACTAAAACAGTGTGGAAGCTATAAACAGCAGGTGCTTAAGACTACGGTATATATTTCAGATATCACGTATTGGTCGGCTGTTAATGAGATATATAGGGAATTTTTTGGAGATCATAAGCCGTCTCGTACTATCGTACCAACTAATACGCTTCATTTTGGTGCACTGATTGAAATTGATGCGATTGCCGCCTGTTAATGACAAAACCTGCCGAAACTCCTGCCAGATTCTATGAGAATTGGCAGGAGTTTCTTGTAATACAACGATATAATTTGTGCAGTATTAACAACTACGAAAATTTTTTCGCGACTTCACCTTCCAGAGTTGGCGAATAAGAATTGCCCCCAATACATCGATTTAATAAAAGTATGAACATCATCACACTCGTTAGAATTACCATATTCAAAAATAATTCAAAGATTGTCAATGTACAATCTGTATGATGCATATTCTTATTCAAAGACAGAATGTTTTTGGAGGTAGAGGTGTTACATGTCAGAAGAGATTCTAGAAGTAGAAATGAGCAAAGACGAATTAGAACAATTGATCATGGACCTCCCAAGAATTTTAAAAGATCTTGAGCAAATGACAATAGAGAATACTACGAAAGCAAAATAATGTTGATCATGCAAAATTTTCAGCAGGACTTAGCATTTAGTAAAGAGAAGCTGTCTCTAATCTATCGTATTGGTAGACTAAGGACAGCTTCTCTTTTGATTAGGAAGAAGTTAAAACCTGTGTTTTAAATGAGACAAATGGCCATATCCTTTAAGAGAAATGGAGGTAATGGGATGTATTTAGCACAATATCCTCGGCGACGGTATACAGAAGGTCACACGCCGCTGGAAAAATTGGAACGTCTGACTGCTGCTGTCGGAGGGGCGAATATTTATATAAAGCGTGATGACTTGCTTGGTTTAACCGGTGGCGGAAATAAGACGCGCAAGCTGGAATTCTTAGTTGCCGACGCTCTAAAACAAGGAGCAGATACACTGATCACATGCGGTGGTATACAATCCAACCATTGTCGCTTAACGTTAGCTGCCGCCGTGAAAGAAGGACTGAAATGTCGGCTGATATTATCAGAAATCACTCCAGGGAGCTATCACACAGGAGCAGGCGGTAATGTATTTCTCTACCATATGCTTGGAGTGGAAAATATCAAAGTCGTTCCTTGGGGCTCTGATGTAATGGCAGAAATGGAACAGGCTGCTGACAAAGCCAAAGCAGAAGGGCGCAAGCCATACATTGTCCCAATGGGTGGGTCGAATGCCCTTGGAGCACTAGGTTATGTCGCCTGCGCAGAAGAAATTATGCAGCAAGCATTTTTCTCTGGAGTTCCCATTGACCACATTGTTATCGCTTGTGGCAGTGCTGGTACATATAGCGGTCTTTTGTTTGGATTACGCGGAAATAACTGCCATATACCGATAACCGGAATCAGTGTTTTAAATTCGAAAGAAGTTCTGCAAAAGCGTATAACAGAAATAATCGAAAAAATAGCAGATTATCTGGGAGTTAACGTTCCGATACCTCAGGAAGCAGTTAGCTTGTTTGATGAGTATTTGGGAGAGGGATATACAGTGCCTACTGCTGGAATGATTGAAGCTGTCAAACTAGCGGCTAGGACCGAAGGGATTTTGCTTGATCCTACCTATACCGGGAAAGCAATGGCTGGGCTAATTGATCTGACTAGAAAAGGTTATTTCAAAAAGAGTGATAACGTACTTTTCTTGCATACTGGTGGTTTACCAGGATTATATGCCAATATGCCATTATTTCTAGAAGAGTAGAATTGTATTAATTTTTTTGTACTTAAGGTAATACCTTTAGAAGAGTGAGTAAATATGGAGGGCTAATGTGAAACTAACAGTCTTAGTTGATAATAATACTATCATTGATAGATATTTTTATGCTGAACCCGGAGTATCCTATTTTATCGAGTGTGATGATGAGAAATACTTGTTTGATACTGGATATTCAGATCTATTCCTGCGAAACGCCACTAAAATGGGTATTAATCTATTAGCATTAGATGGAATCGTTATTTCACATGGTCATAACGACCATACAGGGGGTCTAGGCGAATTAGTTAAGCTTTATTCTGAGGCTGCAAGTGAAGGATATGGGGGCAAGAAACCTACAATAATCGCTCATCCTGACGCGTTCTTAGAGAGAAATGTAGATGGGCTTGATATTGCACCAATGTTATCTAACAATCAATTAAAGAGAACTTTTTCATTACAACTTAGTAAAGAACCTATATGGCTCACTCCTAAAATTGTATTTTTGGGAGAAATTGAACGAAATCATTCTTTTGAGATAGGAGATCCAATTGGCAAAGTGTTGCGGGGCGGTACTTGGGAAGATGATTATGTACTTGATGATTCTGCGTTAGCATATATATCCGATAATGGGTTGGTGATCATTACGGGGTGCTCCCATGCGGGGATTTGCAATATTATCGAATATGCTAAAAAAGTATGTAATGAAGAACGAATATATGATGTAGTTGGCGGGTTCCATCTATTAAATCCCTCCCAAAGAAGGCTGGGCAATACTGTAGAATATTTTAAAAAGTGCCAGCCTCATGCTATCCATACATGCCATTGTACCGATCTGCGTTCCAAAATAGGTTTAGCAAAAGCCGCAACTGTTGAAGAGGTTGGGGTGGGCTTGGTGCTAGAATATAAATGAAATCATAAATACAGAATAGAAAAATCATGCCTGGATAAAAGGCTTTTATAGTAATCTGCTGAAAATATCAGCAGGTTTTATTTTTATAGATGCAGCAGCATGTTTTTTCTAAAAAAATAGTTGACTGAGTCAAATAATATAATTGACTCAGTCAACTATATGTGATAACGTAGTAGTATAAAATCATAAAGCAGTTTCTAGGAGGAGCAAAGATGGAGAGTTCGATTCAACAGCGAGTGACGGAGATTCGGAAGTTTAACCGCTTCTATACGAATATTATTGGCCTTGTAAACCAAAACGTTTTAGAAAGTCCTTACTCTTTAGCGGAAGCAAGGGTTTTGTTAGAAATTGATGCTGCTACTACATGTACTGCAAGTAACTTGGCGGAAATACTTCAAATTGATCCTGGCTATCTTAGTCGTATTCTCAGGCGATTTAAGAAAGATGGTCTTATTGAAACCACCAGATCAATGACTGATGGTCGTTCACAAATTCTAAGTATAACAGAAAAAGGTAGAGAAACGTTTCGCCAACTGTCAGATGCCTCATCGAGCCAACTAGTTCAACTTTTAGAACAGCTCCCTCAGGGGGCTCAACAAACGTTGGTTCATAATATGGCTGCCATACAAAATATGTTATCTGATAAAACAGATACCTCAATTACCATTCGCAGGCATCAGCCTGGTGATGTAGGATATATTGCATATCGTCATGGTGTGCTGTATGAAAAAGAGTATGGGCTGGACCATCAATTCGAAAAGTATGTTTTGCAAAGTTTGGTTACCTATTTAGAAGATCCGTCTAGAGGAGAAATATGGGTAGCCGAATGCTGCGGTACTATCGTTGGTTTTGTTGGGATCGTAGAAACCAGCAAAACGACTGCACAGTTGCGCTGGTTTTTGATCGAGCCAGAGTTTCGAGGCGCTGGTCTGGGACGTAAACTGGTGGCGACTGTGATGGAATACTGTCAACAGCAACATTATAATCATGTCTTTCTGTGGACCTTTAAGGGGTTAGATACAGCCCGGCACTTATATGAGGGATTTGGATTTACCCTTACTGAAGAAAAAGAAAATAACACTTGGAACAACCAATTGATTGAGCAGCGTTGGGATGTTATGCTAGATGTTGTTTAAAAGATCTAAGTAGGGACGAGGGGACAGGTCGCAAATTCAAAAATTTTGCTTAAAAGCTTCAATAAATTCCATATACATATTTTTATGATCCGCTCTTTTTACCTCCGGTTCATTTAGCTTGATGATATCTCCGTTTATACACAGCATTTTAATGCTGTAAGTACACACTATTTCTTTATGAGTGCATTTATCTTCAAGTACATTCAATACCGTTTCGATTTTTATAATATCCTTTTTGAAATACTCAATCATATTGATTTGATCAAAGGTTAAGCAAAGACTAATCAGACTGGTGGTTGTCAAATACCATGCTTTAAACAAACAGTTGTCATAGTTGTTATGATCGATGAATTCTTCAAGATACCAATTGCAAATACAACTATGTTTATGGTTCAGGGCTAGATTCACTCTGGCTTTTACCCATTCAGGAAAGGAACTTAGACATTTATCTTTTTTCTCCATAGAAACCCCTCCTTTTCTATAAAATTTTTGAAGGTAGTAATTATATGTTTTTTAGCATAAAAAAAGCACCTGGAGAAGAATAGGAAGCAAACCAAGGTAGTAGAGTCAGATAAATGGATTGTGAAAGCATTTTTATTAATGTATAATGTATAATTATACGTTAAGGGAGTGGTATAAGTGCTTTATCGTAAAGCTACATTCAAAGATGTAGAAACCATGTACACATTAATTAACGCTTATGCTGAACAAGGATTAATGTTAGGGCGTTCCCGGAATATGCTGTACGAATGCCTGCGGGACTTTGTTTTGGCAGAAGATAATGGAGAAGTTGTTGGCATGGGGGCGCTGCATTTAGTGTGGGATGCACTTGCGGAAATTAGAGCAATGGCAATCGCACCTCATGTCACGAAATCAGGCATTGGTCGCAGCATTGTACAGGCACTAATTGAAGAAGCAAAAACCTTAGAAATAAAGACGATCTTTACCTTGACCTATCAGCCTGGATTTTTTATAAAACAGGGTTTTAACGAATTATCAAAAGATCAATTGCCTCATAAGGTCTGGAAAGAATGTATTAACTGTACTAAGTTTCCCAACTGTGATGAAATTGCTCTGAATATTGAAATATAAGAAAGAATGGATATTACTCGCAAAAGAGTAATGCCCATTCTTTCTTTGTAGAATCAGTAAGTTAGAATTGCTCTAATGTGTTGCAATCGGAGCACCCTTTTTCTGCAGTGCGTTGCTTGGCATGAACAGAGCGACAACAGCAAGAACCACCAATATAATGGCAACGAAGTTATAAGCATCTCTGTAAGCGAGAATATTGGCTTGCTGGATAAGCTCCTGATAGATTTTGGCTATTGCCATAGTGGACGCCTGAACGGCTGGCACACCCAAGTTCATAATCGATTGAGTGTAGTTTGCAATTGCGCTTTGATAACCAGGATCAGCGGTGGTCAGATGCTGTACCAGATGTGCTTGTTCGATCTGCTGGCTGTGTATGAGTTTGTTCGTTACCAGCGCAATCCCAATGCTGCCTCCTAAATTACGCATTAAAGAAACAATTGCTGAGGCATTACTGCTGCTTTCTGGAGAAATTTTCGAGAAGGCGAGGGTACTGGCAGGTATAAATAGAAAGGGAATACCGACTGTTTGCAGGGCACGTACCAGGACAAAGGTGCCGTAACCCGTTTGCGGTGTTACGAGCCCAGTTGCCCACATGCCAACGGCGCTTAGCAGCATGCCAAAAGAAATGAGATACTTTGCCTGAATTTTATTTACCAGTTTACCAACAATGGGCATCATAAACAAGGTGGCGATCCCGCCTGGTGAAAGTACCAATCCGGACAGTGTCGCGTCATAACCGAAGCTTGTTTGCACCAGCATAGGTAATAACATGGCGCTTGAGTAAAGAGCAAAACCAACAAAGAAAATCATAATGCAAGGTAAACTAAAACTGGGAATGGCAAAGAGCTTTAGCTCAACTACCGGGTTTTTCTGCCGTAATATCCAAAAAACAGCTAGAATAAGACCGACAACGGCAATGCTCGCAAAGATTATGATAAAGGAGCTGTCAAACCAATCTTCCTGCTGTCCTTTATCTAGAACGATTTGCAGGGCTCCGAGACCAAGGGCAATTAAGCTGAGGCCAATATAGTCGATAGAGTCGACTTTTTGTTTTCGTGCACTGGGCGGGTCTACAACCAAGCTATTGACGAGAAAGGCCGCCAACAGGCCGACAGGCACGTTCATAAAAAAAATCCAGCGCCAGCTAAAGTTATCCGTGATGAGACCGCCCAGCGTTGGTCCCAATATGGGAGCTAATACTGTTGTTATTCCTGTAATGGCAAAGGCCATTCCCAGCTTTTCCGCGGGAAAACTGTCTTTGATGATGGCCTGCTGGCTAGGCTGCAAGCCGCCACCTGTTAAACCCTGCAATAATCGAAATACAATTAGCATAGGCAGCGAAGTGGCAATACCGCATAGAAAAGAGGTAAGGGTAAATCCTAAAATACAGAAGATGAAAAAGTTCTTGCGTCCCATCAGGGCGGATAACCAGCCGGACAGGGGTAGAATAATGCCGTTGGCTACCAGGTAGGAGGTAAGCACCCAGGTACTTTCCTCTGAACTGGCGCCCAGTGAGCCGGAAATGTGAGAAAGTGCAACATTGGCAATCGTTGTATCCAGCACTTCCATGAAGGCGGCTAGACTAACGGCTGTTGATATCAAAAGAGGGTTTACGGGTCTTAGTGTATCGTCACTCATGACGATATCCTGCGTTTGCTGTGTGAACTGTTGGTATTACCGACATGCCAGGACCTAGATGAATGGTATCTGGCAAGTTGTCAAACACGATTTTTACGGGAACGCGCTGTACGATTTTAACAAAGTTCCCGGTAGCATTCTCAGCCGGGAAAAGAGAAAAATGGGAGCCTGTACCAGCTTGGATGCTGTCTACCTTACCGTGCAGCTTCACATTAGGGAAGGCGTCAATCTTGATATCAACGGATTGTCCAGGCTGCATATGTTCTAACTGTGTTTCTTTGAAATTGGCAACAACCCATAAGTCTGTGCCGACTAAAGAAGCTAATTGGCTTCCTGCCTGCACATAATTGCCGATTTCTACACTGCGGTTTGTAATACGCCCATCGATAGGAGCTATAATTTTGGTATTTGCCAGATCATTTTCAGCTTGTGCAAGATCCACTTCGGCCTGTTTTACTTGGGCCTCTAATTGCTCACTTGTGCCTTTGGCTGCTGCGATCACGCTAGGTGCTGTATTGGCTGAATGAAGACCAGCGCGCATTTGATCCAAAGTGGAGCGAGCTGACTTTTCTGTTGCAACCGCTTGATCCAACTGTTGCGAAGAGCAGGCACCAGAGCTAAATAAGCTTTCCATGCGTTGTCTATCGGCTAGTGTTTTTTCCCAAGTTGCTTGTGCAGACGACACCTGAGCGATTGCCGCATCAATGCTAGAGGGAGCAGAAATAGCAGCCGTCTCTAAGTTGCTATGAGAAGCATTAGCCGCTGCTTGAGCGGCAGCCAATGCAGCCTTAGCCCGGTCCCGCTTGATAATATAATCAGTAGGATCAATTTCCAAAAGTACATCGCCGGACTTTACCAACTGATTGTCTTGCACATTCAAGGTTTTCACATAGCCTTGTACTTTTGGGCTTAACACTACTGTGCGGCCGTCAATACCGGCATCGTCTGTTGATACTTCACCGCGTTGTGAATAGTAATAGGCGCCGACCCCGCCAAGTACGAGCAAAAGTACGATCATAAATTTAATAAATTTTGTAGTAACTTTCATAATATCACCTTTTCCTAAAATATTGAGATTTATATACTGGAGCCAAACATAGTAGGATTTTTTAAGAGAGTACGGTTGTTTTATAAGGAGAGAGAAGTAGTGCAATAGGCAATGTTAGCGAAATGTTTACCTGGTAAACATTTCGCTAACATTGTCTTTATTTTTCGATTCTATCAATGTACTCTTCGATTTCATGCATGATATCATGAAACATAAGTAATTCGGATTCTTGTAATGAATTGAACTTCTTAATAATGCCCTGATCTAGTTTTTTGTGAAATTCAATATGGCTTTGAAAAGACGCATGGCCTTTTGGGGTGAGTGTAAAGAGAACCATTTTTTTATTGTCCTTTGCTTGATAGCGATAGATCAGTTCTTTTTGTAAGAGTTTGCAAATAATCTTAGGAACGGCCCCCTTCGTAATACCTAGCTTATTGGCGATTTCTGTAACATGGATCCCCGGATTTCGACCAATAATGTCAATCATGTGGATTTCAGATGCATACAAAACTTCGGTCCCAAAAACTCGTGGTTCTGTAATTAATTCGGAGGACTTATGGATTATTCGCAACATTGTTTCCAGTACATACTGACTTTGGTTAGGCATTTACTTACTTCCTTTGCTAGTATAGAATACAGTTTTTTATTTACATAGCAATAGTATACCAAGTAAACAATAGGTGTCAAGTATTAACTTTATTGCACAGTAAGTATGATAGGATGATAAGCAAAAAGTTCATTCTATATTCTGCAAAAAGCGTAGCAATGGCTACCGAACTGTTAGATTGATTATAGTATAATTGGCCTAATCAGAGTACATGATAATCAAAATCAGTAAGGGGTGATATAATGTATCGTTTAGGCATAGATATAGGTTATTCTACATTCAAATATATTATCTTAGATGACAATGAGCGAGAAATAGGCAGTGAATATTTGTTTCATCGCGGCAATATCGATGTGGTATTTAGGAATATGCTGCAGAAAATAGAAAAGGAATATAAAGTCGAAGAATTTTATTTTGGTATCACCGGCGAACAGGCAGAAGGAATGCCTGCTTTGAAGAACTATTATCTTAATGAAGTCACGGCTTTAATTGAAGGAGCTTTTGCCAGCAATGACTCTTTGCAGAGCATCATTGAGCTGGGAGCCCAAAAAGCGAAGTGTATTACAAATCTGTCGGCACAAGACCGAACACATATCAAATTTTCCATGAATTCAAGCTGTTCTGCCGGAACGGGATCTTTCTTGGAAGAACAAGTTTCTCGGCTGGGAATTAGCTTGTATGAGTATTCCGATTACACGGAAAAGGCGACAACCATACCCCGGATTGCCGGACGATGCAGCGTGTTTTCTAAAACCGATATGATCCACCATCAACAGGAAGGTGTGAAAACGGAAGATATATTATTAGGATTGGCATATGCTCTAGTGCGAAATTTTAAAGCCAATGTGGTACAAAAGGCGATTCTTGCAAAACCGGTTATGCTCACTGGTGGTGTAGTATATAACAAAGGTGTTATAAAGGCATTAAAAGAAGTATTTGCGTTAGAAGATGAAGATATCTTGATACCAGAACATTTTGATAAGATGAGTGCTTGGGGTGCGGCTTGTCTTGCAAATGAGAAAAAGCAGGTAGTAACTTTAGAAGAGCTTAAAAATGCCGCTGGCTTTTCATATAAAAAGGATGTGCGAAATGATGGTTATCCCGCCTTATATCCCTTTGGTCAAAATGAAAGCATTCATAAGCATGACTGCCAACGCGCTGCAAACCTTTATGAGGGATATTTGGGAATTGACATTGGCTCTACCAGTACTAACCTGGTATTAATCGATGATGAGAAAAATGTTATAGCATACCGCTATTTGCGTACAAAAGGGAATCCTAGACAGGCTGTTCGCGAAGGAATGGCTTCTTTGCAGGAACAGTTTGAGCATCGCCTTACGATAAAAGGTACGGGTACTACGGGATCAGGGCGCTATCTCATTGGGAATGAATTAGAAGCAGCAGTTATTGTAGATGAGATTACTGCGCAAGCCAAAGGTGCCGTAGAGGCTGATCCTGAGGTCGATACTGTTTTTGAAATCGGCGGACAGGATTCTAAATATATCAGCATACAAAACGGTATGGTTGTGGATTTTGAGATGAACAAAATATGTGCAGCAGGAACAGGATCGTTTATTGAAGAACAGGCAAAGAAATTAGATATTCCTATTGAAGATTTCTCCCAGCTGGCGCTGCAAAGCGAAAACCCCTTGAATTTGGGAGATCGATGCACGGTGTTTATTGAAGGAAATATTGCGAAAGCCTTGGCTAGTAATGAAAGTAAGGAAGATATTGCCGCAGGACTGGCTTACTCCATTGTAAGCAACTATCTAAACCGTGTGGTGGGAAATAGAGCCATTGGTAATAAAGTGTTCTTACAGGGAGGGATTGCTCATAACCAGGCGGTTGTCAATGCATTTCGTGCGGTACTAAAACGTAATATCATCCTGCCGAGATTCTTCAGTGTGACAGGTGCATTAGGTACTGCACTTTTGGTTAAGGAGAAGTTGGCGCAAAGTGCCAACATTGTCAGCAAAGAGGTCGGTCGTTCCATCCCACGAAACGTGGATCAGGAGATGGAAGGCCTATTTCTAAAAGGTTATACCGGAGCCATTGATGATGCGAAGCTTACGATTGGTATTCCCAGAGTCTTATTCTTGCACAAATTGTTTCCCATGTTTCATGAAATCTTCAAAACACTGGGCTTTAATGTAATTCTGTCAAAAGCAACCGATGAGGAAATTGTAGCCCTTAGTCAGGAGTATTCTCTAGAGGAAACCTGCTATCCGATTAAGCTGATTAATGGTCATGTAGCTTCTTTACTAAACCGAGGCGTTGATTATATTTTTCTGCCAAGTCTGTACACTATGAAACATGATGCATCAAAATCCCGGGAAGATTATGCCTGCGTATACATGCAGACCGCCTCGCAGATTGTTTCTCATGTGATGGACTTAGAGAAAAAAGGTGTAAAATTATTAGCGCCAGCCCTTTCCTTCAAGTTCGGCAAAGTGTATATGATAAAGACTTTATTGCGTATGGGAAAGGAGTTGGGCAAAAATAAAGGACAGATGGTATTTGCCATTATGAAAGGCATGGCTAGGATGCAGGAATATAGCCGGGATGTGGAGGTCTTGAGCCAGGAATTGGTTAAGAGTCTTCAAGATAAGGAAAAGGCCTTTGTGATTATGACCAGAACCTATAATATAGCGGATCCTGTACTAAATATGAAGATTCCCCAAAAGTTAAGGGAGATGGGCTATAAGGTACTAAACCTCGCTAACATTCCGGCTTTTGACTATGATGTTTCAGAGGATCATCCCAATATGTATTGGCCCTTTGGACAACATATTGTAGCCGGAGCAAAAATTGTACGGGATATGCCAAATCTGTATCCTATCTATATTACCAATCATGGATGCGGTCCAGATACGGTGCTGAGTCATTATTTCAATGCCGAAATGCAGGGGAAACCATATTTGCATATTGAGGTTGACGAACACTCATCAAGTGTCGGGGTCATTACCCGATTAGAAGCTTTTATCAATAGTTTGGATAACTATGATGCCAAAAAAGCAACGGCACAACAACCAGTACCCCATACCACTCAGAGTAACGGAGAAATCCTTCAAGGAAAGCTGTTATTGCCGAATCTTTATCCCTATAGCCAAGTTCTATGTGAATGGTTTACATCCAAGGGGATTGCAGCAGAAGTTTTACCTCCAACCAACCAAAGGTCGCTGGAAGTAGGAAAAGGATTTACCAAGTCCAAAGAGTATGTATCTATGTTTTCTTTGCTGGGGGATATCTTCTATTATTTGGAGAAGTCCGGGGTGAAGAGGGCTAAGCTGTGGCTGCCCCAAAGTGAAGGCAGTGAGGTGTATGGTCAGTACGGAAGATTGGTAGAAGAAAAATTAAAAGGCGCAGGCTATCAGGGGGAAGTGATTTCTCCATTTATTGAAGATTTATTGGAAAGCAAAGAGTATGGGTATGACTTTGCATTAGGGGTTATGGCGGTTGATTTGGTTGCAGCTTCTGACCCAGTAGACCGGGAAATGGTTTTGCTGAAAGTGCTGGATTTAATCAGGCACGGGGGACTGAATGAACAAAACCTGATTCAGCTCTCCCAAGATGTGTATCGCCAATTGCAGAAAAAGACATATGATAAAAAAATCCTTGTACTGGGAGAGTGGAGTGTTATATTCAATGAGTATCTGACTAATTCCCAATTAAAGGGTTTAGAAAAGAAGCATAAAATGATGTATCAGCCTTTATCTGAGGTTCTACTGTTTACAGGGTATGAGAGCCTCAAGAAGACCTCTAAGAATCGGAAACGATTCAAAGAAAAACTGGAGAAAGTGAAGAGTGCAATGAGAAATATTTCGGATATTTTGTTAGAGTACAGTCCTTTTGATAGGGATATTGATGAGCTGTTAAGAGAGGCTGATCGGAGGCTGACCCTATATGCCGGAGGGGCGGGACGCTATCGACTTGCCAAGATCTTTCGCTGCCCAGAACATGTGGATGGAATTTTGACAGTGAGTTCCATGTATGAAAATACAGCTACCATACAGAAACTCTTAAGAGACAGAGATAAAGACGAGATCAAACATCCTGTACTTGACCTGGCCTTTGATGGATCGAGTCATAGTAATAATAAAGAGTTACTTGATACTTTTATGCACTATATATAAAAATGGTTTTTAAATAAAAGAAGATAAATGCTTGAAGTCGTGATAGAATTGTCATAATGTCGGATTCATTATGAACAAGAAGGTAGGAAATAATAGGATGCAATTTGCGATAGCAGAGAAATTTCACGAGAAGTATCTAGAAGATGTAGCGATGGAAATTAGCCAAGACAGTCTATGGAGAAAGAGGCTTTTTGAGGGGCAATACCATGAGCAGTTCTTGGCAACATATAAGGAATTAGAAGAACTTCCTTGCCAGCTATGGACTATCTTCTCCCAATATGGCTTAGAATTTTTAGTTTCAAAAGTTCAATCCTGTCCTGAAACATTTGATGAAGACTTAATCATCTTCAAATTTCAAGCAAAGGGATTTTCACATCTAGTGCGTTATTCAGGTAATGGTCGAAATGATTTTGAATCAATTTAGTTTAGTGAAATAAGATGTAATCCATAAATGGTTCAATGGTTTTTCATTGATCCAAAGGAATGGGATATTCTTATATTGTAAAGCCGCTAATCATCTACCTTTTAAGGAAGAATTAGCGGCTTTTACGATGTAGTTACATCTTGTTTGTTATATTACAATCTTGTTTCATTTTATTTGCAAGTAGGTGAATTCCCATTTTTCATTCATACCAATTTTTAGTAATCACCGAGGTCAAGATAATGATCTAGGATGGCTAAACTTTGGAGGGTGCTTGGCTTTGGATATTTGTGAGTGAGTTTGTAACAAATGATATCTGGTGGAGGATCAGATAAGTGATAATAGGAAAATCTCCCCTCTTTTAAAGCTGATTTTGCGATCCACATTGGTACGATTGCCCATTGGAGAGGATGCTGCAAAAGTGTAAATAATAGTTGAGCGCTTTCTAATTTAATTCTTGAAAGGCAAAGGGGATTCCACCAGCGATCATGCCAAATCTGAAAAAGTGGTCCCCAAGGAACATATAGTTCATAGTTTGGATCTAGCTCATTGGGATTGATTAACTTTGCGTTACCATTAGATGGTTCTCCCATACGTAGAACTACCATTGGTGCGGTTAGGAAGCGCTCAACTTTTACTCCGGGAAGGGTCTGTTCTCTAAGCGCAAATCCGACATGTATTTGTCCCTTTTCGACTTCTTCATAAAGGGGGATAGAATGTAGTGTATGAATTTCTAAGATCACTGGTGGTTGATGTTGGGTCATTGCGCTGAATACTGGCGGAAAAACAAAAGTATTGAGACTATTTACGGTACCGAAGGATAAGGAAAGTTTCGGACCTTGTGATTTTAAAATTTGAGTTTCCAGCCAGAGGGAATTCCATCTTTCAGCCAACTGTAAGAATTCTGCACCCATAGGTGTTAAGCTAATTTCTTTGATTCCTTTGCCGCGCTCAATTAATGTTGCCCCCATCATTTCTTCTAGTGTTTTAAGTCTGTGACTAACGCTAGATTGTGCAAGATGTAGTTTCTCGGC
Organism: Pelosinus fermentans JBW45; assembly: GCF_000271665.2. Taxonomy (GTDB): domain Bacteria; phylum Bacillota; class Negativicutes; order DSM-13327; family DSM-13327; genus Pelosinus; species Pelosinus baikalensis. Next base: position 4,440,645 of record NZ_CP010978.1, on the reverse strand, counting down.
TGCCCGACTCAAACTTTGGGTACGTACGATGGCTAAGAAGGCTTCAATTCCAAGTGTATACACGGCTGCACCTCTTAAATATAGAATATATAGATATTTAATAGAAAATCAATTCATTTTACTATGATTCATCTATATATTAAAATTATAATAGTTAAAAGATTTTGTCAATAGATATACTATTCGATTTAGTCGTCTGTCAAGAAAAGATCGCTTCAAAATATTAGAGAGGGAGGAATAGACATGAAAAATGTGGGATTTCGAATTTATAGCAACATAATGAGACCCCCAAAGGAACTAGTAGAAGGATTTACCGGAATTCCAGTGGCAAACATTGCAGATAATATGAACCGGATGTCCTGTATCGATTCTAGAATTCGGAATATGAATGAAGCTCCACTGCTAGGGACTGCTTTCACGGTAAAATCCAGACCGGGAGATAATCTAATGCTAAATAAAGCAATTGATATGGCTGCGCCTGGCGATGTAATTATCGTAGATGCTGCGGGTGAAACGAGCAATTCAGTTACCGGTGAGATGATGATTACTTGGGCACAACAAAGGGGAATTGCTGGTTTCATTATTGACGGCGCCGTCCGCGATGCAGCAATCATAAGAAAAATGAACTTTCCTGTTTATGCAGCAGGCGTGACGCCGAAAGGACCATATAAAGATGGACCTGGTGAAATTAACGTTTCCATTTCATGCGGTGGCGTTGTGATAAATCCAGGAGACATTATAGTAGGTGATGGTGATGGGGTAGTTGTAATTGATCCTAAAGATGCTTCAGAACTTTTGGAAAAGGCCAAAGCAACGGTAGTGAAAGAAATGGATATGATGAAAGCCATTAAAAACAAGACATGGGATAGAAGATGGGTTGACAAAGTGCTTCATGATAAAGAATGTGACTATATGGATTCAGACGAAATGTAAATCCATATAATTACATAAACATGGAAATAGTGGTAAATTAATATATTTCTATAACAAGGAGGAAAAAATGTCTCAAAACGTAGCAAATGTCATAACAGAAAAACCAACTAAGTTTCGATGGGTTGTTGCAGGACTTATTTTTTTAGTATATACAGTGGCGGCTGCTGATCGTGCAAACATCGGAATTGCCCTGCCATTTATCCGCAAAGAGTTTCATATGAGCAATACAGAAGCGGGAGGCCTTGTTAGTCTCTTTTTGCTGGCATACGCGATTGCGCAGATGCCTTCTGGTTTTGCATATAGTAAATTTGGAGTACGGAGAATATTTTCTTTTGCAATGATTGTCACATCTATTTTCACCGGATTAATAGGAAGTTCAAGTTCACCTTTGATGATGAAAATATATCGCTTTGGTCTTGGATTAGCAGAAGGACCGCTGCCTATTGGGATTACGTCCACTATTAATAATTGGTTTCCACCCCGGGAAAAAGGATTTGCGACCGGCATATTCCTTTCCGCTGCTAAGTTTGGACCGGTATTGGTTCCGCCCTTATGCGCTCTAATTATTCAGCAATCCAGTTGGCATTATATTTTTTATTGGTTTGCTTTGCCAGGCATATTCCTTTCCATCATTTGGTATGTTTTAGTAAAGAATCATCCGTCGGAAAGTCCTCATTGCTCTTTGACCGAAGTGAAGTATATTGAATCTGAGCAGTTGAGTCAAAAAGCAATGGTACAAAAAAGGCCATACTCTCTTAAATGGCTGGATCAATTAATTCGAGCACGGAAAGCCGACCCTTTAGATACAAATGCTAGAGTATTCCGTTCTTGGGATATATGGGGAAGTACCCTTGCATACTTTTTTGTTCTCGGTATTGTCAATGTACTATTGGCCTGGATTCCTACCTATTTAATTAATGTTAAACATTTTACCATCATGAAAATGGGTTTTGTCGCTTCAGCACCTTGGGTGGGAGCAGTAATCGGTAATTTGGTAGGGGGATGGTTTTCTGATAAGGTGTTAAATAAACGGCGCAAGCCGCTCATGATGATGACTTCATTATCTACCACCTTTATGATGTATGCATTAACAAATGCACCTAATGATCCTATTTTCCTCGGTTCACTTTTGTTTTTAACGGGTATTTTGCTCAATGTTGGCTTCTCAGCCTATATGGTATATCCTATGGGGCTGACAACTAAAAAAACATTTCCGATTGCTTCCTCTATCATTAATACTGGAGGACAGCTTGGCGGCGCTTGTGCCCCACTGATTACGGGTATGATTCTTGACGCGTATAGCTGGGATGCAGTATTCATGTTTTTAGCTGCTAGTTCCTTTATTAGCCTATTAGTTGTTTTAACCATAACCGAGCCTGTCGAGAATCCTTTGAATATATAAACTGAAATAGGAGCAAAGGCAGACGACCGTATATTAAAAATGTGATAAATCGTTATGGCAGCAAAAGAATCTGGAGCAAAAGTAATAGCATCTACGCCTAACATAATAAGAAACATTAAGTTAGAAACCTAAAGAAGTTAAGAATTGATGGCTTCTTTAGGTTTTTTTATTGTATTAAAGTTAGGAATGTGTTAGTTTGCTGTTATTGTTTTTGGTATTTTACAATATTATAATTAGGGACAATAGTAGAAAATCAAGAGGTGGTAATAATGAAAAAACAAAGTATCGTGATGTTAATAATGCTCTTTTTTATGGTCGGTTCGGTTGCAGCTTCTTGTGCCAGTAAAATACAACCAGCTGAGGCGTTAGATGTTGCTGCTATCAGCGTAGATGAATTTTTCCCAAAGAGTGAAGGAACATTCGTCCTCAAAGATTTAGAATCAGGAAAAATATTTAGTTATAACAACGAGAGAGCCAAAGAGCAAAGGACCCCAAACTCCACATTTAAGATTATGAATTCATTAATTGGTTTGCAGGTAAAAGCCGTTAAAGATGAATATGAGATTAAATATTGGGATGGCACTAAACGGACATTAGATAACTGGAATCAAGATCATACTCTTGGTTCTAGCATGAGAAATTCTGTTGTTTGGTATTATCAAGAGATGGCTCGGGATATCGGTGAAGGGCGTATGCAGGAATGGCTGGACCGGTGTTCCTACGGTAATCGTGACATTAGCGGGGGCATTGATCGGTTCTGGCTCAGTAGCTCATTGAAGATTTCTCCATTTGAGCAGATTGATTTTCTTGAAGGGTTATATCGGGAAACTCTTCCCTTTGATAAAGGCGTAATGAAAACCGTTAAACGGATCATGATTCAACAGGAAGGCGATGAGTACATACTATATGGAAAGACAGGAAGCTCAGGACTTAAAGATGGCTTATCAACAGGTTGGTTCGTAGGTTTTGTTGTTATAAAGGGACACCCTTATGTATTTGCCACTAATCTTGACAGCCAGGAAGAATTTGCAGGTCCAGCCGCTAAAAAGGTGACGATAGGGATTCTCCGGAAATATAATTTGGTTACACGATAGCAATCGGTAGTTGCCAGACCCGGTAAGATGCAATCGTAGTCAGTTATAGCAAGAAGAGTCATTTTTAGTATTGAAAGAGCAGGACTAAAAGAGTATAGTAAAATAAATGACTGTGACTATGGAGGGTTGGTTTTGCAATCACGTGCTTGTCTTATAGTGGAAAGAGGAGAACCTTACGAAGCCGGCACTCGCATCGAACTTCTTAACGGCGAAGTGTACCTTGGTCGCTCCAGTCTTGATCAGCAGGTAGATGTGAGCTTTTCCAATCAGCTGATATCTCGTAAGCATTGCTATATTGTACATAATGAAGATGATGTAATACTGTGCGATTTAGGGAGTAAACATGGCACAATGATAAATGGAAAAGCAATCACTCCTTATGAAAAGTATATTCTTCATACAGGAGATACAATCAGCTTGTCTATGGGTATCGCAGCAATCCGAATTGTCAGCGCTTCCAAGAATGAAGAAACAATGGATTTAAGTCAAACCCAATCCATGTCTTTAAGAAAGAATACTTCAATTGCTGTGGAGTGTGCTAAGTGGGAATGCCATATTGACGGGCAGCTGGTTAGCTTGACGGAAAAAGAATGGCGCTTCTTTAAGCTGCTATATGATCATGCCAATACAGTAGTGACATATGATGAAATTAGGGCGGCAGTATGGCCGGAAAGAATTCTTGGCAAAAGTGCACTTCCTGATGCAGGAATTGATGAAATCAACGTGTTGATTTATCGTGTGCGCAAAAAACTGGGAAAACGGGCGGAAATGTTAAAAGCAATGCGAGCTCGCGGATATGTGCTGAAATTATAAGATTATATTAGAGAAAGAATTTGTAACAATTAAGAACCCGCTAATATTGCGGGTTCTTTTGTACGTAGAGAAGGTATAATTTTCTGGAGGGATGAAGCAGCAGTTTGCCATTGCGAGCATAGCGAAGCAATCTCCTGCTTGTTAAAGAACGTACATCATTTTCTTATAGTAGAGAGAATATAAGTTTTACTGATAAAATTAATAAAATGTTAACTTGAAAGTAATAGTTAACGTTATTTTTTGTGTTATCTTTTAATTACCGATACAAAAATTGTTTTAGTTCGAGAGTTGCTTAAGTGAATCCTGTCAGTCATAAGTAAGACGATTGTGTTAGGAGGAGAATTCTTTTGAGTTATTTATATCTTTCAGAAATCAAGCTTGGAATGACTCTTAATCAAGTATTGGTAAGTCCAAATGGCAATATGGTTCTTGGTCAGGGGACAGTGATGAATGAGTATTTACTATCGTGCTTAAAAGATTGGAACGTGAAAGGCGTCGATGTGATCGAAGAAGCTGCTGCTGAATTTAATCTTGCTGAGATTGAAAGAATGATTTCTGATATCTTGATAGCCTTAGCTGATAACGCACCAATCGAAACCCATTTGCAAAGCGCTGCCCAGGTACATTCTGAAATAGAAATAGAATTAAAAGGCTTGCTTAATCGAGTATGTTGGGAAGATTGATGGGGGAAATGTACTGTTGATTTTCCATGACCTAGCATGTAGAAACCCTGTAGTGTAGAAGCACAAAAACCTTCGCGTCTTCGCGGTTCAAAAGGTTTTATTTTTTTAGTACGTCAGAGTTTTTCTTATAAGGAGAGGATTTTTTTGCAGAAGCCATTAAAGATTCTAATTAGTGATGATTCCTTATTATTACGAAAAAAACTAAGAGAAGAGTTAGAAAAACTAGGCTGTCAAGTATATGAAGCTAAAGATGGACAAGAAGTGGTAGAAGCATACTGCCAATTTTGTCCTGATGGAGTATTTATGGATATTGTGATGCCAAAAGTCAGCGGAATTGATGCTTTGAAAAAGATTAAAGAAATACATCATGAGGCAAGGATCATTATGCTTTCCTCAACAGGTACTGCTGCTAATTTATTAGAGGCTCTTAAATTAGGTGCAATTGATTTTATTCAGAAACCGTACAACAGTAGTCAAATCGTGAAAGCGGTAAATGACATCATTCGAAAGGAGAGCTAAATGTTTAGTCAATTTTTTGCTCAATATATATTAAATCAAGGATTGTTAACACCAAGTCAGGTGCAGGAAGCTCTTGAAAATAGACGTGCAGTACAAGTGAAATTAGGCATATTGGCCATTAACCAAGGCTTTCTAACTGCTGAGCAAGTAGAAGAAATTCACGGGCTGCAACAGCGGATTGATAAACGATTTGGTGAGATAGCCTTAGATGAAGGCTATTTGTCAGAAGAGCAATTGATCACTTTGCTAGATACTCAAGAAAATGATCATCTCAACTTTGGCCAGACATTGGTCGATAAAGGCTACATGACGTTAGCGCAGCTGGAGAATGTCTTAGAAGAGTACAAAGCAGAAGGCAGCTTAGATCAACAGTCCGATATATCCTATCTTAAAGAACAGATTCGGACTCAATTAAAAATCCCTCAAGATGATGAGAATGTAGAATTGTATTATGATTACATATCACTTTTTCTTCGAGCTATGGTTCGCTTTTTAGATACCAGTCCTTTGCTGGCCGCAATTACTTATGAACATGATTCGAATCAATGGTTTGTTTCACAAAGCATGACGGGAGACATCACTTTGCATAGCAGTTTTACTGCCGAAGAGAGCGTATTATTGGAAATAGCATGCCGATATAGTGGAGAAAAAATTTGTGAAATGGATGAGCTGGCTATTGATAGTGCAGGAGAATTTCTGAATGTTACCAATGGTCTTTTTTGCATTAATCTTTCCAACAGGGGACTCGATCTTGATTTACATCCTCAACGAGTTACGAGAGGTGCTGCTTTAAGGGGGAAATCGAATTATGCAGTGGCGATTGATACCGACTTTGGCAGGATCAATCTAGTGATGGCCGGAGCGTAATCGTTTTTCTTATAGAGGAAAATATATGATCAGTGCGAATACTTTCTTATAGCAGAGAGGAGTGACAAGATGGAGAAAAATAGTGAAGTTTTAAATCATAAGGTGAAAGCGGTTATTTTTGATTTAGATGGAACGTTAGTGGACAGTGAACCTAATTACTCCAAAGCAGATGATGTGTTATTGGGGGAATATGGGATACAAGCATTGAGTGAGGAAATGAAGAAGAAATATGTTGGCATTGGAACACGAGAAATGATGGAAGATCTCAAAGAGATATATGGGCTCAATGAGTCGATCGATATTTTAGTAGCCAAAAAGAATAAATATTATCTTGAGATTGCCAAAGAAAATACGATTGTTTTTCCTGAGATGTATCGGTTTTTACAATTTCTAAAAGAAAATAACTATCCTTTAGCTATTGCTTCCGGTTCATCTCCAGAAATCATTGACATGATATTAGCCATTACGAATTTGGCAGCGTACTTTGATGTAATCCTATCGGCAGAAGAGGTGGCGAAAGGAAAACCTGCGCCAGATGTATTTTGGGAAGCCGCCAAACGGCTGGGCGTACCCTTTGAAAATTGTTTGGTAATGGAGGATTCATTGCATGGAGTGGAGGCGGCGAAAAGTGCTTCTATGTATTGCATGGCATTACCTTACATGATGGAGGAGCCTTTTGATGACAGCTTTCTCATGGCAGATGTGTTGTTTAAACAGGGAATTATTGGATTCCGGGCAGAAGAAGCAATTGATTGGCTGCGAAAAAACAGCTAGAAATCGAGTGTTCCTGTCTTGTAATATATATTTCATATAGATAGGCGGATAAAAATGCTACATTTTTATCCGCCTATTTTTTTAAGCATAGAAAAGTCCTTTAAGGAGGACGTTAACACGTTCAAAAGCTTTTAATTTTGTATAAATTCTTTTTATCGTGGCAATAATAGGCTCATTACGTTTGTACCTAATGAGGTAAAGATGGCTTATGTAATTGGTTGTCTCATGGCGGCACTGAGCTTTTTATTAAATAAGATATTATTAAAATATGTGGGAATGAAAGCGGTTATTAGCTATAGTCCAGTAGTCGAAGAAGTAACGAAGAGCCTTTGTTCTTATTATCTAGCTGCAGATATTTTAGTGACTCACGTGGTATTTGGAATATTAGAAGCAGGTTATGACTGGTATAATACCGCCGATGGAAAACGAGGTAAATGGGCCGCATTAGTCAGTATTATCGGCCATAGTCTATTTGGATGTTTGACTCTTTTGGGACTATACATAAGCAGCAGCATTTGGATTGCCATACTCGTGGCAAGTTGTGTACATGTAATGTGGAATGTTACCTTAATCCGTTTGTCGTCTTAAAGATGAAATACCACCTCTTCTCAATACAGGACTCATTATCGAAAAGGAGGAAGCCCTTTTATGAAAATATTTTATAATTGTGCCCATTGTGGGGCTGGGATTGATGTAATTGAAGTAGATCAAGTTGATGAAGTTAAGTTTGGTTTTGATTGCTTGACGGCTGAAGAGCGTCAAGATATAATAAAAGTTGATGTGAAAGAAAATACCATGCATGTTCATTCCTTGTGCGATAAGTGTATAGAGACCTTAGGACTTGATGAAAAAAAAGCGGTTCAACAGCAAATCAATTTTCTACATTAAAAAAATGGATTAAATCAATAAGGTTCGAAGTATAATGAAGTAATGATGCAGGGCTTTAGCAACAGCTAAAGCCCCTTTTTACCTTTTCACTTTAAGACTCCGAACGGTTTTTTCTATGCACGTAATTGTACAGTATGAAATGCTTTCTTATAATAGGAAGAGGTGCTATGAACAAATTATTTGAAATTATGAAACAAGATCCTGGAATGAAGCGGGTTATTGCCGTTTCGCAATTGACTGTGAGTCAAAGTCAAATCTATGGCGTAACAGGTGTGCAAAAAAGTGCATTATTAGCAGCCGCGTATCAGTCTGCTCCTAAGCCTACTGTGATTGTTACTGGTAATCATGAGTCGGTAGAACAGCTGCGCGCAGATTTTGCCACGTTGCTTCCCAATACCCTTGTTCTCGAACTGCCGGCTTTAGATATTATTACATTTACAGCGGTTGCAAAAGGTGTTGAGTTAGCAGCTCGGCGCATGGATATCTTGGGGCGTCTGATCCGAGGGGAAAATATAATCGTTTTAGCCACGCCTGAGGCAGCAATGCAAAGAGTACTGCCCCGAGAACACTTTGAAAATAATCGCATTACAATTAGTAACGGATCAGAAATGATACGTGAAGACTTGCTGGAGTCGCTGGTACGTTTTGGTTACGAACGGGTGGATCAAGTAGAGGGGCTCGGTCAGTTTAGTGCCAGAGGCGGTATTGTTGATATTTTCCCCATCAGCAGTAAAGTCCCGATTCGTTTAGAGTTATTTGGTGATGAGGTGGATTCCCTGCGGGAGTTTGATCTTGCCTCACAGCGATCTATGCACGCGGTAGAGCAAGTGGATATTCTTCCTTTATCTGAGATTGAAAAAAGTGGAACTCCAACGGTGTTTTTATCTTATTTACCAGCGATTTCAACCATTGTGTTTGACGAGACTGCTCGCATCCGCGAACAGATGGGCAAACTAGTGAAGGAAAATCCAGAGATTAAGAAAAGCACCTTTACGTGGTCAGATATAGTAACGGTGGCAGTGCATTACAATGTGTTATATATTTCCTTGATGCTGCAAAAGATTCCTTATACCCAGCCTAATGAAATTATTAGTATTACAGCCAAAGGCATTGTTCCTTTTCATCGTCAAATGGATATGCTGATTGCTGAATTAAAAAATTGCCAGGAGCATAAGTCTTATCCTATCATTTTTATGTCCAATCAAGAGAAGGCCGTATCGCTGCAACATACCTTGACGGAGGAAGGTATTCCTGCCGTTTTTTCTGATGTCATCCATACTCTGACCGAAGGTACTGTATTAATAACAGTCGGACTACTCTCAGCAGGCTTTGAACTGCCTCAAGCCCATCTGTTAGTAATTGCAGAAAAGGATATTATGGGCCGCCAGAAGAAAAAACCTCGCCCCAGAGTAGGGAAAGGTCAACAAATCGCTTATTTTCGTGATATCAAGATTGGCGATTATGTAGTACATATCAATCATGGGATTGGCAAATATGTAGGTGTAGAAACTCTGATTGTAGGAAAGGTACATAAGGATTATCTGCATATTCGTTATGCGGGGGAAGACAAACTCTATGTCCCTACGGATCAGGTACATTTATTGCAAAAGTATATTGGTTCTGAAGGTGATGCACCTCGTTTAAATAAAATGGGTGGCAGTGATTGGCTAAAGGCAAAGGGCAAGGCAGAAAAAGCAGTAGCAGATATGGCGAAAGAATTACTGGAGATCTATGCACAAAGAAAAGTTGCATCCGGTTTTGCCTTTGATCCGGATACGCCTTGGCAAAAAGAGTTTGAGGATGCTTTTCCTTATGAGGAAACACCCGACCAGCTCAGTGCCATTATCGAAATTAAGGGCGATATGGAAAAAAGCCAGCCTATGGATCGTTTATTATGCGGTGATGTGGGATTTGGCAAAACAGAGGTGGCTATTCGCGCTGCTTATAAAGCTGTCATGGGCGGTAAACAAGTTGCGATACTTGTACCGACAACTGTGTTAGCTCAGCAGCATTATCAGACGATTAGTGCTCGCTTTTCTGGCTTTGGTCCAGTAGTAGATGTAATTAGCCGCTTTAGGAATGCAAGAGAGCAGCGAGCTACTGTTGAGGCACTAGCCAGTGGACAGGTAGATGTACTAATTGGTACCCATCGTATTTTACAATCAGATGTTATATTTAAAAATATTGGACTGCTGATTGTCGATGAAGAACAGCGCTTTGGTGTAAAGCAGAAAGAAAAATTAAAAAAATGGAGTGCGGGGATTGATGTATTGACATTAAGTGCGACTCCCATTCCTCGTACCTTGCATATGTCATTAGTCGGTGCAAGAGATATGAGTATTATTGAGACTCCGCCAGAAGAACGATTCCCCGTCCAAAGCTATGTAGTAGAATACAATGAAGAAGTGATGCGTGATGCAATTAAGCGGGAATTAAAGCGAGGCGGTCAGGTATACTTTGTCTATAATCGAGTACAGACTATTGATAAAATGTACCGCCGCTTAGCAGAGATGCTGCCCGATGCTAAAATTCGTGTGGCTCATGGACAAATGCCGGAGGAAATGTTAGAACAAGCTATGCTTGATTTCTATGAAGGCACTGATGATGTATTATTATGTACAAGTATCATTGAAAATGGTCTTGATGTGCCAAATGCGAATACGATTATTGTATATGATGCTGATCATTTTGGTTTGTCTCAGTTATATCAAATGCGAGGGCGGGTAGGACGATCCCATCGTATGGCTTTTGCGTATTTTACCTACCGCCAGGATAAAGTACTGACAGAGGTTGCAGAAAAGCGGCTGCAGGCAATAAAAGAATTTGCAGAATTAGGAGCCGGTTTTAAAATTGCTATGCGTGATTTAGAAATCAGGGGAGCTGGTAATTTATTAGGGTCCCAGCAGCATGGACATATTGTAAGCGTAGGTTTTGAAATGTACTGTCGTTTACTGGATGAAGCCGTACAGCAGTTAAAGACAGGGCAGACGTTAGAAACGCCTGTTGAACCTGTGCTGGAATTTAATGTGGATGCCTATATAAGTGGCGACTATATTAGTGATGCCATGCATAAAATTGAAATATACCAGCGGATTGCTGCCTGCAGAAATGAAAAACATATTTCCGATCTTGTGGATGAATTAATTGATCGTTTTGGGGAACCGCCTAGTTGTGTATTAAATTTGCTCGAAGTGGTGAAAATTAAAAATTTCTCCAGGGCCATTGGTATTCGTTCTGTGATTCAACAGCCCAATTATATAGAAGTAGCATTTATTGATAAACCAAATGTTAAACCTGAGCAGATCATGGCATTGAAAGAAGCATTTCCTGCTCGTGTTATGATTTATCCTGAAGGTATTCGACTCAAGACCGTACAAATTAGCAATGATAAATTACTGAATTGGCTAGTCAAAGTATTTACAACTTTGGTTTCCTAAGACGAAAAAGAGACGGTAATCCTAAGATCCCTGTATGCAAATGATATTTTTGTATTATATACCTGTTTTTAGAAAATTTTAGGCATCATGTGTGTGAATAAAAAAGTCTCGTAAGATATATACTATCACTGAAATCAGATGTCAAAAACTGTAGAAAAGGGGGGATACTGGTGAAAGCCACTGGAATTGTAAGAAGAATTGATGACTTAGGCAGAGTTGTAATACCTAAAGAAATTAGGCGAACACTTAGGATTCGCGAAGGTGATCCATTGGAGATATATGTTGATCGAGAAGGGGAAGTGATCTTAAAGAAATATTCTCCAGTAAGCGAACTAGGTGATTTTGCAAAGGAATATGCCGATTCGTTATATGAAGCAGTCGGCCATATCATCTTAATAGCGGACAGAGATACGATAGTTGCTGTCGCTGGTTCTTCAAAGAAGGAGTTTATGAATAAACCGTTAGGATCAGCTCTGGAAAAAGTTATGGAAGATCGTAAAGCGGTTTTATTGAATAATCTTGCAGAAGCCAAAGGCTCTAAGGGCTCGATTATTGACTCTGGTGAAGAAGAAGAGGTATCAAAATTTACTGCTGAAGTCATTGCACCGATTATTGTAGAAGGGACTTCCATTGGTGCAGTGGTTATTTGCACGAAGCAGCAAGGAGTGCAAATGAGTGAAATGGAAGTAAAATTAGCAGAAACTGCTGCAGGATTCTTAGCAAAACAAATGGCCACATAATAATGAAAGTTGTAAAAAGTAGCGGACACAGATTCGCTACTTTTTTGTTCTTTCTTCGCGTCTTTGCGGTTTAAAATATTTTATTTTGACAAAAGAAGTATTAGTAGTAATTGTATTTTGCGATAATATAATGTTCATCTTCTGAATAAGTAGTAATAGGAATGCTTTAGGAGGAAGAAATTACGTGAGTAAAGATACATTTTTAAAAGGGGCATTCATTTTAACCCTTGCTGGCGTTGTGGTAAAAATAATTGGTTCGGTAAATCGCATCCTTCTCTCCCGTTTATTAGGGGGCGAAGGAATTGGATTATACCAGATGGCATATCCAATTTACTTACTAGCCTTGAGTATTTCATCTGCCGGTATTCCGGTGGCTATTTCTATTATTGTTGCTGAGAAAGTGGCCTTATCTGACTTTCGCGGTGCAAATCGGGTATTTCGCATTTCATTAGGCTTATTAACGATAACGGGAATTGTTTTTACATTTCTATTATATTTTGGTGCTGGATGGTTGGTTGAAAATCAATTTGTACGTGATCCTCGTGCGTATTACGCGATTGCTGCTTTGGCTCCAGCTATATTCTTCGTTACGATTTTATCTAGTTATCGTGGTTATTTCCAAGGATTGCAGATGATGACACCTACAGCTGTATCGCAAATTTTTGAACAGCTGATTCGAGTCGTAACCATGGTATTTTTAGCTTTTTACTTATTACCCATTGGTCTTGAATATGCAGCTGCTGGTGCCAGTTTTGGTGCAGGACCTGGTGCCTTAGCCGGCTTAGTGGTATTAATGTATTATTATTGGCGGCATAGTGCCGCATTAAAAGCAAAAATAGCAATGCAGCCGATTATAAAACAAGAAGCAAGCGGGAAAATTATTTCGCGGATTGTAAAATTGGCCCTGCCTGTGTCACTGGCAAATATTATGCTGCCAATCGTGTCCAGTATTGACTTATTAATTGTACCGGCACGGTTAGAAAATGCCGGCTATACGGTAGGTCAGGCAACGGAATTGTTTGGATACCTGACGGGCATGGCAATTGCTCTTATCAATGTACCCACTATTTTGACAGGATCATTGGCATCTAGCTTGGTCCCTGCCATATCGGAAGCCTTTACTCTGAAGGATCACAAGCGAATCTATCAGCGTACAGCTATGGCGATGCGATTTGCCAATTTAATTACCATACCCAGTTTTGTTGGGATGTTTCTGCTGGCTACACCGATATCGCAAATGCTGTATGGTACGCCTAATGCTGGAGTACCAATCGCCATATTATCAGGTGGTGTCATTATGCTGGGGATTCATCAGGTTACGACGGGGGTATTGCAGGGATTAGGGTATACAGCAATTCCTCTTATTAATATGATGATCTCCGCTGCTGTAAAAATTGTTATGAGCTGGACATTAACTGCGATACCTTCTTTTGGCATAAAAGGCGCTGCTTGGGCGACAAATGTTGATTTTGCCTTGGCTGCTCTTTTGAATATGTATTTTGTATATCGCTATGTAGGGTTTAGTATCGATATAAAAAATACGATAAAGACGGTTGCTGCTGCCATTATTATGGGCGCTATGGTTTTGTTAACCTATGATGCGGTGATGTTAAAAACCTTGCATAATACAATGGCAACCTTGGCTTCTGTTTGTATAGGTGGTATAGTATACAGTATTGTTCTTTTATTATTGGGAGGTATAGAGCAGCAGGATATCGAAAAACTACCTAAAATAGGTAGCAAAATAGCTCGTTTATTAGGTAAAATAGGTATATTACGAAAATAATAAATTTTTTACTTAAATTATGAATATGAGGCGATAATGTGGGAGAAATTACAATTGTAGGATTAGGACCCGGTTCTTTTGGTCTTATCACCGTGGAGACCTTAGAATTATTAAAGACTGCAGAAAAATTGCTTTTGCGTACTGCAAAGCACCCAACTGTAACAGCAATGATGGAACGTGGTATTGCATTTACTAGTTATGACTATGTTTATGAGGAGAAGACGTCATTTAAGGAAGTTTACGAGACGATCGCTCATGAATGTTTACGTCAGGCAGCATTGGGAAAAAAAGTAGTATATGCTGTACCAGGCAGCCCTCTTGTAGCAGAGAAAACAGTGATGCTAATTCGACAATTGGCAGGTGAACAGGGGATTGCCGTTAGGATTTTGCCTGGGATGAGTTTTCTGGAAGTCTTATATACAAGACTTGCCATAGACCCCATTGAAGGCATTACGGTACTGGATGCTGCTGATTTAGCAGCTATACCTCCAGAGTTAATGACTGCTTTAGTGGTAACACAAGTTTATAATCATTACGTTGCTTCAGAGGCTAAACTGGTGCTAATGGAATATTATCCTGATGACTATGAAGTGATCGTTGTGAAAAATTTGGGATTACCAGATGAACAGTTGCTAACAGTACCTTTGTTCGAAATGGATAGAGTGCAGGAGATTGATCATCTTACCAGTGTGTATGTGCCGCGCCGCAGTACTGCAGTTAAACGGTTTTCCTTAGATCCTATACTCGATGTGATGGCTAAGCTTCGCTCGAATGAGGGATGTGTATGGGATATTGAGCAAACCCACTCCAGTCTTAGACGGTATATTGTGGAGGAGGTTTATGAGGTCCTAGAGGCCATTGATTTACAGCAAGGAGAATTATTATGTGAAGAGCTAGGAGATTTGCTATTACAGATTGTATTTCATGCCCGCATTGCAGAAGAAGCAAAGGTATTTACCATGCAGCAGGTAATTGACGGCATTGCAGAGAAAATGATACGTCGTCATCCTCATGTATTTGGTGATACAAGCGTCCGAGACGCAGGCGAGGTGGTGCTAAACTGGGATGCGATAAAAAAGCAGGAGCACGGTCATGAGAGACCGTCTGTGCTTGATGGTATACCGAAGGGACTGCCAAGTCTCATGAGAGCTTACAAACTACAAGCGAAAGCTGCTAAAGTCGGATTTGACTGGGATAGGATTGAGCCTGTGTGGGACAAGATATATGAAGAACTGGAGGAACTCAAAGATGCCTGTGCCCAAGGACAAGCTATTAACATGGAAGCTGAGTTAGGAGATGTAATATTTTCAATTGTAAATTTGGCGAGATTTTTAAAAATTGATGGTGAAGTTGCCTTAAATACCACCAATAATAAGTTTCGCCGTAGGTTTTTATACATTGAAAAGGTAATGAAGGAAAAAAAGCTAAAATGGGAGAATATGTCACTAAAACAGCTTGATTTTCTCTGGGAAGAGGCGAAAAGTAACAAAATATAAAGAATTTGGGATTTTTTTAGTATTTTTTTTAAATCTAGACAGGAATAAAAAAAATGATAGCGAATAAGCTATTCGTAACGATTTTTCATAAGGAGGCTATTTTTGTGAATAAAACTGAATTAATTGCAAGTGTTGCAGAAAAAGCGGGTTTGACTAAGAAGGATGCTGAGAAAGCAATCAATGCTTTATTTGTTAGTGTTGAGGAAGCTTTGGCACAACAAGATAAAGTCCAAATCATTGGATTTGGAACTTTTGAAGTAAAAACACGTGAAGAAAGAAAAGGTCGTAACCCACAAACAGGCGCTGAAATTACAATTCCAGCATCTAAAAATCCAGTTTTCAAAGCTGGTAAAGGCTTAAAAGACGTAGTAAATAAATAAATTTTAGATAAATAGAAACCAGGTTAATATAACCTGGTTTTTATTTTAAGGAAGTGAAGTATATGATAAGCAACATATTGGTAGTTGATGATGAGCCTTCAATCGTAGAACTAATTGAGTTTAACTTGCAAAAAACAGGTTACCACGTCCTCAAAGCAGAGAATGGCCATGAGGCATTGCAGTTGGTTAGAACCAATAAGCCTGATTTGATTATACTGGATCTAATGATTCCCGATATTGATGGTATAGAGGTATGTCGCAGATTGAAAGGACAGCAGGAAACAGCAGCGATTCCCATTATTATGCTGACAGCCAAAAATGAAGAAGTGGATAAAATTGTGGGCTTAGAGTTAGGCGCAGATGATTATATGACCAAACCTTTTAGTCCTCGAGAGCTTATGGCTCGCGTAAAAGCAGTGCTAAGGCGAAGCCATAAAGACAGTGTACAGCACGATGGCGAGTTAGTTGTTGGCAAACTACGATTGAATTTTTCCAGTTATACGGCATATTTAGATCAAGAGAAGCTAGAGCTTACTCCTAAGGAATATGAGTTATTGAAATTATTTATTACAAATGTGGGCAGAGCCTATACACGTGAGCAATTACTGGAGAAGGTATGGGGTTATGAATATTTTGGTGATACTCGTACGGTGGATGTACATGTACGTCATCTAAGAGCAAAAATGGCAGCTGAGCCGAAAGTGGCAGAAGCAATTGAGACAGTTCGAGGAGTTGGCTACCGCTTTAGCGAAATTTAACAAAAACATAATAATTGCATAATAATAAGTACCTGCATTTTGTGGTATATTTTCTATATCAATATTTATCTGATGACTAGTTTCGATATATGAAGAATCGCCTAAGTGGCAGGAGGACATCTATGGATTATAAAATTCATGTGAATAAGCTAAAATTATACTATGGAGATGCATTGGCATTAAAGAAAATTTCTCTTGGTGCGGAAAAAAACAGCTTGTTAGCTCTGATTGGACCTTCAGGCTGTGGTAAGTCCACCTTTATCAAGACGTTAAATCGTATGAATGATTTAATCGCTAATGTAAAAATAGAAGGCGAAGTCCTGTTAGATGGGGTCAATATTTATCATCCCGACACAGATGTAGTGCTGCTAAGGAAAAGAGTGGGGATGGTTTTTCAAAGACCGAATCCGTTTCCCATGTCGATTTATGACAATATTGCATATGGTCCCCGCATTCATGGCATCACTAAAAAAGCACAGCTGGATGAACTGGTAGAAAAGAGCCTGAAGGGGGCAGCTCTTTGGGAAGAAGTACGGGATCGTCTCCAAAGCTCAGCTATGGGCATGTCAGGTGGACAGCAGCAACGTTTATGTATTGCAAGATTATTGGCAATCGAGCCGGAAGTGCTGTTAATGGATGAACCCTGTTCAGCTCTAGATCCTATATCAACTATGAAGATTGAAGAATTGCTCTCAGAATTAAAACAGAGATATACTATTGTTATGGTTACTCACAACATGCAGCAAGCTGCTAGAGTATCTGATTATACGGCATTCTTTTTGAATGGTGATCTAGTAGAACATGATCAAACAGATGTCATATTTACAAGACCCCAGGATAAACGTACGGAAGACTATATTACTGGACGATTCGGATAATGGAGGCGAGAGCATGACGGTCACCAGGCAAAATTATGATCAAGAGTTAGAAGAGTTGCGTAATGATATCTTAGAAATGGGCACCCGCGTTGAACTGGCTATTGGCCAGGCTGTAGCTTCTTTAACGACCCAGGATATAGAGATGGCTAAGCATGTAATGGCTGGTGATGACTACATTGATGCCATGGAAAGCAGTATTGAAGATAAATGTATGGTACTCATTGCCAGGCAGCAGCCTTTAGCAAGGGACTTGCGAATTATTGGTACAGGACTTAAAATCACGACAGACTTAGAGCGAGTGGGAGACCATGCTTTTGACATTGCTAAAATTGCCTTAGGCATTGCAGAACAGCCCTTGATTAAACCGTTGGTAGATATCCCACGGATGTCGGCAATGGCACAAAAAATGCTAAGAGATTCCTTGGCTGCTTATATCAAGCTTGATATTGCTTTAGCAGAAAATGTATGTGCCGCAGATGATGAAGTAGATGATATTTATCATCAAACCTTTCGTGAACTTTTAACGTACATGATGGAAGATCCCCGTAATATTACACAGGCAACTCAGTTATTATTTGTAGCACGCTATTTAGAGCGAGTCGCTGATCATGCTACCAATATTGGAGAATGGGTTATTTACTTAGAAACAGGACAGCGAATGCGCAAAAAATAAACTGCCAAATCGGCAGTTTGTTTTATTTAGAGGATGTATACTTCAAAAAAGGAATGATTTAAAAGGTTTATAATCTTATAGCCGCTTCAGCGGCTAGTGGTGAGCGTTCGCATTCATCATGCTGCAGTGTTACTTGGAAACAAAGCTTCGACCCTCGCATTTTTTCACTGGCATACACCAAGCCATTGGACTGGCTATCTAAGTATGGATGGTCAATTTGGGCAGGATCACCAAGAAGAATGATCTTGGTACCTAATCCCGGGCGAGTGATCACTCCTTTGGCTTGGCGAGGTGTAGCATTTTGCATTTCATCAAAGATGACCCAGTATTTTTGTAATGATCGACCTCGCTGAAAAGCGAGTGCTTCTGTTTGAATCGTATGCTTGTCAAATAAAATTTGGATGGTATCTTCCGCTTGCATTAGATCTTTGCTATCATCGAGT
Organism: Pelosinus fermentans JBW45; assembly: GCF_000271665.2. Classification (GTDB taxonomy): domain Bacteria; phylum Bacillota; class Negativicutes; order DSM-13327; family DSM-13327; genus Pelosinus; species Pelosinus baikalensis. The sequence continues at coordinate 4,422,081 of NZ_CP010978.1, read as the reverse complement.
GTATTTCCATTCATCAGAGTAAACAGATTATCTCTGATACCTCTCATGAAAGGACTTACTTTATCGACTTCTGATCCGGGAAGAAAACCAATATCCTCATCCATAGGGACATTAGGACGACAAATAAGTATGTGATTATACTCTCTGGGGCGGCACTCAAAGTGCTGATGTAAGCCTACAGCTAAGGAATAAAAGGTTTTAGCTGTACCGGCTGGACCTTTAATAATGACTAAAGGGGCTTCACTAGCGCTCATCATAAGACATTCTTGCATGAAAATCTGACCGATGTTACGGGGAACAACGCCAAAGGGATTGTGGTGCTGATAACGTAGATGAACGATTTTTTCACCATCAAAGCGACCTAAAGCTGTATGGCGGTCATTATCTGTAGAACGAATCAGAAAAAATTGGTTGGTTTCTAAAGGTGTGTTTATCAATATTTGAGCATTTTCATCATAGGTGAATAAAAGAGTAGGATCAATGGTATTTAAAACATCTTCATGAAAGCGATTAATGACTTCTGAGGTGGTATAAATTGTGCCTCGGCCAGTATATTGCTCCTCGATGCTGGCTACCTTTTCATTGCGGAAATCTTCAGCGTGAATCGTAAGAATGGTTGCTTTTACACGCATATTGGTGTCGCGGCTAACTAAAATCGGGTAATGACTACTTTCAGCTAACCCTTTACACACCTGCAGAATACGGTTATCGGGTTTGCTTCCTGGCCAATTAGCAGGAATTTTAGTATCTAGATGATTGGTTTCAATTCGTAAGACGCCGCCTTGATCATTTAAGGGGACTCCCTTAAGTAAATTGCCTGTGGCGCGTAGGTTGTCAATAATGCGGCTGACTTGACGGCTATTGGCACCTCGTTCGCTGCTTTCCGATTTGAAACGATCCAGCTCTTCTAGAACTACTTCGGGAATGATTACAGTGTGCTCGTTGAACGTAAATATTGCATTAGGGGAATGTAGGAGAACATTAGTATCAATAACGTAACATTTATTCAATGTAATCCTCCTCTACTTAAGAATTGCTTCTTATGTTTTATTATATGCAGCAGCAAGAAGATTGAGTTAATATGTAATGATATTTTACATGTAGAATGTTAGGAAATTGGATATTCTAATTAGGAAGAACGTACACCAAGTTAATTTTTGGCAGTTTAGACTTAACAATTTCTTAACAATACCTTAACAAAGGAAAATTAGGAATGGGTTACAATTTAACTACAAGAAGTCTTGAAGTAGCTTTTCATGCTAGATAGGCTTAAAGGTTGGCGTAAGCTTAATCTTTCTTCAAAATAGGAGGATTTGTAATGCAATTAGTAAGTAAAGAACATAAAACGAAATTATTATATGATCATTATATGAGGTATCTATTTATTGCCAGTGCAAGTTTGATGACGATTATTATTGTTACAATCATTGTTTTTGTCGGCGGGCAGGGGCTCTTGACCTTTAAAGAAGTAAGTCCTTTCGATTTCTTCTTTTCAGCAAAATGGGATCCCATGGGGCTGGAATATGGTGCCTTAAGTTTTATCGTGGGTTCTTTAGCAGTTACGGTACTATCAATTTTATTAGGAGCGCCTTTGGGATTAGCTGGTGCGATTTTTATGGCGAAAATTGCTCCAGCTTGGTTGAGTAAAATTATGAGACCAGCTACGGATTTATATGTAGCGATTCCTTCTGTAGTGTATGGTTTTGTGGGCCTAACTATTATTGTACCTTTTATTCGAACCTATTTTAATGTAAATATAGGCTTTGGTTTATTAGCAGCTTCGATTATTCTAGCGATTATGATTTTACCTACGATTGTGAGTATTTCAGAAGATGCTCTTCGAGCGGTACCAAAGAGTCTAGAGGAAGCTTCCTTAGCTCTAGGAGCAACAAGATGGCAAACGATTTGGCATGTACTTTTACCTTCTGCGCTGCCTGGAATTTTGACCTCGATTATTTTAGCTATGGCAAGAGCGGTAGGGGAAACCATGGCAGTTCAAATGGTAATTGGCAACACGCCACAATTAGCTACATCTTTATTTATGCCCACCTCTACGCTGCCTAGTGAAATTGTTGTGGAAATGGGCAATACTCCCTTTGGTTCAGCCTGGGGAAATGCGTTGTTCCTAATGGCGTTTGTGCTGTTAGTGCTATCATTGTTAATGATTCTGATTATTCGCCGAATTGCCAGAAAGAAGGTGATCTAAATGTCTGCGAAGGTTTTTGATAAACTAGCGACGCTGCTAATGTGGCTGGCAGGTATTGTAATCTTAGGTATATTGGCTGCTTTCTTGCTCTTTATTTTGTATAAAGGTGTGCCTGTGCTGTCATGGGATTTTATTTTTGGTAAATCCAGTGATATTCAAGCTGGTGGCGGTGTAGGAGCTCAGTTATTTAACTCTTTTTACATTTTACTTTTATCCCTCTTGGTTTCCATACCATTAGCCATTGGCGCAGGGGTGTATTTAGCCGAGTATGCTAGTGATAATAAGCTGACGGATTTAATTCGGTTGAGTACAGAGAGTTTGGCAACGGTTCCATCCATTGTATTAGGGTTATTTGGCATGATTATCTTTGTCAATGCACTAGGCATGGGATTTAGCATTATCGGGGGAGCTTTAACATTAACTTTGCTTAATCTGCCTGTTCTAGTCAGAGTGACGGAAGAGGCCGTGCGAAATGTCCCCGTGCATTATCGTGAGGCAAGTTTGGCTCTTGGTGCTACGAAGTGGCAGACGATTTGGCGGGTTGTTTTACCAAATTCATTGCCTGGCATTATTACAGGTATTACTCTGACTGCGGGGAGAGCATTAGGAGAAACAGCAATCTTGATTTTTACAGCTGGTACGACAGTTGGGCGGCAAATTGTCAATTTTGATGTGACATCAGCAGGCGAAACCTTAGCTGTACATCTTTGGTATGTTATGGCTGTGGGACTTGTACCTGACAGAGTGGAAATTGCGAATGGATCTGGAGCATTATTAGTCATTACAATTCTTATATTAAATTTATTGTTTACCATACCAAGTAGAATCCTGCAGCGCAAATTAGGTGCTGGCGGACATTAGAAAGAGTAAGATGTTGCAATACATCAAGACGAGGATTTAGGCGAGTTTTAACTTGCTTAAATCCTTGTTTTTTTATAAGCATAGAAGCATAAGGTTTGCGAAAAAGATAAGATTTTATGAACCACAAAGGCACAATGCCGCTATCGCAGCACACAAAGGAGTGCACAAAAAAATATATAAAAAACCTTTGTGTCCTTCGCTTCTTTGCGGTTCAAATTGTTTTATTTCAAAAGGACGCCCAGCTTTTTCTTATACAAGGTTAATAGCGATTGCTGCTGTCTTTGGTGGAAGGAGCCTCTATTTTCATATTTAGTAGTAAAAAAATACATTTTGGTAAAAGCTATAATGAAATATTGAGGAGGTGGCGGTATGGGAAAACGTATGATCAGTAATCTGATTACAGGAATCAAAGATGTACTGGTATATCAGCCGCCTGATCAGCCTACTCCTTTTGTTTTGGTTGAGCCGCGAACGGAAAAAGAAGAAATCGATGGTGAATTTTTCCCCTCTGCTGCTGTCACAGAGGGCATACGAGAGTTAGAGTTCATGATCAATTATGCGAAAAAATTAGATACGTTTATGCAAAAAAGCAGTAAGGATTTGCGAAGTAAAGAAAAACATGAAGTAGTCAAGAAAATTAAAGCTGAGTTTGAAATGATACAGACTGAGTGGAAGGAAATTAAAAAGCATACAATAAAGAATCACAGCATTGACGGTATGTACAATAATACTGTGATTAGTACAGACATTAATGAAAATCAGAACATGCTAGAATCCATTTATCAGCTGCCTCTGAATAAGGATGTGGTAATTCGAAGCATTACCATTTCAGATCAGCCTAAGATTAAAGTTCTGATTGTATTTATGGATGGTCTTATCGATAAGAAAATTATAAATATGACCTTACTAGAACCTTTAATGTTCATGAAGAATAGTAAAGAGCATGTGCAAGGGGAAGATTTTATCAGCTTTGTCATGGAAGAGTGCCTTCCTAGTGGTCAAGCCTCAAGGGTAGGAAGTTTTAGGGAAGTGCAGCAAGCGATTAATACTGGCGATGCAGTAGTGTTTTTTGATGGGGCTGGAGAAGCTGTAACGGTAGAGACAAAAGGGTATGAACATCGCAGTATTGGCACGCCTACGACGGAACAATCAGTTCGTGGATCGCAAAATGCATTTACAGAAGTATTACGTGTCAATACAGCCCTTATTCGAACCATGCTTCATGCCAGTGACCTGGTAACCGAAATGATTCCTATTGGAGCAAGAGGACATTCTAATTGCGCTGTTATGTATATCAAGTCAATTGCCAATGAAGAACTGGTTGAAGAAGTCAAAAGACGTGTTAGTAGCATTAGTACTGATATTATAACGGATTCGGGTATCCTAGAACATTTTATTGAAGATTTTCCAAGAAACCCATTTCCTCAAACCTTATCAACAGAGCGGCCAGACCGAGTGGCAATTCACTTGTCAGAAGGGCGGGTAGCTATTTTTATCGATGGCAGCCCTTTTGGACATATTCTACCAGTCTCCTTCTTCACTTTGATGCATTCATCGGATGATTTTAGCTTGAATCTGTATTATACCAATATGCTTCGTCTGGTTAGATGGTTTGGAGCTTTATTATCCTTACTGATGCCTGGTTTGTATTTGGCTATTAGTACCTTTCATCAGGAAGCGATACCTACAGAATTATTGTTATCCATTGCTGCGGCCAGAGCACAAGTACCCTTTCCTACAGTCGTCGAAATTTTGTTTATGGAGTTTTCTTTTGAGTTAATTCGTGAAGGAGGACTGCGGATTCCGGGTATACTAGGCTCGACCATCGGTATCGTAGGAGCGTTGATTTTGGGACAGACAGCTGTGACGGCTAAGATTGTAAGTCCCATCATGGTAATTGTCATTGCCCTGACTGGTTTAGCATCTTACAGCATTCCTGATTATCGATTGGCATCAGCGTTTCGCTTATCTCGATTTGTATTTGTGTTGTTAGCAATGTCCATGGGACTCATTGGCGTTGCCTGTGGCTTTTTACTGTTTATTGCTATGCTGTGTTCTTTAAAGTCCTTTGGCATGCCTTATTTGGCGCCACTAGCACCTAAGACAGTGAATGGAGGAGATATAATCTTCAGAAGTCCTGCCTATCATCAAAAGCGCAGACCGGATGCTCTGAATACTAAGGACGAGATTCGACAGAAAAACACTAGTAGAACTTGGATTACAGATTCATCGAAAGGAGGCAACGATCATGAATGATCTGCATCCCGGTAAGTTAGGCGTAGCAGATGGCATTGCTCTGGTATTTGGTATTGTGATGCCTCGTGTATTCCTGTCTACCATTTCGAATCTCATTCAGCAAGATGGACCTATTTTATGGCTGGCAATGGTGATTTATACAATCATTCCTCTAATTATTTTGTACATGATGGCCTATGTGCATAAGGGCATAACCGGAGATATTTTTATAGTGTGCCAGAAGCTGATCGGTACAATAGGCGCATGGGGGATATTATTAAGCTATAGCATTATGTTTTTGAGCAACGGTGCCCTCATTTTACGCTTGTATTCCGAATATACCTTGCTGACTGCTTTGCCGCGAGTGGAGTTTCAAGTGGTTATCGTGTGGTATGCAGTATCAGCAGGTATTTTATGCTACTTAGGAATTGAAGCCTTGACGCGGACGAGTTATATTGTCATGCCTTTTTCCATAGCAGCAATCGGAATGATACTGCTGCTGCTAATACCTTTTTATATTGTGTACAATCTTACTCCGTGGCAAGGCAATGGCGTTATGCAAGCCGTACAAACAGGTATTAAAGGAGCAGGGTATAATGTAGGGGTCTTAGCGTTAGTTTTTTTAGCCCCAGCCTTTCAAAATACAAGGACCATTAAGAAGGCAGCTCTTTATGCGTTAAGTTATGCAGGAATGCTGCGCGTTAGTTTTATCCTTGTTTATACTATGGTCTTCGGTAATGCTGTCGGTGCAGAAAAGACAATGCCGCTTTTTGAATTGGCACGTTTGGTGTATCTGAACCAATACCTTCAAAGGATTGAGGCTTTATTTATTGTCGTGTGGGTGGTGTTTGGTTTATTAGCCGTCGCAGGCAGCCTATATGTTGGTTTATATCTTCTTGCTGTATTATTAAAACTGCCCACACTAAGACCCATTGTGCCATTAGGAGCGATATTGATTGCAAATTTAGCAATGATGCCCCCTGATATTGGTTATGTTTTGGAAGTGGATCAAAAACTAATTACGCTATTTGATGTTGGTATCTATGTTTTTCCAACCCTGTTATTTATCATGGCATGGTGGAAAAAGAGGAGGGGGAAATTGTGTACATCCGCCTCATCTTAGGAACCATGTTACTGAGTATGGGAATATTTCTTTCTGGATGCAATGGTGCTAGAGAAAGTGAGGAAGTCGCTTATATCGTTGCAATCGGTATTGATAAGGCAGAGCAAGAGGGTATGATTAAAGTAACATATCAGATCGCCAGGCCTAATGTGGAAGGGAACAAAGGAGAGGGGGAAAAAGATACAGTTTTAATAAGCAATTCGGCTATAACCATAGCAGAATCTCTTAATTTACTCAAAGCTACTACAGCTTTGGTGCCTTCTATGTCCCATGTTAAGGTATTAGTGGTGGGGCAGGAACTGGCGCGCGAAGGATTGGCTAATATGTGGGGATCGCTGAAGCGTTATCGGGAATATCGCGGGTCTATGTTTGTTTTAGTGGCAAAGGGGACGGCGAGAGATTTTCTCGAAGGGAATAAACCTAGTTTTAATATATCTGCATCGAAGTATTTTGAGACCATGCTTGATTCAGGAGTAGAAACTGGATACTATTTACGTGTCAGTTTTCACCAATTTTATATCAGGCTTAAGAGCAATAGTGCAGAATCCTATGCAACATTTGTAGATATTAGCAATTTGTCCGGTAAAGGAGAAATAGCCACCCCAAAGGTAGCTGGCAGCAAAATTGAAGGTTATACTGCTGGCGGAATACCGCTTCAAGGTGGCAATCCTATACAATTTGCCGGTACTGCCATATTTAATGGTGACAAGATGGTAGGTACATTAAGTACTACAGAGACACGTATGATGGCGATGTTGTTAGGAAATTTTAATAATGGCTTTCTTTCAATAGAAGATCCTCTTCTTCCAAAGAAATTTTTAAATGTGAATCTGCGATTAGGATCTGCACCTAACATTAAGGTGGCCCTGGAAGAGGAACGTCCAGTCATCGATATTAAGATTATGTTGGAGGGTGAAATTACAAATCTTCCTTCGGGGATTAACTATGAACAGGAGAGTTATCTTCGATTGCTTGAGGAGCAAGTAAACCAAGTATGTCATGAGGAAATGGCAAATATGATTCAGCATACTCAGGAGCTTAAATCAGATGTAATAGGTTTTGGTTACTATATAAGGCCAAAATTTACAAATTATCAAGATTACTTGCAGTATCCTTGGTTTGAAAAGTATAGTCAGGCAAAGGTAAATATTACAATTGATACAAAGATTCGTCGTACGGGCTTAATGATACGAACCTATCCTGTAAAATAGAATTATGAAGAGGAGAAGGTAAGAATGGATTATATGTTTTTAGCAGCGGCGATATTGTCTGGCTTTCACGGATATACTTTCTCTCAGTGGTTGTGGAAGAATGAAAACATGGTTGGGGCAGTTGGGGTATTACTGTTAATCTTTATTTGTATAGGAATGCCGATTTTTCGCATAATGAATAATGGACAATGAATGTATTTAGGTTTTTCGACCATACTAACAAGTAAGAAGACTTGTGCTAAATGGAGGTCAAAGTCCATTTGAAGCCTAGTCCTACTTATCCGCTGGATAAAGTAAGTTAGGAGGTAGACAGATGCATAATAAAAGATGGTACGCTGTAATTGCCTTGGTACTAATCTTCGTTTTTGCTGCGACCGGGTGTTCTCTTATGAATCCACAGTCAAAACCAGAGCAGACTCCTGCAGCACCGCAAAAGCAAGCAATTGAGGGAGAACCTGAGATTTTGGTGTTTATGCATGAAACAGGTGAAAAGAAGAAAATGAAAATGGAAGAGTATGTGGCTGGCGTGGTAGCAGGAGAAATGAAGAATGATTGGCCAGTTGAGGCTTTAGCGGTTCAAGCCATACTCGCGCGAACCTTTACCCTGCAAGCAATGGATGAAAAAGGTGGAGTTCCTGCAAGAGGAACTCAGGCATCGACAGACATTAAGGAATTTCAAGCCTATGATGCAAAGGCCGTAAATGATAGTGTTAAAAAGGCTGTTGAAATGACCAGAGGTATGGTGATTACCTATCAAGGAAAGCCGATACAAGCTTGGTTTCATGCTTCTGCCGGTGGTATCACAGCGACAGCGAAAGAAGGGCTTAACTTTAAGGATGAGGAACCTCCCTACATTCAATCTGTTACCTCTCCTGATGAATTAGCTCCTAGCGATGTGAAAAATTGGACGGCTTCGTTTACGAAAAAAGAAATGATGGATGTTATGACCAAGATGGGGAAAACGGCTGATACTATCGAAAGTGTAGAGATTGGGAAAAAAGGACCATCGGGTCGTACAACTACTTTACTAATTAACAAGAATCTGGAACTATCTGCCCCAGAGGTAAGGGTGGGGCTTGGCAGTACAAAACTTAAATCCATGTTGTTAGACAAGATAGAGGTTACCGGTGACGCTATCGTCTTTAGCGGCAAGGGATATGGACATGGTGTAGGATTGTCCCAGTGGGGAGCAAATAACTTAGCAACAAAAGGCAAGAAACCAGAAGAGATAGTCGGGCAATACTTCAAAGATGTAACAATTGAAAAACGTTGGAACTAATCAAAAACGGCCAGATTTTCTTCTGGCTGTTTTTCTATGTAATATATATACATAGAAGTTCTTGGTATAAAGATGTAGTAAAATGCAAAAAATAGTAATTGCAGGAAGGAGGAGTGACATGAAAAGGATCAAATGTCCTAGGATTCGGAAGCTATCAGCCGATAGACCTGAAGCTTCCATACAACAAGCTGAGAAGGAATTAACAAAATTACAGAAGATGACCAGACAAAGCACTGTATTTGGCGAAGAGATAGAAGATCTTGTTGATCAGTTGCGCCAAGTTGCGGCTCCCTCCTCTGAACCCTTTATCTTTACAAGTATTTTGGAAGAAAATAAAAAATTATTGCAAAGCATTTTTAAAGACTGCGGCGATATTGAATTTCGTAATTTTGATGCGGGTGGAAAGAGTGCATTACTCGTTTATCTTGAGGGTATGGCTGATACTTCCAATTTAGAAAGAAATGTAATTAAACCGCTAATGAGTCAGACGGCACCCGATAATCCGAACACAGGTAACCTATCCGAAATTTTTACTACGATGAAAGGTATTTCAGAGCATATCTTAGGCGCTTCTTCTGTGAGTGTTTTAACTAAAGCTAACGCAGCAATTGATGCAGTGATGATGGGAAATGCTCTGCTTTTAATTGATGGCATTTCTGAAGGGTTGAGCATTTCTGCTGTTAAATACGTGAAACGTAATATTGGCGGAGCCAATAATGAACATATTCTCAGGGGACCCAATGAAGCGTTTAATGAAGGTCTTACAGATAATATTGTTTTGATACGCCGCCGTTCTCGTGATACCAATATTAAAGTACAGATACTAAAGATAGGGGAACGGACGAAGACTTCCGTTGCTATACTATATGTAGCAAATTTAGTAAAGCCAGGTTTGGTGGAAGAGGTAGAGCGTCGCATCAAATTGATTGACACGGATAAAGTATTAGCTTCAGCTAGGATTGAGGAGTTTATCGTAGATCATCCATGGTCACCCTTTCCTCAAGTGCAAACAACAGAAAGACCAGACAAAGTTCTTGCGGCACTATATGAAGGAAGGGTAGGAATCATCGTAGATGGTACACCTGCTACACTGCTAGTTCCTTGTACTTATAACGTCTTGATGCAATCACCAGATGATTACACGATACAACCAGTAATCGCCAGTTTAATTCGCTTGACTAGAAACGTAACCGCTTTTATTGCTATTTATTTACCGGCTATCTATGTTTCTGTAGTCTCATACCACCCAGGAATGTTACCGACTACTATGGCGATTTCTGTAGCAGAGCTGAGGGCGCGTACTCCCTTTCCTTCTTTTTTAGAAGCCATTATGATGGAGCTCTTATTAGAAGTGTTCCAAGAAGCTATCGTTCGTCTACCCCAAAGATTGTCTGGTGCTGCCACTATGGTTGGTGCCTTTATGGTTGGTACAACGATAGTACAGGCTGGGTTAATTAACCCATTGTTAGTAGTGGTTGTTGCCATTACCGCCATTTCCTCGTACTCTATGCCTTCTTATACTTTTAATTTGGCCTTGCGTTGGCTGCGAATCCCCATGCTGGTTTTAGCATCTATATTAGGGCTATATGGCGTCATAATAGGAATATTAGCGGTAACAATACATGCATGTTCCCTGCGCAGTTTTGGTGAATCCTATATTGGAGGATTGTTTGATATCACTCTTTTATCCGATTGGAAAGATGGTGTAGTCAGGCTGCCATCTAAACTACTAAAAGAAAGACCGAAAGAATTTGGTGCTAAGGATCTAACTAGGGGCGGTGAGGAGGATGGCTAATCTCGAAGCGAAAACAAGCATGTCAGCATTTCAGTTAGCAATTGTTTTATTTGTGACTTGTATAGGTGCTCAGATTATGCTGACCCCCCGCGCCCTAATTGAGCAAGCGAAAAATGGATCTTGGATAAGTGTAATAATTGGTGGAGTACTTTTTTACATAGCTACATACTTGATGCTAAGGTTGGGTAAAAAGTATCCGGATGAGACGATAGTAGAGTATGCTCCACGAATTTTTGGGCGCCTGGGTGGGATTTTTGTAATTATTTGGTTCAATCTTGTATTTTTTTTACAAGTTGTAACCATATTCTCTGGTACGGGAAAAATTATAACTTTTTACATGTTTGATCGGACACCACCTGAGGTAGTAATTTTAGCTTTATTGGTGTTATGTACTTATTGTGCGCTGCAAGATTGGGGAACTATTTTGCGCATACATCAATTCTTATTTGTAATAGCCTACAGTATATTACTCATCGTATGGCTGACCAGCATTTTAAACTTCCGGCCAGAAAATCTGCTGCCTTTATGGCCAGTCGATGTAAAAGGGGTTGTTGCGGGGGGCATTTCTACATGGGGCATGTACGGTGGCTATGAATGTGTATTGTTGTTGCTTCCTCTGGTCTACAGAAAAGTGAGTCTTAGTAAATTAGCAAAAGAAGTTGGTTTGGCCTTTATTGGAGCGACTGTATTGTTTATGATTATTATCGTTGTTATCATTGGAGTATTAACGGTTGAAGATGCTAAGAATCTACCTTTTCCAGCTTTAATCGTCATTCGCAGCGTGGAATTGCCAGGTACATTTATTGAACGTTTGGAAAATTATTTACTTGTGACTTGGATACCAGTGGTGTTTGATACCTTGGCGGCTATGATGTTTTTTATGGCACAAATATGTATGCGGCAATGGCGTCACGCTGATCATCGTCCAGCCCTATTACTGCTAGTACCCATAATCTACGTAGGTAGTGTGCTAATTGATAATCCCCAAATATATGATCAGATGGGTAAATTGACAATGTGGGTAGGTCTAGTATTTTCTTTTGGGGTGGTTCCCATGGCATTGTTACTCTCTTGGTGGCAAAAAGGTAAGGTGGGAAAGGACTGTGGCTAAAAAGAAGTGGATTAGTTGCTTGCTGATCATTTGTACATGTATTGTTACAGCTGGATGCTGGGATATGCGGGAATTGCAGGATCGTAATTTTGTATTGGCAGTGGCAATTGATAAGGCAGATGAAGTGAAAGAAGTAGAAACCTTTGTCCAGCCCCATGGTACGAAACGGTATCGTGTAAGTCTACAAATATTAAAGTTTGCTTCGGGTGGGGAACAAAGGGAAGAAACTAACACCTTTATCAAATCCAATACAGGTGAGTCTATTTTTGAAATGGTTCGAGACATGTTAGGACAAAACAGCAAGTCTCTATGGTTTGAACATATACAAGTAATTGTTATTAGTGATGCAGTTTTAAAAGAAGTGGGATTGTCGGAAATTTTGGATTTTTTTAAACGGGATGCAGAAATGCGCTCTCGGATTAAAATATATGTTACATCTGGGAAGGCCCAGTCCATAATTGAATTTACCCCTCCATCAAAGGAACCTGGTGGTGTCTATCTAGCCAATATTATCCGCCTGCATAATAAAAATATTCATGTTGCTGGAGCACGCACCGATCTTGGGTATACGATTCAGTATTTTGATAATAACAGTAATGTTCTTTTACCGCGGATCGAAATGGCTGATAAAGTGGTAAAGCTAAGTGGTTCTGCTGTATTTAAAAAGGATAAGTTTATTGGTTATGCAGATGAGTATGCTGTGGCAGGTCTGAAAATTATGCTAGGTACTGAAAAATCCGCAGTTGTTACAATGGATTCTCCTAAAACCCCTGGGCATCAAGTAATATTCGAGCTCTTTCGTCATGATACTAGGCTAACACCTCATGTAGAAAAAGGGGTCATTTATTATACCGTTGATATTACTATGTATGGAAATATTGGAGAGCTCCAAGGTGATATTAGTTTAAATGATACTCTGGATCCAGAGTATCTCCGTATTCTGGAAGTAGCATTTGCGGAAGAAATTAAACGTAATATTTACTATGCAGAGAAAGTTTTTAAAAAAGATATGAAGGTAGACCCTGTCAGTAGCTTTGCCAGTAAATTAAAGGCCCATGAACCGAATACCTGGGAGCAGGTACAAGACCAATGGGATGAGCTGTATCCAACCATTCCTTTATATGTTTCTGTAAATGTGTCAATAAGAAATATTGGTAGTCATAAGTAGTATGTATAAGTATAACAGGTCCTTTAGATTGTCTGTAGCAAGGTCATGCTGTGGAGGTGGTGGGGTTTTGTTATTTTTAAGAAATTTTGGAGTCGGTAAATGGTCCAAGATTTGTTTAGGGAGTATTCTGTTTATCACGATCAGTCTGTTAATTGGTGGCTGCTGGGATCAAAGAGAATTACAGGAAAGATTATTTGTTTTAGCAGTGGCGATTGATAAAGCTGATGAGGGAGGAGATACTAAGGAAGAAAAAGAAAAAAAATCTATTGAAAACTTTGTGCAGCCTCATGGCAATAAACTCTACCGTCTTAGTTATCAAATACTACAGCTAACACCTGCAAGCGGCAGTGGCGAGGGAGCAAGAAAGGCATCAATATCCACATATGTTATTTCCAGTACTGGTGAGTCTATGTTTGAAATGCTGAGGGATATGTTAGGACAAGTCAGTAAGGGCTTTTGGTTTGAACACCTTCAGGCTATTGTAATTAGCGAAGCAGCTGCTCGGCAGGGTGGTTTGCAGCCTCTTATTGATTTGTTCCGCAGAGATACTGAAATGCGCTGGCTGATAAAACTCTTAATTACTTCAGGCGAGGCGAAAAAACTTCTGGAATATAAGCCACCTGACGGTGAGCCAGGGGGGATATTTTTGTCTGACAGTCTGCACTTATATAAAAAAAATCCTCATGTCCCAGGCTGGATTCCAGGTTTAGGAGAGACTTCACAAGCAATTGATAATAAGAAAACAGTGCAAATCAGCCGGGTTGAATTAGTGGAGGATATCGTTAAAATAGGTGGAACTGCCTTATTTAAGGAGGGCAAATTTGTTGGGTATATCGATGAGTATGCCACTAAAGGAACAGCTTTTTTTAGTGCTGCGGAAAAGTCAGCCATCATTACCATTGAATGTCCCGACCATCCTGGTAAGATACTTGCCTTTGAGCTTTTTCGTCATGAGACAAAATTAACTGTCCATGTCAACGGAGAGGATATTTACTATACTCTGGACATTGGGATGAAAGGTAATCTTGGTGAAAGTCAATGTGGCAATCAATATGACACAATGGATGAGGAGGCGATTCATAAAGTTGAGCTATTAGTAGCGGAAGAAGTAAAGCATAATATATTATATGCTTTTCATATGTATCAAGAGCTACAGGTCGATCCAGGAGATTTTGGTACTAAACTAAGAGCCTATCAGCCATTAGCCTGGGAAAGAGTAAAAGAGCACTGGGATGAGGCTGCATTCCCTAATGTTTCTTTATTTCCTTCTGTTAACGTAACAATAGAAAATATTGGATCTCACAAATAAAAGTAAGCAGCCTTTTGCTGCTTACTTTTATGCTACAAGGACACTTTATCCCATGATTACACTGAACAACCAGAGTGCGATACCAGCTGCAGTATAGCCTATGGCTGTTTTATGAGCCATATTCGCTTCCCGTGCTCGAACATTATGTTTATTTAACAAATTTCCAAGATGCCACGAAGCTACAGCAGTAAAGAAAAATACCAGTAGAACCCATATGCTGGTTTTATGTACGATTTGGAAGGCTAATTTTTGCCAAAGGTAATAAAAGTAGGCTTGATCCATAGTTAGAATACTCCTCGTATATAAATATCTTTTTAGTATGCCCATATTCTCCTGGGCCATGACCTATAATGGGATTAAATTTTAAAGTCTCCTTGTTACTTTGCCAGTACTATTCTCTAAGCCAAGGGCATATACATACAATAAAAAGTTAGCATAGGGGAGGATTTTCTGTGACGATAGATAATAAAACACCTACTTGGCGGCATCAAATTACATTGGTTGATCGTGAGGAAATGACAATTGATGGTGTGCTCAGTTTAGGAAGTTATGATGAAAAAGAAGTCATTATGGAAACCGAGCAAGGTGTGCTCATTGTAAAGGGTGAGGGACTAAATATTAAACAGTTAAATTTAGATAAAAGTAATATTGTGGTAGAAGGATTGATAAAGGGCGTTACTTATGATGACACTTCTCATAATAAAAAAGGTTTGTTAGAGAGATTCTTGAAATAATAATACCTGCAAAAATGCTAAGGCTTGGCGTAAGCCAAGTTTTCTTTCTAAATCTAGAGCGTATAAATTTTGTAGGTGGAAAATATAAAATTTATGAACCACAAAGGCGCAATGCCGCTATGCGGCACACAAAGGAGTGCACAAAAAATATAAATAAAAACCCTTTGTGTCCTTTGCGCCTTTGTGGTTAGATTTGTTTTATGTGTAAGTAGCCGATCTATTTTCCGCTATTGCGGTGCGCGAATGTAGCACTATGTGAATTGTTTCGTGTTACATATCGCGCTTTTACATGTTTCGATTCTTGGGTGAGAGGAGTATTGTCTTGCGGCCCAGATTGTTGGTCCTATGGCGTATCGGATTGGTTGTATTTGTGATTCAGTTGGTTATTTATAGCATCATAGGCTATGGAATTTCAGGGATACATAATAAGTCCTGGGAGAAGTTTAATGGGAACTCCTATGTTATAGCAGATGTCGACAATAAGGTACCTTATGGAGAGTTGATCAATCGACGTGCCCGCCAGGCTGGTATAAATGGCCAAATCGTTGCAAGTTTGATTCATGCAGAGAGTTCGTTTCAACCTCGAGCGCATTCGCCCGCCGGAGCTTACGGATTAATGCAGATTATTCCTAGTACATGGCGCCAAGTGAATGAACAAGCTAAAGTGTGTGCGGGGCGCCATCCTGGAGAATGTACGGTTGAATGTTATTATAATGAAGAGCTCAACATTCGTATCGGAACCTTATATCTTAGTCAATTAGTAAATAAATACGAAGGAAATATGGTATTGGCTTTGGCTGCTTATAATGCTGGCCCAGGGGCAGTAGATAAATATGGAGGAATACCGCCCTATGATGAAACGGTGAATTATGTAAATCGTGTAATTGGTTATTGGTATGAATTATCTTCCTATCCTATGCCTTATACTATTTTTGCAGAAGAACAGTGGGAATATATTCGTACTGCTATAGGGTGGTGGTGCATGGTTACCTTGCTGGGAATGGTATGGATAGCTGGGAGATTGCATCGCTATTATCATTCATGGCGCTGGAGGTGAGGCAGTGCAAGTAGAAAGTCAATTCTCAATTTTTTTATCTACGGTTGCTACAGGTATAACATTAGGAGTATTATTTGATTGCTATCGAGTATTACGCGGTACCTTTAGGGCGAAGGTTTTAATAACATGGGTCACAGACTTACTCTATTGGTTAATTGCGACGGCTGTTGTATTTATTGCTTTGGTGCTGAGTAATTGGGGGGAACTTAGGTTTTATGTGTTTTTAGGAATCATAAGCGGTGTTGGCTTATATTATCGCCTATTAAGCTTATATGTGATCCGTTTATTTACTGGTATGATTAAGCTGACAAAAAGTATCATTGCATTCGTAAAAAATATGTTTATTGTGCTTATTATCAGACCAATCTCTTTGTGTATAAAAATTGTGAGTTGGCCTTTTCGATGGATTAGCAGCAAAATAAAAGCTTGGTATCAGGTTTGGTATCCCAAACCGCCACTTGATGAGAAAAAATAAAAAAGTCTATGAAAAAAAGAGGAATGCATTCACTAATTGGCGAATAAAGCTGTCTGATGCATAATAGTATTTTATATGTGGTGGTGAAGTGAGTGCGGAAACAGCAAAAGTATCGTGTGAAATGGTTTAAACTATTTCTATTTGTATTATGCAGTTATTTTATTTATTTAACTGTTGGTCAACAGAGTCAACTTTCCTCTATTCGCCGTGAAAGTCAAGCCACACGTATGCAGCTTCAGCAATTACGAGAGGCTAATACTGCATTGCAAGAAGAGCGTAAAGCATTACATGACCCTAAATATGTAGAAAAATTGGCTCGTGAAGAGCAAGGATTGGTCAAACCAGGAGAGATTCCTTTCATTTCGGTGGAAAAAAATAATTTATAGCGGCTTTTCTTGACACCTTTTCAGTGTCAAGGTTATAATATGGATGAAAAACATAGTTTTTTAAGGGGGAAGTTTGATTAGTATGTCCATTGAAGTTGGCAGTGTGGTTGAGGGCGTTGTGACAGGTATTACAAATTTCGGAGCATTTGTAGAATTGCCTGGAGGAAAAGTAGGTTTAATTCATATCTCGGAAGTTGCTGATGTATATGTTCGTGATGTGAAAGATTTCCTGAAAGAGCAAGATACGGTAAAAGTTAAGGTTTTGTCAGTTGATGAGCGCGGGAAAATAGGGTTGTCGATTAAGCAACTTCAGCCGCCAAGTCCAAGTCCAGCTCCTAGTCCTATTCCCAGGAGAGCACCAGCCAATGATAATCGGCGTTTTGGGAAAGTGAATGCGCCGTCCTTTGAAGACAAGTTGACTAAATTCTTAAAAGATAGTGATGAACGTCTTGGAGATTTGAAACGTAATACAGAATCGAAACGTGGCGGTCGTGGTGCTGCTCGTTCTCAGTAATAGTTCATCAGAGCATTTCAATTTGAAATGCTCTTTTTGATATACATTCTTTAATTTATCACAGCCTAGATACTGTATGGGAAAAATTTCCTTATGCCTCGACAAAAATAATAGCATTATAGTTCAAAAGAACCACCGACATTGTAGTTGTCAGGTGGTTTTTTACCTTTTACTCTATTTTTTGTCGGAATTTTTGTTTCGTAACGGACTTATTCAGACAAAGATTGAATACCAATATATGTAAAATAATAATATGTACTTGATGCGGGCTATCTATCTCCTGTTGGTATTATATGAATAGAGGTGAATCATTATGCCAAAAGTAACTGTTATTACCTTGCCAAATGAGATGCTAGATGTACCACAACCAATAGCTGAAAAGAAACAAGCACCTCGACAGTTGTCTTTTAAGAAGGTTTTTTACAAAGGATATTGTGTATTGCTGTCTATCATACAGACAGAAAATTGGTTTATCAATATTTTATCCTTTTTATTGGGACGAGTTACGATTATGGGTGACATTGCACCGATTGGATTGGCCTTTTTTGCTGCGGTAGCACAACTGCAAAAAAGACGAGCCTTTATGGTAGGACTATGGTGCATTGCTGGGGTCTTATCGGCAGGATATTACGTAGAAGTTGGCATTTATGTTGCAACAATTTTCTTATATTTTTTGTGGGTAGATAAGCTGACACGATTGCACAAAAAAATAATGGTTGTGCCTTTATTGGCATCTTGCGTGATCATATGCTATGGATTTGTAATCAATATGGTTTCCCAGCCAACTCTATATAGTTTTTTATTACTATTATTTGATGCTGGTACTTGTATGGTGTTGTCCTATATTTTTATGTATGGGGTGCCGCTGTTGCTAGAGAAGCAATCGATCTATTCACAGCAATATGTGACCAGTGAACGTCTCAGTTGCATGATCTTGCTGCTGGCAATTGCCGTGGCTGGACTGGGGAATACCACGGTTTTCGACTATAGTATTCGTAATATGGCAGGTTGTCTCTTAATTATGGTGATGTCTCTTGCCGGTGGTCCAGGACTTGGTTCTTGTGTGGGTGTAGTGGTTGGACTGGTCATAGGGTTAAGTGATGGCAATGCAACGCTGACTGTATCCGTATATGCGGTAGCAGGTGTTTTAGCAGGAGCTTTTCGCGGATTGGGAAAATTTGCAGTCATATTAGGATTTATATTAGGAAGCACCATTACTATATTATATTTTGGACAAGATCAGCAATTATTGCGAATACTAAGTGAATGTGCAATAGCAGGGGGATTGTTTATCTTTTCACCTAACAAGGGATTAGCTGGTTGGTGCGATCTTGCCTTTTCTTCTCCTTCGTCTGTATCTGCAGCCGACAATTCACTGCATGTACAAGAAACGGTATCGAAAATTAAAAATATTGCAGAGGTATTTCATGAGTTGGCTGGAACCTTTGGCAGTATTGTTGAAGATACGAAGGGGAAGATTCGGGATGATGAATTAGCCAAAACACTATCTGCTGTGGGGGAGCAGTTATGTGTGAATTGCAGTAAAAGATCCCAGTGCTGGGAGGCTGATTTTTATCGTACCTACCATGGCATCTTAGAACTGTTGGGACAAACAGAAATCAAATCTATGCCTGTGAGCAAATTACCAAAAGTGTTTCAAGAAAATTGTATTCGAAAGAAAGAGTTAATAGAGACGATTGGCTTGGTAACTGAGCGGAATCTTACTGCATCCTTTTGGCAAAAGAGAATCATTGAGCAGCGCCAAATTGTTACCGAACAAATGGAAGCTACTAGTGTAATTATTAGTAACTTGGCTTATGAAATCGGTAAGGTTGAGCATTCAAATAAGGCTTTATCTCTAGTATTGCAAGAAAAGGCTGCTATGCTGGCTTGTTCTCTTACAGGAGTAAGGGTGACAGGAAAACAAGGGGGAGCTGTAATCGAGGTCAGCAAAGCTCCATGTAATAACAAAAAAGAATGTGTGAATACTATTTTACCTTTAGCATCAAGTATCATGAAAGAGAAATTAATGCTAAAAGCGGAATGTGGTGATGCCAGCAAGAAAAAAAGATGTACCTTAGCTATGAAAGTGGCGAAGCGGTTTCAAGTGGAGACTGGTATTGCTAGTTTTGCTAAAGAGGGACAAGGGGTATGTGGTGATACCTGCACGGTAATTCCTTTATATAAAGGAAAGATAGCATTGATACTGAGTGATGGTATGGGTAGCGGTAAGCAGGCAGCTCTTGAGAGTAATATGGCAATAAAATTTTTACAAAGACTATTGTCAGTTGGTTTTGATATTGATATAGCAGTAAAGACGGTGAATTCTATGCTGCTATTGCGTACTCCTGATGAATCTTTCGTGACTCTTGATATGGTAGTGATTGATACCTATTCAGGAGAGGCTGAGTTCTTGAAGATTGGAGCGGCACCGAGCTTTATTAAGAGGGTTAGAGAGGTTATGACTGTAAAATCATCATCGCTGCCAATTGGTATTTTACAACAGATTGAAATTCAACCAATAAAAGAAATGGTGGTCGAGGGTGACTTTATCATCATGGTTAGTGATGGAATTGTGGATGTTCCCCAAAGTAGCTTGGATAAGGAAAATTGGTTAGCTAATTTTTTGCGAAGAGGAGTCAATACGAAACCACAGGCCTTGGCAGAACAAATTCTCGCTCAAGCATTACTGATGTCTGGCAATCGAGTACATGATGATATGACAGTTATGGTTGCAAAAGTAGCTCAAAATACAGACGTGTAATGACAAGTATATAAATTCCCAAGGAGAATCAAAGGAGATTACCCATGAATAAAAATAACCCAGGATATCTGGGTTATTTTTATTGCAATTGCAGGAAAAGATAATAAAGCGAGAGAATAAATAACACTGATTTAGATAGAGTTATTAATGTTGAAAATAGTATGGGCGGTGTGCATACGTGACAATCTCATTGGAGCAAATGGTTTCGTTAGCGGCACTAGCAGGTGAGGTTATGTTAAAAAATGGAGCAGAAACCTATCGAATAGAAGAAACTATGGACCACATGGCCAAAGCTTGCGGTGCCAGCACTGTGGAGAGCTTTGTCATTCCTACAGGTGTCTTTTTAACAGTAACCGACGAAGCTGGTCATACCTTAACTGTAATGCGGCGGGTACGAGACCGTACAATCAATCTGGATCGGATTTCAAAGGTAAATGAGTTATCACGTAGCTTAGTAGCCCAACGCATGGGATATGAGGATGCTAAAGGGATTTTAACCAGTATTAGCAAAGAACGGACGGGATTTTCCTTATTGCCGTCTATGTTAGCTTCAGGGGTCATTGGGGGAGGGACTGCGGTTTTGCAAAACGCGCTTTTTTTTGAGACATTAGCTGCCTTTGCAGCAGCTATGATCGTACGCTATATTGCTCATATCGTCTCTAAATTACATGGTGTACAATTTTCTTTTGAGTTTCTTGGTGGTATGGCTGTTGCTTTTTGTGGTGTACTCCTACATTCAATCTGGCCTCATCTACGACCTGATGCTGTCATTATTGGTGGTATTATGCCTTTAGTCCCTGGAGTAGCCATTACCAATGCCATACGGGATGTGATTGCGGGTGATTTGCTAAGTGGTCTGTCGAGGGGGCTAGAAGCTGCATTGACAGCGGCAGCCGTAGCTATGGGTGTGGTAATTATATTGGCACTTAAGGTATAATGAGGTGAAGCTGTGTTAATGGTAAAAATAATAGCGGTGCTATTAATTTCGGCATCCGTGGGTATATTATATCGTATTCCTCGCAAATTATTACTATATGTTAGCTTCGTTGGTATGGTGGCCTGGTTGATCATGTATATTACGATGAGCTTTGGCGGCAATGGAATATTAGCTGATTTCTTGGCGAGTGTAGCAATCGGGGTAATAGCAGAAATTTTGGCACGGATTCTTCGAAAACCGGCGACTATTTTTATTATTCCTGGATTTATTCCCTTAGTTCCCGGAGGTGATGCTTATATGACAATGCTTTACATGGTGGAAGGGAATTATGTGGATGGTGTAGCAAAAGGGATGCAGACGATATTAACGGCAGGAGCCATTGCTTTTGGCATCTTTGTTAGTTCTACTATTTTTCGCTTGATCAAAAATTATAACTTGGAGAGTTGCAGCACTGATGTTAGAAAAAGTTAAAGCATGGATAGATCGACATGGATTACTAGAGCAAGGAGATACGATTGTAGTGGCTTGCTCAGGTGGTCCAGATTCATTGGCGTTGTTACATATCCTTGCTGCGTTTCGCCCAGAATATAATATGAGTATGGTTGTTGCCCACGTTGATCATATGCTCCGTGGAGAAGAATCTGCCATGGAAGCGGCTTTTGTAGTGGACTTTTGTGCCAAACACAGTCTAATATGTTATCATAAAGCGATTGATGTACCTAAGTTTATGAAAGAGGCGGGCATGTCTGGAGAAGAGGCTGCTCGGATAGTACGTTATCGGTATTTGCGGCAGGTTGCTAAAGAGGTGGGTGGTGCCAAGATTGCTACAGGACATCATCGGGACGATCAGGCGGAAACCGTATTAATGAATATGCTGCGTGGATCAGGCAGCGCTGGGATACGAGGGATGCAGCCAATGAATGGTGATATTATTAGACCGCTGCTATCGGTCAGCAGGGCTGATATTATGGAGTATTGTAAAGCCAAGCAGCTAGAGCCTAAATTTGATAGTTCGAATTTTGAAACCAATTATTTACGCAATCGTATTCGTATTCACCTTTTACCTGAGCTGGAAAAACAGTATAATAATGCTGTTAAAGATTCGTTGTGTAGAACTGCAGCCATTGTTGGCGATGAGCATGATTTTATCCAGCATACAGCTAAGAGTATTTGGCCGGAAGTTGTAAAAGAAGAGAATCATTGCTTGCTGCTTGTTGCTAAACAGATGAAATTGGTACATATTGCCGTTACGCGTGAAATAATTCGCTTAGCGATTGAAAAAAAACAAGGTTCTTTAACAGGAATAAGCTTTTATCATGTGGAAACTTTGATAGAGATGCTTTTTCATGGGCGAGTGGGAAGTATTTTACAGTTGCCTGGTGGGTTGACAATTCATAAAACATATGATGGACTATACGTAGGAGAAAAGCCATTTGTTTTGACGAGTCAGGCAGCCTATTCTGGACAAGAATTAACAATTCCTGGTATTACCCAAATTCAGCAATTGGGTATACAAATCAGCGCAGAGCTAACCGCGACACGGATAAAAAGTCAGCTCAATGTGGCTGTTTTTGATGCAGATGAGCTATCATTACCTTTATTTGTTCGTACTCGCCGTGTGGGTGATCGTTTTATCCCTCTTGGTTTTGCTGGGAATAAAAAAGTGAAAAATTTTTTTATTGATGAAAAAATTCCTCGGGAAGTGAGAGATTTTGTACCGATCATTTGCGATAAAGGAGGTATCCTTTGGATTGGAGGTTATCGTCAAAGCCGACGTGGCGAAGTCACCGATAAAACGAAAACATTTTTACAATTAAGAATTTTAGAAAATGCAATAAAAATTAATTAAAATTCTAATTGGTTTACATTTTTTTATTGCGTAATATATATAATAAAACAGGAGGAACGATAGTGATTAATGATGTAGAAAGAGTCCTACTCAGCGAAGAGCAATTAGCGGCGCGTATAGTAGAACTAGGGGCAAAAATTACTGCTGATTATGCTGGCGAAGAAATCTTAATGATTGGGGTGCTACGGGGAGCTGTGCTGTTTATGGCGGATTTAGCCAGAGCAATTAAAGTTCCGGTAGCAATTGATTTTATGGCAGTATCCAGCTATGGTGCAGGTACCAGCTCTAGCGGCGTGGTAAGGATTCTCAAAGATCTTGATGAAAATGTGGAAGGTAAGCATGTTCTAGTGGTAGAAGATATTATTGATTCAGGTTTAACTTTGAATTATTTGGTAGATAATCTTAAATCTCGCCAGCCAGCCAGTATTAAGATATGTACACTTCTTAATAAGCCAGATCGACGTAAGGTAAATGTGGATATTGCATATAATGGCTTTACTATACCCGATTATTTTGTAATTGGATATGGACTTGATTATGCTGAAAAATACCGGAATTTACCCTACATCGGAATTTTAAAACCCGAAATTTATCAAGACTAAGTTTTATTGTTAATTATTAGATTTGATGGTATAATATTTCACTATGGAGGCCAAAGGACATGACAATGCCTATGGCAGGAAAATAACGTTGGTGCTTCAGTGAGAGGAGGGCTACTTTGAATAAATTTTTTCGAAATGTAAGTTTTTATTTGTTGATTATTATCATTGCTATTTCAATAATTGACTACTATTCCTCACGTACAACGAATAAGCAGGAAATTAGCTATACTCAATTTTTACATCAAATTGAGGAACAGAAGGTTCAGAGTGTCACGGTTGTCGATAAAGATATTCGAGGCAAACTGACAGATGGTACTGAATTTACCACAATTACGCCGAATGATCCTACACTTATTAATACGTTGCGAGAAAAAAATGTTGATATTAAGGCTGAACAGCCGCCTCAACCACCATGGTGGACAACAATTTTTTCTTCTATTTTGCCAATGCTGCTGCTAATTGGGGTATGGTTCTTTATTATGCAGCAGACACAAGGCGGCGGAAATCGAGTGATGTCTTTTGGCAAAAGCCGGGCGAAGCTTCATGGTGAGGATAAAATTAAGGTCACCTTTGGCGATATGGCTGGTGCTGATGAAGCAAAGCAAGAATTAGAAGAAGTGGTTGAGTTCTTAAAACATCCTAAGAAATTCAATGATTTGGGAGCTCGTATTCCCAAAGGTGTATTGTTATTTGGACCTCCGGGTACAGGTAAAACTCTATTAGCCCGAGCAGTAGCTGGGGAAGCAGGAGTTCCCTTTTTTAGCATCAGCGGTTCTGACTTTGTGGAAATGTTTGTTGGTGTCGGTGCTTCCAGAGTACGGGATCTGTTTGAACAAGCAAAAAAGAGCGCGCCTTGTATTGTGTTTATTGATGAAATCGATGCTGTAGGACGTCAACGGGGTGCAGGTCTCGGCGGCGGACATGATGAGCGGGAACAGACATTAAATCAGTTATTGGTAGAGATGGACGGATTTGGCGTCAATGAAGGAATTATTATCATTGCTGCAACGAATCGCCCTGATATTCTTGATCCAGCCTTACTGCGTCCTGGTCGCTTTGATAGACAGATTGTCGTTGATAAACCAGATGTTAAGGGACGTCTGGAGATATTGAAAGTTCATACCAAAGGTAAGCCAGTAGCAAAGGAAGTAAGTCTTGATGTACTGGCGCGCCGTACACCTGGTTTCACGGGTGCGGATTTGAGCAACCTAGTGAATGAAGCTGCTCTTTTAGCAGCACGACGTAACAAAAAACGGATTGACATGCCTGAAATGGAAGAGTCTGTTGAACGCGTTGTTGCTGGACCTGAGCGTAAAAGTAAAGTGATTAGTGAACGTGAGAAAAAACTCACTGCCTATCATGAAGCAGGTCATGCCTTAATTGGAATGCTGCTGGATAATACAGATCCTGTGCATAAAGTGTCGATCATTCCTCGCGGACGAGCTGGCGGTTATACATTAATGCTGCCGACAGAGGATCGCTATTATGCTACACGTACAGAGTTACTGGAACAACTCAGTGTATTGTTAGGTGGGCGTGTGGCGGAAGCTGTTGTTCTTAAGGAAATCAGTACAGGTGCGCAGAATGATTTAGAACGTGCCACTGATTTATCACGTAAAATGATTACCGAATACGGTATGAGTGAGAATTTAGGACCAATTACTTTTGGGCACAGGCAGCAGCAGCAGGTGTTCTTAGGAAGAGATATTTCTCGTGACCGTAATTACGGTGAAGAAGTAGCATCTTCTATTGATAAAGAAGTGCGCAGATTGATTGAAGGTGCTTACAATAAAACAGAAGCAATGCTGCAGGAAAATATTGAAAAGCTTCATTTGATTGCTGCTGCACTTATTGAAAAAGAAACACTGGAAGCTAGCGATTTAGAAGAACTGTTAGCGAATGGTAAAATTTCTGAGAAATCTGAAACAGAGAAAATCGCTCTTACGAAGAGTGAGAGCGTTGAGGATACGAATAGCCCAGCAGGGCCGAAAATCGTATATATTACTCGTTCCTAGTTTTAAAGAGCAGGTGTAAACCTGCTCTTTTTTGTGGGAGAGAGTCGGGAAAGAATGATCGAACCGCAGAGATGCAGAGTGCGCTGAGGGGTATTTTCTAACTCTATTCATTATTTTTTCTCTGTGTTCTCTGCGCCTCTGTGGTTCGTGATGTTTTATATGTTTTAAGAATGTGAAGCGTTTTTCTTATGATAGGTATTGGTATAAGATAGACTGTCCGTTATAATAGAACTATCAATTGGAGGTGTGTGGTATGAGTGAGGTATTATTGCATTATACGCGGGGAGGCAGGGTAGAATGCAGGCACCATGCTGATGTCGCTGTCGTAGATAGTACAGGGAAGATGGTCTGGGAGCTTGGAGATGGTAAGAGGCCGATGTTTTGGCGATCGGCTGCAAAACCCTTTCAAGTATTGCCTCTTATTGAGCAAGGTGGCGTAGAGCGATTCCATTTAACAAATGAAGAAGTTGCTTTTATGGTATCATCCCATAGTGGGGAGTCTGAGCATGTGAACCTTGCTTACAGTCTATTAAAAAAGATTGGCTTATCAGTTGATTCTTTGGCATGTGGGGCAGCCAAACCTATGAGTAGTAAAATGGTGAAGGAATTAATGTTGCAGAATTTGCCCTACCAGGCGGTACATAATGCTTGCTCAGGTAAACATAGTGGTATGCTGGCTTTAGCTCAAATGTTAAAAATTGATCCTGCAGGATATACCGATCTTTCTCATCCAGTTCAACAAATTATGTATCAGGCTGTTGCTGATAGTGCAAATTTGCAAAAAGATGAAGTGGATACAGGAATTGATGGTTGTGGCGTGCCCGTATTTTATTTGCCATTGTATAATATGGCTTGGGCCTATGCTCGTCTGGCTAAACCAGAAGAGGGGCAATGGGGAGGGCGTGAGACGTCAGTACGCCTAATTCGTGATGCTATGCTGGCTCATCCTCAAGTGGTGGCAGGAAGTAAACGCTTTGATACTGTACTCATGAATATTACGAAAGGACGTATCTTAGCTAAGATTGGGGCAGAAGCGGTATATTGCCTTGCATCGGTACCCGATGGTCTGGGTGTAAGTTTTAAAATTGATGATGGAGGCTTTAGGGCCATTACTCCTGCGGGAATAGCAATATTGAAGAAATTAGATTTATTGTCAGCTGCTGAATATCAGGCTCTAATCGAGTATTTTCCACCTGTATTGAAAAATCACCGCGGTGATGTAATTGGCACCGTAGAAGCGGTAATCTAAATAAAAAAGCAACAACTTGGCTTATGCCTTACGTTGTTGCTTTTTATGTTGGATATTCTAGTTTTTAGAAACGACGTTCATCATCATTATCGTTGTCGTTGTCGTTGTCGTTGTCGTTGTCCTGAGGTCCTTTATGGTGAGAGCCATGTTCTGCATTCTTGAAGTCCTTTATGAATGTTTCCGCATCAATTCCTAATTGAGCTGCGACATCTGACCAGGTATTATTGATCTTTTTTAATGCGAGTACATCTTTAATTGGCTTTTTACTAGCTGTAGCTAGCTGGCTTGCCATTCCAATATCATGAGGATGGTAGCCGTCTTGAAGCAGGCTTAGGGCAGCTTTTTTATCGATACCGGTTCTTTTGTTAAGCTGATCGGAAGCCAAGTCTTGATGTGCGGTTTTTATTTGCTCTTTTGTAATACCTAGAGAATCAGCAACATCTTTCCAGTTATTATCAGCCGTTTTTTTGCTTATGACACTGTCAATGGATTTGTTGCCGGCTTTGGCTAGAAATGCTGCCTTGGCAATATCTTTAAAGCTCATGCCATTATTGTTATACTTCAGTACAACGGATTGTTCAATACCGAATGTGTCAGAAATTTGTTTGGATGCGATTTGTGGGTCCAATTGTTTTTTTGTTTCTTTTTGGTGATATGCTGAAGGTGTTTCTTGCGCCTCTGCCGCTTGGACAATAAAAGGACTAGCAGCACCTGCTATAATAAATGTACCAGCAACCATAGCGGCAATGCTTTTTTTATTTACTATTTTCATATCAGATTCCCCCTGTACAATTGTCAGCCGTATTGGCTGCTGAGATCAGTATACAAAGAAGATATGACAAAGATATGACAGTTGTTCTTTATTTTATAATAGGGAGTGTGAAAGTAAAGGTGGATCCTTTGCCGACATGGCTATCTACGCTGATTTCACCTTGCATGGCGTGTACCAGTTTTTTAGTAATGGCAAGTCCAAGACCTGTACCACCATAGGTGCGAGCTCGTGATTTATCAGCACGATAAAAGCGATCCCATATATATGGGATATCATCAGGAGATATGCCTAGTCCTTGGTCAATAACGGAAATGGCAACTTGATGTTTTGTCGCAGATAATTGAATCGTGATAGTGGAGTCCTCAGGTGAATAGCGAATGGCATTTGTCAGCAGATTGGTAAATACTTGTCCTAAACGAACTGGATCGCTCCATACATGGGGCAATTGCTCTGGTATATCCGTTTGCAGAGTAAGATGTTTGGGATTAAGTAAGGTTTCCATTTTAGTTGTTTCTGTTAATAACCAGGCTTGCAGATCCAATCTTTCGCAAAGTATGGATAATTCGTCTGCTTCTAATTGCGATAAGTCAAGTAAATCTCTAATTAAGCGGTCAAGACGCTGGCTTTCTTGCAAAATCGTAGCAATATAGCGTTGTTGCTGTTCTGGTTTAGGAGCTAAACCGTCTAAGATTGTTTCAGATAAAGCTTGGATAGAAGTTACGGGAGTTTTTAATTCATGAGAAACATTTGCTAAGAAGTTGCGGCGGTTTTGTTCAATTTCAGCTAAGGAGTCCGCCATACTATTAAAGGTGCGCCCTAAATTGCCGATTTCATGATTGCCGATTGCCGTAGTGCGGCTATTATAATTGCCGTCTGCAAAATTTTTGGCAGCTTGGCTGATATTCGCAATCGGTTTGGTAAGGCTGCGGGCAACAAGAAATCCGGCAAGGATTGCGGTAATAATGCTGGCGAGCAAAGAGTAAAGCAAAGTCCTTTCTAAAGAGGAGACGGTTTTGTTTACACCCATAATAGGAGCATCTAAAAAGATTACAATGGGTGTAGGGGCTTCTGGTATGGCAAAGGTGACAACAATAGAAGGATCTCTTCGATAGGTAGGGCGTATCCACGAATGAGGGCTGTCAGTAAACAAGTCAATGTACTCTTGCCGATCCTCTTGAAATCGTCTCGACCAATTATTGGGAGGCTGACCGGCA
Organism: Pelosinus fermentans JBW45; assembly: GCF_000271665.2. Classification (GTDB taxonomy): domain Bacteria; phylum Bacillota; class Negativicutes; order DSM-13327; family DSM-13327; genus Pelosinus; species Pelosinus baikalensis. The sequence goes on along the minus strand of NZ_CP010978.1, from coordinate 4,393,215 downwards.
AGAACAGTACCTTTTTCATTAATTAGCCAGATTCTCCCTCCGGCGAGTTCACTAATTTTGTCAAGGGATTCATTAGTAGGAATATTGCCAGCTAAGAGATTAGGTGTTAATAGTTCTACCACTGCCCGGCCTTTAAATAATAGATCTTGCCGCTTGGTATCTACAGCATTGGATCGGACTAGATAGGACATAACCAGTGTTAAGGTGATTGTACTTAATAAGATGATCCCAATGTGAGAAATAAGTATTTTGCTGAAAATAGAGCGGATCATTTGCCTAGTACCTCAAATTTATAACCGATTCCCCATACCGTATGAATGTAGCTATAATTTGAATTATGTAATTTCTGGCGCAGACGCTTAATGGTTGCATCTACTGTACGGTCATCTCCGTCAAAGTCATAACCCCACACATTTGTAAGGAGTTGCTCCCGAGAGAATGCAATCTGGGGGTGGCGGGCGAGAAAAAATAACAGTTCAAATTCTTTAGGAGATAGGGCGGCTGAATGTCCGTTGCACTCGACTCCTTGTGATGCAGGATTAATAGAGAGCTCATTAAAATCTAAGGTAACTCCATTTTGTTGTAATAAGCCGCTGCGGCGCAATACTGCTTTAATTCTCGCTACTAATTCTTTAGGACTGAAGGGTTTTGTAATATAGTCATCCGCTCCCAAGGAAAAACCAGTGATCTTATCGGATTCGGCGCTTTTAGCCGTCAAGAATATAACCGGTACGGAACGTTGAATGGTTTGACAAATATCCCAGCCTGATAGTTTTGGTAACATCACATCAAGGATTAATAAGTCAGGCTGTTCTTTTGTTTCTATGGCAATGGCAATATCACCATCTTCAGCCGTATAAACAATAAAACCCTCCTTCTCCAAATATAGTTTTACGACTTCACAAATAGCAGGTTCATCGTCAGCTACTAAAATTTTGATAGACATATGCTCACCTCTATCGATTAATATTTAAAAGCAGTATTTTTTTACCATTACTAATATTCTAATAGTATATATCATGAGGATAATAAGTCAATCATGGAGAATGGAATAAGAAAAGTCAATAGGTAATTTTTAGTAGGAATGTTACCCACAGGGCACAGAGCATACCCCCTTTATATCTTCTGCAGTTCATTACGGATACTAACGGTCTATTCTCCGCACCCCTTCGTTGTCGTCGGTCGGCATACTCCCGGTATGCTTCCCTCCTCCGCCTTGTGTTGCGAAAAATAGCCTCGCTATTATCCTACCGTTTTAAAGCTGACAAAGTACTAGATTGACAAGAGGTTAACGAGAAGACTATTATGGAATTAATAATGATGAAAGACAAGGAGAGTGCACCGTGCGTACTAGCATTTTAAATATGTTGCGTAATTATTCAAATGAATATCTATCAGGTGAAGAAATTAGCAGGCAGCTGGCAGTATCTAGAACCGCGATTTGGAAACATATCCAAACTCTTAAGCAAGGGGGATATGAAATAGAAGCTCATCCTCGCCGCGGTTATCGACTAAAAGGTGTACCTGATTTTTTATTGCCTGATGAAATTCGTGATCAGCTACAGACTAAGACCTTAGGACAAAAGGAAATCTTTTACCTTGAGAATATTGACTCTACTAACAATGAAGCAAAGAAACAAGCTAATTTAGGATGTCATGAAGGAGCTATTGTACTGTCGGAAATGCAAAATGGCGGTCGAGGCAGAATATCTCGCAGTTGGTTTTCTCCTGCAGGTAAAGGTATTTGGCTATCTGTGGTATTAAGGCCTCCCTTTCACCCTTATGATGCACCGAAGTGTACGCTGCTGGCTGCCGTGGCCGTAACAAAAGCGATTCGAAGCGTTACTCAGGTGCAATGTGGCATAAAATGGCCTAATGACATTTTATATGAAGGAAAAAAAATAGTTGGTATTTTGACAGAAATGAATGCTGAAATGGATGCGATTAATCATGTAGTAATTGGTATGGGAATTAATGTGAATATTAGTCAAGAGGAATTTCCTTTAGAACTTAGGCAAATCGCCACTTCTCTATCTGTTGCAGCCGATAAGCCGATACCACGATTACCTTTATTACAGGAGATTTTATCTGCCTTGGAAAAAGAATATCATAAAGTGATTCAGCATGGCTTTGTAGAAATGCTGGATGAATGGCGTGAGCTTTCTGTTACCTTAGGACAAACTGTGGATATCATTGGGGCAAGTGAAAAGTCTAGCGGTTTGGCAGTAGATATTGATAAGGACGGAGCATTGCTGGTTGAAATAGAAGGCAGGATAGAGAAGATTATTGCTGGTGATGTTTCCATACGGCCTCGCAGTAAAAACCTGCTTTGAGTAAATCTAAAAGTGATATCTTTTCCTTTGTATAAATAAGTTGCAATAATATAGTTATACTAGAAAGAATACTGGTTAAGTCAAAGTCTTCCTTTATAATATGTTGACAGGATGACGAACTGTTTATATACTGTCATGTGTGGGTTTTATCTTGAGTTTTTACGTAATTTTACAATGGGAGGCTAGACTCGATGCTATTAGTGTTTGATATAGGTAATACCAATATAGTACTTGGAGCATACGAAGGGGAAGAATTATTACAACATTGGCGGGTGTCAACTGATAGGCAAAAAACAGGCGATGAGTATGGGATGTTAATTAATAATCTGTTTGCTTATGGTGGACTTAGTATCAAAGATATTTCTGAGGTTATCATTTCCTCCGTAGTACCGCCTCTTGTTGTACCCTTGGTCAAAATGTGCCAACGGTATTTTAAGGTGGAGCCCCTAGTGGTAGGGGCTGGTATTAGAACTGGTATTTTTATCAAATACGAAAATCCCCGAGAAGTAGGAGCTGACCGTATTGTAAATGCAGTTGCTGCACATCATAAATATAGTGGTCCTCTTATTATTGTTGATTTTGGTACAGCAACTACCTTCTGTGTCATTGGTGAAAATGGTGATTATTTAGGTGGTGCTATCTCTCCTGGTATTGGTATTTCTACTGAGGCTCTATTCCAAAGAGCAGCTAAATTACCGCGGATTGAGCTGGTTAAACCGAAAAGTGTTATTTGCCGTAATACAGTTACTAGCATGCAGTCCGGTATTATTTATGGATTTGTTGGACAGGTCGAGGGAATTGTCAAACGAATGAAAGAAGAAATGGATCAAGATGCTTATGTTATAGCAACAGGTGGCTTAGCTAACCTGATTGCACAAGAAACTTCTGTAATTAATGCTGTGGAACATTTTTTAACATTAGAAGGATTACGAATTATTTACGATCTTAATAGATAGACAAATGGATGATAGGTACTTGGTACTTGGAGGGGTGCTTGGTTTTCAGCCAGGCGGCGAGTACCAAGTATCAATTTTAATTTAAATACAATATAGAACGTATAGGTTTTTAGAATAAACGTTGAAACGCAAAGTTGTGAAGATATACGAAGAACACGAAGATGTTTTATGGGGGACCTTCGTGCGCTTCGTGTGTCCACCTTTTTTAAATTTTAGTAAGGAGTAGTTAGCGTATGCAAATTGGTAATATTAAATTAGATAATCCTGTAATTCTAGCCCCGATGGCTGGTGTTACAGATCTGCCTTTTCGGCTATTGGCTAAAGAAATGGGCTGTGGTTTGGTGTATTCCGAAATGGTCAGTGATAAAGGTTTATTATATGAGAATTGCCAGACCTTGCATATGCTTGAAATTGATGAACGGGAACGCCCGGTGGCTATGCAAATATTTGGTTCCGATCCGGATAGTATGGCAAAAGCTGCAATCCATGTCGAAAAATCAGGTGCTGATATTATTGATATTAACATGGGCTGTCCAACTCCCAAAATTACGAAAAACGGCAGCGGCTGTGCTTTAATGTGCCAGCCAGATTTGGCATATCAGATTATGGCGAGTGTAGTAAAAGCCGTACATGTACCGGTTACCGTTAAAATTCGCAAGGGATGGAGTGAAGACTCTGTAAATGCAGTAGAGATGGCTAAGCTGGCTGAGAAGGCAGGAATTGCTGCAATTGCTGTTCATGGTCGTACTAGAGAACAGTTTTATACAGGTGAGGCCGATTGGAATATTATACGCCAAGTTAAAGAGAGTGTAGTGATACCCGTAATTGGTAATGGGGATATTCGTACGCCTTATGATGGGGAGAAAATGATGGATCAAACGGGCTGCGATGCCATAATGGTGGGGCGTGGAGCACAAGGAAATCCTTGGATATTTCGTCAAATAACCCATTATTTAGCCTCAGGAGAGATTTTACCGCCACCGAGTGTGGAGGATCGTTTTTCTCTATTGTTAAGGCATTTAGATATGTTAGTGGAACATAAGGGTGAATATATCGGAGTTAGAGAAATGCGCTGTCATGGAGCATGGTATACAAAAGGAATGCCTCATTCCGCTGAACTGCGTCTAAAATTTAATCAAGCGGTGAGCAAAGACGATTTTATTGCTGTATTGAAGCAGTTTTCGTAATAGTAACGGTGGGTTGGCTTATTTATATTTGTTAAATTCGAAAAAAAATGCTAAAATATGTATGTGCACAACCTTGTGCACATATACTATATATTAGATTAGATAAATCAATATTCATCATATAACAGATTGAGTTTGCATTGGGATGTAATGTAGGAGAGGATAGCAGATGTTATTGCGGATTGGTGAAAAGATTATAAATCGCCAAAAGGTCAACCAGATCATCGATGAAATGTTCAATTTACGCAGCCAGGGTTTTTCTCAGCAGGAAGTCGCTAATCGTGTTGGTATCGACCGAACCGTTATTTCTAAATTGGAAACACTAGGAGAAGTTCGAAAGGGTGGAAAAGTGGCTTTAGTTGGCTTTCCTATTGAGAATTGCGAAGAGCTGCGATTAATGGCTAGACAGGAAGGAATTGATTATTCTTTCCTGCTGTCGGAACAGGAACGCTGGGATTTTGTACAGAAAAAAAGCGGTATAGGTCTTTTTAACACCATTATGGAAATCATCGCTACATTGCGTAACTATGACATTGTTATTATATTAGGTTCAAATCTAAGAATTAAATTAATGGAGACCCTATTGGATAAGGAAGTTATTGGTATACAAATTGGCGAATCTCCCATTGCAGAGAATAAATATGTAGATCCAGAGAGTATTAAAAGTATTGTGCAGCAGTTGTTTAGATCATAGAGGGAGTATACATATTATGAAGCGAGTTATCAGTATTAGTTTGGGGTCGTCAAAGCGCGACCATCAGGCTATGACCGAATTTGGTGGAGAAATGTTTTCCATTGAGCGGATAGGAACAGATGGAGATAAAAATAAGGCTATACAATTAATTAAGGAACTAGATGGCAAAGTAGATGCATTTGGCATGGGTGGTACAGACTTATACATATATGCTGGAAAGAAAAGATACACTTTTAAAGAGTCAGCCCGAATTGCTGCAGCAGCTAAACATACTCCCATTGTTGATGGGAGTGGTGTTAAAAATACTCTTGAACGAAGAGTCGTACAACATTTGAAAGAAAAAGAAGGCATAACCTTTAATGATAAGCAGGTTTTAGTTGTTTGTGCAGTAGATCGATTTGGTTTAGCAGAAGAATTAATAGCTGCAGGCAGCCAAGTGGTATTCGGTGATTTGTTATTTGGCTTAGGATTGCCTATTCCAATTCGTAATTTGGGGACTTTGGCAATATTGGCGCGGGTGATAGCGCCTATTATAACGAGACTGCCAATTGAAATGTTTTATCCTACAGGTGAAAAGCAAACGCAAAATATTCCGCGTTTCAGTCAATATTTTGAACAAGCAGAATTCATAGCAGGAGATTTTCACTTTATTCGGAGATTCATGCCAGCGAGCTTAAAGGGGAAATCTGTTATTACCAATACTGTTACTCAAAAAGATGAAGAATTGCTTCGCGACCGGGGAGTAAAAACATTGATCACGACGACACCGGAAATTGGTGGTCGCTCATTAGGGACAAATGTATTAGAAGCTATTTTGGTTACTTTATTAGGTAAACGTCCAGAAGAAATTACGGCGGTGGACTATGGACGTATTTTGAAGGAATTAGAGATTATGCCGCGAATTAAGCGGCTTTCTGATTGAAAGGAGAATATTTCATGGAAAAATTTGCCTTTGTCTTACATCCGCTCACTGTTAAAGATGTTAGTCGAAAATTTGCATTTACCAAGAATTGGCCAGATAGTTTAGTTGAGGGAGTACTCAAATATCTTCCCCCTTTTAAAACTTCACATATTACAGGGATACAATCAACATCATCTCAAGGTGAAGGTTGGTTTGTTACATGTCCTTTAACGTCGCAGCAAATGGTAGAGATGCCTGAAAAATATGTTGTTGAGAAGATAATCAAAGCAGGAAAAGTAGCAGAAAAGCTAGGTGCAAAAATCGTTGGCTTAGGTGCTTTTACCTCAATTGTAGGAGATGCAGGTATTACTGTTGCCAAGAACTTAAATATTGCTGTAACGACAGGGAATAGCTATACTGTTGCCACTGCTCTTGAAGGTACGAGGCAAGCTGCTAAAATTATGGGTATTGATTTAGAAAGAGCCAACGTATTAGTTTTAGGTGCGACTGGTTCTATTGGTGCAGCTTGTGCTCAAATCTTAGCAAGGGAGGTTCGATACTTAACATTAGCTGCACGCAACGAAGAGAAGTTGGAAAAACTTGCTGAACAAATTTTGCGTAAAACAGGTTTAGCTGCAAAAGTAACTGCAAATACTAAATCTGCTTTAAAGTCAGCTGATATTATTATTGCCGTAACAAGTGCAGTAGACAGTATTATTGAACCAGAAGATTTAAAGTCAGGCGCAATTGTTTGTGATGTAGCCAGACCGCGGAATGTTTCCCGGCGTGTGGCACAAATGCGCAACGATATATTAGTAATTGAAGGTGGAGTCGTTGAGGTCCCTGGAGATGTTAATTTTGGATTGAATTTTGGTTTTCCCGATGGTACGGCCTATGCATGTATGGCAGAAACGATGATTTTGTCTTTAGAGCAGCGGTATGAAAACTTTACGTTAGGTCGAGACTTAACAGTAAAGCAGGTAGAAACAATTGAGAACTTAGCTAAAAAGCATGGTTTTAAATTAGCTGGTTTTCGCAGTTTCGAAAAAGCAATTACAGCAGATGAAATTGCAACGATTAAAGCAAATGTAGTTATTAATAAACAAGAACAGAAGAGAGGAATTGGTTAGAAATCATTGACAAATAGGATGTTTATACCTATAATTAAGTGCATATTAAGTTGGGCTTCTGACCTGCTGCCAAAAGTGTCAAGTTATTCACTTGGCACTATTTATATTGTCTCGTAGATCGATATTTAATTATTGCAATTTTTGATGATTTTGTAGTAGCAAAAGGGACTATACCTAGAATAAGATAAATCGTTAAGAATCAAAATAAAAGGAGAGCAGAAAGCATGGCTGAAAAGCAATTTATTCTCACTGCAGAAGGATTAAAGAAGATAGAGCAGAAATTTGAATATCTAAAATCCGTGCGTCGTCGGGAAGTCGCTGAAAGAATTAAACAAGCTATTGAATTTGGTGATATCAGTGAAAATTCCGAATATGAGGATGCAAAAAATGAACAAGCCTTTATTGAGGGCGAAATCATAACATTGGAAAAGATGCTCCGAAACAGCAAGGTCATTGATGAACAGGAAATTAAAACTGATGTAGTATCCATTGGGGTTACAGTTGTTTTAAAAGATTTAGAATTTGGTGATGAATTTGAATATACTCTTGTTGGCTCAGCAGAGGCTGATCCAGTTGAATTTAAAATTTCGAATGAATCACCTGTAGGGCAAGCAATCTTGGGTCAAAAGATTGGCAGTATTGTTGAGGTAAATGTGCCAGCTGGTATTTTAAAATATGAAGTAATTGATATTAAACGCAATTTATAATATTCTTCTTTTAAAATGCCAAAATGGACGAGTTAGGGGAGAAAGCATAAAATGACAGAAGTGCAGAATCAAGAAATTGAAAAAAGTGAAGAATTAAATGAACTGATGCGTGTTCGTCGAGAAAAAATGACAGCATTTGAAGCACAGGGAATTGAACCTTTTGCTCGTAAATATGATGTTACGATCCATGCTAATGAAGTACTTGCTAATTTTGAACAATTAGAAGGTCAATCAGCAAGAATTGCCGGCCGTATTATGGCCGTGCGTGGGCACGGTAAAACTAGTTTCGTTCATTTGATGGACATGT